>NZ_JBHUYA010000008.1:0-215447 GCF_042668995.1 Arthrobacter sp. NPDC057259
CCGGTCCCATTCCGAACCCGGAAGCTAAGACCCACAGCGCCGATGGTACTGCACCCGGGAGGGTGTGGGAGAGTAGGTCACCGCCGGACATAATTTAGCGGCTCAGGCCCCGACACTCAGTGTCGGGGCCTGAGCTCTTTAACGACCACAGCAGCAACGACGTAGGAGCCCCTCCCGTTGAGCCGGCTCTGGAGCCGGCAGCAACGGCGTAGGAGCCCCCCCGCTGAGCCGGCTCTGGAAGGGGGAGTATGCACGGGGTGGTGCATCGACTGCCCTAGTAGAGTTGATGCCCATGGATAACCTCTTCAGCCACGCAACGCCCGCCCCAGAGCCCGGGCCCTCCGAGGACCTCGACCCGCTGGTGTGCACCGTCGTCGTACCCGGCGCCGTCGCCAGGGCATTCGTGGGTTTCACTGAGCACACGCACCTGTGGTGGCCGCTCGAGGAGCACGGCGTCTACGGGGCAGGCTCGTACGTGGAATTCGAGGAAAGCCTGATCCTGGAGACCGCTGACGACGGTCGGACCTCCATCTGGGGTACCATCGACGACTGGCAGCCGCCGCTCTCCTTCCACGCCAGCTGGCACCCCGGAACCCAGGCGTTGTGGTCGACGGAGATCCGCGTGGCGTTCCGTGCAGTGGAGGGCGGTACCGAGCTCCGGCTGGTTCACAGCGGCTGGGAAGGTGCCGAACACCCTGCAGCCACCCGTGACGAGTACGAGGGCCTCTGGCCCATGATTCTGCAGCGCTATGTCCGCTTCATGGGCGGCGACCAGGGCTAGCCCCCCGGTCATGTACGCTCCTCCCCAGTTACTCGGCAGGGAAGTGCGGGATCGGGCCCCGGAAGGCCCGCGGTCAGCCCTCTACGGCTGAGCGAATGGTAGGGCTGCGGGAGTAACCGGGTAGGATCGTACGCCAAGCTGCGGTCTTGGTGCGGCTGAGACGATTAGTGCAGCGGAGACGCGTCCGCCGGGGGCACGGCGGTGCTGGAGCGGATGACGAACCGGGTGGGGTATTCCATGTCCGTGGCAGCAGGCTCCCCGTTGCCGCCTTCCAGCCCTTCCAGGAGGCGACGGACCGCGAGGGCGCCCTGGCCGCGGGCATCCTGATCAATGGTGGTGAGGCCGAAGACCTCGCCCAGCTCGTGGCCGTCGATGCCGATCACCGAAAGATCCTCAGGAACGCGGAGCCCGAAGTCGCGGGCCGCGAGAATGGTGCCGATCGCCATCTCATCCGAGGCGGCGAACACCGCCGTCGGACGCTCAGGCGAGCTCCCCAGCAGTTGCCGGGCGCTGGCGTAGGCGCCCTGGATGGTGAAGTCGGCGGAGACCAGCCACTCCGGCCGCACGGGAAGGCCGGCACCGTGCATCGCCGCCGTAAAACCTGCCTGGCGGGTGCCCGGCAGCCGGAAGTCTTTGTCGTAGGCGGCGTCTCCGGTCATATGCGCAATCCGGCTGTGCCCCAGCTGGATCAGGTGCCGGGCGGCAGCCTCCGCCAGGGCAGAGTCGTTGATCCGTATGGTGGGAGCCCCGGGGAGGGGGCCGCCGATGCCAACGATGGGGCGGTGGATGGCCAGCAGCTGCTGGATTTCGGCCTCGCTGAGCTCCAGGGACACCGCAATGACCGCGTCCACCCGCTTGCGCAGCAGGAAGTCGTTCAGGACGCTGTGCCGCCGCTCCTCGCCGTCGCTGACGTTGTACAGCGTGAGATCGTAGCCGGCGTCGAGCAGGGTGGCCGAGACGCCTTCCACTACCGCGGAGAAGAACCAGCGGTGCACGGACGGAACCACGACGCCGACGTTGTGGTTCCGCCCGGACGCCAGGCTGGAGGCATGGTAGGAGAGGACGAACCCGAGTTCCGCGGCCGCGGCCTGGGCCAGCGCGCGGCTGCGGGGAGAGACGTTGCCCTTGCCGCTCAAGGCGCGTGAAACGGTGGCGATGGAGAGGCCGGCCCGTTCCGCGACGTCCTTGATGCCGGGCATTTTCAGCTCTCCGTGTCCTCGATGTAGATTTCCAGCCAAACAGTTTCCCCTGAGCCTAACTGATGCTCCGGGACGTTCATGCCGGCAGCCGCGGAGCTGCGGAGCAGCACGGTTCCGGCGGGCAGGTCGAGCGGTTCGTGACCCACATTCATCAGCACCGCGACGGTGCCGTTCAGGTAGCCCAGCGAGCTGTCCGTGGACCAGTCCTCGAGCCAGGCCAGGGAGCCCTCGCCGAGGCGCAGCTGCCGGCGCAGTGCGAGCATGTTGCGGTAAAGGTTCAAATGCGACGACGGCGAAGCGGCCTGGGTGTCCCGGGCCAAGGCGCCGAAGCTTTCCGGCTGGGGCAGCCACGGGTCCGCGCCGGAGCCGAAGCCGTTGTTCGGTTCGCCGGCCCGCCACGGCAGCGGCACACGGCAACCGTCGCGGCCCAGCCGCTCGCCACCGGTCCGCCCGAAGGTGGGGTCCTGGCGCTGGTGGTCGGGGATGTCGATGCCGTCCGGCAGGCCGAGTTCCTCGCCCTGGTAGAGGTATGCCCCGCCGGGCAGGCCCAGCATGAACATCGTGGCGGCGGCGGCGCGGGCGCGGCCGAGCTCGGCGTTCGGCTGGGGATCGGCGGGACCGATGCCGTCGCCGTCGCGGGGTGCCGGGCCGTCGTAGCCGAAGCGGGTGGCGTGCCGGACGACGTCGTGGTTGGACAACACCCAGGTGGTCGGGGCGCCGACGGCGTCCAGGGCGTTCAGGGACTCGGTCACCACGCGGCGCATGCGGTGCGGGTCCAGGCCGGCGTGCAGGTACGGGAAGTTGAACGCCTGGTGCATCTCGTCGGGGCGGACCCAGTCGGCCAGCCGGGGGAGCGGGTCCACATTTGCCTCGGCGCAAAGGATCCGGTCCGGACCGTATTCGGCCAGGATCCGGCGCCAGGCGCGGTAGATGTCGTGCAGGGCCGGCTGGCCGAACATCGGCGCCTCGTGGCCGGGGAAGCCGTCGGAGCTGTTGCCGTCGGCGCGGCCGCCCCACGCCGGCAGGCCGGGGGCCTTGACCAGGGCGTGGGCGACGTCGACGCGGAAGCCTGAGACCCCACGGTCCAGCCAGAACCGCAGGACGCGTTCGAACTCGGCGTGGACGGCGTCGTTGTCCCAGTTGAAGTCGGGCTGGGAGGAATCGAAAAGGTGAAGGTACCACTGGCCGGCCGTGCCGTCGGGCTCCGTGATCCGGGTCCAGGCCGGACCGCCGAAGTGCGACTGCCAGTTGTTCGGGGGAAGCTCGCCGGACTCGCCGAGTCCGTCGCGGAAGATGAACATGTCCCGCTCCGGGCCGTCGGCCGGGGCGGCGAGGGCGGCCTGGAACGCGGCGTGCTGGTCCGAGCAGTGGTTGGGCACCAGGTCCACGATCATCCGCAGGCCCAAGCGCTTGGCCTCGGCCATCATGGCGTCGAAGTCGTCCAAGGTGCCGAAGAGCGGGTCCACGTCGCAGTAGTCGCTGACATCGTAGCCGGCGTCGCGCTGCGGGGAGCGGTAGAAGGGGGAGAGCCAGACGGCGTCGACATCCAGTTCGGCGAGCTGCGGCAGCTCTGCCGTGATCCCGGCGAGGTCACCCACGCCGTCGCCGTTCAGGTCGCGGAAGGACCGGGGGTAGACCTGGTAGATAACGGCGGACCGCCACCAGCCGGGCGTGTGGTCTGCGGCGTGCACCAGGGTCAACGGGCCGGCGAGGGAGGCTGGGACTGTATCAACTGACATGCCGGTAATCGTAAGGCCGAAGACACCGAAATGAAAACGCTTCCAGAAGTTTCGGTCACCCGCTTCTCCCGGCACCGGGGCCCCTCCGTCGGGGTAGCAATGCGAATTTGCTTGTAACGCCGGGCTAATCGGCGGCCTAAGGAGCCCTAAGGGCCAGCCGGAGGGGCCGGCGCCCGCGACACGCCCGGCAAATACCGACTTCCCAAACCACCTACCGGCGTGTAACTTGGAAGCGCTTGCAGCTGTGAGCCACATCACCGACGATGCCACCAGGCCCGACTCGATCCGATCGGGCCTCACGTGTGGATGCAGGATCTTTATGAAAGGGACACCAATGAAGGTGCAGAACACCCTCACCACCGGCACCAGCCGCCGGGTTTTCACGGCAGGTGCCGTCTCCGTCGTGGCCGCGCTGGCCCTCAGCGCCTGCGGCGGCGCGGCAGCCACCTCCCCGGCCTCGCCGTCCGCCACGGCCAAGCCGGACCTCAAGGCCTCCGGTGCCAGCACCATCACCATGTGGGTCGACGCCGAGCGCTCCCCGGCGCTGAAGGACATCACCGCCAAGTTCCAGGCCGACACCGGCATCGAGGTCAAACTGGTGGTCAAGGACTTCGCCGCCGTCCGTGACGACTTCATCACCCAGGTCCCCACCGGCAAGGGCCCGGACCTGATCGTCGGACCGCACGACTGGGTAGGCAAGTTCGTCCAGAACGGCGTGATCGCCCCCGTCGAACTCGGCGACAAGAAGGGCTCCTTCCAGGATTCCTCGATCAAGGCCATGACCTACAACGGCTCGGTTTACGGTGTCCCGTACGCGATCGAGAACATCGCACTGCTGCGCAACACGGCAATCGTCTCCGATTCCGCCAAGACCATGGACGAGGTCATCAGCAACGGCAAGAAGGCCGTCGCCGACGGCAAGGCCAAGTTCCCGTTCCTGGTGGGCATGGACCCCAAGCAGGGCGACCCGTACCACCTGTACCCGCTGCAGTCCTCGATGGGTTCGCAGGTCTTCGGCAAGGCTGCCGACGGCGGCTACGACCCCAAGCAGCTCCTCATCGGCGACGCTGCCGGCGTCGAGTTCGCCAAGAAGCTCGCCGCCTGGGGTGACGCCGGCGAAAAGATCATCAACTCCAACATCACCGGTGATATCGCCAAGGAGAAGTTCCTGGCCGGGGAGTCCCCGTACTACCTGACCGGCCCGTGGAACGTTCCGGACGTGCAGAAGAAGGGCATCAAGTTCGCTGTTGACCCGCTGCCGACCGCAGGCGACCAGCCGGCGCAGCCGTTCATCGGCGTCAACGGCTTCTTCATCAGCTCCAAGAGCGCCAACGCCCTGGCCACCAACGAGTTCGTCACCAACTACCTCACCTCCGAGGCAGCCCAGGACTCCATGTACAAGGCCGGCGGCCGCCCGCCGGCACTGAAGGCCTCCTTCGACAAGGCCGCCAGCGACCCGGTCGTCGCGGCCTTCGGCAAGATCGGCGCCACCGGCGTCCCGATGCCGGCCATCCCGGAAATGAGCGCCGTCTGGGCTGACTGGGGTGCAACCGAACTGTCCTTGATCAAGGGCCAGGGCGACCCGGCCGCCGATTGGGCCAAGATGGCTGCCAGCATCAAGACCAAGATCGGGGGCTAGCCCCCGCGCCGGATCCCGCCGCCGCGCTTAGGCGCGGCGGAGGGATCCGGACAGCTCCGGGCCAGGCGGCACCACACCGCCCGGCCCGTTCCTGCATCACCCTGCTTCTCCCAAGGACTGAAGAGCCATGCCAGATACAGAACTCCGCGAGGGCACCGACCCCTCCGCCGCACCGCCAGCCCCGGGCGCGGGAACCCGCACGGGCAAGCGAACGGGACGGCAGGCCGGGTCAGCCCGCCGCCGCACCTCCCCGGACGGGACCAAGGGCGTCATCGCCAAGATCGTCCTGCTGGGCCTGGTCGATGCGCTGGCCGTCTTCGTCCTGACCATGCTGTTCCTCAGTCACTCCTGGACCGTCCTGGTGGTCTCCGCCGTCGTGGTCCTGGCGATCAACTGGATCTACCTGCGCAAGGGCGGACTTCCGGCCAAATACCTGGCACCCGGCGTCCTGTTCCTGCTCATCTTCCAGGTCTTCGTGGTGGTCTTCAGCGGCTACATCGCCTTCACCAACTACGGCGACGGGCACAACAGCACCAAGGATGACGCGATCGCCGCCATCCAGCTCACCGCCCAGAAGCGCGTCCCGGACTCCCCGGCTTATAAGACCTCGGTCCTGGCCAAGGGCGATTCGTTCTACCTGCTCTTCACAGACCCGGCCGGCAAGGTCTCCCTCGGCAGCACGGACAAGCCCCTTGAGGACGCCGCCGGCGCGGTCAAGGACTCCACCGGCAAGGCCAAGTCCCTGGACGGCTACCAGACCCTGAACTTCCAGGAGATCGTCGCCAACCAGCAGAAGATCCTGGCCCTCACCGTCCCCGTCTCCGCCGACCCGGCCGACGGAACACTGCGCACCGCGGACGGCAGCAACGCCTATCAGTTCAAGCCCTCGCTGAAGTACGACGCCGGCGCGGACACCTTCACGGACACGGACAGCGGGGCCGTCTACCGCGACAACGGCAAGGGCGCCTTCGCCGCGGCCGACGGGCAGACGCTGTCCACCGGCTGGAAGATCGACGTCGGCTTCGAAAACTTCTCCCGCGCCTTCACCGACCCGAGCCTGCGCGGGCCGCTCTTGGGCGTCATTCTCTGGACCTTCACCTTCGCCATTGCCTCCGTGGCGCTGACCTTCGCCCTGGGCCTGTTCCTGGCCATCGCCTTCAACCGCGAGGACCTCAAGGGCAAGAAGGTCTACCGGATCCTGATGATCCTGCCCTATGCCTTCCCCGCCTTCCTCACCGGCCTGGTCTGGTCCGGCATCCTCAACCCGGAGTTCGGCTGGCTGAACCAGACCCTCCTGGGCGGCGCCCATATCGGCTGGCTGACGGATCCGGTGCTGGCCAAGATCAGCGTCCTGGTGGTCAACCTCTGGCTCGGCTACCCGTACATGTTCCTGGTCTGCACCGGCGCGTTGCAGTCCCTGCCCTCCGAACTGGACGAGGCTGCCCGGATGGACGGCGCCAGCGCCTGGCGGGTGTTCCGCTCGATCAAGCTGCCGCTGCTGCTGGTCTCGATCGCCCCGCTGCTGATCTCGTCCTTTGCGTTCAACTTCAACAACTTCAACGTCATCTTCATGCTCACCGGCGGCGGCCCGCGCTTCGCGGACACCACACGGGACATCGGCGCCACGGACATCCTGATCACCCTGGTCTACAAGGTGGCCTTCGGGCAGGGCACCGGCCGCGACTACGGACTGGCCAGCGCCCTTGCCATCATCATCTTCATCATCGTGGCCACCGTATCGGCCATCAGCTTCAAGCAGACCAAGGCACTCGAGGACGTGAACTCATGAACGGGCCAGCATCGCGCACCGCATCGTCGGCGACCCCGACGGACCAGGCCACCGGGACGACGGCGGAGCCGGCAACGGGGGAGGCAGCCCGCGCCACCGCCGCCGACGTCGAACGCCTCAAGTCCCTGCACCGCCGCCGCCCCTTCGGCGTCTGGTTCGCGGACAAGGGCTGGCGCCACCTGGTGGGCATCGCCGTCACCATCTTCGCGATCTTCCCGCTCCTTTACGTGCTCTCCGCCGCGCTGAACTCCACCGGCACCCTGGTGGGATCCAACGCCCTGTTCAGCAAGATCGACTTCGGCAATTTCACCGCCCTGTTCAACATCCCGTCCCGGCCCTTCGCCCGCTGGTTCCTGAACACCCTGGTGGTCGGCGGCATCACCTCCGCGGCCACCGTGTTCCTCGGCGCCATGGCGGCCTACGCTTTCTCCCGGATGCGTTTCACCGGCCGTCGGGTGGGGCTGCTGAGCCTGCTGCTGCTGCAGATGTTCCCGCAGCTGCTCGCCGTCGTCGCGATCTTCCTGCTCCTCAGCGGCATCTCCGAGGTCATCCCGGCCCTGGGGCTGGGCAGCCAGCTGGGCCTGATCATGGTCTACCTGGGCGGCGCCCTGGGCGTGAACACCTATCTGATGTACGGGTTCTTCAACACCGTGCCGCAGTCCCTGGACGAGGCGGCCAAGATCGACGGCGCCAGCCACACTCAGATCTTCTTCGGCATCATCATGCGCCTGGTCACCCCGATCCTGGCCGTCGTGGGTCTCCTGACCTACATCGCCATCTCCGGCGAGTTCGTCATCGCCTCCGTGGTGCTGACCGACCCGGACAGCCAGACCCTCGCCGTCGGCCTCTACTCCTTCGTCGCCCAGCAGCGCTCGGAGAACTGGGGCGTCTTCGCCGCCGGCGCCGTGATCTCGGCCCTGCCGGTCATGGCCCTGTTCCTCTACCTGCAGCGCTACATCGTCAGCGGCCTCACGGCCGGCTCGGTCAAGGGCTAGGGTGTCCGGCGCCGCTGCCGCCGGGCTCCTGCCGCACCACGACGGGTCCGCGCTCCACGCTCCGGACGGCGTGGAGCGCGGCGGCCCGGTTCGGCTGCGGCTCCGGATCCCCGTCGGGTGGGGCGAGGCGTCCCGGGTCTGGCTCCGCTCCCTGCACGACGGGGAACCACGCTACGATCCCTGCGACCTCCTCGGGCGCGCCGACGGGTGGGCGTGGTGGGAGGCGGCGACGACGGCCACCAACCCCGTCCTCCGCTACCGATTCCTGATCGAGGCCGGCGGCCGGAACTGGCAGCTGAACGCCCAGGGCCTCTTCGGCCGGGACGTCTCCGACTACGCCGACTTCCGGCTGGGCACCTACCCGGCAGGGCCGGACTGGCTGCGGACCGGGACCATGTACCAGGTCTTCCCGGACCGGTTCGCCCGTTCCGCGCAGGCGGACACGCACCCGGCACCGGACTGGGCCGTCCCCTCGGACTGGCACACCACTCCGGTGGAGGGCGCCTCGGCGGTGACGCCGTACCAGTTCTACGGCGGCGACTTGCCCGGCATCACCGAACGGCTGGACCACATCCAGGCGCTCGGGGCGGACATCATCTACCTCACCCCGTTCTTCCCGGCCCGCTCCAACCACCGCTACGACGCGGCCACCTTCGCCACCGTGGACCCGCTCCTCGGCGGGGACCAGGCGCTGGTGGACCTCGTGGAGGCGGCGCACGCCCGGGGCCTCAAGGTGATGGGCGACCTCACCGCCAACCACTCCGGCGACGCCCACGAATGGTTCCGGAACGCCCTGGCCGGCCCGGACGCGCCCGAGGCGGACTACTACTACTTCTCCCCGGACCACAGCAACTACGAGGCCTGGTACGGCGTGCCCTCGCTGCCGAAGCTCAACTGGTCCTCCGAGGCGCTGCGTGACGCGTTCGTCCGGGATGAGGACTCGCCGGTGGCGCGCTGGCTGCTGCCGCCGTTCAACCTGGACGGCTGGCGGATCGACGTCGGCAACATGACCGGACGGCTCGGCGCGACGGATCTCAACCAGGATGTGGCCCGGCTGATCGCGGACCGGGTCCGCGGCATTAACCCGGATGCGGCGCTGCTGGCCGAGTCGACCAACGACGCGGCCCCGGACTTCAGCGGCGAGCACTGGCACGGCGCCATGACCTACTCGAATTTCACCCGCCCGCTCTGGGCCTGGCTGGCCGGCGAGGCCCGGCACGTGAACTTCTTCGGCACGCCGCTGCCGGGCCCCGGCCGGATCGATGCCGCCGAGTTCCTCGCCACCCACCAGGACCTGGCGGCCGCGTTCAGCTGGGACGTCCGCCGGCAGAACATGAACGCGCTGAACAGTCACGACACCGCCCGCGCGGCCACCGCCATGGTCGACGGCGGCCAGCAGCTGGGCGCGGTGCTGATGTTCACCCTGCCCGGCGTGCCGGTGCTCTTCGCCGGCGACGAATTCGGGCTCACCGGGGACAACGGCGAGTTCTCCCGGACCCCCATGCCCTGGGACCGACCCGACCGGGTCCGGCACGACCTTCGCGGCCTGTACGCCGCTTTGTCCGGGCTGCGCCGGGACCAGCCCGCGCTCACCGCCGGCGGCATCCGCTGGCTCTACGCCGATGGCGACGTGCTGGCCTTCATCCGCGAAACCGCCGGGGCCACGGTGCTGGTGGCCGTCACCCGGGCCGCCGCCGACGCTGGATTCGACCGGGCACTTCTGACCGCCGCACAGTGGAAGGGCCTGGCCGGTGCCCCCGCGCTCGTCGTCGGGGAGTTGGTGTTCGATGATGCCGGCAGGTTAGCTCCCGGCGACGTGGCCCGTGACGCCCAGCCGCGGCTGCGCTCCGCCGGCCCGGCGGCGGGGATATGGGTGCTGCCTGGGGTTGCCGTCCCGGGCGCCTAGACTGGGTCCGACACAGGGCGGGTTCAACGGCGAACGGGAGCGGCACATGCGCGGCATTATTGGGGATCTGACGGCGGCCCTGGGGGCGGACAAGGTCGTGACGGAGGATCCTGCGCTCGCCGCCTATGCCGTGGACCAGGCCCCCGTGCTGGACTACCAGTTGCCGCAGGCCGTGGTCTTCGCCGCGTCGGTCGAGGACGTGCAGGCCGTGGTCCGGGCCTGCGCCGCCCGCCGGGTTCCGCTCGTGGCCCGCGGCGCCGGCACCGGCGTCTCCGGCGGAGCCCACGCCAGCGAGGGCTGCGTTGTCCTCAGCCTGGAGAAGATGAACCGCATCCTGGACCTGAACCCCGATGACGAGACCGCCGTCGTCGAACCCGGCGTCGTCAACGCGGACCTCAACGCGGCCGCCGCCGTCCACGGCCTCATGTACGCGCCGGACCCGGCCAGCTACCGCAGCTCCACGATCGGCGGCAACGTCGCCACCAACGCCGGGGGCCTGCGCTGCGCCAAGTACGGGGTAACGCGGGACTCGGTGCTGGCCCTCGACGTCGTCCTGGCGGACGGTACCCTGATCCACACCGGACACCAGACGTTCAAGGGTGTGGCCGGCTACGACCTCACGGGGCTGTTTGTGGGCTCCGAGGGGACCCTCGGGATCGTCGTGGGGATCACCGTCCGACTCAAATACCTCCCGCGCGAGGTGCACACCATCGCCGCGTTCTACCCGGACTTCCGCAGCGCCGCGGCCGGGGTGCTGGCCGTGGGCAAGGCCCGGGTACAGCCCGCCATCATGGAACTGCTGGACAGCGGCACCCTCGCCCAGCTCGACGCCATACACGGCTCGACCCTCTCGGCCCGGGGCGCCTCGCTGCTGCTGCTCCAGACGGACGGCTTCGGCGCCGCCGCCGAGGCCGCCGCCATCCGGCCGCTGCTGGCCGCCGGCGGCGCGGTGGTGACCACGGAGGCGGACGCGGAAGCCGAGGCCCTGGTGGAGCTACGCCGGCACAGCCGCGGCGCCGAGGTCGATGACGAATACCGGGTGGGCGAGGACGTCGCCGTCCCGCGCTCCCGCCTGGTGGATTACGTGGCCGAACTCGAGGCGATGGCGGCCCGGCACGAGGTCCAGCTCAAGGTGGTGGCGCACGCCGGAGACGGCAACCTGCACCCCACGTTCTGGGTGGACCGGGACGGCGACGGCGTGGACCCCGGCGCGATGGAACGGCTGGGCGCCGCCCTGGACGAGTCGGTGACCGTGGCCCTCGCGATGGGCGGCACCATCACCGGCGAGCACGGCGTGGGCCAGTACAAGCTGCGCTGGCTGGGCCTGGAGCAGAAGGAACCGGTCCGCGAGTTGCAGTACCGGATCAAGGAACTCTTCGACCCGGCCGGGATCCTGAACCCCGGCAAGGCCATTTAGCCCGGCTGTGCTGCAACCGGCCTAGTCGTCCGCGTCCGGGTACTCGTCTTCCTCCGTCTCGTCGCCGTCGTAGCGGGACTCCTCAGTCTCGACCTCCAGGATCTTGAGCAGCTCGGTGTCCGGGTTCAGCATGATCGCGGCCTCGTCGCGCCGGTGCCGCAGCTCGGAGTCGATGTAGGACTGCACGGCCTCGGCCAGCGGGATGTGCCGGTTTTCCTTCTCGGACATGTACCAGCGGTGCTCCAGGATCTCGTGCACGGCCTCCGCGGGTTCGAGTTTCCCGGACAGGTCGCGGGGGATGGCGCGGACGATCGGCTCGAAGATCTGGCTGACCCACAGGTGGGCGCTGTACTCCTCGTCCATGCCGGGGTTGTTGTCCGCGCGGAAGGAGTCCATGTCGTTCAGCAGCCGGCGGGCCTGGTTCTCCTGGGCGTCCAGGCCGGTGAGCCGCAGCAGCCGGCGCTGGTGGTGGCCGGCGTCGACCACCTTGGGCTGGAGCTGGATGGTGGAACCGTTCTGGGTGGTCTTGATCGCGTATTCCTCGACGTCGAAGCCGAGTTCGTTGAGCCGCCGGATGCGGGCGGCCACCCGCCAGCGCTCGCCGACCTCGAAGGATTCCTTCTCCGTCAGCTCGGTCCAGAGCCGGCGGTAGCTCTCCATGATCAGCTCGCTGGTGGCCACGGGGTCCACCTTCTCCTCGATCAGCCCGCCGTCGAGCAGGTCCATCAGTTCCCCGGCAATGTTGACCCGGGCGATTTCCAGGTCGTACTCGCGCTGGCCGGTGGACAGGTCCGGGTACAGCTCGCCGGTCTCGGCATCCACCAGGTAGGCGGCGAAGGCGCCGGCGTCGCGGCGGAACAGGGTGTTCGAGAGGGACACATCGCCCCAGTAGAAGCCGATCAGGTGCAGGCGGACCAGCAGCAGGGCCTGGGCGTCGATCAGGCGGGTGAGGGTGTCCTTGCGCAGCATCTGTGAGAACAGGGCGCGGTAGGGCATGGAGAACTTCAGGTGCCGGGTCACCAGCACGGGGTTCAGGGGTTTGCCGTCCGGGGTGGTGCGGCCGGTGATGACCGCCACCGGCTCCACGCAGGGGACATCCAGCCGGGCCAGCTTGCGGAGCATGTGGTACTCGTGCCGGGCGATGTGCTCGGAGGTTTCCTTGATGGCGATGACCGAGCCGCCCAGGTGCGCGAACCGGACGATGTGCCGGGAGATGCCGCGGGGGAGTGCGGCCAGGTATTCTGCGGGCCAGTCCTCGAGGGCGATGTGCCAGGGCAGGTCCAGCAGCTCCGGCTCGGTGGCGGCCGCGGTGATGCTCAGCGAGCTGGAGATCGCCTTGTCGTCATTGGCGCTCGCGGGCACGTACCGGGGCAGCTTGCCGATCTGGCCGTAGTCAGTGGGTTCGTCGTGCCACTGGGCACCGTTGTCCTCGCTCATGCGGTTCTCCTCGGTCATGGGGCAATTCTCCCGCACCCGCCGGCGGCGCGCCTAACCACGGGGCGGTTAACGGCCGACGGCGGCCCTCCCGCAGGAGGACCGCCGTCGGATAAGACTGCGTTAGTCGCCGAGGCGCTCGCCGGTCTTGGTGTCGAACAGGTGCACATGGCCGGACTGCGGGCGGACCCAGATGGTCTCCCCCTTCATCGGCGGGCGGCGGCCGTCGACGCGGGCCACGATGTCGTGGTCCTTGCCGTCGAGCGTGGTGTGGCCGTAGACGTAGGCGTCGGCGCCGAGTTCCTCGACGACGTCGACCTCAACCTGCAGGCCCTCGCCCTGGCTGGCGGTCTCCAGGTCCTCGGGTCGGCTGCCCAGCGTGACGGTGGAGCCGGAGGCGTCCTCGAGGACATCGCGCGGCACCGGGTAGACGGTTCCGCCGAACTGCACGCCGCCGTCGACGACGGGCAGTTCCAGCAGGTTCATGGCGGGGGAGCCGATGAAGCCGGCGACGAAGACGTTCTTCGGCTTGTCGTAGAGGTTGCGCGGGGTGTCCACCTGCATCAGCAGGCCGTCCTTGAGGACGGCGACGCGGTCGCCCATGGTCATGGCCTCGACCTGGTCGTGGGTGACGTAGACGGTGGTGACGCCCAGGCGGCGGGTCAGCGACGCGATCTGGGTGCGGGTCTGGACGCGGAGTTTGGCGTCGAGGTTGGAGAGCGGCTCGTCCATCAGGAAGACCTGCGGGTTACGGACGATCGCGCGGCCCATGGCGACGCGCTGGCGCTGACCGCCGGAGAGGGCCTTCGGCTTGCGGTCCAGGTACGGCTCGAGGTCCAGCAGCTTGGCGGCTTCGCGGACACGCTCGGCCCGCTCTTCCTTGCTGACGCCCGCGATCTTGAGGGCGAAGCCCATGTTGTCCGCGACGGTCATGTGCGGGTACAGGGCGTAGTTCTGGAACACCATAGCGATGTCGCGGTCCTTGGGCGGCATATCGGTGACGTCGCGGTCACCGATCAGGATGCGGCCGGAGTTGACGTCTTCCAGGCCTGCGAGCATGCGCAGGGAGGTGGACTTGCCGCAGCCCGAGGGGCCGACGAGAACCAGGAACTCGCCGTCGGCGATTTCGATGTTCAGCTTGTCGACCGCGGGCTTTTCGGTGCCCGGGTAGAGCCGCGTTGCGTTGTCAAAAGTAACTGTTGCCACAGTTTTCAATCCCTTCACCGGCAGGTACGTGCCGGACGATCCGTTGTGAATGGTCTTTTTATTCAGTTGTGAGTCTTGCGCCTGCTCCCCGGCCGAAGCCGAGGAGTAGCCAGCGACGCCGCACGGTAGCTGTGCGCCACATCACATACAGAGTATGTCAGATGGATCGCGAATGGGGGAAAAGGTTACGGATGTCACTGGTGATCCCTGCCACCCGTGGCCGTGCGGCGCTGTGTAGGCTGTGCGCATGACGGCCCTCCAGATCTACGTGAGTTTCCCCGGTACCGCGCGCGAGGCTCTCGGGTTCTACGCCGATGTCTTCGGCGGTGACCTGGCCTTGTTCACCTATGAGCAGTTCAACCGCACCGACGGGCCGGCTGATGCGATCGCCCACGGTGAGCTGAGGGGGGACGTGCGCCTGGCCGGCTCCGACGCGGCCGAGGGTGAAGCCACCGTCCGGTGCGAGGGGCTGATGCTCTCGCTGTTGGGGACGGCCGAGCCCGCGGTCCTGCACCGGTGGTTCGACCGGCTGGCCGACGGCGGACGCGTGGTGGACCCGCTGGGCCCGAAGCCCTGGGGTGCCTCCGACGGCCAGGTGGTGGACCGGCACGGACTGCACTGGCTGATCGGCTACGAACCCGAGTCATCCCCCAACTGACTGGCAGGTAAGGCCGTTATGGGCGCTCAAGACGGCCTGAGCTGCGAGTCAGTGGGGTTGGGTGGCGCGGTCAGCTGCCGACGGCGGCCTTCCGCTCGCGCAGCAGTGCCTCCAGCAGTTCGGACACGTGCGGCGGGGCTTCCACCCGGAACTCCGCCTGGGTGAAGTCCAGGCCCACCTTCACTCCCAGGTCGCCTGAGACCAGGCTGCGCAGGGCGTCCTCGTCCGTGGTGTCGTCGCCGGCGAAGACCACCGCCGACGCGCCCGTGGCCTGCCGAAGGAAGGACACCGCCTCGCCCTTGGAGGCGTGGACCACGGAGGTCTCCAGGACCCGGTTGCCGGTCTTCAGGTAAACCCCGGCGCGGTCCTTCAGGGCGGACTTCGCCGCGGCCACGGCGTCCTCGGCCACGTCGTCCGCGGCCAGCCGGGTGTGGAGCACGACGCCGGCCGGCTTCTCCTCGAGCAGGGTGCCGGGTGCCACGTGGACGATCTCCTCCAGGACGGCCCGCACGTCGGCCAGGAGCCGGCGCTGATCCTCGTCGAGCTGAAGCTCGGCCGAGCCCGGACCCATCCAGATCTCCGCGCCGTGGCTGCCGATCAGCAGGGTCTTCTCCGGCGGGGACGCGACCGAGCGCAGGCTGTCCAGCGCGCGGCCGGAGATCAGCGCCGTCGTGGTCCGCGGCAGTTCGGCCAGGGCGGCAAACGCCGCGGCCGAGCGGGGGAGGGCGCGGGAGTCCTCCGCGTGATCCACCAGCGGGGCCATGGTGCCGTCAAAGTCCATGGCCACCAGCAGCTCCTCGGTGCCGGCGATACGCCGCACCGCCTCGAGCAGTTCGGGGGACAGGGAGAGCTTGGCGTCGGGCTCAGGAGTCATCACGCACCACCTTTTCCTGCAGCGCGCGGAGGAAGTCCGCGGACCAGAGATCGACGTCGTTGGTCAGGATCTGCTTGCGCATGGCCCGCATCCGGCGGGCGGCCTCGGCGGGTTCCATGTTCACGGCCCGCATGATGGTGTCCTTGAGCCCGTCGATGTCGTGCGGGTTCATCAGCAGCGCCTGCTTGAGCTGGTCCGCGGCGCCGGCGAACTCGCTGAGCACCAGCGCGCCGTCGTTGTTCGTGCGGGCCGTGACGTACTCCTTGGCAACCAGGTTCATGCCGTCGCGGAGGGCGGTGACCAGCATGACGTCTGCGGCCAGGTACAGCGCCACCATCTCCTCGATGGGGTAGCTGTGGTGCAGGTAGCGGACGGCGGTGTTCTGCATGGTGTCATAGGTGCCATTGATGTGGCCGACCGTACCCTCGACCTCTTCGCGCAGCAGCCGGTACTGCTCTACACGCTCTCGGCTGGGGCTGGCCACCTGGATCAGGGACGCGTCCTCGACCGTGACCTTGCCGTCCTCGAGGAGTTCCTCATAGGCCTTGAGCCGGTGCCGGATCCCCTTGGTGTAGTCCAGCCGGTCCACGCCCAACAGGATGGTCTTGGGGTTGCCGAGGTCGCGGCGGATCTGCTTGGCCCGCTCGATGACCTCCGGTTTCTGTGCCAGTTCGCTGATCTGCTTGACGTCAATGGAGATCGGGAAGGCCTGGGCCCGGGCGATGTGGGTGGTCTGGCCGTCGGTGCCCTTGACGTGCACCTGCTGCTGCTTGACGCTGGCGCCGAGGAAGCGGCGGGCAGAGCGCATGAAGTTCCCGGCGTCGCTGCTGCGCTGGAAGCCGATCAGGTCCGCGCCCAGTAGGCCGTCGATGATCGCGCGGCGCCAGGGCAGCTGGGCGAAGATCTCCGGCGGGGGGAACGGGATGTGGTTGAAGAAGCCGATCTTCAGGTCCGGGCGTTCCTCGCGGAGCATCCGGGGGACCAGTTGCAGCTGGTAGTCCTGCACCCAGACAGTGGCGCCCTCCGCGGCGTGGCGGATGACGGCGTCGGCGAAACGCTTGTTGACCCGGCGGTAGGTGTCCCACCATGCGCGGTGGAACTCCGGCGGGGCGATCACGTCGTGGTACAGCGGCCAGAGGGTCGCGTTGGAGAAGCCCTCGTAGTACAGTTCGACGTCGCGGGTGCTCAGCTGTACCGGGATCAGGTCGATGCCGCCGTGGCTGAACGGTTCGAGGTGTTCGTCCGGGGCGCCGTGCCAGCCCACCCATGCGCCGTCGGTCTTGGTCATCATCGGCGCCAGCGCCGTGACCAGGCCGCCGGGGGAGCGGCGCCAGCCGTCCTCGCAGCCGGGCTCGTCGGGGGAGCAGCGGTCCACCGGCATGCGGTTGGACACCACCATGAAATCGAAACGGTCGACGTCGTCCGTCCCGCCCTGGTGCCCCGCGGCCTTGCCCTCGGTTCCCGCGTCGGTGCCATGCTCGTGGTGCTTCTCGGCGCGGTGCTCTGCGCTTTCGGTTGCTTGCATTCGTGCTCCCTGGGGTCGCTTGTGGCTTGTGTTCACCCTATCGGGGCGGAATCTTCCGGGCTATTCGTCCGTTGGGCACACGGGAAGAAACTTGAAAGCGCAGGCTCCCCAGCTTTCTCACCTAAAATGATGACCGTGCCACCCGCTGGCGCAGTCCAGGCCGATCGACACGAGGAACCAATGAGCCCCGCAAACGAACCCCGTCAGTCCAAAGCTGAGCGCACCGCCGCGGCCCGCGAGAAGGCCCGTGAGATCCGCGAGGCCCAGCTCAAGAAGGACAAGCGCAACAAACTGCTCATTGGCTGGGGCATTGTCGCCGCCGTCGTCGCCATCATCGTGGTGGTGGCCCTCGTGGTGACCTCCAACATCAAGAACAACGCTCCCGTGGCCGACTCCGGGCCCACGCCCGCCAACGGCAACGTCCACGGCGGCGTGACCCTGCTGGCTAACACGGACGTGGCGAAGAGCGACGCCGCCACCGTCAAGCTCTCCGACGTTCCCGCCGCCCCGGCCACCCCGCCGGCAGACCTGAAGGCCCCCGGTGCCGATGCCGAGGCCGGCAAGCCCGTCAAGGTTGTCCTCTACATCGACTTCATCTGCCCGGTCTGCAAGAACTTTGAGGCGCAGTACAACGACACCATGACCAAGCTGCGCAACGACGGCAAGATCACCGTCGAGTACCGTCCGCTGGGCTTCCTGGACACCCGCTCCACCACCAACTACTCCTCCCGCGCCGCCGCCGCCGCGGCCTGCGTGGTGAACGAGTCCCCGGAGAAGTACGCGGCCTTCGTGGACGCCCTGTTCGCCAAGCAGCCCGCCGAGGGCAGCGCCGGCCTCTCCGACAACGAGCTGAAGAAGCTGGCCACCGACACCGGTGCGCAGAACATCGACAAGTGCGTGGATGACAAGACCTACCGCCCGTACGTGAAGTACACGACCCAGGAAGCCGCGGCCATCGGGGTCACCGGCACGCCGACCGTCTTCGTCGAGGGCAAGCAGTGGGGCAAGGGCGACAGCGCCAACACCCCGTTCGATCAGTACCTGCAGGCAGCGGTGGACGCCAAGAAGTAACCACCACGTCCGCTGGTGCGGCCCGGCCCCGGAGTTCTCCGGGGCCGGGCCGCTTTTGTGTGGCGGCGCATTTTTTACCGCCGGGCATCGGTGGGCTACCCTTATCTAGCCGTTGTCCTCCTGCGCTTTCCGCCGGATACGACGACGGCGGATTGCCTCCTTAGCTCAGTTGGCCAGAGCACCGCTCTTGTAAAGCGGGGGTCGTCGGTTCGAATCCGACAGGGGGCCCAGTGATACCCCTCCGTTCCGGCGCTTGTGCCCGGGGTGGGGGGGGGTTATTTTTCGGGGGTTAACGTCTTAGGGCCCGGTGATCCGGACGCCGGCCACTGCGCCGGTCCACGGGCCGGTGGGATTTTTCCTGACCAGCGCGGCCCTGACGTAGCCCGGCAACAGACTCACCGTCCGGGACGTTGGCGCCGTGCAGTCAAAAGCGATATTGGTCGGGCCAGCGGGCGTTTCGTCCTGGGAGTTCACGATGTGTGCGGCGTCGGTCCCGATACAGGCGGCCGTGACCTGGTAGTCGCCCGCGGTCTTGACCCGCCCCGCCTTCTGGAAGCCGACTCCGTTGCCGTCCGCAGGACCGGAATCGGCGAGCAGCACGGGCCCCGTCGCCCCCGCGAGTAGCCTCTCCAGTTCGGCCTCGTTCCGCTGTTGCGCGGCCAGGATGTCGGGTGCGACGGCAGGAATGGTGCGGGTGGGCCTGGGGGTAACCGCCGACGTCGGTGTGGCAGGCGGCCGCCCGCCGTCGTCGTCCTCGTAGGTGCAGCCGGCCAGCGATCCGGCCGCCACGCACAGCAGCACGCCCCCGGTCAGCATGGCGTTGGCCCGGTTGGTCCTCGTTCCCCCACAACGTGACATGGGCCGAGTCTAACCCCTAGGTACCGGGGAGGGCTGCCGCGGCGAGACTTCCTGGGCCCGCTCGTAGAACCACTCGATGTGTTCGCGCAGCAGCCGGGCCGCGCGCTCGCCGTCCTGGTCCCGGACGGCGTCGTAGATCCCGTGGTGCTGGGCCCGCAGGACCGCGAGGACCTCCGGCCAGGCCTCCATTGCGTCCATGGCACCCTTGACGTAATCCACGATCGCGCCGCTGAGCGACTCCATCATGGTGGCGACCACCGTGTTGCCGGCCAGGGAGCTGAGCGCGACGTGGAACCGGGCGTCGAGTTCGTGGAAGGTGGGCCGGTCCAGCTCCGGATCGTCCATGGCCGCCAGGAGTTGGGCCGCCTGCTCCAGACCGGCATCGCCCTCGTCGCGGGGCCGGGTGGCGGCGGCCTGCGCCGACCAGGTCTCCAGCAGGACGCGCGTCTGCACGATGTCCTCCACCGGCAGCCGGTTGCTGGCCACATGCAGCCGCAGGGCCGAGGACAGGCCGGCCGACGGGTTCGAAATGACGATCGCCCCGGAGGTGGGACCGGACCCGACCGAGCTGCGCAGCACGCCCATCGCGTCCAGGATGCGGATGGCCTCCCGCACCGAGGCCCGGGAGATCCCGTAGTTTTCGGCGAGCGTGCGTTCGCCGGGCAGCCGGTCGCCGAGCTTGATCTTCCCGGAACGCAGGTCCGCCTCGATGTCCTGCAGCAGCGCGTCGTAGGTACGACGGCGGGGTGCGGCGTCGGCAGCGGTCACGGATGGTTCCCTTCGATGGCGGATGCTGGCGTGGGTGGCCGGTAGCCCAGGGCGGCGCTGGCTTCACGGGCGGCGCCGGCCACCATGGGGCCCAGCCGCGGGACGTCCGCCGCACTGACCCGCTGGGTCGGGAAGCCCACGCCCAGGACGGCCGCGAGCTGCCCGTCGTACCGGAAGACGGGGGCGCTGATGGACCCGACGTCGCTGTTCCGTTCGCCGAACGCGGCGAAGTAGCCCTGCTCGCGGGCCAGTTCCGCCTGCGCGTCAAGCTCTTTCCAGCTGACCGGCGTGATGTCGGTGAACCGGGTCAGTTCGGTGTCCTTGAGGGCCTCCCGCGCTCCCGGGTCGAAGGCCAGAAAGATCTTGCCGGGTGCGCCGGCGTGGATCGGCATCACCTGGCCCACCAGGAAGGGCCGCATCACCACGTGCCGGGTTTCGGCCACGGCCACCACGGTGCGGTACTGCCCGTCCCGCATGTAGACGCACGCCGTCTCACCACTGTCGTCGCGGAGTTGCTGGATGATCGGGTGCAGCAGCCGGACCACGTCCAGGCCCAGGGTGCCCGGCGCGGCCCACTGGACCAGCCGCAGGCCGATCCGGTAGCGGTCGCCGTCGCGGTCCAGGAATCCCTCGCGCACCATGTTCTGCACCAGCCGCTGGCAGGTGCTCGCCGGCAGGCCGGTGGCCCGGGCAATCTGCTGCAGCGTCGGTTCCGGCGCATCGATCGAGAAGCAATTCAGGATGTCGCTGACCTTGCCCAGCACAAGGATGGGGGTCGTCCGGTCACCCTGCTCTTTTGCCGCCGCGTTGCCAGCTGCCACCTGCCACCGTCTTTCTCTACGGGTGTCCATCATAGCCAGCGGGTCCCGGTGTCCTGACGGATTACGCGCCCCTCGATCGTCGGCTAAACCTCCGAGTTTCCATTGACAGCTTTAGCCTAAACCCGCAATATGGGTTGCGAAACCATATTGTGGGTTTTGCGCAAAGGGTGAAAAGGGCCAGGAGCCCGCGAGCACCCGGCAACGCCTCCATCCAAGCAAGGGCATTGGGCCCAGCCGCGTCATAACAACGGAGTGATGATGACAGTTCAGGCAGTAACCCGAGAGCAGGCCGCACGGCGGGCAACCGTTGCCAGCGTCGTGGGCACCACCATCGAGTGGTACGACTTCTTCCTCTACGGGACGGCGGCGGCGCTGGTCTTCCCGCAGCTCTTCTTCCCGGGACAGTCGGCCTTCGCCGGCGTCCTGGCCGCGTTCGGCACCCAGTTCGTCGGCTTCGTGGCCCGCCCCGTCGGCGCCGCCATCTTCGGCCACTACGGCGACCGGATCGGCCGCAAGACCACCCTCATGGTCACCCTCTTCCTGATGGCCTTCGGCACCGTGCTGATCGGCTTCCTCCCCACCTTCCAGGCCATCGGCGTCGCCGCCCCCATCCTGCTGACCCTGCTGCGCATCATCCAGGGCATCGGCGTCGGCGGCGAATGGGGCGGCTCCGTGCTGCTCAGCATGGAATGGGGCCACCAGCAGCGCCGCGGCTTCTCCGCCAGTTGGCCGCAGATCGGCGTGCCGCTGGGCCTGGTGCTCTCGACCGGCGTCGTCCGCATCACCTCCGGCATCACCGGCACCGAGGGCTTTGCGAGCTTCGGCTGGCGCATCCCGTTCATCATCAGCATCCTGCTGATCGGCGTCGGCCTCTTCGTCCGGATGCGCGTGATCGAGAGCCCCGAGTTCGAAGCCATCCGCAAGTCCAACAAGGTCGTCCGCAACCCGCTGATCGAGGTCATCAAGCGCCAGCCCAAGGAAATCCTGCTCTCGGCCCTGGTCCGCATGTCCGAGCAGGCACCGTTCTACCTCTTCATCACGTTCGTGATCACCTACGCCGTCAAGCACCTGCAGCTCAACAGCAACTCGATCCTGGACGACACCCTGATCGCCGCCGCGCTGGGCCTGGTGAGCGTGCCGTTGTTCGGCCGGCTCTCGGACCGCTTCGGCCGGCGCAGGGTCTACGGCGTGGGCATCGTGCTGACCGCGCTCTTCGCCTTTCCCTACTTCGCCCTGCTGGACACCCGGGAACCCTTCATTGTGGGCGTCGCGATCGTGGTCAGCCTGATCCTGCACGACATCCAGTACGGCCCGCAGGCTGCGCTGATAGCGGAGAGCTTCGACGCCGACATCCGCTACACCGGCGCCGGGCTGGGCTACCAGCTGGCCAGCGTGGTGGCGGGCGGCCCCGCGCCGTTGATCGCTGCGGCCCTCCTGGCCCAGTACGGGAACTCGACGGCGATCGCCCTGTACATCATTGCCTGCTGCGCCGTCGCGATGCTGGCCCTGATCTTCCTGCCCAAGGCCGGCCACCGCTTCCCGACCAGCGCCGCCACCAAGACGGAAGCCACCGTATGAGCCTGACAGACACCGCACTCCGCCAAGAGGCAACGAACGACGCCGGGGCGGCAGCCCCGCAGACGTCAGGCCCGCAGACAGGGGCCGGGCCGGAGACCACGGAAGCCGCCGGACCGCTGAAGGACCTGGTGGTCCTGGACCTGAGCCGGATTCTCTCCGGCCCGTTCGCCACCATGACCCTCGCGGACCTCGGCGCGGACGTCATCAAGATCGAGCAGCCCGGCGCCGGCGACGACACCCGCCAGTGGGGCCCTCCGTTTCAAGGCGAGGAGGCCGCGTACTTCCTCTCCGTGAACCGGAACAAGCGCAGCCTCGCCGTCGACCTCAAATCCCCCGAGGGACTCGAAGTGGTCCGGGAGCTCGCCCGCCGCGCCGACATCGTGGTGGAGAACTTCCGCCCCGGCACCGCCGCCCGCCTGGGCCTGGGCTACGAGGAGCTCTCCAAGGACAACCCCGGCCTGGTCTACGCCTCCATCAGCGGCTACGGCCAGACCGGCCCGGACGCGCTCCGGCCCGGCTACGACGCGATCGCCCAGGCCCGCAGCGGGATCATGAGCGTCACCGGGGAGACCGACGGCCCGCCCGTTCGGGTGGGCGTCAGCAGCGCGGACCTGGTCGCCGGGATGTGGGCCACCATCGGCGTCCTTGCCGCCCTGCATGAGAAGCAGCGCACCGGGCAGGGCCAGTGGGTGGACATCAGCCTGCTCGACGGGTCCGTCTCCTGGCTGACCTACGTCTCCAGCGGCTACTTCGCCAGCGGAGAGGTTCCGCGCCGCTACGGCTCGGCACACCCCACGATCGCCCCGTATCAGGCGTTCCCCTCTGCGGACGGCTTCGTCATGGTCGCCGTCGGTAACGACGGGCTGTGGCGGCGCTTCGCGGACGCCCTCGGCGACGCGGCGCTCGCCGGGGATCCGCGGTACGTGAGCAATCCGTCCCGCGTAGCCCACCGGGAGGAACTGATTCCCGCGATCGAGGCCATCATGCGGACCCGCACCACGGAGGACTGGGTGCGCACACTGGACGAGGCCGGTGTGCCGGTGGGACCGATCCAGACTGTGGACCAGGCACTCGCCGATCCCCAGGTGCTGGCCCGTGGGATGGTGGCCGAGCTGGACCACCCGACCGCCGGACCCATGAAGGTGGTGGGCTGCCCGGTGCGGTTGACCCGGACGCCCGCCTCGGTGCGGACCGCCCCGCCCGTCCTGGGCCAGGACACGGACCAGGTGCTGGCGTCGCTGGGCCTGGACGCGGACCGGATCCACGCCCTGCACAGCAGCGGCGCGGTGCAGTGACGGCCGCGGTGGGGCACGCCCCGGGAGTCCGGCTGGATATCGACGACGACGGCGTCGCCCACCTGGAGGTGGGCACCGGCGAACGCTTCAACGCCCTCGACTCGGACCAGTGGCGGGCGCTCGCGGCCGAGGCCCGGGTGCTCGCCGCGGACCCCGCCGTCCGTGCCGTGGTGATTCGGGGTGCCGGCGGGACCTTCTGCTCCGGCTCGGACCTGCGGGAGTGGCAGGACGCGAGCGGGGACCAGGTGACCGGCGCCTTCGGTGCCATAGAGGAGGCGCTGCAGGCCGTGGAGGCCATCCCGGTACCGACGGTGGCCCTGGTGCAGGGTGTCGCCACAGGCGCGGGCTGCCAGCTGGCGCTCGCCTGCGACCTGCAGGTCCTGGAGGAGACCGCGCGGATCGGTATGCCGATCGCCCGGCTGGGGATGCTCATTCCGCCCACCTTTGCCAACCGGATGTCCCTCCGGATCGGTCCGTCCAAAACCAAGGATCTGCTCTTCGGCGGCCGGATTCACTCCGCCGCTGAGGCCCACGCGATGGGACTCGTCAGCACCCTGGCGGACCCGGGCCGCGGTCCCGCGGTGGCGGCGGCGCTGACGGAACACTGGTCCGGCCTGTCGCTGGCCTCGCTGCGGGCGTCCAAGGCGGCGGTCAACCAGGGACTGGCCCCGGTGGAACAGCCGGCCAAGGCGTTGCCGCCGGGTCCGGCCGCGGATCCGGTGGAATTCCGTGCACGGGTCAACCGGTTCCTGCACCGCAACCGCCGTCCGGCCGCGTCCTAGGGGCGCGTCCTAGGGTCGCGGGGGAGTTACCCGGGGGACCGACCGGGGGCCAATCTGGGGTCCAACCGGCCCTTGACCGGAACCGGGGGCGCGGGGAGGGTGGCCGTATGAACGAACACCAGCCCCACGCCGCCCCGGAGATCACCGTCAGCGACCGGCAGGAGCAGCCCACCGCGGTCATCCACGAAACAGTGCCGATGGCGGACCTGCGGGACTTCTTCGACCGGGCATACCGTTCCGTCATGACCGCCGTCCAGCGACAGAACGTCCAGCTGGCGGGCCCGCCGTTCGCGCTGTACCGGGGGACGCCTACCGACGTCGTCGATGTCGAAGCCGGCTTTCCGCTCGCGGGCCCCTATCCGGGAGGGGGCGACGGTGCCGTCGTCGCCGGGACCCTTCCCGGCGGCCGGGCGCTGGAGGCCACGCACGTTGGCCCGTACGACACCCTCCCTCAGACCTACGGAGCCGTCATGGCAAAGATGCAAGCGGACGGGCTCACCCCGGGGGAGGCCATGTGGGAGTACTATCTCACCGACCCGGCCGCGGAGCCGAACCCCGCAACCTGGAAAACGCTGGTGGTCTGGCCGGTCGCCTGAGCCGTGCAACAGCACCATAAAAACTGACATCTTCCGCGCCATCACGGGGATTTTTTGCCCCGGATGTCGCCTTGCGCACACTATTCTTCAACTTCTGCGATGATGCCCTAAACTGCTTCACTGAGGTGCCTGAAATGGCGCTATGCAGCAACGAAAGTGAATCCCGTTATGGCTACCGATTACGACGCCCCACGCAAGACAGAAGAAGAATCTCCCGCTGAATCGCTGGAGGCCCTTCAGGCGTCCCGTGGCGGCGGCGCCCAGACTGCTGTTATCGATGTCGACGAGAACGACACCGCCGAGGGCATCGACCTTCCCGGAGCCGATCTTTCCGGCGAAGAACTGACCGTGATCGTCGTTCCCGAACAGTCCGACGAGTTCACCTGCTCCTCCTGCTTCCTGGTCCGTCACCGGTCCCAGGTCGCCAAGGAAAAGAACGGCCTGAAGTACTGCCGCGACTGCGAGGGCTAAACAGCCTTCCCGTCGGGCCGGCACCACGGCCCGTACCAGTTTTTACCGCCTGAGCGCCCGGCGCCGACTCCCTTGGGGAGCGGCGCCGGGCGCTTTTGTGTACTGCATTCCTATACTGGCGTTACCTGCGGTTGATGACGGGTCACGGTTGATGGACCGCCGGACCTTGGGCCCTCCCCGTCCGGCGACAGCGGGCCTACGCTGGAAGAATCCGGGAAAAGCATGAAATCCGGGTGGCCCGAGGGGTGGCAGTGATGACTCGAATCCGTTCACGGAAACCTGCAGGCTGGCTGATGGCCCTGCTGCTCGCGGCCGGGTTGCTGTTGGCGGCTCCCGGGGCCGCCGTCGCAGCGCCGTACTGCGGGCAGGTCTGGGGCTCGCTGGCCAAATCGGATCCGGCGATGGGCCGGGCTCCGGTGACGAACGTCCGGACCGGCCAGCATTACTGTTACGACCGGCTGGTGGTTGACCTCAGGGGGCCTGCAGGCGGGTACACCGTGCGGTACGTTCCGCAGGTGGCGCAGGAGGGTTCCGGGATGCCGGTACCGCTGCGCGGCCTGGCGTTCCTGCAGATCACGGTAAATTCACCGGCCTACGACGACGCCGGGCAGGCCACGTATTCGCCGGCCAACAAGAACGAACTGACTGATGTCACCGGATACCGGACGTTCCGCCAGGTCGCCTGGGCGGGCAGTTTCGAGGGGTACAGCACCCTGGGGCTCGGGGTGCGGGCCAGGTTGCCGTTCCGGGTGTTCACGCTGCCGGGTCCGGACGCCGGTTCACGGCTGGTGATCGACGTCGGACACTACTGGTAGGCGCTAAGCCGGGCCGGTTACAGCTTTTAGGCGGCGCCGAGGACTGCCCGGAGCGGATACTCCCTGCCGTCCAGCACCAGCTGGGTGCACTTGCGGGCGGTCTCGTTCAGCACGATCGGCGCCATCAGGTTCACGGTGGTGCCCTCGGGGGAGTGGTTGACCACCACGAGCAGGCGGGGCGACTCCCCGTCGGAGAGCTCAAGGGCCTCCAGCGCGGGGCGCGGCAGGCGGGGGCTGTAGTCGGGGACGAACACGGCGGCGTCCGCCAGGAAGAGCCGCACGGGCGCGGACTCCGATTCGAGGGCGAAGAGTCCGGGGGCGCTGTCGATGCTGCGGAGCGCGAAGTCGTGGACCGCTTCCAGCCCCGGCATGGGGGCCGTGAAGGTCACGGGGGTGCTGCTCAGGACGGAGTTCATCGCAGGAAGTCCATCAGTGTGGGCTGCAGGACCCGCGCCGTGGCGGCCAGGGCCACCTGGTAGTTGGTTTCCTGCAGCTTCAGGTCCATGATCACGCTGCCGAGGTCAGCTTTTTCAATCCCGGTCCGCTGGGCGTCCAAGGAAGCCTCCATTCCTGTGTTGACGGTGCCGGCGCGGTCCAGTTGCGCCTGGCGCGCTCCGACGTCGGCGCGTCCGTTGACGATTTTCTTGTAGGCGTCGTCGATCTCGCTCACGCGCGGCATGGTGTCGGCGCCGTTGCGCAGGTCCGTAGCCAGTTTATTGACGGTATCGAAGACCGAGCCGGTACCGCTGCCGAAGATCGTGCCGCCGTCGGCGTCCACCCGCACGGTCTGCGTCTCGCTGATGCGCCGTTCCACCGGGCTGGTCCCGGCGGCGACGAACGTCGGCGGCATTGCGCCATCGAAGGGCGTTGCCTTGTCTGAATTGCCCGCGAAGATGTTGCGGCCGAGGTGTTTGGAATTGGCAACGTTGATGAGGTCCTGGTTCAGCGAGTCCAGTTCATTGGCAATCGCGTCCTTGCCGGACTGCGGCAGCGTGCCGTTGCCGGCCTGGACGGTGAGGTCCTTGATCCGCTGCATCACGTTGGTGGCCTGCTGCAGGGCGGAGTCGGCCGCCGATAACCAGGTATTGCCGTCGTCGATGTTCCGGCCGTACTGGGCATTCGCGGCCTGCAACGCCCTTGTTTCCAGTGCCTGCGCGGTGGCGGCTGGGTCGTCCGAGGGGCGCGAGATTTTGTTGAGCGTGCTCGCCTTGTCCTGCAGGTCGGCCAGCTTGGACTGCTGCGTCTGCAGGGTCCGCTGCGCCGCCGCGGTCATGGTCAGGTTTGTAACGCGGTTAAGCATGGTTCTACCTTCCTACCAGGCCAGTGCGGTTGATCAGGACATCCAAGGCCTCGTCGACGGCGGTCATGACGCGTGCCGCCGCTTGGTAGGCGTGCTGGTTGGTGAGCAGGTTGACGTTTTCTTCGTCCAGGCTGACGGAGGTCTGGGATGCCCGGCCCGTCACCGCGGAGGCTTGGGTTGCGGCGGCGAGGTCCTCGCGTTGCTGGGCTCCCCGGGATTGCACCCCGATGCCGGTGACGATGCCGGACCAGAGCTTATCCGGGGACGTGGAGCCGGTGCCCAGCTGGGCCATGGCGTCGGCGACACTGGTGTCGAACGCGCCGGCGCCTGACTTGCCGAGGGCCACTGCAGAGGTGGAGATCGGTCCCTTGATACCGAGCGCGGCCGAGGGGCCGGTGACGGTGAAGAAGTCCGTGCCCGTGGTGCCGCTTCCCGTGGTGCCGGTCTGGTGGACAGCGTTGACGGCCGTGGCTAAAGCGCTAGCAAACCCGTTGTAGGAGGCGGCTGCCTCCGCGATTGCGCCTCCGTTGCCGCCGGCCGCCGGGGCAAGGACCGAAAGCGCTCCGGCGATTTCCCCACCATCGGTTGAGGCGACGCCATCAGGGTTTTTCCAGAGCAGCTGCACGGGCGCGCCGAGGGCGTCCGTGGACTGCCCGGACAACGCCAGGGCACGGACGGAGGTGCCCATCACCAGCGCGTTGCCGCCGATGTGGACATCCACGGTGCCGTCCGGCTGCTCCCGGACAGTGCCGCCGGCCAGGCGGGCGATGGTCTCAGTGAGCTTTGCGCGGGCGTCGATCAGTTCGTTGGCTGTGCCGCCGGCGGCGACCGTGGAGCGGATGGTCGCGTTGTAGGCCGCGACTTGGCTGGCGGCAGCATTGACGGCGTCCACGGCGTCGGAGGCCTTGGCGCGGACGCTGCTCCACTGAGCCTTCAGGGCCTGGTACCCGGTCGAAATTTTGTCAGTGAGGGAGTTGGAGGCAGTCAGCAGCAGACCCTTGGGCCCGTCGTCGTCCGGCTGTCTGGCGGCTCCCTGCCAGGCGGCCCAAAAGCCCTGCAGGGCTGTGGAGATGCCATTGTCTCCGGGCTCTTGGAGCACGCCTTCAATTCCCTGGAGCGCGGCGGAGCGTGTGCTGGCGTAACCGGCTTGTGCACTGGCGGAGCGGACGCTGGCGTCCAGGCTGGTGTTGCCGAGCCTGGCGATGGAGTCGACGGAGACCCCCTGGCCCACCTCCGGGCGCCCCGAGCCGTTCAGGCCCTGGGCGGGCGCGGCGATGGCGGACTGCTCGACCCGCTGCCGGGTGTAACCATCGGTCGCGGCGTTGGCGATGTTCTGGCCGGCCACCGTCATGGCCTGCTGTGCGGCGGTCAGCCCGCGATAGGCGGTATTCAGGGCGCCGAAGGTACTCATGGGTGCTTCCTTAGAATCGCTGGTCGAAGATGCGTGAGCCGGCGGAGTCCCCGGTCTTCCCCTGGGCGTCGTAGGTGCCAGCCGCGGCCGGTCGCAGATCCGCCAGGGACTCCTGGGTGGATCGGACCGCAGAGCGCAGGTACTGCTCGTTGGCGTCCCGGAGTTCCTTGATGAGGGCCGTCTGTCGGGTGAGCGCGGTCAGGTGGGCCGTCAGCACTTCTGCCCAGGCGCCCTCCGGCGCTGCCGCTGCCAGCTCGCTGAGCGTCGCGTCCGTGGGAAGGCCCCACGTTTCGGCGACGACTGCTGCCTCGATGGTCCGGGCCAGGCTCGCCTCGGACAGGTGTCCGAGTACCTGCTCGACTTCCTTCGTGCCGTGCGGCAGCCAGCGTGATTTGCCGGACGTCAGGAGCAGTTGCTCCTCTTCGAGCTTAAAAGTCAGTACGTCCAGGAGTTCACGCTCCCGCCAAAGCAAGGCAGAAAGTTCGTGGATGGCCATGATCCGGACGGCTCCCTCAGTGGTGTCGATGATGCGCGGGTTAAGCGGTACCTACTGCGGCGGTGTGCGACGTGCGGACGGTGCGGACCGCAGCAGGGTTCGTACAAACTATCGGCAGGGTTTCCGCAGGTGTTAGCAGGAATAAGGCTGATAACTGCTGGGGCGACGTCGGCGGATGTCGCCAAAAAGAATTTTCGATTTCTCCTTACCAGCTTCCCCTCCGGGGCGATAACTACTCCTGAAGGCCCACGGATGGGCCGTCGCTTACAGTCCCAACTCACGGAGGAAATACCATGGGCTTCGTTATCAACAACAACCTCGCGGCGAACAACTCGTACCGCAACCTCAATTCCACCCAGAACGATCTCTCCAAGTCCCTGGAGAAGCTGTCCACCGGCCTGCGCATCAACCGTGCAGCGGATGACGCAGCCGGCCTGTCTATCTCCGAAGGCCTGAAGGCCCAGGTCACCGGTTCGGCCCAGGCCGCCCGGAACGCCCAGGACGGCATCTCGGTCATCCAGACCGCTGAAGGCGCCCTGACCGAAGTTCACTCCATCCTGCAGCGCATGCGCGACCTCGCAGTCCAGGGTGCGAACGACACCAACAATGCCGATTCCCGGACTGCCATCAAGACGGAAGCGGATCAGCTCGGCTCCGAACTTTCTCGCATTTCGGAGTCGACCAACTTCGGTGGGATCAACCTGTTCCAGGCGGGCACCGTCGCGGGACCTGCGACCTTGAAGATTCAGGTCGGTGCCGAGGGCGACGCCACGTCTCAGATCTCCGTCAAGAACGCCGACCTCAAGACCGCACTGGCCGATGTTGTCACGCTGACGGGCGGAACCGTCGGCACTGCTGCAGCCGGCTTCACCGTGACCGATGCAACCACGGCGCAGACCACCATCGAGAACATCGATAAGGCGATCAAGAACATCTCGACCTCTCGCGCGGACCTGGGTGCCTCGCAGAACCGTCTGGAGCACACGATCAAGTCGCTGAACGTCGCCGGCGAGAACCTGCAGGCCGCTCAGTCCCGCATCGCCGACGTCGACATGGCTCAGGAAATGGTCAAGTTCACCAAGGCGAACATTCTCTCCCAGGCAGGCACCGCCATGCTGGCCCAGGCCAACCAGTCCAGCCAGGGCGTTCTTTCCCTCCTGCGCTAGGCCTGATCCGGCAGGTATCTAGTTCCTAGAGGCCAGCCACCTTGGTCGGACGAAGAGACACCCCCCGATCACCGCGAAAGGGCCGGATGATGGCACAACCATCGTCCGGCCCTTACGTGCAACACCAATACTCCAAAAGCAAGCGATTAAGACGAACTTCTTCAGCAAGGAGAGGCAGCGATGGGAATTTCCCTCGACGGACTGGCCAGTGGGCTGGACACCACCGCCCTGATCAGCTCCATCATGCAGACCGAGGCGCTGCCGCAGACCCTGCTCAAGAACAAGTCCTACGACGTCCAAAACATGGTGTCGGCACTTCAGGGGCTGAACAGCAAGGTCGCAGCCCTGGCGACCCAAGCCACAGCAGTGGCCAAGCCAGCTGCCTTGGACCTCTATAGCGCAACCACGACCAGCCCCAACGTCACGGCGACGACGTCGAGCGGCGCGAAGCCCGGTTCCCTTGACTTCCAGGTCACCCAGCTTGCCCAGACCCAGGTCACGGTGACCCCCGCAGTTAACGGCGTGACGGGCTGGCCCTACACGACCCTGACGATCAACACCGGCGGCGCGAACTACACCGTCACTCCGGCATCCAACAGCCTGGATGACGTTGTCAGCGCGGTGAACGCCTCCGGCTCGGGCGTCACCGCCAGCAAGGTCGACGTTGGCGGCGGAAATTTCCGTCTCCAGTTCACCGCCGCCAAGTCCGGAACGGCCGGCGCCTTCACCATTACAGACCCGGGCACCACCTACACGGACGTCAAGACCGCACAGGACGCGCAGGTGACCCTCTGGCCGGGCTCGGCCGTCGCGCAGACAGTGACCTCCTCGACGAACACCTTCACCAACCTGCTCCCCGGAGTGACCATCACGGCCAAGGACGTCACCGCCGGAACCGCGACGCTGACGGTCGCCAGCGACAACGCAGGCATCACCAAGATGGCCTCGGACCTGGTGGACGGTGTCAACGGAATTTTTGCCTATGTGGCCAGCCGGACCGCCGTCAGCACCAGCACCACGACCACCGGTACGACGACCTCCGCCGGAATTTTCTCCGGCGACAGCACGGTTCGCTCCGTGAATCAGGACATTTTGTCGGCCGCTTCGTTGCCTGTCGGCACGCCGCCGACATCGCCGTCGGACATGGGCATCAGCATCACCAAGACCGGCACGATGGAATTCGACGCCACCAAGTTCGGTGCGGCCTTGGCCGCCGACCCGGCAGGCACGAAGGCCAAGGTGCAGGAAATCGCCGGGCGGATCGCGGCGGCTGCGACGGCTGGCTCGGATCCCTACACCGGTTCCCTGACCACCACCATCAAGGGCCATCAGTCCGAGGTCAGTGACTTGGCGAGCCAGATCAGCGACTGGGACACCCGGCTCGCGGACCGCCAAGCGACGCTCAAGAGCACCTACTCGGCCCTTGAGGTGGCCATGAGTAACATGAAGGCTCAACAGTCCTGGCTGTCCTCGCAGCTGGCAGGCCTCTCCACCGGAAGTTCCAAGTAATGACAAGCAACCCCCTCGGCGGCTTCGGTGCCGGCTACGGCACCAGCCAGCGCAACCAGTACCTGGAGGACTCGGTACTGTCTGCACCACCGGCCCGACTGCTGACCATGCTCTACGACCGTTTGCTGCTGGACCTTGGCCGCGCCGAGAGGGCGCAGCAGGCCGCCAACTGGCAGGTCGCCTCCGAAAACCTGCTCCATGGCCAGTCCATCATCGCGGAATTGATTTCCTCCCTGAAGACCGACTCCTGGGACGGCGCGGATGGGCTGCTGGGGCTCTACAACTACGCCTTCACGGCCCTGGTCAACGCCAACATCCAGCGCAACGCGGTGCTGACCCGGGAGGCGATCGACCTTCTGGAACCCTTGCGCCAGGCCTGGCACGAGGCCGCCGCGGCGATTCCAGCCGCGCAGCCCGCGCAGGCCGCTGCGCCGTCGTCGTTCGCCGCCGCCGGTTCATGGGCTGCCTCATCAGGCTCCGGAAGCGGGAGCCTCGGCTTTGGCTGAACAAGCTTCCTTGGGGGAGGGCAATCGCACCGGGCAGCCGGATGATCCCGCAGCTGCCGCATGGCTCCTGGTGCTGGACGTCCTGGAAATGGCCGTGAATGCCGCGGAGAGAACCTTGAATGATCCGCTCGGGCCGCTCTCGGCGCCGCTGCACCAGCAGGAGTCAGCGCTGCCCGTGCAACGCTGGAGCCCGCCGGTGCTCAGCGGACCCCTGCCTCCCGAGGCCCGGCGCCGCGCCATGGCCCTCTCCGCAGCGCAGGAGCGTGTCGCAAAACGCCTGGAGGCGGCCAAACAGGACGTTTCCCGCCAGCTCCACGCGCTCAGCACCGTCCCGAGCCTGAGCTCCCCGTCACGGGCCGTGTACCTCGACGTCCAGGGCTGATTCCGGGAACAGTACCGGTCGCCGGCGTTCGGCAAAACCCTCCCGAAAAAGTTGTTTCAAATTTCCCTAACGCGGCCCTGAGCTGTGCCGATAACCACAGTAAGAGCACGGATCGCTCGTTTCCCGGCCACGGATCGGCCAAGCCCCACCCTTTCCCAGGCAGGACTCTGTGCTCGAATCCGTGACTTCCGCCGCCCTGGCCAGCGCCCTCAACGGGCTGTCCCAGCGCCAGCGTGCGATCGCGAACAACATCGCGAACGTCAACACGCCTAACTACCACGCCCAGCGCGTCAGCTTCGAGGATGCCCTGGCCCAGTCCGTGCAGTCCGGCGACGGCCGTGTGCAGGCCACGACGGCGTCCTCCCTGGAACCCACCCAGCTCAACGGCAACAACGTGAACCTGGATACCGAGACCCTTTCCAACATCGACACCGTGCTCCGTTTCCAGTTCGCCTCGCGGGCGATCGGCTACGAGTTCAGCGGCGTCCGTTCGGCAATGAGGACCAGCTCATGACCTTTGACGCCATCGGCATCGCCGGCTCCGCCCTCACGGTCCACCGCAAGTGGCTCGACGCCGTCTCGGACAACCTCGCGAACATGAACAACGTCTCCGCCACCTCCGGCAACGCCTTCCAGCAGAAGTATGTGGAGGCGGCCGAAAACACCGGCGGCGAGGGTGTCTACGTCAAGAGCACACCCCTGGGCAGCGGCGCCGGCCGGATCGTCTACCAGCCGGACCACCCGCTGGCCGATGCCAACGGCAACGTCAAATACCCGGACATCGACATGGCCGAACAGATGGGTTCCCTGATTGTTGCCCAGCGCGGCTACCAGGCCAACGCCCAGGTCGTTGACCGCGCCCGTGAGACCTACATGGCTGCACTTGAGATTGGACGATCCTGATGCCTGTTTCCCCCATCGCCCCGGTCCAGGGCGTCATGCCCACGGACTACGTGGGCGGCGCCTCGGCCGTGTCCGGTACCGACGGTTCCGGCTTCGCGGCGTCCCTCACCGGCGCCGTCGATAACCTCCAGCAACTCCAGTCGACGTCGAACCAGCTGGCCGTCTCCGCCGTCACCGGCAACCTCAACGACATCCAGGACGCCACCATCGCCGCTACCCGCGCCCAGGTCACCCTGGAACTGGTTGCGTCCCTGCGCAACAAGGGCGTTGACGCGTTCAACGAGATCATGAGGATGCAGGCCTGATGCCTCCGCAGATCACCATCTTCTTCCAGCGCTTCGGCAACGGACTCAAAAGCTTCACCACCGGCCAGCGCACCCTGGCCGTCATCGGTGCCGCCCTCCTGGTGGTAGGCATCGTGGCGCTCTCTGCCTGGTTGTCCAAGCCCACCCTGACGCCGCTGTTCTCCGGGCTGAAGAGCGCCGACGCCAGCGCGATCGTCGACCAGCTGAAAAAGGACGGCGTCCCCTACGAGCTCAGCGACGGCGGCGCCACCGTCCTGGTGCCGCAGGAAAAGGTCTACGACGAGCGGCTGAAGGCAGCCTCCGCCGGCCTGCCCACCGCAGCCGCCACCGGCTACTCGCTGCTGGACAAGATGGGCGTCACGTCCTCGGAGTTCCAGCAGTCGGTCACCTACAAGCGCGCCCTTGAAGGCGAACTCGCCAGCACCATCGGCGCCATGGAGGGCGTGAAGACCGCCGCCGTCCGGCTGGCCATCCCCGAGAAGACCGTCTTCGTCTCCAAGACCCCGGACACCACCGCCTCCGTCTTCATTGAGACCGCCCCCGGCGTGACCCTCTCCAGCGACAAGGTCCAGGCAATCGTCCACCTGACCTCGGCCGCGATTGAAAACCTCAAGCCCTCCAACGTCTCGGTCGTGGACTCCCAGGGCAACGTCCTGTCCACGGTCGGCGGCACGACGGCGGGTAGCTCCTCCAAGCAGGCCACGGACTACCAGCAGCGCACCGGCGACGCCGTCCGCGCCGTCCTGGACCGCGTGGTAGGCCCGGGGAACTCCACCGTGGCCGTCGCCGCCGACGTCACCGGAGAATCCGCCCAGCAGAAGAGCGAGACCTTCTCCAACACCGCCGGCGCACTGCCGCTGAGCGAGTCGTCCAAGACCGAGAAGTACACCGGAACCGGGGGAGGCGCCGCCGGCGTCCTGGGCCCGGACAACATCTCTGTGCCCGGCGGCAGCAGCGGCAACGGCAACTTCGACTCCACCACGGAGACCAAGAACAACGCTGTCAACAAGGTCACCGAGGACCGGACCATCCCGCCGGGAGCCATCAAGCGCCAGACCATCTCCGTGGCCGTCAGCCAGTCCGCCGCCGGCGGACTGAACATCGGCTCCCTCACGGCCCTGGTCACCTCCGCTGCCGGCGTCGACAAGAACCGCGGCGACGTCGTCACCGTCGAGGTCATCCCGTTCAGCACAGCGGCCGCCGACCAGGCCAACGCCTCCCTGGATGCAGCCAAGGCCGAGATCGAGGCGCAGAAGCAGCAGGCGTTCTTCGGCACCCTCGTCACCGCCGGCAGCATCCTGCTGGGCCTCTTGATCCTGGCCCTGATCATCACGATCATCCTGCGCCGCCGCCAGAAGCGGGAACCGGTGGACCTGGGCGAACGCCTGGACCTGCTCCCTCCGGTCCCCACCGTCACCGCGCTCGATCCCGCACCGGCCACCTCCGCCATCCCGCTGATCGCGCGGCCGCTGGAGCCCTTGCCGCTGCCCGCACCGGCCCCGGAGGTCCTCGAGGCCGAGCGCCGGATGCAGGAAATCGACGCGATGGTGGCCAACAACCCGGAGAAGGCGGCCGATTACCTGCGCGGCCTGATGGATGACAGGCAGCCGGCATGAAAACCGGTGAGGCCCTGACCGGCACGCAGCGCGCCGCCGTCGTCCTGATGCAGATGAGCCCCACCAATGCAGCCCTGGTGATGGCGCAGCTGACCGACATGGAGGCCGAGGAGATCGCCGCGGAGATCGTCCGGCTCCGCAAGGTGGACCCGGAGACCGCCGAGAAGATCATGAAGGACTTCCACGAGGCAGCCCTCAGCAGCCCGCGCTCCGCCCGCGGCGGCCGGGAACTGGCCGAGGGCCTGCTGGAGGCCTCCTTCGGTTCGGAAAAGGCCGCCGGCCTGATCAACCGCCTGACGGTGAACATGGCAGGGAAGTCCTTCGAGTTCCTCGAGGACATCGAGCCGGTGCAGATCCTGGCCCTGATCGACGGCGAACTGCCGCAGACCATCGCCCTGGTCCTGGCGCACCTGAGCCCCCGCAAGGCCTCCGCGGTGATGTCCGGGTTGCCCGGTTCGCTGCGCGCCGACGTCGCCCTCAGCATCGCCACCATGGGCTCCGGCGCACCCGAGGCCATCGGCATCGTCGCCGACACCCTGAAGCTCCGCGGCGGCGCGGCCGTCTCGCAGCAGGCCTCCAAGGTGGTGGGTGGCATCCAGCCGCTGCTGGAGATCATCAACCGGACCGACGCCGGCACCGAGCGCTCGGTCCTGGACGGCCTCGACCTGCTGGACCCGGACCTGGCCGTGGAGATCCGCGCGCAGATGGTCACCTTCGACGACATCATCAAGCTGGAACGCCGGGACGTGCAGCTGGTGCTCCGCGGCCTGGACGCCTCCGTCCTGGCCGTGGCCATGAAGGGTGCCACCGAGCAGGTTCTGGAAACCATCACCACCAACGTCTCCGGCCGCAACCTGGAAATCCTCGAATCCGAGATGGCCGCGCTCGGCCCGCTCCGCGCGTCGCAGATCGAGGAGGCGCGCGCAGCCGTCGTCCGCGCCATCCGGGAGCTCGTCGACGAGGGCCAGATCGTCATCCACCGCGGGGACGAAGAGGACTATGTTTACTGACGGGCGGAGCGCCGCGGGCGCGACGACGGCGGGCGCCGCGGGGGAGGCCCCTGCCCGGATCGTCTTCCCTTCGCTGCGCTCTACCGGCCCCGCCAACGAACAGGCCGGCTACACCGAGGGCCACGCCGCCGGGTACGCCGCCGGCGTCCGCGCGGCCGCCAAGGAGCAGCGCCGCTGGCGCGACCGGATGGCCGCCGAACAGGCAGCCTCACTGGCCGCCGGGCAGCAGGATTTGGACCGCGCCGTCCGCGCCCTGGCCGTCGCGCGCACTGACTTCGCCCACCGCAACGTCCAGGCCCTGCACGAGGCCGAAGAGGTGCTGGCGCGCACCGCCCTGGAACTGGCCGAGGCCATCCTCGGCTATGAACTCGCCGAGGGCACCCGGACGGCCCGCGCCGCGCTGGCCCGTGCCCTCTCCGGGTCCGACGCCGCCACCGTCCTAGCCATCCGGCTGCACCCGGCCGACATCGAGGTCTTGCGCCGCGAGGGGCAGGACGAACCCGGCGGGCTGCCGCTCGTGGCGGACCCGTCCCTTCAGCGCGGCGACGCCAAGGTCGAATACCTGCAGGGCTGGCTCGACGCCAGCCTCGGCACCGCCCTGGCCCGGGCCAAGGCGGCCCTGCTCGACGACCACCAATACCCCCCCGCCCCTCCCGCCCCGGGAGGCCGGCCATGAAAACCCTGTGGCGGCCCCGCGCCGCGGACTTCGAAGCCGCCCTCGCCGCTGCCGCCCCGCAGCGCGTCGGCATCGTCACCTCTGTCGTGGGCCTGGGCCTGGAGGTCTCCGGCCTGGACTGTGCGCTCGGTGACCTGCTCACGGTGGGCGAAAACCCCGGGCTCGACGCCGAGGTGGTCGCCGCGCTGGACGGCTCCGTGCGCTGCATGCCGCTCGGAAGGCTCGCCGGCATCGCCGCCGGGGACCCGGTCCGTGCCAAGGGCGGCAATGTCCTGGTGCCTACCGGCCCGGGGCTCTTCGGCCGCGTCCTCGACGGCCTGGGCCGGCCGATCGATGACAAGGGTCCGCTGCTCAGCGGCCCCCGCGTGCCGATCGACAACGAGGCGCCCAACGCCATGAAACGCGCCCGGATCGACACCCCGCTGCAGACCGGGGTGCGGGTCCTGGATACCATGACCACCCTGGGCAAGGGCCAGCGCATGGGCCTCTTCGCCGGCTCCGGCGTCGGCAAGTCCTCCCTGCTCTCCATGATCGCCCGGGGCACCGACGCGCAGGTGTCCGTAATCGCCCTGGTGGGGGAGCGCGGCCGTGAAGTCCGGGAATTCCTCGAGGACGACCTTGGCCCCGAGGGCCTGGCCCGCTCCGTCGTCGTAGTCGCCACCTCCGACGAGCCGGCTCTGATGCGCATGCGCGCCGCGTTCACCGCCACCCGGATCGCCGAGTCCTTCCGCGATGCGGGGCAGGACGTGGTGCTGATGATGGACTCGCTCACCCGCGTGGCCATGGCCCAGCGCGAGATCGGGCTCTCCGCCGGCGAACCGCCTGCCACCCGCGGCTACCCGCCGTCGACCTTCTCCATCCTGGCGCGCCTGCTGGAGCGCGCCGGCACCGCCGAGACCGGGTCCGTGACCGGGATCTACACGGTTCTGGTGGACGGCGATGACCATAATGAACCGATCGCCGACGCGGCCCGCTCCATCCTGGACGGGCACGTGGTCCTGGACCGCAAGCTCGCCGTGACCGGCCACTTCCCGTCTGTGGACGTGCTCGGGTCCGTCTCCCGCGTCGCATCCAAGGTCAACGCCCGGCCCCACCTGACGGCCGCCGCAGCGCTGCGCAAGGTCATGGCGGCCCGCAAGTCCGCGCAGGACCTGATCGACGTCGGCGCCTACCAGTCAGGCACCAACCCGCTCGTGGACGCGGCCCTGGCCAACGAAGACGCCGTTGCCGCGTTCCTGCAGCAGCCGATGGAAGAGTCCACCCCCCACCCCGAGTCCTGGCGTCAGCTGGGCCACCTCACGTCGATCCTGGGAGCCGCAGCATGAGCCGGCAATTCTCTCTGGCCGGGTTGTTGCGCCTGCGCCAAATCCAGCAGGACCAGGCCGCCTCGGGCCTGGCCCGCGCCCGGTCACGGTCCACCTCGGCGCGCGCCCGGGAAGCCTCGGCCCGCCGCCAGCTGGCGGACACGGACCCGGACATCGTCAGCTCGGCGTCGATGCGCGCCGTCGCGGCGGCCCGCTCGGCATCGCACAGCATGCTCGCGGACCTGCAGACCCTGAGCCGCGTGGCCGAAGCCGACGAGACGGCAGCACGCGAGGAGTTCATCGCCGCGCGCACCCGCTCGGTGGGCCTGGAGAAGCTGGCCGCCCGGCACCACGCCGAGGTCGCCTCCGAGGAGCTTCGCGCCGAGCAGTCCGCCCTGGATGAGATTTCCTCCACCATCTGGCACCGGGACGAACAGCAGGTGCGCTCATGAGCATGGCGGAGGCCCTGGGCCGGATGCAGGGCATCCAATCGATGATCGCGGAACTGACCCGTCCCGCGCAGACCGCGCAGAGCACCGCCGCGGCACAGAAAGCCTCGGCTGTGTCGACGCTGGCGTCCGGCACCGGAACCGCGAACTCCGCCGCGTTCACCGACGCGCTGACGGCGGCCCTCGGCGGCACCGGCGGCACCACGCAGACCGACCTGTCCTCCCTGACGGGGGCAGCCCCGGGGCTTGGCCTGGGCGCCCTCACCGGGCTCGCCCTCCCGACCACCCCCGCAGCAGCGCCGGTCGCACCGGGCAGCGCCACCGGCACCGACGTCGTCGCCATGGCCAAGAAGTACATCGGCGTGCCGTACGTCTGGGGCGGGACCAACCCGGCAACGGGCATGGACTGCTCCGGCTTCACCCAGCGGGTCTTCAAGGACCTGGGCGTCGACATTCCCCGCGTCGTCAGCGACCAGATGAAGGTGGGTACCCCGGTGGCGTCCCTGGCGCAGGCCAAGCCGGGCGACCTGCTGATCAGCTTCGGCGGTAACCACATCTCCATCTATCTCGGCAACGGCAAGGCGATCGACGCGCCCGTCCCCGGGAAGACCATCCAGATCCGTGACGCCTGGGAGCAGCAGTCCAACCTGACCGCGATCCGCCGGATTGTCCCGGCCGGGGCGGGCTCGTGAAGGGCCCGGCCACGTCGGACCTTGCCTCCGCCCTCACGAAGACGGCGGCCGCGGCGCGCGGCGCGCAGTCGGGTTCCCGCGCCGCCGCGGGCACGGGGGAACGCTTCGGCAGCGCCCTGAACGACGCCGTCGGGGCCGCCACGCGCAGGTCCCTGCCGGAAGCCCCACACGACGCCGGGGCCCGGGCAGGGCGCCCGGCGCCGGCTGTCGCCGGACCACGCTCCGGGCACGACCGCGGCCCGGACGGGCACGCCGCCGGCCACGCGACCGGCAAGACTGCGCGCCGCGGCGGCGCTTCCACTCCGAGCGATGAGGCCGCCGGCGCTGGGGGTAGCGCTTCCGCCCCTGCGGCGGCAGCGCAGCCCGCTGCTCCACAGGCTGCTTCTCCACAGGCCGGGGCCCCGCAGACCGGTCCGACGTCTTCCGATGCGGCTCAGGCCGCTGCGGCCACACCTGATCTGACCGGAGCGGCGACTGCCGCCGGCATCCCGACCGTTGATCCCGGTGCCGCGCAGCCCGCCGTCGCAACCGGCGGGGAAACGCCAGCCACCTCGCCTGCCCCGACAGCCGTAGCCGCCGACGCGCTCCGCCTGCCGGGGGCGCTCGCGCGCACCCTTGGCCAGGCCGCAGCACCGGCAGGACGCCCCACCGCAACCGGAGGGCAGGCAGCCGAACCCATCGCTGGGCTTGCCGCTACAGCGTCTGGTGCGGCCTCCGCGGCTCCGGCGTTCGCATCGGCCGCGACCGCCGCCGTGGAGGCAGTGGGCCGTCCCGGCTCCGCAGCCTCGGGCAACGCACAGGAGAGCCCTGCCGCCCGAACCGCTGCCACGGATCCCGCTGCCGGGGCCGCCACCCCAGTGAGTGGAACGGCCAGCCTCGCCCAGGGGCCGGCCCGCACCGGCGTCGTGAGCACCGCAGGAGCAGCCGCAGCTGCGCCCGCCGGGGCCCCGGCAGGCGCCGCATCCGTGACAGTGCCGGCCGCCTTCGCCACGGCAGTGCCGGCGGACCGCCCGATTCCTGCGGCAACTGCTGCTGCCGGTGCGCCAGCCGCACCCGATGCCTCCGGAACCCCGGCTGCCGCGACTCCCGCCGTCGACATCTCAGCCGCCGCGGCTTTCGCGGGAGCAGCCACTGCCCCTTCCGCGCCGTCCGCCGTTTCGGCGCCGGCCGCGGCCGCCGCCCCGCCGGCAGCGCCGCAGCCGCCGCTCCTGCCCCAACTGGCGAAGCCGCTCTTCACCCTCGCCGCGGCCGCGCCCGGGCAGCACATCATGACTCTGAAGGTTTCCCCCGAAGACCTGGGGCCGCTCACCGTCCGCGCCCACATCGACGCGGCCGGCGTGAGAATCGAACTGTTCGCACCGGCGGAGGCCGGCCGCGAGGCGGTGCGTAATCTCCTGCCGGAACTGCGGAAGGAACTCGCGGGCGCCGGCTTCGGTGCCAGCCTGAACCTCTCGAACCAGAGCGGCCCGCCGGCAGGGGGTCAGGACGGCGCCCAGCAAAACCGGCCCGACGCCTGGCTGGGCGGGGGACAGGACCCCGGCCGCAGCGGATATGGGTCCGGTGGAGGCCAGGACACCCCGGGCGCCCGCCGGCCGGGCCACCGGTGGGACGACCTGGCGGACGAATCCTCGCTCCGCACCGCCCGGATCCTGAATGGCCCCCAGACCACCCTCGACATTCTCGCCTGACACGAAGGAACGCGACCCATGACGATCCAGCCGATCACCCCGCAGTCCGTTACCCCTCAGCCGGTCACCCCGCAGGCTGTCGGGGGAACCTCCACACCGGCGTCCTCCGTGCGCTCACCCGTCCAGACCATGGACGCCAATGTCTTCATGACGCTGCTGGTGGCCCAGATGAAAAACCAGAACCCCAGCGCCCCGATGGACACCAACCAGATGATGAGCCAGACCATCCAGCTCTCCATGATGGAAAAGACCACCGAGATGACCACCAACAGCAAGGAAGCGTTCTCGCTGCAGATGCGCTCCGCCGCCGCACAGCTGGTGGGTCACAACGTCGATTACACCCTGAGCGACGGCACCACCGGGACCGGCCTCGCCGGCTCCGTGTCATTCGCAGGCAGCGTGCCGACCGTCAAGGTCGGCACCCTCTCCATTCCGCTCGATTCGATTTCCGGCATTACGGCGCCCGCCGCCTCCTAATCAGCTCTTCCCCATAGAAAGGCAGTTCCCATGCTCCGCTCGCTGTACTCCGGAATCTCCGGCCTCCGTGCCCACCAGACCATGCTCGACGTCACCGGTAACAACATTGCCAACGTCAACACGGCGGGCTTCAAGTCCTCCACCACCCAGTTCCAGGACACCCTCTCCCAGATGACGCAGGGCGCGTCCGCCCCGCAGGGCCAGACCGGCGGCAGCAACCCGGCGCAGATCGGCCTCGGCGTCCGGGTGGCCGGCGTCAGCACCAACTTCTCCCAGGGCTCCTCGCAGAGCACCGGCCGCGCCACAGACATGATGATCTCCGGCGACGGCTTCTTCATCACCAACAAGGGCGGACAGCAGCTCTTCACCCGCGCCGGGTCCATGACCTTCGACGCCAACAGCCAGCTGGTCAGCCCCGACGGCGGCATCCTGCAGGGCTGGACCGCTAACGGCGGCACCGTGGACCCGGCCGGTCCGATCGGCAACATCACGCTGAACCCGAACACCATGGTGGCCACGGCCACGAAGAAGGTCACGCTGGACGGCAACCTGCCCAGCGACGCCGCAGTCGGCAGCCCCGACCTGCAGCGAGTCGTCAAGGTCTACGACGCTACCGGCGCCGCCCGCGACGTAACCCTCACTTTCAGCAAGACCGCAACGGGATGGAACGCCTCCGGGACTGATGCGAACGGCGCGACCGGCAGCATCACGCTCAACCAGAACACCGATGGCACCCTGACGCCCAGCGGCCCCTTCCAGCTCGGTGCAGTCTCCATTGATCTGTCCAAGGTCTCCGGCTACGCCTCGATGAACTCCCTCACCGTCGCAGGGCAGGACGGCTCCGCGGTCGGCAAACTCGAATCCTTCACCCTTGGCAACGACGGATCCCTCATCGGGTCCTTCAGCAACGGCACCAAGCAGGTGCTCGCCAAGATCGCGCTGGCCAAGTTCACCAACCCGGCCGGCCTGGAGAAGGCGGGCGGTTCCTCCTACGTCGCCACCGCCAACTCCGGCAACGTCCAGCTCGGCGCGGCGGGGGACCCCGGCATCGGCACCCTGGCCGGCGGCTCCCTGGAAATGTCTAACGTGGACCTCTCCCAGGAGTTCACCAACCTGATCGTCGCCCAGCGCGGCTTCCAGGCCAACGCCCGCATTATCACCACCTCGGACGAGGTCCTGCAGGAGCTCACCCAGCTCAAGCGCTAGCACCGCCGTCGTCGTTGCCCTATCACTTACCGCGGCCAAACCGGCCGGATAACAGCGGTAGGTGATAGGGCAACGCGGGCTGCCGGCTGGATAAGTGCCCGGGGGAGCGGGGTCCGGGAACGCCCCTGCCTAACGAACGGGGCCCGCCGGCCGACAGTGAAGGGAGAACACCCGTCCCGCCTGTCCGCCCCGGCCAGGCCGTCCCCAAAGCAGAATCGGCCCATGATCGTCGTCACACGCCTCAACGGAACGCGCTTCGCGGTCAACCCGGACCTGATTGAACGGATCCACGAGAGCCCGGATACCCATCTGGTCACGCTCGACGGCGCCGCCTACGTGGTGCTGGAAAGCCTGGCCGAAGTGGTCGAACTGATCGCCGACTACCGCGCCTACGTGTTGAGCAAGGCCCGGGACTTTCCCGCGGTGACCGGCTATCCGCTGAGCCTGGTCCCGGACGCGGAGACGGACGACGACGCCGGCTCGCCGGACCCCGAAGCACCGAGGAAGTAACCCATGGATCCCGCAACAATCATCGGAATACTCCTCGCCTTCGGTGCCGTGATCAGCATGGTGTTCATCGAAGGCGGCAACATCACGTCGCTGCTGCTGCCCGGGCCCATGGTCCTGGTGTTCGGCGCCACCCTGGCCGTCGGCCTGGCCGGCAACACGCTCAAGGACGTCATCCAGGCCTTCAAAGCCGTGCCGGCAATGTTCATGGGCAAGACCGCCAAACCGCAGGAAAGCATCGACCAGATGGTCCGCTTCGCGGAGAAGGCCCGCGCGGAGGGCCTGCTCTCCCTCGAGGAGGAGGCCGCCAGCCTCAAGGACCCGTTCCTCGCCCGCGCCCTCCAGAACATCGCCGACGGCACCGACGCCGAAGACCTCCGCGTGCAGATGGAGGACGAGATCGACACGAAGACCCGCAGCGACCACGCGTCCTCGAAGTTCTTCGCCAGCCTGGGCGGCTACGCCCCGACCGTGGGCATCGTCGGCACCGTCGTCTCCCTGACCCACGTCCTCGAGAACCTCTCCAAGCCGGACGAACTCGGCCACATGATCGCCGCGGCCTTTGTCGCCACCCTGTGGGGCCTGCTCTCCGCGAACTTCATCTGGCTGCCCTTCAGCTCCCGCCTGGCCCGGCTCTCCGAACTGGAAATCGAACGCATGACCCTGGTGATGGAGGGCATGCTCGCCGTCCAGGCCGGTGCCCAGCCCCTGCTGCTGGCCGAACGGCTCCGCTCCATGGTGCCCGAACACCAGCTCAAGAGCGCCGGCTCCGGCAAGAAGGCCCCCAGCGGCGACGGGCTGGCCGCCAGCCTGGACGACGCGGCGTGAGTTCCCGCCGTCGCGGGCGCAAGAAGCCCGAGGCACACCACGTCGACGAACGCTGGATGGCCTCCTACATGGACATGGTCACCGTCCTGATGTGCCTCTTCATCGTGCTCTACGCCATGTCCACGGTGGACGCGAACAAGTTCGAAAAGCTCCGCAACTCCCTGGCCACCGGCTTCGGCACGGTCGCTACCCAGACGGTGGACACCGCGGAGGGCACGGTGGTGCCGCCCGACTTCGTCGACAAGAACCTCGAGGCCTTCGCCGCCGCCTCCAGCCCGGCGTCGGCCCCGGCCTCCACGCCGCCCTCCATTCCCGCGACCGCGCCGGCGGACCAGGCCCAGCAATTGGAGGAAGCCAAGAAGGAAGTGGACCGGCTGCGGGCCCTGCAGGAGAAGATGAAGGCCGGACTCTCCGCCGCCGGACTGACCGAGAACGTCGAGTTTCAGATCGATCAGCGCGGGCTGACCGTGAAGCTGATCGGTTCGCAGGCCTTCTTCGCCCCGGACCGGCCCGAGCTGACCGACCGTGCCACCCAGGTCCTCAAAATCATCTCGCCCATCCTCGCCCCGGCCGGGCTGGAGATCATGGTGGAGGGCCACGCCGCCAACGGCATCACCGCCTACCCCTCCACCTGGGAACTATCCTCCGCCCGCGCCGTCAACGTGTTGCGCTTCATGGTGGACCGCGGCAGCATCCCGCCCGAGCGGATCGGCGCCGTCGCGTTCGGGTCGGCACGCCAGGTCAACGACGACTCCACGCCGGAGCTGATGGAACGCAACCGCCGCGTGGACATCGTGGTCATCTCGAACGAGCCGGAGACCGTCCGGGCACTTATCCCCGAGGCACTGAAACTCACCGAGAAATAGGCGCCGCCGCAGCCTTACCGGCCCGGTTCCCTTGCCGATAGTGGCATCCGTGAGTGTTATGGATGAACGGGAAGTGGCACGGGAGCGGACCGTCAGCGTCTATGACTTCCGGCGTCCCGCGACGCTGGCGCGTGAGCACAGCAGGGTCCTGGAGCTCGCCTTCGAGACTTTCGCCCGGCAGTGGGGCACCCAGTTGACCGCCAAGGTGCGCGTCAAGTCGGTGGTCCGGCTCGAGGACGTGCGGATGCAGAGCTACGACGAGTACGCCGCGTCCCTGCCGGCGGTGACCGCCATGGTGCTCTGCGCCGTCGACACCCAGGACTCCAAACTGGTGGTCCAGTTCCCCGCCCCCGCGGCCCTGGGCTGGATCAACCGGATGCTGGGCGCCTCCAATGACACGGCCATGCCGGACCGGAAGTTCACCCAGATCGAGCAGGCACTGGTCAAGGGGCTGATGGATGAAGCCCTCGAGGACCTCGGCTACTCGCTGGGGCCGCTGCTGAGCGAAGCCATCAAGGTGGACACCGTCCAGTACAACTCCCAGTTCGCCCAGGCCGCCGCGCCGAGCGAGCTGATGATCGTCGCCGCGTTCATCATCAACGTCGGCAACATCAGCGCCCCCGCCACCCTGGCCGTCCCGGCGGCGCTGCTGCTGGGCCGGTTGAAGAAGGTCAACCCCACGGACAACCGCGGCGACGCCGCCGCCAGGGTCAGCTCCCAGCTGGAGCGGGTCCCGGTGGAACTTTCCGTCCGGCTCGCCACCTCCTACGTCACCCCCAGCCAGGTGCTGGGCCTCGCCGTCGGCGACGTGCTGACCCTCCCGCACCTGGAAAACCGGCCCTTTGACCTGACCCTGGACGGCACGCGGCTGGCAACGGCCGCTCCCGCCCGCAACGGGTCCCGGGCCGCTGCAGTCATTGTCACCATCGAGGAGAACCACCAATGAGCATGACCCTGACCAAGCACGAATCGTCGGCGGAACGGCTCGTCGAGGAGCTGCCCAGCCCGGTGGCCCTCAAGGTAACGGCCCTCGTCCCGGCGCGGGCCGCCGCGGCGTACGCCCGGCAGGCCGTCACCGCTACCTTCGTCGGATCCGTCACCGCGGACCTGGCCCTGATGCTCAGCGACCGCACCTTCCTGGACGAGGCCGCGGGCGGGATGGCCGGCGGCCGCGGCGGCGTCGTCTCCGTCACCGACGTTCTCCGCCCCGCGATGGAGGCCGCCAGCTCGGTCTTCGGCGCCGGGGTGCTCTCCGACCTGCGCGAATCGGATGCCTCCGGCCTGCTCACGGACCCGGACACGGCCGTGTTTGAACTCTCCGACGGCACCAACCCGGCCGCCTGGTTCGCCGTACGCCTGCGCGAGCACGGCGGCGGGCAGGACCGCGGCGGCGACCTCTTCGGCGGCGGCGACACCGTGGCCGGCCGCCTGGGCCGCATCAATAACATCGAAATGGCCCTGACCGTGGAGATCGGCCGCACCCGGATGTCCGTCCGGGACGTGCTCTCCCTCGAGCCGGGCAAGATCATCGAACTTGACCGCTCGGCCGGCGCCCCCGCCGACGTCCTGCTCAACGGCCGCCTGATCGCCCACGGGGAGGTCGTGGTCCTGGACCAGGACTACGCCGTGCGCATCACCCGGATCCTCGACGTGGCCGAGGGACTTAGCTGAATGGACTCGCTGATCCTTGGGCTGCGGGTAGTCGTAGCCCTGGGCGCGGTGCTGGGCCTGATCTGGGTGCTCCAGCGCCGCCTGGGCAAGGGCCCGGGACGACGCCGGGCTGACGCCACCCTGAGCGTGGTGAGCCGCCAGAGCGTGGGCCAGCGCGCCTCCGTAGTGGTGGTCGACGCCGGCGGGCAGCGCTTCCTGCTGGGCGTCACCGACCATGCCGTCAACGTCCTGCACACCGGGGAGATCCCGGAGGAACCGGTGGAGGCGACCGACGCCGAACCGCGCCGCGGTGCCGCCGGCGCCTTCGCCCAGATCCTCGCCGCCACGGGTGCCAATGGTGCCACCGGTCCCGCGGCTGTGCCTGCCGTAACCGTGCCTGCTGCTCCCGGGGCAACCGACGCAGCCGCCGCAACCGTCGCCGCGGACGCTCCCGTCCCCGGCGTCCCCGCCGCGGAGCTCCCGCTCTCCCGCCGAAGCTCCATGCACCGCGACGGCCACCCCCGCACCGCCGCCGGCCGCCCCACCCCGGGCACCACCCACCCGCCGCTGCACGGGTCGATCCTCTCCGGATCGACCTGGAAGCAGGCCGCCGCCGCGCTCAGGAGCGGACGCCGCAATTGATCCGCCCGCTCACGTCCTCCACGCTCCAGCCCGCACCCGCCGCCGTCGACCGCTTCCAGAAAATCCTGGCCCTCGGTCTGGCCGCCGTGCTCCTGGCCATCCTCATCCTGTGGCTCAACGCCGCCGCCGGCCACGCCGCGCCGGTGCCGCCGACGCCCCCGGCAACCCCCTCCGCGCCAGCGAGCCCTGACACCGGCAGCGTCAACATCGAGATCAACGGCATGGACGGGAAGCCCTCCAGCGCCGTCCTGACCCTGATCGGCATCACGCTGCTCTCCGTGGCGCCAGCGCTGCTGCTGATGATGACCTCGTTCACCAAGATCTTTGTAGTGCTGGCGATGACCCGGAACGCGCTCTCGCTGCCATCGATCCCGCCGAACCAGGTCCTGGCCGGGCTCGCCTTGTTCCTCTCAATCTTCGTCATGTGGCCGGTCATTAACGAGATGAACACCACCGGCGTGCAGCCCTACCTGAACGGCACCATCGACTTCAACGGCGCGCTCAACGCCGGTTCCGTGCCGCTGCAGCACTTCATGCTGGCGCACACCCGCGAGGAGGACATCGCGCTAATGACCCGGGCCGCGGGGATGGAGAACCCCGCCAATCCGGACGCGGTGCCGCTGCAGACCCTCATCCCGGCGTTCATGATCTCCGAGCTGCGCGCGGCCTTCATCATCGGCTTCGTCATCTTCATCCCGTTCCTGGTGATCGACCTGGTGGTCTCCGCCGCCCTGATGTCCATGGGCATGATGATGTTGCCGCCGGTCATGATCTCGCTGCCGTTCAAGATCCTGCTGTTCGTCCTGGTGGACGGGTGGGGCCTGATCATCACCTCGCTGATCCAGAGCTACGCGGGATCCGGATGAACGCCAACGCCGTCCTGGACATCTGCCTCCAGGCCATGATCGTCGCCGCCAAGCTCTCCGCCCCGGTGCTGGTCACCGCGCTCGTGGTGGGCCTCGCCATCTCGCTGCTGCAGTCCATCACCCAGCTGCAGGAAGCCACGCTGTCCTTCGTGCCCAAGCTCGCCGCCGTCGCCGTGGCCCTGCTGGTCTGCGGCCACTGGATGATCACCGAGATGGTCTCCTTCACCAACGACCTCTTCGCCAAGATCCCCGGACTGCTCGGGGGCATGTGAGGTGGGCATCCCGATCGACCAGACCTGGCTGGAAGTCCTGCTCCTGGCGAGTGTCCGGATGACCGCGTTCCTGGTGGTGGCACCGCCGTTCGCGCACGCGGCCTTCCCCGCGCGGATCAAGGCGATGCTGGGCGTGGGCCTCGGCCTGGCCGTCACCAGCCGCGTCTCCGGCGGCTACACCGCCAAGGACACCGCGGGGTTCTTCACCGCCGTGGTCCTGGAGCTGGCCACCGGTCTGGTCCTGGGCTTCCTGGTGCTGCTGGTCTTCGCCGCCGTGCAGTCCGCCGGCAGCCTGATCGACCTCTTCAGCGGCTTCCAGATGGCCCAGGCGTTCGACCCGCAGATGATGGTCAACGGCGCGCAGTTCACCCGCCTGCTGCAGATGGCTGCCCTGGCCCTGCTCTTCGCCTCCGACGGCTACCAGCTGGTCATCGCCGGACTCACCGGCAGCTTCACGGCGCTGCCCCTGGCCGGCGGCCTCGACCTCGCCCAGCCCGTCCAGGCCATGACCTCCGCCGTGACCGGGATGTTCCTGGCCGCGGTGCAGATTGCCGGGCCCCTGCTGGTGGTGCTGTTCCTCGCCGACGTCGGACTGGGCCTCCTGACCCGTGTGGCGCCGGCGCTGAACGCGTTCTCGCTGGGCTTCCCGCTGAAGATCATGCTCACCCTCTCGCTGGCCGCCTTCCTGTTCCTGGCGCTGCCGCGGATCGTGTCCACCCTGGCCGGCCAGGCCGCCAAGACGGTGCTGGGGGTGGGCTGATGGCTGATTCACAGGAAAAAACCGAGCAAGCCACCGACAAACGGATGCGGGAGGTCCGGTCCAAGGGCCAGCTCTCCCGCTCACAGGACCTCACCGCCTGGCTGGCCGTCGGCGCGGCCGCCGTGATGATCCCCGCCACCATCCAGAGCGGCGCCAACTCCGCCGTGGACCAGCTCTTCAGCGTCCGGTCCGTCATGGCGGACCCGGACCCGGCGAAGGCCCTCAAGGCCCTCACCGACGGACTCGGCTCCGTCACGGGCATCATCACCCCGATGCTGGTGGTGGTGTTCCTTGCGGTGCTGATCGGTTCCGCCCTGCAGGGCGGCATCCACGTCAAGAAGTTCAAGGTCGACTTCGAAAACTTCAACCTGCTCAACGGGCTCAAGCGCAGCTTCGGCACCCAGGCACTCTGGGGCGGGGCGAAGGCACTGCTCAAGGTCGCCGTCGTCGGCCTGGTGCTCTACTCCGTGGTGCAGGGACTGATTCCGGTCCTGCTGACCGCCGGCGGCCTCCCGGTCTCCGGCGTGGTCGCGGCGGCCGGTGGCGGCGTCGCCTCGCTGGTGCAGTTCGCGGTCTTCGCTGGCATCGGCCTCGCGGCGGTGGACTTCTTCGTGGTCATGCGCCGGAACCGCAAGAAGACCCGGATGTCCAAGAAGGAAGTCCAGGACGAGAACAAGAGCAGCGAGGGAGACCCGCTGATCCGCTCCCAGCGCCGGGCACGGCAGCTGGCGATGAGCCGGAACCGCATGATCGCCGCGATCAGCGACGCCGACGTCGTCCTCGTCAACCCCACGCACGTCGCCGTCGCGCTCAAGTACGAGCCGGGCAAGTCCGCCCCGCGCGTGGTGGCCAAGGGCGCCGGCCACGTCGCGGCCCGCATCCGCCAGGAAGCGGAGGACAAGCGGGTGCCGATGGTGCAGGACATCCCGCTGGCCCGGGCGCTGCACGGCGCCTGCGAACTGGGCCAGGAGATCCCGGTCGATTTCTACCACGCCGTCGCTGGCGTCCTGGCCTTCGTCATGTCGCTCAAGGCCCGTGGCTCCGCCGCCGGGCTGCACCGGATGGCGGGAGCCACACTATGAACCCTCGTTGCTGCGCACGCCCCAGTGAAAGGACCGCGTCATGAACAACAGGCTCGCCCGGCTGGCGGTGCCCATCGGCATCGTGGGCATCGTGCTCCTGCTGGTGGTCCCGGTCCCGGCACCGCTGCTCGACTTCCTGATCGTCTGCAACATCCTGCTGGCGCTGCTGGTGCTGCTGACCAGCATGTTCGTGAAGAAGCCGCTGGACTTCTCCGTCTTCCCCTCGCTGCTGCTGGTGGCCACCCTGTTCCGGCTGGGCCTGAACGTGGCCTCCACCCGCCTGGTCCTGGGCAATGGCTACGCCGGCCAGGTCATCGAGGCCTTCGGCAAGGTCACCGTGGGCGGCTCCATGATCATCGGCGCCGTCGTCTTCCTGATCCTGGTGGTCATCCAGTTCGTCGTCGTCACCAAGGGCGCCGAGCGCGTCGCCGAGGTGGGGGCCCGCTTCACCCTCGACGCGATGCCCGGCAAGCAGATGGCCATCGACGCCGACCTCAACGGCGGCCTCATCACGGACACCCAGGCCCGCGCCCGCCGCGCCGAGGTCTCCGCCGAGGCCGACTTCTACGGCGCCATGGACGGTGCCTCCAAGTTCGTCAAGGGCGATGCGATCGCCGGCATCATCATTATCATCATCAACTTCGTTGGCGGCATCGCCATCGGCATGCTCCAGCGCGGCCAGCAGATCGGCGACGCGCTGGGCACCTACGGTCTCCTGACCATGGGCGACGGCCTGGTCACCCAGATCCCGGCGCTGCTGATGGCAGTCTCCACCGGCATGATCGTGACCCGGTCCAACGCCGAGGCGGACATGGGCCGGACCGCGTCCACCCAGCTGCTGCAGTCCCCGAACGCCCTGATGATCGCCGGCGTGGCCGCGATGGCCATGGCGCTGATCCCCGGCATGCCGCCGCTGCCGTTCATCCTGGTGGGCGCCGGCCTGGTGCTGGCCTCGCGCCGCACCGTCGCCGCGCAGCGGCAGGCCGCCCGGGCCAGCGAGGCAGAGGCCGCCGCGCTGAGCGCCCCCGAACAGGACCCGAACGAGAAGCTGCTCGAGGAGATGCGGATCCACCCCGTGGAGATCCTGCTGGCCCCGGACCTGGTGGACATGGTCTCCGGCGCCTCCGACGACCTGCTCGCCAGGGTCCGGTCCCTCCGGCACAAGATCGCCATGGACCTGGGCCTGGTCATCCCGCCCGTGCGGACCCGCGACAGCGTGGACCTGCCACCGGCCACCTACGCCATCCGCATCGCCGGCGTGGAGGCCGGGAGGGGCAGTGCTCCGGCCGGGCAGATGCTGGCCCTCGGCGACTCCCTGGAATCCCTGCCGGGGGTGGCGATGATCGAACCGGTCTTCGGTCTGGCCGGCAAGTGGATCCCCGCCGAGATGCGGCACAACGCGGAAATGACCGGCGCCACCGTGATCGACCGCGTCTCCGTCCTGGTCACCCACCTGTCCTCGATCGTCACGGCCAACGCCGCCCGGCTGCTGTCCCGCGAAGACGTCCGGGTCCTCACCGAGGGCGTGCGGAAGCAGAGCCCGTCCGCCGTCGAGGAACTCACCCCCGCGCTGCTCTCCCTCGCCGAGCTGCAGCGGGTCCTGCAGGGCCTGCTGGACGAGCAGGTCCCAATCAACGACCTCGCCCGGATCTACGAGGCGCTCACGCTACGCGCCAAGGTCTCCACCGATCCGGAGTCCCTCGTCGAGGCGGCCCGCCAGTCCCTGGGCCCCGCGCTCACCGCCCGCTTCATGGACGGCCCGGTGCTCAACGTGATCATGATCGACCCGCTGCTGGAGCAGTCCATGCTCGAGGACATGCGCCCCGCCGAAGGCGGCAGCCAGATCGTCATGGGCCAGGACCGCCTCGACGCCGTGCTCCGCTCGGTCCAGAACGCCATGGACTCCGCGGCGGCTGCCAACCGGCAGCCCGTGCTGGTCTGCGCCCCCGCCCTCCGCCCGGCCATCCACCGGCTGATGGGCGCCCAGCCCGGGTCCCTCCCGGTGCTCTCCTACCGGGAGGTCACCTCCGCCAACGTCCGGATCGAGACCGTAGGAGTCGTGCGCCATGCCGAACCGCTATCGGCTTAAGGGAGCCTCGCTCGAGGAGATCCAGGCCAAGGCCCGGGCCCAGTACGGTCCCGCGGCGCGGATCGTCTCGGCCGAACGCGTCATCAGCCCGGGCATCGCGGGCATGTTCGCGGCCAACCGCTACGAGGCGGTGGTCGAGCTGCAGCCGCGCCACGACGTTGTCACGGGTGAGGTGGTGCCCGACGCCGACGTGCTGAACGCCGACGGCGACGGCGCGCCGGCCTCCACCGTCGACAGTGTCCCGGCGGCCCCGGCCCCGGCGTCCGATCCGTCCTCGGCGCCTGACTCGTCCTCGCCGTCGGTGCCGGCCGCTCCGTCCGTGCCGGGCGCCCCGGCCGCTGCACCTCAACCGGCGTCGACGGCGCCGAGCGCGTCCCCGGCAGCCCCGGCTGCCGAGGAGCCCGGCCGCAAGTCCCGCCGCAAGGCCGCCAAGGCGGCCAAGTCCGGCCGGGCAGCGAAGACTGAGCCCGCCGCTTCCGCCACGCCGGCGCCGCCGGCGGGCGCCGCCGGGGGAGCCGCCCCGGGGCCCGCCGCTTCTGCTACCGCCCCCGGCGAGCAGGCCCGGGTATCCGCCCCCGGCCATGCCCTGCAGGGCGGCGCCATCGCGGCCCTGCTGGCCGAGGCAGATGCCGCCGAGATGACCATGCACAGGCCGGCACAGCCGGCACTGTCCACGGAGACGCCCGGCTTCGCCGAATTGCTGAATCAGCTCGGCTCCGGGCTGCAACCGCCGTCGGCCGCCGCCGCTCCGGCACCCGCGCGGGCGCCGCAGCCCGCCGGCGCGCCGTCCGGCGCACCCGCGGGAACCGCACCCGGCGCCGCGGCAGCCGGTGCCCGCACCGCCGCCGTGAGCCTGCTCGGGCCCGCCGAACCGGCCGAAAGCGCTCGCCGCACCGAGGAACGGTCCGAGGCGCCTGCGGCTCCCAAACGCATCCCGGCTCCGGTTCCACTGCGCGGCACCGGAGACCTGGTGGTTCTGGTGGGCCTGGGCGACGACCCGCTCGACACGGCCCTGGACATGTCCATCGCCGCGGGCGGCGCGGACGTGCGCACCGCGGGCGAGCTCAGCGCCTACGGCCACCTGCACCTGGACGGGCGCCAAAGCGCGACGGCGGCCCGCGCCCACGCCGTGGAAACCGAACAAACGGTCATTGCGGCCTTCGGCCTCGGCAAGGGCCGGCACGCGCTGGCGCGGCTCCAGGCCCTCGCGGCCCTTTCCCCGGACCAGGTCTGGGTGGTGGTGGATGCCGGCCGGAAAACCGCGGACACCGCCCGCTGGATCAACCTGGTCCGGTCGCGGCTGGAGATCGACGCCATGGCCGTCGTTGGCGCCGCCTACACTTCCTCGCCGGAGACCGTCGAGGCACTGAACATCCCGGTGGGATGGATCGACGGGAAGCCGGCCGGTCACCCGCTTCCATGGGCCGCCGCAGACGGCAGCGAAGGGTAGATTGAGAGCATGCTGGTACTCACACGCAAGCCGGGCGAACAGATCATGATCGGCGACGGCATCGTCATCACTGTTCTGGAGGGCCGCGGCGACGGCGTCCGGATCGGCATCGAGGCACCCCGCGGTGTCCCGATCCAGCGCCGTGAGGTCATCGAGGCGATCGCCGCGGCGAACCTCGCGGCCGCCCAAGCGGGAGCCGACGACGGGTCCGGCACCGAGGACGCGCTGCGCGGCCTGCTCGCGCCGGCTCCCGCGGCCACCACGGCGGTTCCGTCCGCACCGGTCCCCGCCGCACCGGTACAGCCCAACCCCACCACACCGGCACCCGACGCCGAACCCGTTGCCGGAGCCAACGGCTAGAGCGAGTTCGCGTCGTCCCCGAGGTACTGGGCCATCAGCGGCTGTGCGGCGCGCCGGGTGATGGTCAGGGCACGTTCGATGTTGGCGGCCAGCGTCAGCTGGTCGAGCATCGCCTCGGAGCTCGCGGCCGCCGGCGGTTCAAGCCCCAGGAGAGCAGTTTCGTTAGTGGCGGAGGCGGCGGCGAGCCGCCGGAGCAGGGCCCGCAACCCGTCGAGGTGATCTTGCAGGACCGCGGGCCACGCGCCGGGCGGCGCGGCGGCGATCAGCTCTACTAAGGTGGCCTGCGCCGGGAGGCCCCACTCACCGGCGACGGCCGCGGATTCGACGTTGCGGGCCAGCGCCTCGAAGCGGAGCCGGTCCAGCACGGCTTCGATTTCGGACGAGGTGAAATTCAGCCAGGCGAGGTTGCCGGCGGCCAGATGGAGGCGCTGCGTTTCGAGCCGGAACAACAGCAGCTCAAGCTGCCGGCGTTCCTGCCACAGCGCCGCCGAAAGATCCCCCGCACCCATGGGCCCCATTCCCTTGCCATCCCGGCCGTATGACGGCTTTCCGCATTTTCGGCCAAGCTTTTTCCTGAGGGTACACGCAGATTCCGGATCAGGTGATAGGTTTCGATCTGGGTGCTGCACCCGACCGTCGAAGACCGACTCCCATGGGGGGAGCACGGGGCCGTTTGGGGATGCGGCTTCCGCTGTTTTACAGCTCCTGAACCGGTCTCATGGGGGGACACACTATTGAATCGCGTGGAACGCAACGAGATGGTCACTCAGCACCTTCCGCTGGTTGGCTACCTCGTCTCAGATTTGTGCTCGAAGGCGTCCCACCTCTCGCGCGATGACCTGGCGTCGGCTGGTGCCGTAGCCCTGATTACCTCGGCCGATTCCTTCGACCCCGAGCTCGGGGTTCCCTTCGGCGCGTTCGCCCGCCGCCGCATCCTCGGCGCATTTGCCGACGAGATGCGTGCCTCTGACTGGGCGACGCGCTCGGCACGCCGCCGGATCAAAGAGACCATGTCGGTTCAGGAGACCCTGGCCTCCGCCCTCGGACGGACCCCCACCGTCGACGAGATCGCCGCGGCCCTCGGTGTCCAGCAAAGCGTCGTGGAGGCAGCGCTCGCGGATGCCTCGCGCACCCTCACCCCGCTGGACGACGCCGTCGTCGATACCCTGGCCGCCGAAACGCTGTCCCCGGAGAGCTCGGTCCTGGCCGACGAGCGGCTCCAATACCTGCGCGCCGCCGTGAAGTCGCTGCCCGAGCGGATGCGCTACGTGGTGGAGGAGATCTACTTCGGCGACCGGACCGTCAAGGACCTCGCCGCGGAACTCGGCTCCACCCACGCCGCGGTATCCCAGCAGCGCGCCGAAGCCATCCGGCTGATGCGCGACGGTCTCACCGCGCACTACGCCGACGACCCGGACCGCGGCTTCGAGCCCGAATCCCGGATCACGCCGCGGCGCCGCAACGACTACCTGGCCCAGCTGTCCGAGGCCACCGCCGGCGGGATCACGCGGGCGATATTCCCGCAGGGACCCGCGCTGAATCAGGCCGTTTAGACCCCGAATCCAGCTTAGTAAGTTCACTTACTAAGCTTATCGTGAAAACTCTCCCTGCCGTCTCCTGCCTGCGGTAGCGTCTGTGGCATCAGCCCGTCCAGACGCTCCACCAAGGAGGATTCATGAAAGCAACACCCACCCTCGCAGGAAATATGCAGGCCGTGCTCGTGGACCTGATCGAACTCCACGTCCAGGGCAAGCAGGCGCACTGGAACATCGTCGGCACCAACTTCCGCGACCTGCACCTGCAGCTCGACGAGATCATCGACGCCGCCCGCACCTTCGCGGACGAGATGGCCGAGCGCATGCGGGCCCTGCACGCCCTCCCGGACGGCCGCAGCTCGACGGTGTCGAAGACCACCGCCCTGCCCGAGTTTCCCACCGGCCTGATCAATACCAAGGACGCGATCGAGAAGATCGTGGCCGCGCTGGAGGCCGCCGTCGGCACCATGCGCAAGGTGCACGACGAAGTGGACGAGGAGGACCCCACCACCGCGGACCTGCTGCACGCCTTCATCGCCAAGCTCGAGCAGTTCGCCTGGCTGGTCAACGCCGAAACCATGCGGGCCACGGCCTCCGTCACGACGCCGGACGCCGGCAAGTAAACCGAAGGACACAGAGCAGCGTCCGACGTCGGGAGTCCCGACGTCGGACGCTGCCGTTTTTGGGCCGGTGCAGGGCCGCTGGTGTCCCTTTGGGGCGCCCGAATCAGTGAGCGTGAGTGAACGGACCCGGGTCAGTGGGCCCGGCTCAGTGTATTTGACTCAGTGCGCCCGCGGCACCCGGCGGAGGACGACGGCGGCCAGCACCGCGGCGCCGGCCATCAGGACCAGCGCAATCGCCGCGGTGATGTGGACGCCCGAGTCGAATGCCGCGCGGGCGGCGGTCATCACGGCGTCGGCCAGGGGCCCGGGCAGGGTCGCGGCGAGTTCCGCCGCGCCGGCCAGGGTCTCCCGGGCCTGGCCGGCGGCGGCCGGGTCGGCCTGGGGGAGGCCGGCCGGCAGGACCAGATTCCGCTGGTAGGACGCCGTCAGGATGGAGCCCAGCACGGCCGTGCCCAGCAGCGAGCCGACCTCGTACCCGGTCTCCGAGATCGCGGACGCGGCGCCCGACTTTGCGGCCGGGGCGGCGCCGAGGATCAGGTCGTTGGAGATGGTCTCGGCTGCCCCCACACCCAGGCAGAGCACTAGCAGCGCGGCCAGCAGCATCGCCGGCCCGGAACTGTGGTCACCGAAGGCCACCAGCGCGTACCCGGCGGCGCTGAACAGCAGGCCGCCGGCGACGACGAACCCGGGCCGGACCTTCCGCACCAGTGGTACCACCAGCAGCCCGGCCGCCACGGTCGCGGCCAGCGCGGGCACCATCGCCAGCCCGGACTCGGACGGTGTCTGTCCCTCCAGGAGCTGGAGGTGCTGGGCAAGGAAGAGGATGAAGCCGTTGTAGGAGAACAGCGCCAGGACGTTGGCCGTGATGGCCGTGCTGAACACGGGATTGCCGAACAGGCCCAGGTCCAGCAGGGGAGCGGTGGTTGCGCCCGCGGCAAGCCTGCGCTGCCGCCGGACAAAGGCGTACCCCATGACCAGCCCCGCGCCGAGGGCCGCCAGCGGCACCGGACCGGCGCCCTCCACGGCCAGCATCTTGATGCCATAGACGGCCGGCGCCATTGCCAGCATGGACAGCGCGATGCTGGGCAGATCCACCGGCCCGGGGTTCGGGTCGCGGGATTCGGGGATGAAGGAGGGCCCGAGCAGCAGCAAGGGCACGATGATGGGAACCGCCATCAGCAGCACCGCGCCCCACCAGAGGTGCTCCACCAGCCAGCCGCCCAGGACCGGCCCCAGCGCCGCGCCGCCGGAGAAGCCAGCGGCCCAGATTGCCACCGCCAGGCGGCGCCGGTTCGGCTCCGGGAAGATGTTCCGGATCAGGGACAGCGTGGAGGGCATCAGCATGGCCCCGAAGAACCCCAGTGCCGCTCGGCCGGCCACCAGCCACTCGGGGCCCGGGGCGAATGCCGTCGCTGCGGACACCGCCGCGAAGCCGGCTGCGCCGGTGAAGAGGAGCCGCCGGCGGCCGATCCGGTCCCCGATGCTGCCCATCGCGACCAGCAGGCCGGCGAGCACCAGCGGGTACACGTCGACCATCCACAGCATTTGGACGCCGGTGGCATTTAGGTCGCGGGCGATCGCGGGCAGGGCGAAGGTCAGGGCGGTGTTGTCGACCGCCACCAGGAGGACCGGGAACATCAGCAGCGACAACGCCAGCCAGTCCCGCCACGGCGCCCGGGAGCGCGTCGCGGGACGCTCGGCATTAGGAAGCAAGGTCTTCATCCGAATAACTGTACCGTCTGGACGGTATAGTTAAGAAATCCGGCATCCACCGGGCATGATGGGAGCCATGCCCAGGAAACCCGTCGCCCGCGAGGCCGTCCTCGACGCCTTCGAATCCCTGCTCATCGCCGAGGGGGAGCGGGCCGCCACCCTCGAGGCGGTGGCAAAGCGGGCCGGGGTCTCCAAGGGCGGCTTGCTGTACCACTTCCCGAACAAGGAGGCCATGATCGCGGTCCTCCTGGAACGGCTGGACCGGCTGCTGGCCGAGGACCTGGCCGCCATGGCCGCGGCGCCGGAGGGCGCCGCCGCGTACTTCATTAGGTCTTCGGTCTGGGCTGATACCGCCCTGGACCGGGTCTTCGTCGCGGCCACCCGGCTCGCCGAGGTGGCGCACGCCGAGACCCTGCGCCGCATGGCCGGAGTGCAGGCCAGTTGGCTGGAACTGCTCGCCGCCGACGTCGGGCCCGGAATGGCCAAGGCGGTGCTCTACATGGGGGATGGGCTGTATTTCAATGCCATGCTGGCCCGCAGTGGGGGTGCCACGCCGCTGGCGGTGGACGACGACGTCGAGAGCCTCCTCGCCGCCGTCGACCGCCTCCGCCCCTAAACGACGCTCCCTCACGTCCGGCGTCACTCCAGCGGACGTTCCCTCACGTCGGGCACCTCTCCAGCGGACGCTCCCTCACGTCGGGCGTCACTCCAGCGGACGCTCCCTCAGATTTGGTGCTTCTCCGGCGGTCGCTCCCTCACATCCGGCGTCACTCCGGCCGACGCTCCCTCACGTCCGGCGTTCATTTGAGGGACGCACCCGCATGTCGGGTGAGCGGGCTTTTTGGAAATATTCTCCGAACCTGAGGGAGGTTCGCGGGAAATCGCGCCGAAAGTGAGGGAGCGTCGGGCGGGGAGAAATGAAGTTTGCGGAGGCGGGCTCCGGCATAGGACAATGAATGCTGTGACTATGGTCACGAGCAACTGAATATGCCTTTGATCTGCGGCGGGAGAGTCCTGCCAGTGGTACACGCAGGCGCCGTAGGAGCAAATCCTCCCCAGGAATCTCTCAGGCCCATGTACCGCCGCGGCGAGGCCACTCTGGAAAGCAGCGCGCCACGAGTCCCCCGGGATGCCGCGCTCACCGACGGTGCAAGCGGGACCCCGCCAGGGGTCGCGCGGAAACTCTCAGGTCCAATACAGAGCGGGGAGGAACCCGAATCACTGCGGCGTACCCTGCGCCGCCTTAGTTATGGAGTTCCTTGTGACCGTTACCTCAGCCTCCACGTCCTTCGTCGACAGGCATATCGGCGCCCGCCGCCAGGCCGACGTCGAGACCATGCTCAAGGCCGTCGGCTACGACACCGTCGACGCGCTCGTTGACACCGCCGTTCCCAAGGACATCCGTCAGGACTCCGGCCTGGCGCTGACCGCCGCGCTGAGCGAGGTGGAGGTCCTGGCCGAACTGCGCAAGCTCGCCGCCAAGAACAAGACCGCCGTGCAGATGATTGGCCAGGGCTACTACGACACCGTCACCCCGGCCGTGATCCGCCGCAACATCCTCGAGGCGCCGGCCTGGTACACGGCCTACACGCCGTACCAGCCCGAAATCTCCCAGGGCCGGCTCGAGGCCCTGCTGAACTTCCAGACCATGGTCCAGGACCTGGTGGGCCTGCCGATCGCCAACGCCTCGCTGCTGGACGAAGCCACCGCCGTCGCCGAGGCCGTGCTGATGATGCGCCGGGCCAACAAAAATAAGGACGCCCGCGACGGCAAGACCGTCATGGACGCCGACTGCCTCCCGCAGACCATCGCGATCGTCAAGGGCCGCGCCGAGGCCCTCGGCTTCGAGGTGGAAGTCGCCGACCTGTCCAAGGGTCTCCCGGAGGGCACCATCAACGGCATCGTGCTGCAGCAGCCTGGCGCCTCCGGCCGCGTCTTCGACCACTCCGCCGTCATCGGCGAGGCCAAGGAACGCGGCGCCCTCGTCACCGTCGCCGCTGACCTGCTGTCCCTGACCCTGATCACCCCTCCCGGCGAGCAGGGCGCCGACATCGCCGTCGGCTCCGCCCAGCGCTTCGGCGTCCCGCTGTTCTTCGGCGGCCCGCACGCCGCCTACATGGCCGTCCAGAAGGGCCTGGAGCGCTCCATGCCCGGCCGCCTGGTGGGCGTCTCCAAGGACTCCGCCGGCATCCCCGCCTACCGCCTGGCCCTGCAGACCCGCGAACAGCACATCCGCCGCGAGAAGGCCACCTCCAACATCTGCACCGCCCAGGCGCTGCTGGCCATCGTCGCTTCGTTCTACGCCGTCTATCACGGCCCGGACGGGCTCAAGGCCATCGCCGAGACCACCCACGGCCACGCCCGGACCATCGCCGCATCGCTGAAGGCGGCCGGCCTGGACGTGCTGCACACCTCGTTCTTCGACACCGTCACCGTCTCGGTGCCGGGCAAGGCCGCCGAGATCATCGCCGCCGCCGACGCCAAGGGCATCAACCTGCGCGCCATCGACGCGGACACCGTCGGCATCTCCGCCGATGAGGCCACGACGACGGCGATCGTCGCCGACGTCGTCGCCGCCTTCGGCGCGAGCGTGGCCGACCCTGCCTCAGGCACGGATACTGCCTTCGCCCTGGACTCCGCCGTCGAGCGCAGCTCCGACTACCTCCAGCACCCGGTCTTCAACACCCACCGCTCCGAAACCCAGCTGCTGCGCTACATCCGCCGCCTCTCGGACCGCGACCTGGCCCTGGACCGCACCATGATCCCGCTGGGCTCCTGCACGATGAAGCTGAACGCCACGGCCGAAATGGAAGCCATCTCCTGGCCGGAGTTCGCCTCCATCCACCCGTTTGCCCCGGAATCCCAGACCGCCGGCTGGCGCGAACTGATCGATGACCTCGAGGCCCAGCTGACCGAGATCACCGGCTACGACCAGGTCTCCATCCAGCCGAACGCCGGATCCCAGGGCGAGCTCGCCGGCCTGCTGGCCATCCGCGGCTACCACCTCTCCCGCGGCGACGAGCAGCGCAACGTCTGCCTCATCCCGGCCTCCGCGCACGGCACCAACGCCGCCTCCGCGGTGCTCGCCGGCATGAAGGTCGTCGTCGTCGCCACCGCCTCCGACGGCACCATCGACCACGCCGACCTGCAGGCCAAGATCGAGCAGCACAAGGACGCCCTGTCCTGCATCATGATCACCTACCCGTCCACGCACGGGGTGTACGACGCCGACGTCCGCGAGGTCTGCGACGCGATCCACGCCGCCGGCGGCCAGGTCTACATCGACGGCGCCAACCTCAACGCCCTCGTCGGCCTCGCCCAGCCGGGCCAGTTTGGCGGGGACGTCTCGCACCTGAACCTGCACAAGACCTTCTGCATCCCGCACGGCGGCGGCGGGCCCGGCGTCGGCCCGGTCGCCGCCAAGGCCCACCTGGCACCGTTCATGCCCGGCAACGCGGCGGATCCGGCCAACGGCGCGGACGGCACCCCGATCTCCGCCTCCCGCTACGGCTCCGCCGGCGTCCTGCCGATCTCCTGGGCCTACGTGAAGCTCATGGGTGGCGAGGGCCTGACCGAGGCCACCAAGTCTGCGCTGCTCGCGGCCAACTACATCGCGGCGCGCCTGAACGACTCCTTCCCGGTGCTTTACACCGGCGAGGGCGGCCTGGTGGCGCACGAGTGCATCCTGGACCTGCGCGAAGTCACCGCCAAGACCGGCGTCACCGCCGAGGACGTCGCCAAGCGCCTGATCGACTACGGCTTCCACGCCCCCACCCTGGCGTTCCCCGTGGCCGGCACCCTGATGGTCGAACCCACCGAATCCGAGGACCTCGGCGAGATCGACCGGTTCATCACCGCGATGATCGCCATCCGCGCCGAGATCGACCAGGTGGCCCACGGCGACTTCACCGTCGAGAGCAGCCCGCTGCGCAACGCCCCGCACACCGCGGCCGCGACCATCAGCACCGACTGGGACCGTTCCTACTCCCGCGAGCAGGCCGTCTTCCCGGTCCACACGCTCAAGCAGGACAAGTACTTCCCGCCGGTCGGCCGGATCGACGGCGCCGCCGGTGACCGCAACCTGATCTGCTCCTGCCCTCCGCTGTCCGAATTCGAAAACTGAGGCCACCGATGACTGAGAACTACACCGCCCTGTACGAAGAGCACAAGAAGCTCGGCGCCTCCTTCACCGACTTCGGCGGCTGGCAGATGCCGCTGAAGTACGGCTCCGAGCTCGCCGAGCACCACGCCGTCCGTGCCTCCGCGGGCCTGTTCGATCTCTCCCACATGGGCGAGGTTTGGGTCACCGGCCCCGACGCCGCGGCCTTCCTCGACTACGCCCTGGTGGGCAAGATCTCCGCTATGGCCGTCGGCAAGGCCAAGTACTCGCTGATCTGCAACGAGGACGGCGGCATCATCGACGACCTCATCACCTACCGCCGCCCGGCGGGGGCCGACGGTACGGACGCCTTCCTCGTGGTGCCCAACGCCGGCAACGCCAAGGTCGTCGCCGCGGCCCTGGCCGAGCGGGCCGGTTCTGCCCCGGAAGGCGGCTTCGACGTCACGGTCCGGGACGCGTCCGCCGAGATCTCGCTGGTCGCGGTCCAGGGCCCCAAGGCCGAGGCCATCCTGCTCCGCCTGGTTCCCGCCGCCCAGCACGAACTCGTCACCGGCCTGAAGTACTACGCCGCCGTCGAGGTTCCCTTCATGGTTTCCGGTGCCGGCAAGGACCTGCTGCTCGCCCGCACCGGTTACACCGGCGAGGACGGCTTCGAGATCTTCGTGGACAACGACGACGCCGCCGCCCTCTGGCAGGCGCTGATCGCCATCGCCGAGGAGGGGGAACTGACCCCGGCCGGGCTCGCCTCCCGCGACTCCCTGCGGCTCGAGGCCGGCATGCCCCTCTACGGCAACGAACTCTCGCTCCAGGGCGATCCGTTCGCCGCGGGCCTCGGCCCCGTCGTCGCGCTCTCCAAGGAGGGCGACTTCGTCGGCAAGGCCGCGCTGGCCGCCAAGAAGGACGCGGGCGCCGGCACCACTACCGGCCGCCGCCTCGTCGGGCTCAAGGGCCTCGGCCGCCGCGCCGGACGCAGCCACTACCCGGTCCTCAAGGACGGCGCGGTCGTCGGCGAAGTCACCTCCGGCCAGCCCTCACCCACCCTGGGCTACCCGGTGGCCATGGCCTACGTCGACGTCGCTTACACCGAACCCGGCACCGCCCTGGACATCGACCTGCGCGGCAAGCCCGAACCGTTCGAGGTCGTCGCCCTGCCGTTCTACAAGCGCCAGAAGTAACACTCCGTGGGCGCGCCCTCCAGGGGCGCGCCCACGCGTTAGGCTTTTTACCCTCTAAACTTAGGAATTTTTCATGGCAAAAGTAGCTCCTGAACTGCAGTACTCCGACGAGCACGAGTGGGTTGCCCGGGAGGACGGCAGCGACGTCGTCTCCATCGGCATCTCCGCCGTAGCCACCGACGCCCTCGGCGACATCGTCTACGTCGACCTGCCCGAGGTCGGCTCCACGGTCACCGCGGGGGAGACCTGCGGTGAGGTCGAGTCGACTAAATCCGTGTCCGACCTGTACGCACCCGTTACCGGCGAGGTCACCGAGACCAACTCCGCCGTCGTCGATGACCCGGCCCTGATCAACAGCGACCCGTACGGCGCCGGCTGGCTCTTCAAGGTCGCCGCCGTCTCCGACGGACCGCTCCTCTCCGCCCAGGACTACGCCTCCAAGAACGGCGGCGAACTGTGAGCGCGGCCGCAGGCACCCACACCGCCGTGTTCGAACAGGTCGTCTCCCCGTCCCTGGACGCGGACCTCTCGGAGCTGGACCCGGAGATCGCCGCGAGAATCGACGCCGAACTCGCCCGCCAGCGCGACGGCCTGGAGATGATCGCCTCCGAGAACCACACCGCCCGCGCCGTCATGCAGGCGCAGGGCTCGGTCCTGACGAACAAGTACGCCGAAGGCTACCCGGGCAAGCGCTACTACGGCGGCTGCGAGCACGTCGACGTGATCGAGCAGCTCGCCATCGACCGCGTGAAGGCCCTCTTCGGCGCCGACTACGCGAACGTCCAGCCGCACTCCGGCGCCCAGGCCAACGCTTCCGTCATGCACGCCCTGATCCGTCCGGGCGACACCATCATGGGCCTGAACCTGGCCCACGGCGGCCACCTGACCCACGGCATGAAGATCAACTTCTCCGGCCGGCTCTACAACGTCATCCCTTACCAGGTGCGCGAGGACGACCACCGGATCGATATGGCCGAGGTCGAGCGCCTGGCGCACGAGCACAAGCCGCAGCTGATCGTCGCCGGCTGGTCTGCCTACGCCCGCCAGCTCGAGTTCGCGGAATTCCGCCGGATCGCCGACGCCGTTGGCGCCTACCTGATGGTGGACATGGCGCACTTCGCCGGCCTGGTCGCCGCCGGGCTGCACCCCTCCCCGGTGCCGCACGCGCACGTGACGACGTCGACGACGCACAAGACCCTCGCCGGTCCGCGCGGCGGCATCATCCTCTCCAACGACGCCAACATCGCCAAGAAGATCAACTCGGCCGTGTTCCCGGGCCAGCAGGGCGGGCCGCTGGAGCACGTCATCGCCGGCAAGGCCGTCGCCTTCAAGGTCGCCGCGTCCGCCGAGTTCAAGGAACGCCAGGAGCGCGTCCTGGCGGGCGCCCGGATCCTCGCCGACCGTCTTACCCGCGACGACGTCGCCGCCAAGGGCATCTCCGTGGTCTCCGGCGGCACCGACGTGCACCTGGTCCTGGTGGACCTGCGCGACTGCGAGCTCAACGGACAGGAAGCCGAGGACCGGCTCGCCGCGATCGACATCACCGTCAACCGCAACGCCGTCCCGTTCGACCCGCGGCCGCCGATGGTCACCTCCGGACTGCGGATCGGCACCCCGGCCCTGGCCACCCGCGGCTTCGGCGAGGCGGCCTTCACCGAGGTGGCGGACATCATCGCCGAGGCCCTCATGGCCGACGCCGACGCCGACCTCTCCGGGCTCCGCGACCGGGTCCAGGCCCTCGCCGCCGCCCACCCGCTCTACCCGTCGGTCACGAACCTGGGCTAACTCGCCCCTCGTTCTCCGTCCCCCGGTGCAGGCTGCCGTTGCTGGCTCCCGTGCCGTCCTCCGTGGTTGGCTCCGGGGCCGGCGGACCGGACTTTTCACGCGTGCTCGCTCGTACCTCGCTTAGACGCACGCTTTCGAAAAGCCCGGCTCCGCCGCCCCCTCGGGGGACGCTTGCCGTTGGCATCACTCAAATGGGCGTCCGGGACCACAGCGCAAAGGTGACGGGCCAAGGGAGGGTGACGGGCATCCGGCAGCATGCGTCAAAGCGACGAAGGAGCAGCATGCAGAGGATGTCCGGTGCACTCCCACCCAAGCCGGCCCGACGGCGAAGCTCACTTAAGCAGTGTTTAGTTAGGATTTAGTAATGGCTGTAGGCGTCTTTGATCTGTTCTCGATTGGGATCGGGCCCTCGAGTTCGCACACCGTGGGGCCGATGCGGGCCGCTGCGGTGTTTGCCGAGGAGCTGAAGGCGTCGGGCGAACTTGAGCGGGTGGCTTCGCTGCGGGTGGATCTGTACGGTTCGCTGGCCGCGACCGGGCACGGGCACGGCACCATGACCGCCATCCTGCTGGGCCTCGAGGGGTACCACCCGGAGAAGATCCTCCCCGACGAGGTCGAGGAGCGGCTCGCCGCGATCGCCGGGACCGGGACGCTGCAGCTGGCCGGCGCCGTCGGCCTTCCCTACGGGGTCCAGGACATGGTGCTCCGCCCCCTCACGGTGCTGCCCCGGCACACCAACGGGATGACGTTCACCGTCTCCGACGCCGACGGCGGCGTCCTGCACCAGGCGACGTTCTTCTCCGTCGGCGGCGGCTTCATCGTCCGCGAGGGCGAGGAGGAAGCGGCGCAGCAGGAACTCGACGAATCCAAGAAGGAACTGCCCCTGCCGTTCCGCACCGCAGCGGAACTGCTCGAGCACTGCCGGAACACCTCCCTGCGGATCAGCGACGTGATGCTGGTCAACGAGGAGGACAGCCGCAGCGCCGAGGACATCCGGGCCGGTCTGCTGCACATCTACTCCGTCATGGAGGAATGCGTGGCCGTCAGCCTCAAGCGGACGGGCCTGCTGCCGGGCGGCCTGAACGTCCGTCGCCGCGCCCCGGACTGGCACGAACGGCTGATGAAGGAAAGCTGCGAGGAGGACCCGGACTTCCGGGACCCGAAGTACTGGCAGGAATGGGTGAACCTGATCGCCCTGGCCGTCAACGAGGAGAACGCCTCGGGCGGCCGCGTCGTCACCGCACCCACCAACGGCGCCGCCGGGATCATCCCCGCCGTGCTCTACTACGCGCTGCACTTCGCCCCCGGCATGGACAAGGCCACCCAGCAGGACCGGGACGAGACGGTGGTGAAGTTCCTGCTCGCCGCGGGTGCCATCGGTGTCCTCTACAAGGAACAGGCCTCCATTTCCGGGGCCGAGGTCGGCTGCCAGGGAGAGGTCGGGTCGGCGTCGTCGATGGCCGCCGCCGGCCTCGCCGAGGTCATGGGCGGCACCCCGCAGCAGGTGGAGAACGCCGCCGAAATCGCGATGGAACACAACCTCGGCCTGACCTGCGACCCGATCGGCGGCCTGGTGCAGATCCCGTGCATCGAACGCAACGCGATCGCGGCGGCCAAAGCCATCAACGCCGCCAAGATGGCGCTCTGGGGCGACGGGTCGCACCGGGTCTCCCTCGACGAGGTAATCGTGACCATGCGCGAGACCGGTAAGGACATGAGCTCTAAGTACAAGGAGACCGCCATGGGCGGCCTCGCCGTCAACGTGGTGGAGTGCTGAGGCGCCCGCTCAGTTGGTGAAGGCAGCCCACAGGTTCAGCGTCGAGGCAAAGACCACCCACGCCAGGTAGGGGACCAGCAGCAGACCTGCCGGGCGGCTGATCCGGCGGAAGCGGTTCAGCGTTGCGGCCAGGACCACTGCCAGCGCCACGATGATTGCCAGGGCAATCCACAGCGCCGGCGTACCCAGGGCCGGGTAGAGGGCAAAGAACGCGGGAGTCCACAGCAGGTTCAGCACCAGCTGGACGGCGTATAGGGTCAGCGCCCGGCGGGTGCCCTCGGCGCGGGTCCGCCACACCAGCCACGCCGCCACCGCCATCGCGGTGTAGAGCAGCGTCCAGACCGGTCCGAATACCCAGTTCGGCGGCGACCACGGGGCCTTGTCCGCCCCGGCATACCAGCCGTCGACGTTGCTGGCGGAGGCCAGCCCGCCGAGTCCGGCCACCAGCGCGGAAGCGGCGAGCAGAACGAGCAGGCCCAGCACCTGGGCGCCGGCTCCGCGGTGCGCCGACGCGCCCGGGCCGGCCTGGCGGGAGGCGTCTAGTTCCGGCTGCGGTTGCATGCCTTCAGCCTAGCCCGGGAGCCGGTGGCGGCCACAGGGTCGGCGTCCCGGCCACCCGTGACGCCGATAGACTTGGTGGTGCATGCCAGCCATGCCGCCGAAGCTCGTCCCGCAAAGATTGGATACCGCACCCTTGCGAGAATTCACCGCCCGCTTTGCCTCCGCCGAAGAGGTCGCCACCTGGGACGCCCGCGTCACCGCGAACCCCAACGGCGGGAACCTGCTGCAGTCGGAGGCCTTTGCCGAGGTCAAGCAGCACTACGGCTGGAAGCCCCTGCACCTGGTGTACGAGACGGCCGACTACACCAGTTACAACCTGGTCCTGGAGAAGAGCTTCCCCGTGCTGGGCAAGCTCTGGTACATGATCAAGGGACCCGACGTCGCCTCCGTCGAGGACATTCCGGGGATCGCCAAGGCCAACGCCGACTTCGTCAAGCGCGCCCGGCTGGGCGTCTTCGCGATCAAGATCGAACCCGACGTCGTCCTCACCGACGACGCCCGTCGTGTCATCGAGGGCGCGGGCCTGGTCAAGACGCACAACCTGCAGCCCAACGATTCCACCGCCCTGCTGGACATCTCCCCGGAGGAGAACCAGCTGCTGCGCAACCTGCACTCCCGCGGCCGGAACGCCGTCCGCCGCGCCATCCGCGAGGGCGTGGAAGTGCACAACGTCGAGCCCACGGAGGAGAACTTCCGGGCCATGTACGGACTGATGAGCACCACCGTCGAGGCCAAGTCCCAGGTCCGCGTCCGCGACTTCGAGTACTACCAGCGCTTCTGGACCAACTTCCTCAAGCGCAGCCAGGGCCGGCTCTTGTTCGTCTACGAAAACGGTGTCCCGTCCGTGGGTGCCTTCGTCATCAACTACGGCCGCAAGGGAACGTACAAGGACGGCGGCTCCCTGCAGCAGCGTGGCCAGTACGGCGACTCCCACCTGGTCCAGTGGACCGCTATCAACCAGCTGAAGGAGCTCGGCTGCACCGAGTACGACTTCTGCGGCACCCCGCCGAGCGACAAGCTCAAGGACACATCCAACCCCTTCCACGGCCTGGGCCTGTTCAAGACCAGCTTCAGCAAGACCGTCACGGACTTCGTCGGCTGCTACGACCAGGTCCTCAGCCCGTTGAAGTACAAGGCCTGGACGGCAGCGGGGGAGCGGGTCGCCCGCCAGCTCTACACGCGCCGCACCGGCCAGCAGTTCTACTAGACCGCCCAGCAAGGTGAAGTGAGATGGCCGGGATGAACAAGACCCCCGAGGGCCGCCGCGGACCGCAGACGGACGGCCTGCCCCGCACCGAACCGATGTCGGCCATGCAGGTGCGGCAGAACGCCGCCGCCCGGCGCATGCTCCGCCGCCTGGTCCAGGGGGAGAACCCGCCGACGGCACCGCTGAGCATCGTGGACCGGCTCGCCGGCAGCCCCTACGCGAACCCGATGATCCAGGTCGGCGGCGTGGACGCGTCCGCCCGGAAAACCATTGACTTCGCGCTCAAGCTCGCGGAATCGATGTTCCGGTACGGCGCCGGCGCCCTCGAGGTGGAGACCAGCATCATTGCGGTGACCGCCGCCCTGGGGCTGAAGAACATCGAGGTGGATATCACCAACCAGTCGGTGGCGATCAACTACGCCCCGAAGGACCAGACGCCGCTCTCGCTGCTGCGCGTGGTCCGGTCCTGGACCAACAACTACGCCGGCCTCGCCGAGGTGCACCAGCTGGTGACCGACATCGTCGCCGGCGGGGTGGGTCGCGAGGAGGCCGCCCGGCGCCTCGAGGAGATCACTCACAGCGCCAAACCGTTCCCGCGTTGGATGGTCACCGTGGCCTTCGGCGTCTTCTCCGCCGTCTTCGTGGCGGTACTCGGCGGCGGCATAGCGGCGTCCGGGATCGCGTTCCTGTCCAACCTCCTGGTCAGCCTCCTGGCCCGGCAGCTCGGCCGCTGGCGTACCCCGGACTTCTTCATCACCGCCTCCTGTTCCTTCGTGGTGACCGTCATCGCGCTGCTGCTCTGGCGGTTCGGGAGCCCGGTGGGTATCACCATCGCCCCGGCGATCGTGGTGGTGGGCGGCATCCTGCTGCTGCTGCCCACGGGACGCCTCGTGTCCTCGGTGCAGGATGCCATCAACGGCTTCCCCGTTACCGCCGCCGGCCGGTTCCTCTCTACCATGCTGACCTTCGGCGCCTTGGTTTCGGGGATCGCCGTCGGCTTCGTGGTGGGGGCGATGACGGGCATGCAGTCCATCGACGTGACCGAAACATTCCCGCCTAGGTATCCGCTCTGGGTGCTGGTGCCGCTGGTGGCGATCGCCGTCGTCGCAATCGGCGTGACGGAGCAGACCTCCGCGAAGCTGCTGCTGCCGACGGCGGCGGTCGGCGTCGTCGGCCACCTCGTGCTGATCGGCGGCACGGAACTGGGCATCGGGCCGCGCTTCGCCCCGGCCCTCGCCGCCGTCGTCATAGGCCTGCTGGCCCGGGTGGTGGCCCTGAGGATGGGCGCCCCGCAGCTGGTGGTGGCCGTGCCCGCGGCGCTGATCCTGCTGCCCGGCCTGACCATATTCCGTTCCATGTATGTTTTGACCATCGAGGAGCAGGAAATCCTCATGGGCGCCGGCGGGATGCTCAACGCCGGGGCGATCGTGCTGGGCGTCGCTGCGGGCATCGTCCTCGGCGACACCCTGGCCCGGCCGCTGACCCGCAGCCTGGCCAGCAACGAACGGCGCCGGGCCCGCCGCCGCTAGTCCGTCCCCGCCCGGCGGCAGCGGCCGTCAGCGGGCTGCCGGGCACTCAGATCTTGCCGATGGGGAGTTTCTTCTCGGCTTGGAAGTCGTCCTCCACCCGGCCGCGGGCCCAGTAACCGGAGAGGGAGACCTGCCCGCGTTCCAGCCCCCGCTGGGTGAAGAACACCTCCCGCAGGGCCTTCATGGCACCCCGCTCACCATGCGCGAAGACCGAGGGGCGTCCCTCCGGCCAGTCGGCGGACCCGACGGCGTCGGCCAGGCGGCGCTCGTCGTCGGCCCCCGTGTTGTTTCCGCGGAAAAGCCAGCGCAGTTCGACGCCGGCGGGGGCGGCCAGGGCCAGGACGTCCGCCGCGGAGCCCACCTCCAGGAAGGCCAGACCGCGGGCATCGCGGGGGAGAACCGCCAAGGCCGCGCCGATGGCGGGCAGCGCCGATTCGTCCCCGGCGAAGAGGTGCCAGTCCGCCTCCGGATCCGGGTTGTAGCCGCCGCCCGGGCCGGTGAAGATCAGGGCGTCCCCCTCCTGCGCGGACGCGGCCCAGGGCCCGGCGAGCCCCTCATCCCCGTGGATCACGAAGTCGATGGCCAGCTCCTGCGCCGCCTCGTCCACCCAGCGGACCGTGTAGGTGCGGGTGTAGGGCCACTGCTCCCGGGGATGCGTCTCACGGACGGCCCACAGATCCAGCGGCTGGGGGTAGTCCACGCCGGGCTGCGGGAAAGCGATCTTCACGTAGCGGTCCACGTACGCGTTGTTGCGGTAGTCCGCGAAGCCGGGGCCGCCGGCGATGATCCGAACCATGTGCGGTGAAAGCTGCTCGCGCCGCAGCACCGTCAGGGTGGTCTGGGGCCGGGAGTTCCGGTTGGCGGAGGTGGCGGCGGGTACAGAAGTCATGCGGCTAAGCCTAGCCAACCAGGCCGCGCCAGGGGCGCGGGACCGCCGTCCCCGGACAGACGGGACAGAGGGGCGGCGCCGGGGTCCAGGGGAGCCTTAGGGCAGCGGGGGCAGTTCCCAGTCGACGGGTTCCGCGCCCTGGGCGGCCAGCAGCTCGTTGGCCCGGCTGAACGGACGGGATCCGAAGAAGCCCCGGGCGGCCGAGAGCGGGCTGGGGTGCGGGCTGCTGACGACGGCGGTCCCGCCGAGCAGCGGCCGGACGGACTCCGCGTCCTTGCCCCACAGGATGGTGACCAGCGGGACCGGCCCGCCCTGGGCGTCCGTGCGGTCCGCCACGGCGCGGATGGCGGCGGCCGTGACCTCTTCCCAGCCCTTGTTCCGGTGCGATCCCGCGGCGCCGGCGCGCACGCTGAGCGCCCGGTTCAGCAGGAGCACTCCCTGCCCCGTCCAGCGGCTCAGGTCGCCGTGAATCCGCGGCGGCAGGCCCAGGTCGGAGTGGAGCTCCTTGTAGATGTTGGCCAGGCTGCGGGGGAGGGGACGGGTGTGGCCCTCGACGGCGAAGGACAGCCCGATCGGGTGCCCGGGCGTGGGGTAGGGGTCCTGGCCCACGATCAGCACTTTGACGGCGGCGAGCGGCTGCTGGAAAGCCCGGAGCAGCCGGTCCGGAGCCGGCAGGACCTGGCGGCCGGCCGCAACCTCGTCGGCGACGAACTTCAGGGCCCGGCGCAGCTGCGGCTCCACGGGTTCCAGGGCGGCCACCCAGTCCGGGGCCACCAGCTCGCCCAGCGGCCGCTGGACCAGCGCGGCGAAACCGCCGTCGCCGTCGTCGGAGCCCTGGGGCACCCCGACGGTCGGGCCGGATACGGCATCCAGGGGAAACAGCGCTTCGGTCTGCGGGAATTCGCTCACCCCTTCATTCTGGCAGGCGCGAGCGGTGGCGTTTCGGGCCGGCGATCCGGGCAGACCTCCGGCGCGGCACGGCGCCGACCGAATGACAGGGCTGTTATTCGCCCGTAGCATTGGGGAGGAATCCACAACAGCGAGCAGGGAGTGAGCCGTGGCCGAAGCAGTGCCGGAGAACGCGACGGCGGACGAGGTTCCGGTCGACGCAGGCCACAGGGAAGCCGGACCGGACGAGTCCGGGCTGAGCAGCCGCGACAAGGAAATGCTGGCCCTCGAACGGCAGTGGTGGAAGTACGCCGGGGCCAAGGAACAGGCCGTCCGGGAGCTCTTCGACCTGTCCGCCACGCACTACTACCAGATCCTCAACGCCCTCATCGACACCGAGGCCGCGCTGGCCCATGACCCGATGCTGGTGAAGCGATTGCGTAGACTACGTACGTCACGACAACGGGCCCGCACGGCCCGGCGCCTGGGTTCGGACGCCTGAACCCGCCGGGTACGCCCCGGGCAGAACGCGGCGCCGGAGTCCCGGAATCTGCACCGGTTCCGGCCGCGGACCACTAGAAATCAGCAAGGACAGCGCTTCACCATGACCAGATACCCACGGGATGAATTCGACCGGGTCCCGGAGACCTCCACGCGCCAAGGGGTTCACCGCACCGTCGCGGCCGCCAGGTCCCGCGGACTGGCGCCCATCCTGTCGGTAGGAGCGTTCGCCCTGGCCGTCGGCCTGGTTGCCTTCCTGCTGCTGCCCCGGCTGGGCTTCGGTCCCGCCGGCGGAACGGCGATGGCCGCGGATAAGAGCAGCGCCACGGCCGCCGCGTCCGCCACCGCGCAGCCCACCGCAACCCCGACCGCGCAGCCGACAACGTCGCCCACCAGCGACCCGGGCAGCACGGTGGCTGCCGCCTCCTCCGGCACCACCCCGGCCCCGACGGCAACCGCGGCCGCCGTCGACAAGACGCAGCCGGTGGCGGTCTACAACGGCACGACGACGGCGGGCCTCGCCGGCCGCGTCGGCAGCACGGTCACCTCCGACGGGTGGGTCTTGGGCCCGCTCGGCAACTGGACCGGCCCGCGGCAGCAGACCTCCGTGGTCTACTACAACGGCGCCGCGCAGAAGGCCAATGCCCAGGAACTCGCCGCCCTGCTGGGAATCGCCACCCTGGTCGATTCGGCCGATTTCAAGATGCCCCTGGTCGTCGTCCTGGGCCCCGGCTACCGCTGACCCGGTTGCTGGCCGGGCCGGTTACGCCTGCATAACGTTCCGGCCGACCCCGTGACGCGCGGACCGGCGCGCCCGGGACCGGCGGGTACAGTGGCCGGAGTTCATGACCGCTCCGCGGCGCACAGCGAGGTGCGCCGCGGCCAAGCTAGCTGAAAGTGTGGAAACGATGGCTCTGGGCACCGTCAAGTGGTTCAACGCGGAGAAGGGCTACGGCTTCATCACCGTGGACGGCTCGGGCATCGACGTCTTCGTCCACTGGTCAGCCATCGCAGGCGAGGGCTACCGTGCGCTGGCCGAGGGCCAGCGGGTGGAACTTGAGGTCGGCGAAGGCGAAAAGGGCCCCCAGGCCGAGAGCGTCAGGCCCGCCTAGTGGCCCGTCCTGACTCAACGCCAACCGTCGCGGCTCAGACCACCGTTGGCCGACCCACTGCCAGCCGACCCACTGCCGGCCGTCGCACGGCCGGCGGCGCCGCCGTCGTCCTGTCCGCCCTTCTTGCCTCCGCCCTGGCCCTCACCGGGTGCTCCGGCGCCACCGGCAACGCCCGGACGGACGCCGCCGAAGCCAGCGGGGACGGAACCCTGCGGATCGGTGTGCTGCTGGACAACACCGGGGACCAGAGCTTCCTCAACGCCCCGCAACTGGCCGCGGTGAAACTCGCCGTCAAGGAGATCAACGCCGCCGGCGGCCACAAGGGCAAGCCCGTGGAACTGCTCCCCGAAACCATCAGTGCGGACACCGCCGCCCAGGCCAAGGCCCTCGTGGCGGCCAGGGCCGACGTCGTCATCGGCCCCACGGATTCCAGCCGCGCCGCCGCCGCGATCGACGTGCTCTCCAAAGCCAAAATCGCCATGATCTCCCCGGCGAACGCCGCACCGGGACTCAGCAGCTACCGGAGCGGAGGCTACTACTTCCGAACCGCCGCCGCCGACGTCGCCCAGGCCTCCATCCTGGTCAAGCTCGCTAAGGACGGCGGCGCCAAGACGCTCGCCGTCCTGCACGAGGCCGGAAGCTACGGCAAGGAGGTCTCCGTGGCGGTCTCCGCCGCGGCGAAGTCCGCTGGCCTCGGCACGCCCATCGACGCCGAATTCCCGGCCGGCCAGGCACAGCAGGCGGCGACCGCGGCCAAGGCCGCCGCGCCCGACGCCGTAGTCCTCATCGCCCGGCAGGGTGCGCAGGGCGCCATCGCCGAACTCAACAACGCCGGACTCGCGGGGAAAAAGCTGGTGCTCTCCGACGGCGCGGTGGGCCAGTACGGCCAGAGCCTGGGCTCCCACGCCCTGGACGGTGCCCGCGGAGTGCTCCCCGGCACGTTCCCCAGCGCGCAGTTCCAGGCGGGCCTGGTCGGCATCGATCCCGGGCTCAAGGACATGACCTTCGCCGCGGAGGCCTACGACGCCGTCAACCTCGCCGCCATCGCCGCCGCCGCGGCGCAGGACGACGCCGGTACCTCCATCGCCTCCCGGCTCATCGCCGTCTCCGGCGGGAACGCCGCGGGCGCGCAGGGCTCCGCCGGCGGAGAGGCCGCCGACTGCCACACGTACAAGGAGTGCCTCGACGCCCTCCACGCAGGCAAGCGCCCCAACTACGAGGGCCAGTCCGGGCCCGTGAACTTCGACAGCAACGGGGACGTGACCGCCGCGGCCTACATGGTTTACACCTACGGGCCGGACAACACGGCGAAGATGACCGGCAGCGAAACGGCCCGCAGCGGCGGGTCCTGATCGCCCTCGGCGAAGCGTCCCGCGGGGACAGGCCCCGGAGCGCGAAGCCTTCTTGCACTCTCCCCGGGGGAGTGCTAATTATGGAGTTAGCACTCCCGCTCATCGACTGCTAACGCCGGGCCCCGGTCCGGGTACAGCATCGGTGCCGCGGGAGCAAAGGAAACACCTGGCTGGGTGAGATCCCGGTTCGGCGGCATACAGAGGCTGCCGGGCAGGTATCGTCCGTCGCGGGCACCGACGCCAAGGTTCATTCTTTAACGACTGTCCCGAAAGGACTACTGCCGTTATGGCCAAGATCATTGCATTTGATGAAGAGGCACGCCGCGGTCTTGAGCGGGGTCTGAACATCCTCGCCGACGCCGTCAAGGTCACCCTCGGCCCGCGTGGACGCAACGTCGTCCTCGAGAAGAAGTGGGGCGCCCCCACGATCACCAACGATGGTGTTTCCATCGCCAAGGAGATCGAGCTGGACGACCCGTACGAGAAGATCGGCGCCGAGCTGGTCAAGGAAGTTGCCAAGAAGACGGACGACGTCGCCGGCGACGGTACCACCACCGCCACCGTGCTGGCCCAGGCCCTGGTCAAGGAAGGCCTGCGCAACGTCGCGGCCGGCGCTGACCCGCTGTCCCTCAAGCGCGGCATCGAGAAGGCTGTCGACGCCGTCACGGCCGAGCTCCTGGCCTCCGCCAAGGAAATCGAGACCAAGGAAGAGATCGCCGCCACCGCGTCCATCTCCGCCGGCGACAACGAGATCGGTGCCCTCATTGCCGAGGCCCTGGACAAGGTCGGCAAGGAAGGCGTCATCACGGTCGAGGAGTCCAACACCTTCGGCCTCGAGCTGGAGCTCACCGAAGGCATGCGCTTCGACAAGGGCTACATCTCCGCCTACTTCGTCACCGACGCCGAGCGCCAGGAAACGGTCCTCGAGGACCCGTACATCCTGATCGTCAACTCGAAGATCTCCAACGTCAAGGAACTGGTTGCTGTCCTCGAGAAGGTCATGCAGTCCAACAAGCCGCTGCTGATCATCGCCGAAGACATCGAGGGCGAGGCCCTGGCCACCCTGATCGTCAACAAGATCCGCGGCACCTTCAAGTCCGTCGCCGTCAAGGCTCCGGGCTTCGGCGACCGCCGCAAGGCCCAGCTGGCCGACATCGCCATCCTCACCGGTGGCCAGGTCATCTCCGAGGAAGTCGGCCTCAAGCTTGAGACCGCCGGCCTGGAGCTGCTCGGCAAGGCCCGCAAGGTTGTTGTCACCAAGGACGAGACCACCATCGTCGAAGGTGCCGGCGACGCCGACCAGATCGCCGGCCGCGTGTCCCAGATCCGCGCCGAGATCGAGAACTCCGACTCCGACTACGACCGCGAGAAGCTGCAGGAGCGCCTGGCCAAGCTGGCCGGCGGCGTTGCAGTTATCAAGGCCGGTGCCGCAACCGAGGTCGAGCTCAAGGAACGCAAGCACCGCATCGAGGACGCCGTCCGCAACGCGAAGGCTGCCGTTGAAGAGGGCATCGTCGCCGGCGGTGGCGTGGCCCTGATCCAGGCCGGCGCCAAGGCGTTCGCCAACCTGCAGCTCTCGGGCGACGAGGCTACCGGTGCGAACATCGTCCGCGTTGCCATCGACGCTCCGCTGAAGCAGATCGCCTTCAACGCCGGCCTCGAGCCGGGCGTGGTGGTGGACAAGGTCCGCGGCCTCGCCGCCGGCCACGGCCTGAATGCCGCCACCGGCGAATACGTCGACCTGCTGGCTGCCGGCATCAACGACCCGGTGAAGGTCACCCGCTCTGCCCTGCAGAACGCGGCCTCCATCGCCGGCCTGTTCCTCACCACCGAGGCCGTCGTGGCCGACAAGCCGGAGAAGAACGCTCCGGCCATGGGCGGCGGCGACGACATGGGCGGCATGGGCGGTATGGGCGGCTTCTAGCCACCCGGCCACCCGGCCCACCCCCGGCCGGCAGTCCGCTGCCGGCCCCGATACAACGACGACGGCGGTCCCACCTTGCGGTGGGGCCGCCGCCGGCGTTTAAGCCGCCCGCGCCGGGGGTGAGGGAGAAGTTGAGGTGGGCATATCTGGCAGGATAGTGCAGTGACGATTACAGCTGCGGCCGACGGTTCGGCCCTTGGAAACCCCGGCCCGGCCGGATGGGCCTGGTACGTGAATGACAACTGCTGGCACGCCGGCGGCTGGCCGCACGGCACCAACAACCAGGGCGAGCTGATGGCCGTGCTGGACCTCTTCCGCTCCACGGCCCACCTCGCCGACGAGGAGCTGCACATCCTCTGCGACAGCCAGTACGTCATCAACTCGGTCACCAAGTGGATGCCGGGCTGGAAGCGGAAGGGCTGGAAGAAGTCCGACGGCAAACCTGTGCTCAATGTGGACCTCCTGAAGGACATTGACCGGGCCCTGGTCGGCCGCAAATACCGGTTCGAGTGGGTCCGCGGCCACGCCGGCCACGAACTAAACGAGGCCGCGGATGACCGTGCCCGCGGCGCCGCCATGGCCTACCAGCAGGGTGTCGCCGTCCGGCAAGGCCCCGGCTTCGTCCGGCCCGGCACCCCGGCGGCCCCGCAAACAACCGCCCCGGCGACCGCCCAGGCCCCGGCAACTGGCTCCGGCCGCCCAACCACGCCGCCCCCGGCGACGGCTGCTCCGGCCGCCGCAGCCGCCGCTCCGGCCGCCGCGACACCCGTGGCCTTTGACGAGCCCACCCTCTTCGGCGGCCCGGACGGGTACGCGGAACCGGACCTGTTCAGTGAGCTGGCGGACCAGACCGCGGCCGCAGCGACGGCGCAGGAGCCGGAGCAGATCGTGGAGGCCCTGGAGCGGGAACTGCTGCAGCCGGAGACCAGGGCTGACCTGGGCCGGACCGGGGTGTTGCTGCACCCGGAGTTCACCGAGATCGGAAGCTCCGGGCGGCTCTGGACCCGCGACGAGGTGATGATGGCGCTGGAGGAAAACCCCGGCCCGCACGCGGCCCTGGAGACGCTGGCGGCGGAGCGCATCGGCCCGGACACTGTCCTGCTCACCTACCGCAGCCGGACCCGCGCCGGAACGGTGCTGCGCAGCTCGCTCTGGGTCCTCGACGGACACCAGTGGCGGCTGCGGTTCCACCAGGGCACCGCCGAGGCCTGATCCCTAGCCGAAGCGCTGCGCGTTGCTCAGCTCGGTCTGGTCGTAGGTCGCGGCCGCCGAACTGAGGGCGTGGTTGATCGAGGCGAGGGAGGCCTCCACCTTCCCCTGCGTCAGGGACCACTCGACGACCAGCGCCTGGAAGTTGGTGGCGGCGGCGCCGCGCCAGCTGGACTGAAGCTCCTCCAGCCCGCGTTTCATCGCCTGGACGTCGGCGCTGATCCGGTCGACCGTGGCCTGGACGGTGGCGGACTTGAGCTGCAACAGCTCGGTATCGACGGAAAGAATGCTCACGGTGCGGCCTTTCGAGGGGCAGGCAGCCGGGCGCCGGACCGGTAGGGGGGCCACAGGGAGGGCCGTGCGGCGGGCTCCCGGCTGCCTGCGGTGGAGGGTCCGGGCTTTCCGGACTCCTCGAGCCTACGAAGGCGCCGCCGTCGGCTTCCACGCCGCAAAGTCGCTATGTGGATAACCCGGTTCCCTGGCTGCCGCCCGGGGCGCGGTCCGCACCACCGGTTGCAGCAACCTCGTCGGCAGGCCCGTCAGCCGGTACGGCCCGGTCGGCGCCGCCGCCGGACGCCGGGAGGGTCTCCGCCGTCCCGGGCTCCTCCGACGGCGCTTCGTCCAGGTACGGCAGGCTGACCACCAGGGTGGCGCCGCCGCCGTCGGTCGGTTGGACCCGGACGCTGCCGGAGTGGGAGGCGACGATGGCCGCGACGATCGCCAGCCCCAGCCCGCTGCCGCCGGTCTCCCGGGTCCGGGAGGTATCGGCGCGGTAGAACCGCTCGAAGATCCTGGCGGCCTCCTCCTCGGAGACGCCGGGGCCGTGGTCACGCACCTCGATCACCGAGCGGCGCCCGCCGTCGGCCTCGGTCCGCACGCCCACGGCCAGTTCGATCGGGCTGCCCTCCGGCGTGTAGCGCAGGGCGTTACCCACCAGGTTGCTGATCACCTGCCGCAGCTTGGCCTCGTCGCCGAGCACCGGCGCCGGGGAAGCGGAGCCGCCGTCAAGCCCGCGCAGCGAGACCACCCGGCTGCGGTCGGCAACCTGGGTGTCCACCACGGCGTCATGGCCCAGCAGGAGCAGGTCAATGGGTTTCTGCTGCAGCGGCCGTTGCTCGTCGATCCGGGCCAAGAGCAGGAGGTCCTCCACCATGGCGCCCATCCGAATGGCCTCGCTCTCGATCCGTCCCATCGCGGTGGCCACGTCCCCGGGGGTGGCCAGGGCGCCGTGCCGGTACAGCTCGGAGAACCCACGGATAGTCACCAGCGGGGTGCGCAGCTCGTGGGAGGCGTCGGCGGCGAAGCGGCGCATCTTGGCCTCGGAGGCCATTCGCGCGGCAAACGCGGTTTCGATGTGGGCCAGCATGGCATTGAGGGAGCGGCTAAGCCGGCCCACCTCGGTGTCCGGATTCTCCACGTCCACGCGCCGGGACAGGTCCCCGGCGGCGATCGCGGCCGCGGTCTTCTCCACGCGGGACAGAGGACGGAAGGACCGGCCGACGGTCCACGTGGCAATGAAGAAGGCCAGCACCAGCGTCAGCAGTCCGACGCCGACCACCACCAGGGTGGCGTGCTCCATGACGGAGTCCACCGGGTAAAGCGGTAGGCCGATGACGACGACGGCGTTGCGCCGGTTGACGTCCAGGACGTTGACCGCCACCACCCGCCAGTTCCGGCCGTCGGTGCCGCGGACCTGGAACGGCGCCTGGTCGCGGCTGCGGGCCTCCTCCGGGCTGATGCTGCCGATGGCCGGCCGGGGACCCTTGCCGCCCAGGATCACCGATGGCTGTCCAGGGGTGAAAAGCAACAGCGAGTAGTCGGTGGGGACGTTGGGCCCCTGATCCTGCAACTGCTCGAAGGACTGTTGCTGGCGGGCAGTTTCGACGGCGACCTTGAGCCGGTCATCGACCTGGCCCTGCAGGTAGCTGTGCAGCAGGGCCAGCGTTCCCGCGCCGGTGGCGGTCAGCGCCACCAGCATCAAAGCCATCATGATGGCCACCAGCTGCGAACGCAGCGAGGCCGCCTTCCACCGGCGCAGCAAGGTCAGCGCTTCTCGGCCGTCCGGAGCACGTAGCCGACGCCGCGCTTGGTCTGGATCAGGGCGGCGGCACCGGGGTCGGTGTCCACCTTGCGCCGCAGGTACGAGATGTAGGACTCCACGATCGAGGCGTCGCCATTGAAGTCGTACTCCCAGACGTGGTCAAGGATCTGGGCCTTGGAGAGCACCCGGTTGGGGTTGAGCATCAGGTAGCGGAGCAGCTTGAACTCGGTGGGGGAGAGCTCGATCACCGTGCCGCCGCGGCGCACCTCGTGGGCGTCGTCGTCGAGCTCCAGGTCATCGACGCGGATGACGGCGTCGTCGTCCTGCAACGGCTGGGTGCGGCGCAGCACCGCGCGGATCCGGGCCACGACCTCGTCGAGGCTGAACGGTTTGGTGACGTAGTCGTCGCCGCCGACGGTGAGCCCGGTGACCTTATCCTCGGTGTCGTCCTTGGCGGTCAGGAACAGCACGGGGAAGTGCTTCCCGGCGGCGCGCAGGCGCCGTGTGACGGTGAACCCGTCCATGTCCGGGAGCATGACGTCCAGGACGGCCAGGTCGGGGGAGTGCTGGTCGGCGGCTGCCAGGGCATCGCGCCCGGTGCCGGCCGAGACAACCTCGAAGCCTGCGAAGCGCAGCGAGGTGGACAGCAGCTCGCGGATGTTCGGTTCATCATCGACGACGAGCAGCTTGGCTTCGGGACCGTTCTTTTTCATGATTCCCATCTTGCTCCCAGACTCTGTGAGTTTTCTGGACGAATCGTGTGTGTTGCGTGATCATCTCCGGGTGCCCTTCCGGAGAGAACCTTGGCGAAGCCATTCCCGTGCGGCGGGTCCCGGATTAGAGTTGGCTAACGGCCCGGTTCCAGCCGGGAGCGTCACTCTACGACTGGAGTAAACGATGTCTGAAGCGACAATTCCACAGTCCGGCGGGGCGGACTCAGCGGCCAACCGTTCCATCCGGGACTGGGCGGATCTTGCAGAGGAAATGTGGTCCTACCTGACGGGCAAGGGCGCCGCGATCAACTACGAGTTCGTCGACATGACCGTGGAGGTTCCGCGTGACATCGGTCCGGATGCGCCGCGGGCCACGTGGAAGCTCAACGGCAGCCTTCGCGTCACAACCAGCGACCGCGATGCGGCGGGGTCCGACAAGAACAGACGCTGACATGGGACCCAGGTTCAGGGTCGACGCCGACCTGGAGTTCTCCGTGACGGAACCCTCCGGTGGGGCTACGTCCGGCACGGTGCAGGCGGCCGGCACCGAGGTGAAGGTGACGCTGGGCAGCCTCGATGCGTCGCTGGGTCAGCGGATGCCGTCCCTGCAGCAGTTGCGCCCGCTGGCTAAGACCTTGGCCGAGCAGGGACTCACCGTAGTGATCGAGGGACCGCAGGGTCTCATCGCATCCCTGGGGTCGGTCCGGACGGGCCGGGCCCAGCGGCTGCTGACCCGGTCCCCGCATATCCGGCTCGGCAACGTGCGCACCGTGGCCCCGCTGGCCCGGCGCGGCGGGCGGACCAAGGACGCCGGGATGTCCCTGCTCCCGCCGGAAACCCCGCTGCCGCTGCTGCCCACGGTCAAGCGGCGGATCGTGCGCAAGGTGACCACGACGCACCACACCAGGGGCAGCGGGCGTCCCCGGCTGATCTTCGTCCAGGACTCGGCCACGTGGGACGGCCAGGTGCCGCGCGAGTTCAATCTCTCCGGGGAACGGATGAGCATCGGCAGCGGGCCGGACGCCGACCTGCAGTTGGACGGCCTCGAACCAATCCATGCGGAGATCGTCCACAACGAACGGGACGAGTACGTCCTGGTCCGGCACGGGGTGGTCACCGGAAGCTTCGGCCCCGCGGACAACTCCATCCTCCGCACCGGCGCCCGGCTGCAGATGGGTCCGTGGTGCCTGGCCTACTTCCGGGAGGAGTTCGCCGACCACGGACGCCCCTTCGGTGGGCGCAGCGGCGGGGAGTTCGCCTACCAGAAGCCGCAGCTCGATCCGCGGACTGGGTTGATGGAGCAGGACGGCTCCTCCGGCGTCACGTAGGCGGCGAGGCAGGGAATGAGAATGGCGGCCCGGGCCCGTCCGCTGCGGCGGGGGGGCCGGGCCGCTCCGTGTCCGGGCAGTGGTGCGGCTAGCGCGACAGGGGAGCGGCGGGGCCTAGTCCCCGGCGCCGACGTCCTTGGCGTCCATGATCCGGTAGGCGTAGCCCTGCTCGGCCAGGAACCGCTGGCGCTTCGCGGCGAAGTCCTGGTCCAGGGTGTCCCGGGCCACCAGGGAGTAGAAGCGGGCGGCGCGGCCGTCCTGCTTGGGCCGCAGCAGCCGGCCCAGCCGCTGCGCCTCCTCCTGCCGGGACCCGAAGGATCCGGAGACCTGGATGGCCACGGACGCCTCCGGCAGGTCGATGGAGAAGTTGGCCACCTTGGACACCACCAGGGTGCGGACCTCGCCGGCGCGGAAGGCATCGAAGAGGCGCTGGCGTTCCTTGACGGAGGTGTCGCCCTTGATCACCGGGGCTTTGAGACGCCCGCCGATCTCGTCCAGCTGGTCGATGTACTGGCCGATCACCAGCAGCTGCTCGCCCTTGTGCTCAGCAACCAGCCGCTCCACGATCCCGGTCTTGGTCTCGGACGTGGCACAGAGCCGGTACTTGTCGGCGTCGTCGGCCATGGCGTACGCCACCCGCTCGTCCCGCGGCAGGTCCACCCGGACCTCAACACAGTCCGCCGGTGCGATGTAGCCCTGCGCCTCGATGTCCTTCCACGGGGCGTCGTAGCGCTTGGGGCCGATCAGGCTGAAGACCTCGCCCTCGCGGCCGTCCTCGCGGACCAGGGTGGCCGTGAGCCCCAGCCGGCGCCGGGCCTGCAGGTCCGCGGTCATCCGGAAGATCGGCGCCGGCAGCAGGTGGACCTCGTCATAGATGATCAGGCCCCAATCGTTGCCGTCGACCAGTTCCAGGTGCGGGTAGAGGCCGCCGCGCTTGGTGGTGAGCACCTGGTAGGTGGCGATGGTCACCGGCCGGACCTCCTTGATGGAGCCGGAGTACTCACCGATCTCCTCCTCGGTCAGGGAGGTGCGCTTGAGCAGCTCGTCCTTCCACTGCCGGGCCGAGACGGTGTTGGTGACCAGGATGAGCGTGGTGGTGGAACTGGTGGCCATCGCCGCCGCGCCCACCAAGGTCTTGCCGGCGCCGCAGGGGAGCACGACCACGCCGCTGCCGCCGGCCCAGAAGTTCTCCGTCGCCAGCTGCTGGTAGGGCCGCAGCTTCCAGCCGGTCTCGTCCAGCATGATCGGGTGCGGGGTCCCGTCCACGTAGCCCGCCAGGTCCTCGGCGGGCCAGCCGAGCTTCAGCAACAGTTGCTTGAGCTGACCGCGCTGGGAGGAATGGACCACCACGGTGTCCGCGTCAATCCGCGGGCCGAGCAGCGGCGCGATCTTCTTCGCGCGGCTGATCTCCTCGAGCACCGGGTAGTCGGAGGTGCGCATGACCAGGCCGTGCTGGGGGTCCTTCTCCAGCCGCAGCCGGCCGTACCGCGACATGGTCTCCTCGATGTCGATCAGGAGGGCATGGGGCACCGGAAAACGGGAGTACTTCAGCAGCGTGTCCAGCACCTTTTCGGCATCCAGGCCCGCGGCCCGCGCGTTCCAAAGGCCCAGCGGCGTCAGGCGGTAGCTGTGCACGTGCTCGGGGGCGCGTTCGAGCTCGGCGAAGGCGGCGATGGCGTGGCGCGCCTCGGTGGCCAGCTCGTGGTCAACCTCCAGCAGGATGGTCTTGTCGCTCTGGACGATCAGCGGTCCGTCATTCACGGGAGCAGTTCCTCGGTGGCCTCGACATCAATGATCCGGTGGACGGACAGGACCCGTTCGGTCTCCCTCGCGGGGTCGAACACACGGACCCGTCCGCCACTCACAGCAAGCGGAACAACGCGCTCGCGGGTGGCATTCCCGAGGCCGTCGACCACGTTCATCATCACCGCCTGCTTCAACCGGATCGCCCGGTGCAGGGTCTCCAGCCCCAGCTGGGTGCTCGCCTCGGCGGCCGTCCCCGCGGCACCGGGACCGCCCGGACCGTGGGCGGAGCCGGGTCCCGCGCCGCCGGCCGGGTGCCCGCCGCGGAGCGCCGCGAGCTGGGCGTCGACGTCGGCGTCCTCGGGGGCCGAGCGGGGCGCCGTGTAGACGGGGCGGGCGCTGCCGGGCGCGGCGGCGCTGCGCCGCAGCCGGACGACGGCGGACGCGGCGTCATCGAGGGAGGGTGTCATGCCCAGTCCGCGCATCACCTGGGCCGCGTCCCGGGGAGCGGCCGTGGAGACCAGGACCGTCGGGGCGAGGCGGACCAGGCCCAGTCCCGCGGCGGTGGGGGCGTTGAGCAGTTCCAGGAGCGCCGTCTCGTCCTCGCTCTGGATGAAACTGGACGCCGGGCCCACCCGCAGCCGCGCGTGGCGGGACGCGGTGTCCTCGATCAGGTACTCCAGCGGCTGCGGCACCGCGGTGGCCGAGTGCGTCCGGAGGAATTCCAGCAGGCCCGCGGCGTCTTGGCCGGCGTCGAGGGCGCGCCGGATGGAGCCGACCGAGAACCGGTAGATGGTCGCCGGGCCCTGGCCCTCGGCGTCGGCCATGGCGAGCAGCTTCTCGCTCAGCTCCGGGTCCAGGTAGCCGGGTGCGACGGCGGTCAGGTCGGCCTGAAGCAGCACGTGGTTCACGGCCGCCGGAAGGTGTTCGCCGAGGATGCCGAGCGCCGTCTCCGGATGGTCCAAGGCGATCTCGGCGCCGATCTGGCTCAGCGCCCCGGAACCGACCAGGCCCAGCATCTCCGCTTCCGCCAGCACGCCGCGGATCAGCGAGCTGAAGCGGCGGGCCATGCGCGGCTGCGACCAGTCGGCACGTTCCAGCACGGCCGCGGCGTCCAGTACCGGTGCCTGGCCGTCCGCGGCACCGGCCTCAATGGTGAGCTCCTGCAGGATCTCCAGGATCCGCTTGCGCACCACTGGAGCGTCCGGCCGATGGGCCTCGGCGGAGAGCGCGTTGATGGTGCCGGCGGCCCCCGCGGCACGGCCCGCCGGGGCAGACGCGCCGCCGGCCGGCTGGCCCACCAGGGAGGGGACGCGTTCGCTGCAGAGCCAGGCGTTGACCAGCCACAGCCATTGCTCCTGCCGCGGCAGGGTCAGCCATTCCAGCTGCCCGGGCTGGACCCAGGCCGAGCTGTCCACGTCGAGCCGCAGCAGCCCGGCCAGGGCGCACAGTTCCACCAGCACCCCGGCTTCCGGCAGCCCGATCCGCAGCGTGTCCGCGAGCCGCTTCATTTCCCGGACGCCAACGCCGCCGCTGCGGAGCGTGACAAGCGGCTGGGCCTGGACGGCGTGCAGCAGTTCGCCGGCCAGCCGGAGGGTCTCGGCGATCGCGCCGAGCGCCGCGTTCCGGCGCAGCGCGGCGCTGGTCAGGCCCAGGTTCGGCACCGGCGGGGCAAGGGCGAAGTGGTCGATCACGTACCCGCCGCGCAGGGCCAGCCCCACGCTGTGCGGCAGTTCCACGTGCGCGGCGTCCAGCGGGACCAGCAGGCCGCGGGCCAGCAACCAGTCGACCGGCCCGGCGTCGGCAGTCTCGGTCAGCACGGACACGCGGCGCTGCGCCTGCGGGACCGCGCCCATGGCCCAGTTCCCGAACCGGTCCAGCAGCGCGGCGGTCCGGTCCGGGGCGCGGGAGAGCAGGGCCTGCAGCGCCTCGGGCGAGCCGGTCCAGTGCTGCAGGGCGAGGGCGGCGTCCATCGGGGTGTCCGCCGGCGCGATGCCCGCCCCGGACTGGTGCAGCTCGGCCACCAGCTGGACCACCCGCTGCGCGAACGCCGGCTGCAGGCGCACGAGCTCGGTGTAGCTGCGGCCCAGGCCCGCCGGATAGATGCCGATGACATCCTTCAGGCTGCCGACCGGCAGGTAGTGGCGTTGCCGTGCCGCCGGGGCCCCGGTGCCGTGCGGCGGGTCGGCCCGGTGCACGAGGGCCAGATCCTGGAGCGAGGCCAGCAGCCGCTCCAGTGCCGCCACGGTGGAGCCCTTGATCAGCCGCTTGAGGGTTGCCGCCGAGGCGCTGTGGCCGGTGTCGGCGTTGGTGCACAGGTGCAGCGCCTCCAGTACCTGCATCTGCGGCCGGTTCAGCCGTTCCAGGGCGCGTTGGACGCTGACGCGGCCGCTGGCCCGGGCGGCCAGAGCGGCGAAGTCGGGGACGGCGGGGATCATCAGGTCCGGCCGCGCGGCGAAAAGGGCGCGCAACGACTCGTCGCTGCGCGCCTGCAGGTCCTCGCCGAGCGCGCGGATCTGGGACATGGGTCTCCGTCAGCCCCTGCCGAGGCCGCGGGCACGGCGGCGGGCGATGACGGCGTCGAGCACCAGGAGGGCCATCAGCAAGAACGCGGCCGGCAGGCCGTACAGCGCGGCCGAGGTCAGCCAGACCGGCGCCACGGCGTTGCCGGCGGCCAGGGCGATCACCGCGCCGAAGGCGGCCAGGGAAAGGACGGCGGCGGCGGCGGCGAGGATCAGCAGGGAGCGCCGGAGACGCTGTGGAGTCATGACAGCAACGCTAACAGTCCGCCTGCATCCGCGCCTCAAGCGCTCAAATCTGCCCGGGCACGATAACCTTGAAGGAACAGACCAACACGGTCGGGGCGGTCATACCCTGAACCCGCACATCGGTGCGGATGCGGTGACCGCCGGCCGCGTCCCAGCAGAACGAAGAAGGTTGATTACGTGCCTACCGGCAAGGTCAAGTGGTATGACAAGGAAAAAGGCTTCGGATTCCTCGCGGGCGAGGACGGCCAGGAGGTCTTCTTGCCCAAGTCCGCATTGCCCGAGGGCGTCGTTGAGCTGAAGGCCGGAACCCGGGTTGAGTTCGGCGTGGCCGACGGCCGCAAGGGCGCCCAGGCCCTGGGCCTGCGGGTGCTGGACAAGACGCCGTCGATCGCCAAGGCGAAGCGGCCCAGCGCCAAGGACCTCGCGCCCCTGGTCCAGGACCTGGTGACGGTGCTGGACAACCTCTCCGGCACCCTGTCCGCCGGCAAGTACCCCGAGGGCAACAAGGCGAAGGCTATTGCCGCCGCCCTGCGCAAGGTTGCCGACGAGCTGGACGCGTAGGGTCCGGCCGATGACTGCGGAACCTGAAGAGACCGGCTCCCCGGTGCCCGACGCCGGACGGAAGCCGGCGTCCAAGGCGTCCGCCGCCGGAGCGAAGGGCACCAAGTCGGCGGCCAAACCGCGCTACGGCGTGCCCGTGTGGCGGGTGGGCAAGCCCGACGCCTTCCTGGCCGCGTCCGTAGACGTAGCCCGTGCCGCGGTGGAGGGCATCGCCGAGCCCGGGCAGGTCGGCCGCCACCTGGCCGCCAAGAGCGAGGGTGACCGCCTGGTGACCCACCTGTTCGAGTCCAAGCTTCCCGGCTACGGCGGCTGGCAGTGGTACGCCGTGCTGACCCGCAACTCCCGCTCCAAGGTGGTGACGGTGGACGAGCTGGGGCTGCTGCCCTCGGAGGACTCCATCCTGGCCCCCGAGTGGGTGCCGTGGGCCGAACGCGTCCGGCCCGAGGACGCCCAGCCCGACGACGGTCACGAGGACGCCGGGGCTGAGCACCGGGAAGAGTCCGACGCCGAGGCGGACAACGCCGGCAGCCCCGACGCCGCCCGGGACGACGCCGTGCAGGACGCCCCCCAGGACGAGTCGGGCCAGGACGATGCTCCCGCGGAGTCCGGGACCGGCGCGACGGACGAGCCCGCGGACGAACCCGACGAACGCGCAGCGGACGCCCGGTCCGCCGGCGGGACCGACTAGCGGTTTGGCGGCGTTCAGGGCGGAGCAGCGGGAGGACCTTCCATGAGGTCCACCTTCAAATCGCTGCACATCCTGAACTACCGCATCTGGTTCCTCGGGGCCCTGGTCTCGAACATCGGCACCTGGATGCAGCGGACCGCCCAGGACTGGCTGGTCTTCGACCACCTGAGCCACCAGGACGCCGGCGCCATGGGCATCACCATGGCCCTGCAGCTGGGACCCCAGCTGTTCCTGGCCCCGGTCGCCGGACTGGTGGCCGACCGCTTCAACCGCAAGACCCTCCTGAACCTCACCCAGTCGTCCATGGCGCTGCTGAGCGCCCTGCTGGGCGCGCTGGTGCTCTCCGGGGCGGCGCAGCTCTGGCACGTGTACATCTTTGCCCTGCTTTTGGGCGTCGTCTCGGCCGTCGACGCCCCGGTCCGCCAGACCTTCGTCTCGGAGCTGGTCAAGGACGACTACCTGCCCAACGCCGTCGCCCTCAACAGCGCCTCCTTCAACGTCGCCCGGATGATCGGGCCCGCGGTCGCCGGTGTCCTGACCGTCGCGATCGGCCCCGGCTGGGTGTTCCTGGTCAACACCCTGACCTTCGTGGCGCTGCTGGCCAGCCTCGCCCGGATCCCGACGGCGTCGCTGCGGAAACTCCCCAAGGCGCGCGGCGGCAAGGGCCGGATCCGGGAGGGCCTGCGCTACGTGCGGCACCGGCCGGACATTGTGGTGGTCCTCGTGGCGGTCTTCATCGTCGGTACCCTGGGCCTGAACTTCGTGCTCTTCATCGCCGCGATGGTGGGCACCGAGTTCGGCCTCGACGCCGGCGCCTTCGGGCTGATGAACTCGATCATGGCCATCGGCTCGGTTGCCGGGGCCCTGCTCTCGGCCGGCCGCGGCCGCCCGCGGATGCGGATGATCTTCGGGGCCGCCGGGGTCTTCGGCATCACCTCCGGGCTGGCCGCTCTGGCCCCGAACTACTTCTGGTACGGCGTGGCGCTGGTGCCGGTGGGGCTGTGCGCCATCACCATGATGACCAGCGCCAACGGCTATGTGCAGACCACCACGGACCCGGCCATGCGCGGCCGGGTGATGGCCCTGTACATGGCGATCTTCATGGGCGGAACACCCATCGGGGCACCGTTCGTGGGCTGGGTGGCAAACGTCGCCGGCCCGCGCTGGTCCATGGGCGTCGCCGCCGCCGCCGGCGTGGGTGCGGCCCTGATCGGGATGGTCTGGATCATCCGGGCACGCCACCTGCGGATCGCCTTCAACCGGCGGGCCCGCGGCCTGCGCTTCTTCCGGCTGGTGCCCGGCGGGGCGATCGGCACGGCAGACGACGACGGCGTCGTCCGGGCGGTAAACCCCGACGACGCCGCCAGCCGCTAGGCCGCCCAGGAGGGCGGCCGCGGGCCTACTTCGCCAGCTCTGCCACGACGTAGTCGATGCACTCCAGCAGGGCCGACACATCGTCCGGCTCGATCGCGACGAAGGTCGCGATCCGCAGCTGGTTGCGGCCCAGCTTCCGGTACGGCTCGGTGTCGACGATCCCGTTGGCGCGCAGCACCTTGGCGATCGCGGCCGCGTCGACCGACTCGTCGAAGTCGATCGTGGCGATCACGTTGGAGCGGTCGGCCGGGTCCGCGACGAACGGGGTGGCAACGCTGGACGCCTCGGCCCAGCGGTAGATCCGTCCGGCGGAGTCGGCGGTGCGTGCCGCGGCGAAGTTCAGGCCTCCGCTGGCGTTGAGCCAGCGCACCTGCGCGTCCAGGGTCACGAGGGTCGCCAGCGCGGGGGTGTTATAGGTCTGGTTCAGCCGCGAGTTGTCGATGGCGGTCTGCAGGTCCAGGAAGTCCGGGATCCAGCGGCCGGACGCCTTGACCCGTGCGGCCCGCTCCAGGGCCGCGGGGGAGAACAGGCCAAGCCACAGGCCGCCGTCGGAGGCGAAGTTCTTCTGCGGCGCGAAGTAGTAGACGTCGGACTCGGCGACGTCGACATCCAGGCCGCCGGCGGCGGAGGTCGCGTCGACCAGGACCAGCGAGCCCTCGTCCGCGCCGGCCACCCGCCGGACCGGGGCGGCCACGCCGGTGGAGGTCTCATTCTGCGGCCAGGCGTAGACGTCCACGCCGGCCTCCGCACGCGCCTCGGGCCGGGTGCCCGGCTCGGCCTTGATGATCGAGGACTCGGCCAGGAAGGGCGCCTTGTTCGTGGCGGCGGCGAACTTGGAGCCGAACTCGCCGAAGGAGAGATGCTGGGCCTTGTTCTCCACGAGCCCGAAGCTGGCGATATCCCAGAACGCCGTCGAGCCGCCCACGCCCAGGACCACCTCGTAGCCCTCGGGGGCGCGGAAGAAGTCGCTCAGGCCGGAACGGACCGAGCCCACCAGGTTCTTGACCGGGGCCTGACGGTGCGAGGTGCCGAGCAGGGTGGCCGAGGCCGACGCCAGGGCCTCCATCTGTTCCGGGCGCACCTTCGAGGGCCCGGCGCCAAACCGGCCGTCCTTGGGAAGAAGGTTCGCGGGGATGGTGATGCTGGTGTCGCTCACAATGGCTCCAATGGTCGGCTGGGTGCGAGAGGTGGCTGGTCGGCCGGTAAGGACCGCTTCCATTCTGCCCGACGGCGGCCCCGGCACCGGAAAATGGGCTGTCACAGTCCGGTCAGGAAGCCGGCTCCAAAAATTATCCGGAGTAATTCACAATAGGCTAGGCTGTCCGGAGCGTATGGCGGATCCCGGGTGGCCGCACCCCGCACGTTGTACGGTGGAATGACGCAAGGACGGCGCTCAAGGAGCTGAGCTGGATGACGGATCTGATCGACACTACGGAGATGTATCTTCGGACCATTTTGGAGCTTGAGGAAGAGAACATCGTCGCGCTCCGGGCCCGCATTGCCGAACGACTCCGCCACTCCGGACCCACCGTCTCCCAGACCGTCGGCAGGATGGAACGCGACGGGCTGGTCGTGGTCTCCGGCGACCGCCACCTGGAGCTGACCGAGGTGGGTCGGCGGCGCGCCACCGAGGTGATGCGCAAGCACCGCCTCGCCGAACGGCTGCTGGCCGACGTGATCGGCCTGGACTGGGCCTACGTCCACGAGGAAGCCTGCCGCTGGGAGCACGTGATGAGCGAACGGGTCGAGCGCCGCATCTTCGAGATGCTGGACCACCCCACCGTCTCCCCGTACGGCAACCCCATCCCGGGCCTCGCCGAACTGGGCGGTCTGCCGACGGCGGAACAGGCCGACGGCGTCGTCAACCTCCTGGACGCCATGGCGGGATATGCCGCGGACTCCAGAATCACCGTGAGCCGGCTTGCCGAACCCATCCAGGTGGAACCCGAGCTGCTGGTGCAGCTGGACGAGGGCGGTATCCGGCCCGGGGCCACCGTCTCGCTGGAGCGGGTGGGGGAGTACATCTCCGTCCGCGTCCCCGACATTGAGGGCGCGCTCGAGCTGCCGCCCGAGGTCGCCGCCCACGTTTTCGTTACCCGCGGGTAGGGCGACGCGGAAGCATACCGTAAGTGTGCTGTTTACTAGCCCGTCTAGGAGATAACGAAATTATTACTACGGGTCTTAATCCCCTATAGTTATCGACTAGTACCGAGACTAAAGCGTTACCTGATCCGAAGCCGAGCTCTGCCAGCGGATCAGGGTGCGAATCACCTTCTGGCAGAGGCGGGGGAACCACTACCGGCCGGTAATTCCGGCCTTGGGGTGAAGTCCGCTAGCGGCAAGCGAACTCTCTGAGGACACCATTTCCGGGTGCCTCTCTGCCTGGATGCTTGCATCGGCGGACCGGGTCTATGCACTCTCTGACCCGAATCCGACAGCTAACTTCGCAGGCTTTTCAGAGAGGAACCACTTGAGCACGCAGACCGTCCGCGGGCGCCGCCGCGCCGCCGGCCCGGCTCCGGAGCCGCGCCCCGCCGTCGACGTCACCGCCCCGCGCCCCCGCGACGCGCACCGGGACGAGCGCCGCAGCCGGCGCAGCCCGCTCCGCCAGGTCGCAGACTTCGCCGCCGTCACCGGCATGGGCCAGAAGGCCGGCATGACCCTGGCCGCCGCTGGCATCGCGCTCACCGTGGCCGTCCCCGTTACCGGCCCCGCTCTGGCCGTCGACGCCCCCACCTCGGGATCTGTCTCCGCGGCGGCCCAGCCCGAGGTCAAGGCCGCCGCGGCCCAGATCGACTTCAACCGCACCGCCGTCACCACCAAGGGCGACCCGGACGGCAAGCTCAAGCAGCTGCTCAGCGCGCAATCCGTCGGCTCCATCACCCGCGCCGCATCCGCGGGGACGCTCGGCGCCCCGCTGGACACCATGATCACGGCTTCGCCCTTCGGTTACCGGATCAGCCCCATTACCGGCGCGGTGGGCGAATTCCACCGCGGCCAGGACTACGCCGCCCAGTGCGGGACGGCCGTCCATGCCGCAGCAAGCGGCACCGTAACCTTCTCCGGCTGGCACCCCTACGGGGGCGGCAACCGGATTGTGGTCGACCATGGCAATGGCCTGGAGACCACGTATAACCACTTGTCGTCATCCAGCGTCCACGTCGGCCAGAAGGTCTCCCGTGGCGATGTGATAGCGATGAGCGGAACAACCGGTGCCTCCACCGGCTGCCACCTCCACTTCGAGGTGATGGTCAATGGGGACGTCGTTGATCCGCTGGGCTGGCTCTAGAAGAGCCCTTCGCAATGCTCACACTTCCGTGACACGCCGTGATCTGAATGTGACATTGAGTCCGAACTGTTGTACCGTATGAAGCACGCCAACTTCACCGAAGTTGGCGCTCTTGAGTGGATTGCCTAACTCTGCCACCGCTCAAGGTCCGTTCGCATGACATCGTCTGGCAGGGGCGGGGGAACCAATTTTGGTCTTCGCAAGAAGGCCTAGGGGTTAAGTCGCAAAGCTTCCCAGGAAGCGGAGCGGCCGGGTGACTCCCATCCGAATCCGACAGCTCACCTCGTAGGCATTGGGAGAGGCTACTTTCGTGTCTTCACGCCACAATGCTGCGCGTTTTCGCGCCGGCGAGGCTCAGTCGAGCCCGCTGATTACCATGCACCGCGTTGCCCTTGCCGGCGCCCGGGATGGTTCACGCAATGCAGTTCCTGCTTTTGGCGCGTCTTCGCAGTACACCCTTCGCTAAAGAAACCCGTTTCGGGGCGATCCGGCGTACCCCCAAGATGCCGGAGCGTCCTTAGTCCCGCCTGTTCAAGAGCGCGGACACAAAGGATCACGAAAGAGAGAACTAAATGACTACTCGTGCAACCATTGCACGCCACCGCGCGGAGGTCACCAAGACCAACTCGCTGGCTGTCATTGCCAAGGCCGTCGGCGACAACGCCGGTGGCATGGGTCGCCAGGCCGCGGTTATCGCTGCTGCCTCCGGCCTGGTCCTGACCAGCGGTATCGCGGCCAACGCCGCTGAGACCAACGTTCAGCGCGAATCCACCTCTGCTTCCGCCACCGAGGTTCAGTCCACCGCTCCGGCCACCATCTCGGCGGCCTCCAGCATCGCCATCTCCTACGAGAAGCCTGCTGTGACTACCGCGGCCGCCCCAGTCGTCGAGGCCCCGAAGCCCGTCGTCAAGGTGCAGGAAGCAGACACCACCGCCGCAGCCACCCCGGCCGCCGGCACCGCGGTCAACGCGTCCGTCGCCACCAAGGCTCCGGCCGCCACCAGCGGCATGGGCGCCTCGATCGCCGCCGCCGCTTACGCCCAGATCGGCGTGTCCCAGGACTGCACCATGCTGGCCACCAACGCCCTGGCCGCCGTCGGCATCCACTACCACGGCTGGCCGGCAGGTTACCTGTCCCTGGGCCGCACCGTCAGCGCCGCCGAAGCGCAGCCGGGTGACCTCGCGTACTACCAGAACGGCGGCATGGGCATGGCTCACATCGCCGTTTACGTCGGCAACGGCATGGCCGTCCACGGCGGCTGGAACGGCGGCACCACCGCCCTCTACAGCGTCAACGTCGGTTCCGGCCCGGTCTTCATCCGCGTCGGCGGCTAAGACCCCCGCTTCCCGCGAAGCTTCGAAAAGGACCCCTGCCACCGGCGGGGGTCCTTTTCTGTTAACCCCTCGGGCTCGCGCCGGAAGGCCCCGGCGCCAGACCGGCCCGGGTTCCGCCACGGATGCCCTGGGGCCCGAAATTCGGTAATCCGGGCCACCCGTGTTTACTCTTGTGATGTCGATCCTTAGCCTGACCATGCAGAGGGCAGCCGGCCCTCGTGCCACTGGCGGGTGCGGCCGTGAAGAGGGATGCGGATGCGCACACTCGTTCTGAATGCTGGTTATGAACCGCTGGCGGTAGTGACCTTCCGCCGGGCACTGGTGCTCGTGCTGACGGGCAAGGCCAGTGTCGTGGCCGAGGGGGACGACCCGGTGGTGGGGCCGCAGGACATCCTCGGCCGGCCGAGCGTCATCCTGCTCAACCGCTACATCCGTCCGCGCTACAACACCGTGACCGCGGTCAGCCGTCGCGGAGTGCTACGCCGGGACGGCCACCGGTGCGCGTATTGCGCCAAACCGGCCCACACCATCGACCACGTCCAGCCCAAGTCCCGGGGCGGCGCCGACTCCTGGGAGAACCTGGTGGCCGCCTGCCTGCGCTGCAACAACGTCAAGGGCGACCACACCCCGGCCGAGATGGGCTGGAAGCTCGGTTTCACTCCCGGTCCGCCGAAGGGCACCATCTGGCAGATCAAGGAACTGGAGAAGCCCACCCCCGCATGGGATCCGTTCCTGCTGCCGGAATCCGCGCACTAGCACCGCCGGCCGCCCGCAGGCGGCTAGGCTGGGCGGGTGGAATTCGACGCCGTCATCCTCGCCGGGGGCAGGTCCTCCCGGCTGGGCGGAACCCCCAAGGCCGCCCTCCGCTTCCGCGGGGATACCCTGCTGGAGCGGTCGCTGCTCGCTGCGGCCGGGGCGCAGGGGGTTGCAGTCGTGGGCCCGGAAGCCGGCGCCCGCCCGGCCGGAGTCCTCCTGTGCCGTGAAGACCCGCCCTTCGCCGGACCCGCGGCAGCCCTGGCCGCCGGGCTCGAAGCCCTCGCCGGCGGGGGAGCGGCCGGCCGAAACCCCGCGCCGCTGACGCTGGTTCTGGCCTGCGACATGCCGCTGGTCGCCGACGCCGTCCCCGCCCTCTTCGTCGACCGTTCCCGGGCGCAGCCCGGCTCGGATGGCAGTGTCGCCGTTTCCGCGGACGGCCGGATCCAGCCGTTGGCCGGTCTTTATGACACGGCCGGGCTACAACGATCGGTGGCGGACGCGGCACGGCGCGGCACGCTGGAGGGCGGATCGTTGTTCGGCCTGCTTGCTAGTCTGGACCTGCGGACGGTTCCCGTGCCGCCCGGGTCCACCGACGACGTCGACACCTGGGCGGACGCCCAGGCCCTGGGGGTCGCGTGTCCCGGCGTGGCCGGGAACGGAAGCGGCCGCCCGTATACGACATGAAAGGCCCACCGTGAAGAGCCAGGACGAAACCCTCGAGGACTGGTGCCGCGCGCTGCTCCAGGCCCTCGAGCTCGACGGCGTCGACATCGACATCAACGAGGTACTGGGACTCGCCGGGGTTGCCGCGCACTCCGTGGTCCGCCCGGCCGCACCGCTGACCACCTTCATCGCCGGTTTCGCCGCCGGGCTGGCCTCCGGCACCGGCCAGGCCACCGACGAGGTCTCCATGCGCGCCGCCATGGGCGTCGCGCGGAAACTCGCCAAGGAATACGCCGCCGAGGCCCCCAGGGAATGACGTCCGAGCCACCCCGCGACGACGCCGACGACGCCGGGACCGAGCCCGCCGCGCACCGGCACCTGGCCCACACCTGGCAGGAAGCCCGGGAGCTCTCGTTCGACTGCGCCAGCCCGATCCCGCCGGCCCCGGTGGCCCTGCGCCGCGCCCTCGGCCGCACCCTCGCCGCCGACGTCACCGCCCTGCACGACATGCCGCACTACGCGTCCTCGGCCATGGACGGCTGGGCGGTGAACGGCAGCGGCCCCTGGATCCTGGCCGAACCCGGGCAGCGCCTCGCCCCGCACCAGGCCAGTCCCATCGTCACCGGCGGGCTGATCCCGGCCGGCGCGAAAGCCGTCCTCCGCAGCGAGAGCGGCGTGATCGGCCCCGACGAGGACCAGTTGCCGGTGCTGAAGCTTGGCGGCGGCGCGAAGCCGGGGGAGCCACGCAACGGCGACCACATCCGCAAAGCCGCCGAGGAAGCGGCCGAGGGTGAGGTCCTGATCCCCAAGGGGACCGTGCTCAACCCGGCCCACCTGGCCCTCGCCGCCCTCGCCGGCCATGACGCGCTGCCCGTGCTGGGGAAACCGGTGGTCCGCCTGGTTTTCACCGGCTCCGAGGTGGTCGCCAGCGGCGTGCCACAGCCGGGGGAGGTCCGGGACACCTTCAGCCCCCAGCTATCCGCCGTCGTCGACCTGCTCGGCGGCGTCCCCGCCGGAGAGATCAAGATCGGTGACGGGGACGGGGAATGGCTCGCCGCCCTGGAGGACCCCGAACCCGTGGGCGACGACGAGGACACCCCGCCCGCCGACGTCGTCATCACCACCGGGGGGACCGGCCGGTCCGGGACCGACCACCTGCGCCGCACCGTCGAGCAGCTGGGCGGCAGGCTGCTGATCGACGGCATCGCGATGCGTCCCGGGCACCCCGCAGTCCTCGCCGAACTGCCCGACGGACGCTTCATCATCGGGCTGCCCGGCAATCCGCTCGCAGCCATGATGGCGCTCTCCACCATCGGCGGACCACTCCTGGCCGCGCTGGGTCACCGGCCCCCGCCGCCCGTCACGGAGGTCCCGTGCGGCACGATGATCGACGCCGATCCCGGCCGCACCCGGCTAATGCCCTTCCGCATGGTCTACGGCATGGCCTCCCCGGCACAGCACACCGGCCCCGGCATGATGCGCGGACTGGCCGCCGCCGACGGGGTCCTGGTGGTCCCGCCGCACGGTGCGCAGCTGGGCGAACCGGTCCCGGCGTTCGCGCTGCCCTGGGGGCGGCCGCTGCCCGAGCCTGACGCCGGCAAGCCCGCACCGAAACCCGCCGCCCGGCGCACCCCGAAGAAACCGGCCGGCAACGGTCCGGTCGACTGGAGCGCCCTGCTTGGCTGACACCAGCCAGAGGGAGCCCGGCGTGGCTGGCGCCCGCTCGGCTGGCACCACTGGTGCCGGCTTGGCTGGCACCACGGCCGAGTTCAGAATGGATCCAGGGGCGGGAACCGGCCGCAGGCCGGGCCGCCCCACCGCACCGCTGATGAGGAGTACCGAATGGGCCGCGTGACGCAACGCCGCAAAGTGCACAAGTTTGTCCTGGACGGTTCGCCGCAGGCACGTGAGTTCCCGGTCCGGTACCGCGAGGACGTGCTGGCGGTGGAGGAACCACTGGAGGTGCGGCTGGGCAGCACGTCCTTCTCCGTGACCATGCGCACCCCGGGCAACGACTTTGACCTGGTGGCCGGGTTCCTGGTCTCCGAGGGGATCATCTGGTCCGCCGACCAGCTCGTCTCGCTGCGCTTCTGCGCCGGCGAGGACGAAGACGGCGTGCAGACCTTCAACGTGGTGGAAGCCCAGCTCCGGCCCGACGTCGTCCGCCCCGACACCGGACGGAACTTCTTCACCTCAAGCTCCTGCGGGATCTGCGGCACCGATTCGATCGAGGCTGTCGAGAAGTCCTCACACTTCAGCCCCGCGGGCGACCCGCTGGCCGTGCCCGTCGAGACGCTGGCCGCGCTCCCGGACCGGCTGCGTGAGGCCCAGGCGGTCTTCGACGCCACCGGCGGCGTGCACGCCGCGGGGCTGTTCCGCATCTCCGACGACGGCGGCGCCGAGCTCCTCTGCCTCCGCGAGGACGTCGGCCGCCACAACGCCGTCGACAAGGTGGTGGGCTGGGCACTCCGGGAGGGTCTGCTGCCCCTGCGCGGCACCGTCCTGCAAGTCTCCGGCCGCGCCTCCTTCGAACTCGTGCAAAAGGCCTCGCTCGCCGGAATTCCCGTCCTGTCCGCCGTCAGCGCACCCAGCAGCCTGGCCGTGGAACTCGCCGAAGCCAGCGGGATGACGTTGGCGGGCTTCAGCCGGGGCACCAGCCTGAACGTGTACGCCGGCCACGAACGGATCGGCGTGCCGGCCGCCCTCCCCTCAACCGGACGGCTGGCTTAAGCCCCCGCGGCCCACGTAGATTAATCCAACGACTGGATTCAGGCCGGCGCCCGGCTCCTCCGCACCCGAGCAAAAAGAGGTTCACTGTGCACGACGACCGCCGTCTCACGGAAGTCCGGCTGGACCGCTTCGTGCGCGAACGCATCGTTCCGGCCATCTACCCCCGCACCGTGCCGCTGCGCCTGAGCAGCTGGACCGCGCCCGGGGAACCCGTCCCGGCCCTCGAAGCCCTGCAGCAGGACTTCACCCCGCAGGACCCCGGGGCGCCCTGGGGCAGCCCGTGGTCCACCACTTGGCTGCGGCTCCAAGGCGAGGTGCCGGAGACCTGGGGCAGCGCGCCGGACACCGCCGTCGAGGTCCTGGTTGACCTGGGGTTCAGCGCGGACCTGCCGGGCTTCCAGTGCGAGGGCACCGCCTGGCGGCCGGACGGCACCGTCATCAAGGCCATCTCGCCGCGGAACCAGTACATTCCGCTGAAACTCCTCGGCAGCGGCATGACCGTGGACTTCTACGTCGAGGCGGCCGCGAACCCTGACCTCTCGCAGGGCTGGACCTTTGCGGCCACGCCGTTGGGAGACAAGGCCACCGCGGGCACCGAGCCCCGCTACTGGCTGGGCCGGATCGTGATCGCCGAACTGGACCAGTGCGTCTGGGAACTGCACCAGGACATCTGGACGCTGCGGGGGTTGATGCACGAACTGCCCATGGAGTTGCCCCGCCGCCACGAGATCCTGCGCGCCTTGGAGCGGATGCTGGACATCATGGACCCGGACGACGTCGCCGGCACGGCGGCCGCCGGGCGCGCGGAGCTCGCCGAGGTGCTGTCCCGCCCGGCCTACGCCTCGGCCCATCAGCTGCTGGCCACCGGCCACGCGCACATCGACTCGGCGTGGCTCTGGCCGGTCCGGGAGACCATCCGCAAGTGCGCCCGGACCTTCTCCAATGTGGTGGCGCTGATGGACGAGGACCCCGACTTCGTCTTCTCCTGCTCCTCCGCGCAGCAGCTGGCCTGGATGAAGGAGTTCTACCCGGAACTGTTCGAACGGATCCGGGACAAGGTCCGCGCCGGCCAGTTCGTCCCCGTCGGCGGGATGTGGGTCGAGGCGGACAGCAACATGCCCGGCGGCGAGGCCATGGCGCGGCAGTTCCTCGAGGGCAAGAGCTTCTTCCTGGCCGAGTTCGACGTCGAATGCCACGAGGCGTGGCTGCCGGACACCTTTGGCTACTCCGCCGCGCTGCCGCAGATCGTCAAGGCCGCCGGCAGCCGCTGGTTCCTGACCCAGAAGATCTCCTGGAACCAGGTCAACCGGATGCCGCACCACACCTTCGAGTGGGAGGGAATCGACGGCACCCGCCTCTTTACCCACTTCCCGCCGGTGGACAGCTACAGCTCCGAGATCAGCGGCCGCGAACTGGCCCACGCCGAGCGCAACTACCGGGACCACGGCCGCGGCACCATGTCCCTGCTGCCCTTCGGGTACGGCGACGGCGGCGGCGGACCCACCCGGGAGATGCTGGCGGCCGCCCGGCGCACCGCTGACCTGGAGGGCTCGCCGCGGGTGCGGATCGGCTCCGCGGCGGACTTCTTCAGCGGGGCGGCGGACGACTATCCGTCCCCGCCGGTGTGGGTGGGGGAGCTGTATCTGGAGCTCCACCGCGGCACCTACACCAGCCAGGCCAACACCAAGCGGGGGAACCGCCGCTGCGAGCACCTGCTCCGGGAGGCGGAGCTCTGGTCCGCCACCGCGGCGGTCCGGGCCGGCGCAGCCTACCCGGCGGCCGAGCTGAAGCGGCTTTGGCGCCTTGTGCTGCTGCAGCAGTTCCACGACATCCTGCCCGGCAGCTCGATCGCTTGGGTGCACCAGGACGCGGAACGGAACTACGACGCCGTCGCCCGTGACCTCGAGGCGATCATCGCGGCCGCAGCCGCCGCCGCCCTCGGAAACGGGGACCGCGATATCCTGCTCAACGCCGCCCCGCACGCCCGCGCCGGGGTCCCCGCGCTCGGCGCGGCCGAACCTCAAACCGCCGGGGCTGCCGTGAACGCGACGGCGGCCGACAGCGGCTTTGTGCTGGACAACGGAATCATCCGTGCCGTAGTGGACGCGAACGGGCTGCTGGTCTCACTCCGGGACCACGCCAGCGGACGGGAGGCGATGGCCCCCGGCACCGCCGGCAACCTCCTGGAACTGCACCGGGACACCCCCAACGAATGGGACGCCTGGGACATCGATTCCTTCTACCGGCGCAACGTCACCGCCCTGACCGAGGCCAGGTCCGTGACCCTGGAGCGCGACGGCGGTGACGCCGTCGTCGTGATCGAGCGGATGGCGGGCGGCTCACCCGTGACGCAGCGGCTGAGGCTGGCGCCGGGGTCCGCGTCGCTGGAGATCGCCACGGCCGTGGACTGGCGTGAGCGCGAGAAGCTGCTCAAGCTCGGGTTCCCCTTCGACCTGCGGGCGGACCGGTCGGCCGCGGAGACCCAGTTCGGCCACGTCTTCCGGCCCACCCACGTCAACACCTCCTGGGAGGCGGCGAAGTTCGAGATCTGCGCCCACCGCTGGATTCACGTGGAGGAGCCCGGGTATGGCGTGGCGGTCAGCAACGCGGCCAGCTACGGCCATGACGTCACCCGCCAGGTCCGCGACGACGGCGGAACCACCACCACGGTGCGGGTCTCGCTGCTGCGGGCGCCGAAGTTCCCCGACCCCGGCGCAGACCAGGGGCCGCACGAGCTGACCGTGACGGTGCGGCCCGGTGCGGGCATTGCCGACGCCGTCGAGGAGGGGTACCGCACCAACCTTGCGCCCCGCATGGTCAAGGGGGCGCACGGGGCGGAGCCGCTGGTCGCCGTGAGCAACCCGGCCCTGGTGGTGGAGGCGGTAAAACTGGCCGAGGACGGCTCCGGTGACGTGGTGGTCAGGCTCTATGAGGCCCTCGGCCGACGCTCGCGGGGGGTACTCTCGGCGAACTTCGCTGTGTCCCGGGTCTGGTCTGTGGACCTGCTGGAGCGTCCGGCGGACGCGCCCGGCGTCGAGATCCGCGGGGCCGATGCGGTGCTGGAGCTGCGCCCGTTCCAGCTGGTGACCCTGCGCCTGGCCCGCTGAACCGGGTCTTTCCGGCGGTTCCGGCAACCTGCGGGCGGCCGCGGAGCGGAAAAGTGGCCTTAAACCAGGCTGAGTGGGAGCGGTCCTTGCGGACCGCTACCACTCATCCCCCCAATGGCGCTTGGACGACCGCCGGTCCAATCAGACTGAATCCCCATTCAAGGGACCGGGCGGCGTTTTCACACATTCATGATTGTCTCACGGTCTAATGATTTTGTGAATGCATGACGTTATTTTTCCCGAAACGTTGCCGGAGCGTTATCTTGCGGCCGGGACAGGCGCCCCGACAACCAGAAGAGCAGCAGCCCGAGCACGTAGCCGAGGACCGCCGCGTAGTTCACCACGATGCGTGCGTCGTCCCAGGCGTCTGGCGCAAAACTAACGGGGACCGTGAGGATGGCGGCGACCGCTCCGGCGGCGGTCAGGCCCGCGCCGCTGCGCACCAGCCGGGGCAACTGTGCCCGCACCGCGGCGAGAAGGGCGGGCAGCAGGACCAGCGAGATGTAAGCAGGGTAGACGCGTCCGAAGCCCGCGTACAGCGGCTCGAGCGCTGCGTTCCGCCCACCCCGGTCCGGCAGCGCCTCCAGCCCCGCCGAGGAGCCGCGGGTGTCCATCAGGAAGAACGTCACCGCAAGCGCCACGCACGCCGCTGCCAGGGCCAGGCGTCCCCACCGGCCCGTCACCAGTTCCCGGGTACGGGCGCCGCCCAGGGCCCGGGACAGGCGCAGCCCCACCAGCAGGACCATGGCACAGACCAGGAAGCGCAGGACGAGATTGGTCAGGTTGATCCCGCCGAGGGCGCCGTCGACGGCGGCATAGGGGCCCGGGAGGCTGAGCAGGCTGCAGAGGGTGGCCAGGAACAGGATGCCGACGACGGTCCGGTTCCGGCCACGGACGGCGTCTGGCACACGGAGCAGCAGAGCCACGCCGCAAACAATCAGGGTTCCCCATCCCAGCAACGTCATGATGCCTCGTTTCTAGGGGGAGAAGCTGCTCTCGGTTGAAGGCAGCGGATTTCGGCGCCGGGCCTGCGCCCTGATTTTGTCCGCCCAGACGGCGGCCAGGCCCAGGACGTAGCAGAGCACGGCGGTGTAATTGACGATGAACCGGATGAATCCCATGCCCGGTGGGATGATCGGTGACGACAGACTGAGGACCAACCCCACCGCGCCGACCGACAGGAACACCGCCGCGAGCCGGATCAGCACAGGGAGGCGGCTGCGCACGGTACGGATCATGGTCGGCAACAGGACCACCGCGATGTAGCAGGGGTAAAGCCGGCCGAACGCGCCGTAAACCTCGACCAGTGCGGCGTTTCGAGCGTCCTTGGCTGCAATAGCTTTGAGGCCCGCAGAGGACCCTTGGGTGTCCATCAGCAGGAAGGTCACGATGACGGCGGCGCAGGCCAGGGCCAGTGCGGTGACGCCCGGCTTCCCGGCAATCCATGAGAGCGCCCGCCCGGCGCCGAAACCGCGGGCGACGCGCAGCCCGATCAGCAGAATGACCCCGAAGATGACGAACCTGAGCAATAGGTTGGCAATGTTGGTGCCGCCCAGGAGCTCGTCCACCGCGACGTAGGGCGCCTCCATGCTGAGCAGGATGGCGAGCGTCATCAGCAGAAAGATCCCGAACATGAGCCGGTTCTCCCCGCGGAGGGCGCTAGGGATGCGAAACACGGCCAGGAGTGCGCAGACGCCCAGCGTGGTCCATTGCAGGATGTCGATCACCCCAGGTTCTCCCAGATCTTCTCGGTCTGGGCCTGTTCCTGTTCCTGCCGCCGCAGGGTGCGGCCCAGGGCCTGGAGCCGGTCACCGGCGAGGGAGACTAGGTCACCGTCGGACAGGGCGTCGAGGGCTTCCTGCCGGGCTGAGGGGGACCAACCGGCCTCCGCCTCCGTGATCAGGCCGGTAGCCACAAAGCCGGCGCTGAAGCCGACGCCGGCAGCCCGCGATGTGGCAATGGCCAGTTCCGGGGACAACCGGTTGGCGGTCAGCTGCGCCGAGTAATTTTGCGGGGCGACGCCGGAGGCGGCCGACACCCGGTGCCGCAGTTCGCCGTCGTCGACGGCGTCCACCCAGTTCCGCACGGAGGTGGCGTGGGGCGGCGTGCTCAGCGTCAGTCGTCCGCTCCGGCCCGAGGAACGCGCCACGACGGCCTCCAGAAGGTCCATGGTCGCGATCTGGCTGACGAGTTCGGCCGAGGTAGGAGGCTGCCTCAGCTGCTTGAGCTCTGCGTACTGGTCGAAGTTGGACAGCGCCTCGGCGGGGTTGATCCCTAACGCCCGGCTGATGCTGACCACGGAGCCCTCGGCCACCTTGCCCCGCACCAGCTGCTGGGCCAGGGTGGTCCGCTTCAGCCCCGAGATCCTGCAGATGTCAGCTGTGCTTGCCGCTGGCGCAACACCATGGAGCCAGAGTTGGAAGGCTTTGGCGGGTAAGGGCATCTATGACTTTCTACGGATTCGTACCGGAGCGGGTTGGCAGGCCTCACAGCACTAACGGTACGCCGCCGACGATGGCCGGCACCCCCCCAATGCTGAGAACCATTATAGGTCGTTCTTGCCCTTCTTCGTCGGTCCCGCCATGCGGGGTTCGCGGGAATTCTTCAGCCCGGCGCGACCGGATCGCCGGGCTGACAGCCGTCCGAGCCAGATCAGGGCCAGTCCCAGCACCAGTCCCAAGACGGCGGCCGAGTTGATGTAGTACTGAAGGAAAGTCAGGCCGCGGGGGACGAGGTCGCTGAAGGGCATCGAAACCATGGCGATCGAACCGAACGTCAGGAGGGCGGCCCCTCCCCGCACCAGCCCCGGGAGCCGGGACCGCAGCGCGTGGATGGTTGCCGGCAGGAGGCAGGCGGCCACGTAGGCGGGGTAGAGACGCCCGGCCAAGGTATAGAGCGCGATGAGCTGGCGGTTGCGCTCACTCTGGTCCGGCAGCGTGGCCAGCCCCACCGAGGTGCCGGCGGTGTTCGCCAGCAGAAACGGAACGGCGGTGGCCAGGCAGATCAGCGCCAGAGCGGTCAGCCCGATCGGGCCCAGCAGGAGCCTCAGGCTCCGTTTGTTCTCGAAGCCCTTGGCGATCTTGTAACCGGCCAGCAGCACGGTGCCGTAGATGACGAACCGCAGGATCAGGTTGGCGTAGTTCCGGGATCCTAGGAAACCGTCAATGACCGCATAGCTGGACTGGATGCTGAACACCATGGCGACGGTGATCAGCAGAAAGATGCCGAACAAGGACCGGTTTTCGCCGCGCAACGCAGCGGGAATCCTCATCACCGTGATGACGGCGCAGATCGCCAGGACGGAGACCAGAAGGGTGGTGATCATTGGGCGGTTCCTCATTCGGCGTGTCCGCACCTGCCCCCGGCGTGCGCTTTCCCTTGTCTGGACTTGACGCCGGCGGTTTTGCCGGCGGGCCCCGAATCAACTATGCTAGTTGCTCGAACCCGCTGGTCCGTACACCCCCCAAGTCCGGACCAGCGGGTTCTTCTATGCCCGGCCCGCTGCCGGCCGGCAGATGCACCCGCCGCCTGGCCCGGGCGGCCGGTGAGAGGATGGATACATGACGGCAACCCTCGTTGCGAAAGACCTTTCCGGCGGCCACGGCCACCGCACCCTATTCTCCAAACTCTCCCTCACGGTGGCGCCCGGGGACGTGGTCGGCGTCGTCGGCGCGAACGGTGCCGGCAAGTCCACCCTCCTCCGGCTGCTGGCTGGCGTCGACGAACCCCAGGAGGGAACGGTCAGCCTGGCCCCGGCGGACGCGTTTGTCGGCTGGCTGCCCCAGGAACACGAGCGGATCCCCGGCGAAACCGTAGCGGGCTACATTGCCCGGCGGACCGGCTGCGCCCAGGCCACGGTGGAGATGGAGTCCACCGCCGAGGCCCTCGGCTCCGGTGCGCCCGGCTCCGACGACGCCTACGCGGCCGCCTTCGACCGCTGGATGGCCTCCGGCGCGGCCGACCTGGACGACCGCATCCCGGCCGTGCTTGCGGACTTGGGCCTGGAGGTCGGCGAGGACGCGGCCATGACCGGGCTCTCCGGGGGCCAGGCGGCGCGGGTGGCGCTCGCGGCCCTGCTGCTCAGCCGCTTCGACATCGTGCTGCTGGATGAGCCCACCAACGACCTCGACCTGAACGGCCTGGCCCGGCTGGAGGCCTTCGTCCAAGGCCTGCGCGGCGGCGTCGTGCTGGTCTCCCACGACCGCGAGTTCCTGGCCCGCTGCGTGACCACCGTGGTGGAACTGGACCTGGCCCAGAACGCCGTCGCGGTCTACGACGGCGGCTACGAGTCCTACCTGGAGGAACGCGCCGTCGCCCGCCGGCACGCCCGCGAACGCTACGAGGAGTTCGCCGCCACCAAGGCGGACCTGGTCTCCCGCGCCCGTACCCAGCGGGAATGGAGCTCCCAGGGCGTCCGGAACGCGATGAAGAAGAGCCCGGACAACGACAAGATCCGCCGCGCCGCGAACACCGAGTCCTCGGAGAAGCAGGGCCAGAAGGTGCGCCAGATGGAGTCCCGGATCGCCCGGCTGGAAGAGGTCGAGGAGCCCCGCAAGGAGTGGCAGCTGCAGTTCAGCATCGGCGCCGCCCCGCGCTCCAGCGCCGTCGTCGCCACCTTGCGCGACGCCGTCCTCCGCCAGGGCGACTTCACCCTGGGCCCGGTGAACCTGCAGCTCAACGCCGGCGAGCGGATCGGCATCACCGGCCCCAACGGGGCGGGCAAGTCCACCCTGCTGCGCCTGCTGCTGGGCGTGCAACGGCCCGACTCCGGGGACGCCTCGATGGGCGCCTCCGTGGCAGTCGCGGAGATTGACCAGGCCCGCGGGCTGCTGGCCGGACACCTAAAACTGGGTGACGCCGTGGAGGCTGTCCTGACCGACCAGACGCCGGCCGAGGTCCGGACCCTGCTGGCCAAGTTCGGGCTCAAGGCGGACCACACCTCCCGGACCGTCGACTCCCTCTCGCCCGGGGAACGGACCCGCGCGGCGCTGGCGCTGCTGCAGGCCCGCGGCGTGAACCTGCTGGTCCTGGACGAACCCACCAACCACCTCGACCTGCCCGCGATCGAACAGCTGGAGCAAGCGCTGGAAAGCTACGACGGCGCCCTGCTGCTGGTCACGCACGACCGCCGGCTGCTGGAAAACGTCCGCCTCGACGTCCGCTGGAACGTCGTGGACGGCACCGTCACCGAACTGCTGGGCGCGAGCGCCCCGAAAGGCACCAACACATGAGCATGGACCGGGTCGCCTGGAGCTCCCTCTACAACATCACCCGCGGCGCCGACGGTTCCAGGACCTTCTCCAAGGCCCTGGTCAAGCGCGTCTTCGGTTTCGCCCGGCCGCACCGCAACCGGCTGATCGCCTTCGTGCTGCTCTCCATCGTGATGGCGGTCCTGGCCGTCGCGACGCCGGTGCTCGCCGGCCAGGTGGTCGACGCGATCATCGCCAAGACGGACGCGGGCACGGTCATCTGGCTGGCTGTCCTGATCGCGATCGTGGCCGTGGCCGAGGCCGGCCTGGGACTGGTGACGCGGTGGCTGTCCTCGACCATCGGGGAGGGCGTGATCCTGGACCTGCGCACGAGGGTCTTCGACCACGTCCAGAAGATGCCGATCGCATTCTTTACCCGCACCCGCACCGGCGCCCTGGTGAGCCGGCTGAACAATGACGTCATCGGCGCCCAGTCCGCGTTTGCCGGCACCCTCTCCGGCGTGGTCAGCAACGTGGTGGCCCTGGTCCTGACCCTGGCCGTGATGCTGAACAAGTCGTGGCTGGTGACGGTGCTGGCCATGATCCTGCTGCCGATCTTCCTGATCCCGGCCCGGCGGATGGGTTCCCGGCTGGCCGAGCTGCGGCGTGAGGCGGCCGAACACAACGCCACCATGGGTACGCAGATGACCGAGCGCTTCTCGGCGCCCGGCGCCACCCTGGTCAAGCTATTCGGCCGCCCGGACGAGGAATCCCATGAATTCGCCGTGCGTGCCGGCCGGGTGCGGGATATCGGCGTCCGCACCGCGATGCTGCAGTTCACCTTCGTCACCGCTCTGACCCTGGTCTCCGCGCTGGCACTGGCGCTGGTCTACGGCCTGGGCGGCTGGCTGGCGCTCGGCGGCCAGCTCGCCGCGGGCGACGTCGTCGTGCTGGCGCTGCTGCTCACCCGCCTCTACGCCCCGCTCACCGCGCTTTCCAGCGCCCGGGTGGAGATCATGAGCGCGTTGGTCAGCTTCGAGCGCGTCTTCGAGATCCTGGACCTCAAGCCGCTGATCCAGCAGAAGCCGGACGCCGTGGCATCGCCGCGCGGACCGCTCTCCGTGGAATTCGACAACGTCCGATTCTCCTACCCCTCGGCCGACAAGGTGTCCTTGGCCTCCCTCGAGGACGTTTCGACACTGGACACCAGGGGCGGCGAGGAAGTCCTGCACGGCATCAGCTTCCGGGTCGAACCCGGCCAGACGGTGGCCCTGGTCGGGTCCTCCGGCGCCGGCAAGTCCACCATCGCCCAGCTGCTGTCCCGCCTGTACGACGTCGATTCCGGCGCGGTCCGCTTCGGCGGCAGCGAACCGGGCACCGGCGTCGACGTCCGCGACCTGACCTTCGATTCGATGCGCGAGACCCTGGGCATGGTGACCCAGGACGGCCACCTGTTCCACGAAAGCATCGCCTCCAACCTGCGCCTGGCGCGCCCGGACGCGACCGAGGAGCTGATGTGGGATGTTCTGCGGCAGGCCCGCCTCGAGGACATGATCCGCTCGCTGCCGGACGGCCTGGACACCATCGTGGGGGAGCGCGGCTACCGGCTCTCCGGCGGCGAACGCCAGCGCCTCACCATCGCCCGGCTGCTCATCGCCCAGCCGCGGGTGGTCATCCTCGATGAGGCCACCGCCGCGCTGGACTCGACCAACGAGGCCGCGGTCCAGGACGCGCTCGGTGCCGCGCTGGAAGGCCGCACCGCCGTCGTGATCGCCCACCGGCTCTCCACCATCCGCGCCGCGGACGCGATCCTGGTGATCGAGGGCGGCGTGGTTGTCGAACGGGGGACGCACAGCGAGCTGCTGGCCGCCGAGGGCCGCTACGCGGAGCTGTACCGGACGCAGTTCGCCGAGGCCACCGCGGTGGCTGCCGACGCGCTGCCGGACGCATAGGGCGGACGCAGGGACCCGGCCCGTAGGGGACCCGGCCCGCAGGGAAGCCGGGGCTGGGTCCCGCCTGCGCCGGCCCGGCCGGCTCCCGCCTAGGCCGGGGCGTCGCGTGCCGCCGCGAGCAGCGGCAGCACGTGGTCGGTCAGGAGCGGGGCCAGGTCGCCCGGAAGCTCGCCGGCCAGGTCCAGCCAGCGGATCTCCGCGATCTCGGCCGACGGCGCCGCGGTCCAGGTCCCGGGCGCGGTGAAGACCGTCGCGTCGATCCGGGTGGCGGCCTCGTTGGCGGCGTCGGCCAGCCACCGGCCCAGGGGCTGCAGGGCCTCGGGCGGCAGGACGATGCCGACCTCCTCGGCCAGTTCGCGGGCCGCGGCCTGCGCCGCGGATTCCCCGGCTTCGGGCTTGCCGCCGGGGTGCATGAACTTGTCCGTCCCGCGCTTGCGCACGGTGAGCAGCCGGCCGCGGGCGTCGTAGACGCAGACGGCGGAGACCACGATGTCCGGGTTGGTGCCGGGCGGCGGCGCGGAGCCGGAAACGGGGTCCCGGCGCAGTTCCGACTCCAGCAGCAGGTCCTTGGCGGGGCCGGTGACATCCCAGGTGTAGCGGAAAGCGTCCGGTCCGAGGCGGGCGTAGCGGACCCGGTACGTGTCCGGATCGCACCAGTGGTGGTCGCTGGCGGTATCCGGCCCGAAACCCATCCGGTGGAAGGGGCGGCCGTCGGCGAAGTGCATGGCCATGACGCCGGGGGCGGCGGTGGGTCGGAGCAGGTATTCCCGGCTGGCAGGCCCGGTGAAGGGCGGGGCGCCGGCGGGAGTCCAGGTCACGGTGCCCTCTTCGCGGAAGCGGAGACCGCCGTCGTCCGTCGCGGTGAAGCGCGCGACGCCGGCAAAGGAGCCCCGGGTACCCGTGGCACGGTCCAGCATGGTGCGGGCCACGGTCCAGGTGCCCGCGAGGTAGGAGTGCAGGTCCTCGTCCGCCCCGTGATCAGCGGTGGCGTGGCTGCCGGCAGGAGTGCCGGGGCTCAGGGAATCCACGTGCCCTCGATTGGAATCGAACCAACGACACCGGCTTTAGGAGAGCCGTGCTCTATCCACTGAGCTACGAGGGCGGGCGTCCGTCGCGGCCGGCCACAGCCGACCCGTCCGAACACGGATACCAGCATACAAGGTGGGGCCGCGTACTACGCTCAAGGCATGACCGCCCCCGCACGCGCAGCAAACCGAGAGCTCCTCTACCTTCCGGATGTGGCGTCCACGCGGTTCTACGCCGGGGCGCTGGCCAAGCTCAGTGTCCTGCAATATTTCGTGGCCGAGACCGCCGTGATCGGCGCCTGGGCCGGCAGGGAGGCATACAGCCGCCGCACGGGCTACATCAGCGACCTCGGGGCCCTGCACTGCGGCACCTACTCGGGCCGCGACGTCTGCTCCCCGGCCCACCTGCTGATGAACGCCTCCTTCATCGTTCAGGGCATCGGCATGATGGTGGGGGCCATGCTGGTCACCTCCGCGGTGATCGGCGTGGCGGCCCGTGCCGGCGAACGGCTGCCCCGCACCAGGGGCCGGCGCCCGGCGTCCGTGCCGGCGTTCATCGCCCGGGCCCTCACCACCATCGCCGGTGCCGGGACCGTGGTGGTGGGGCTGGTGCCCGAGGACGCCGGCTCCCCGTGGCATTACATTGGCGCCGTGGCGTACTTCTCGGCCGGCGGCCTGGCCCTGGGGTTGATCGGCTGGCTCTGGCGGCGCCGGACGCCGCTGGGCTGGTTCATCCTGGCCTGCGGCGCGGTGGGACTCGCCGCCCTGGTCACCGGCGGCATCACAGGGATGGCCGTTCCCGAACCCGGAACCCTCGAACGGCTGATGGGCTACCCGATCACCATCGGCACCGCGGCGGTGGGTCTGGTCGTGGCCCAGCGGGTGCGGAAGGAACGGACGACGCGCAAGGCGCAGACCCTGCGTTCCCGAGGGTAAGCGGCCGGCGGGGCGCTGGCCGGCTGGAGACCGGGCGGCCGGGCCGTCCCGGCGACGGGGTGTCGTACATCTCATTCGGCCGCTGGCGTGCACTATCATGGGGTCATTCGCCGGAACGCCGGGAGTCTTGTGCCGGGTTCCATCCGGCGCATGCGAAATCAACGACTGAGCAGTGCTGGGGACGAATGTCTGAACCAAGGGTTGTGCCGGTCACGGCAGCGACGGCCTTTGGCGACCCCGCCCCCGCCTGCGGGCGCGTATTTGTTGCGCCGGAGGGACGCCCATGACGGCAGCACCCCCGGTGGCCCCGCCGCTGGATATGTCTCCCGAAAGGACGACGTCGGAGATCACCGTCACGCTGGTCACTCCGTCGCTCGTTGAACTGGAAATGCCGCGCGACGTCGAAATCGGCGGCTCCGAGGCGCGGCGGGCTGCCGCCGCCGTCCAGACGATCGCTGGCCGCAACCGCGTCGGCGTCATGCTCAACATCTCCGGTGTCATCGGCGTCAGCCCCGAGGCCCGGCACGCCTACTCCGAGTCGATCGCCGCCCGCGCCGTCGCCATCGTGGGGGAGGGTCCCGTGGACCGGGTGATCGCGCACTACCTGCTGCGCTCCCGCAGCGAGAGCATCCCGGCGCAATTCTTTCTTTCCCGTCCAGCGGCCCTCGAATGGTTAAGGCAGTACACCGAGTGAAAAGTGAACCGGATCCCAGGCTCCATAACCTGGTCGAGGGCATTGTCCGGATCGCCAGCGGCGATCTGAGCACCCGCATTCCCCACTCGGGTGCGCGGGACGACGTCGCCGCCGTCATCGCCGGCATCAACCTGATGGCCGATGACCTGCAGACCATTTACCAGGAGCTTGAGGAGCGGGTCGACAGCCGGACCGCCATGCTCCGCGAAGCCCAAGTGGAACTCGAGCGGATGGCCCTGACGGACCCGCTCACCCAGCTGGCGAACCGCACCGCGTTGAACTCCGTCCTGAGCCACGCCCTGGCCGAGACCTCCCGCGGCGAGGCCCCGCCCGCGTTGCTGATCCTTGACCTGGACTCCTTCAAAGGCATCAACGACACGCTGGGCCACAGCGCCGGCGACGACGTCCTGCGGGTCATCGCCCGACGCCTCCAGGATGCCGTGCGCGTCACGGACACCGTCGCCCGGCTGGGCGGCGACGAGTTCGCCGTCATGCTGCCCAAATCGAACCTGGTCCGCGCCCGCCGGGTCGCGAACCGGATCCTGAAGGCATTGAACGAAAGCCTGGAGATCGGCGACCTGCGGATTACCTGCGGCACCAGCATCGGCGTGCGGGTGGCCGAACCCGGCCAGTCCGTGGACGACCTGGTGATGGAGGCGGACACCGCGATGTACGCGGCCAAGGCCCAGCCGCACAGCGGGATCAAGGTCTTCGAACCGGCCCTGCTCTACGCCCGCCGGCTGCAGAGCCTGATGGTGACCGAGATGCGCGCGGCCATCCTCGAGGACCAGCTGGTGCTGCACTACCAGCCCGTCGTGGAGCTCGCGACCGGCCGAATGGAGGGCGTCGAGGCGCTCGTGCGGTGGAACCACCCCGAGCGCGGACTGCTGATGCCCGACCAGTTCATCCCGCTGGCCGAAGAAACCGGGATGATCGTGGATCTGGGCCACTGGGTGCTGAAGACCGCGGTGCGGCAGCTGCGCACCTGGCAGGAGGAGCTCCCGTTGGATGAGGACTTCTCCATGCGGGTCAACATCTCCACCACCGAGCTGCAGAACCTGGAGCTGATTGAGCACGTCCAGGACATTCTCCGCGAGACCGGCGTGGATGCCGCCAACCTCATCATCGAGCTGACCGAATCCATGGCGGTGACCGGCGGCGACGTGGACAAGTACTCGCTCAGCGGCCTGCGTCAGCTGGGTGTCCAGCTCGAAATCGACGACTTCGGCACCGGCTACTCCTCCATCAGCTACCTGCGGCGGCTGCCGGTGAACGTCGTCAAGATTGATCGGAGCCTCATCGATGGGCTGGGTACCGACGAGGAGCAGGGTCGGTTTGTCGAGGCCGTGCTGCACCTGATCCACGCCTGCGGGCTGCGGGCCGTGGCGGAGGGAATCGAGACCGCGGAGCAGGCCGAGGAACTGGTGCGGCTGGGCTGCTCCAGCGGACAGGGTTACTACTTCAGCAGGCCAGCGCCGGCCGAGACTGTCGCGGAGAACATTCTTTCCTGGAGTGCGGCCGCGGAGTAATGCGATCTTTTCATCTTCTGAACCGCAGAACAGAAGCGCAAAGCAAAGGGCGGGTGCTGGATCGGAATCCGGCACCCGCCCCCGGCGGCTAACCCCAGTGTTAGTTCTTCGGGGTGGAGTTAGGCCAGTAGTAGACGGCCTCTACAGAGCCCTGGTTGCCATTGGCCGAAACAGCGGATGCAGCGGAGACGCCCGCAGCAGCCAGGGCGCCGGCGACGAGGAGTGTTGCGATGGTTTTCTTCATGGAGGGCTCCTGTTACGTAAGTGGCTGAAGTGACTCAAGTAATGCAGGTTTAGTATATGGGTAGTGGACACGCCGTACAGCAAGAATTCGCGGATCTTTTAAAAAACTGTGCTAATCGTGTGCTGGCGTGGTCACGAGACGGCATAGATTGCGCGCGGCGTTCACTTTTTCTTCAAATGCACTCGATACTTGTCTCATGCACTCCGTATCGCCGCTGTATGCCGCCGCCGAGCTCAAGGCGCACGAGCAGCGGAGCCACCACGCGTTCGCCGAAGCGGCCGGGAGTGCGGAACAAGCCGCCGAAATCGCCCTAGGGGCGGGCGATGCGGCTGCCTGGTGGAACATGAGCTTCCTCCGGGCCGAGAACCTTCTGGACGCTGAAGAGTTCGATGCCTGCGTGGAGCTGGGCACAGCGCTGCTCCGGGAATCCCCAACACCCGTGAGTGAGCGGGATCAGGCCCGAACTCACATCCTCATCGCCAAGGCTCGCCAAGGGGCCGGACTCCTCGACAAGGCGGCCGATTGCGCCCGGCGCGCGGCGGACTTAACCCCCGGCGATTCCGACCAAGAAATTAATGTGCAGGCCAGGCAGGCTCTTATCGCCGCGCTCGCCGATGGCGGCCAGTTCGACGAGGCATGGGCGGAGAGTAAGAAGCTTGCTCAGGCCGTTTCGGATGAGCTTGATGACCAGTTGGCAGGCAAAGCCTTCTGGGTAGTGGGCAATGTCGCATTCCTCTGCGGCAGAATTCAAGACGGATTGCACTACCACGAACTCGCGGCTGCGACTTTTTCCCCGACCAAAAACCTGGACGTCTGGGCCAAATTCAATAAGGCGTCCGCCGCCATGCGCTTAGCGGCAGACGTTGCGGATGCTGACACTCTCCGGTGCATCGAGCGGGCCGAACTGGCAACCGACATCATTGGCGGCACACAAAGTGACATCCTGCTTCTCCGACGCAACCGGGCTCATTGGAATTTCCTGGCCGGCGACGCTGCTGGTGCGGCCGAGATCCTGGAAGACATCTGCACAGAGGCGGTTGCCCCCCAACTCCTTGGCGACGCGTGGTTCCTTCTCGGACGATCGTATCTGGCCATGGGTAACGAGTCCGCTGCCCGGACAGCCCTGACAGAGGCCGTCATGCACTTCGAAAACGCAGGGGCTCCTCACCGCGCCGAGCAGACCCGGGAATTCATCGCCGTCGAACTGGGCCCCGTGTCCCTGTGGTCACGGCTGTGGCGTGCGGCCGGCTTCGGCCGGCACTAGTCGGCAGCAGCTCCGCGCGCCGGGGCCGACTTCCGGTTCAGGAACACGGCCGCGCCGCCGGCCAGCAGGTTGAGCAGCAGCAGGACCCAGCCGGCCACCGTGAGCGCCGAAGCGAGCGCCACCTGGCCGCCGTCGAGGGTGCCGGCCGACATCATGCCGTCGATGGCGGCGTTCCCCCAGAGCCGCACCACGGCAAACAGCAGCGGCAGTGCCCAGAAAGCCCAGCGCAGCGGCTTCCTGGCCACGTTGACCCCGATCAACAGCAGCCAGGTGAAGCCGAAGATCAGCGGGAAGAGCGTCCCGGCGGTCTTATGCACATAGTTCAACTGTCCGCGGGCGTCGTTATCCATGGCCGTGCGAAGCTGGTCAACGAACCCCTGGTCAAAGCCGCCGATCAGCGAATCGGGCATGGGCAGCCCGCCGCTGAGCTGTGTCAGCTGGTTCAGGGTGAGGAGGTGCAGGTACCAAAACAGGAAGAGGCTCGCCACCACGCCGGCGATCAGGACCAGGTTGCCGTTGCTCTGCGCCTTCTGCGGCGTCCGGGAGGTGCTGGGGTTGATCACCGGAGACAGCTGATGCTGGGGGAGGGCAGCGTTGGCGCCGTGTTTTTTGAGCCGCTGGGCGGGTGTTTTGGCCATGGACCCATTATCGCCCCTGCACCCCGCCCCTATGCCCGGCGCCGGTAGGCTGAACGAATGAGCGAAACAGGCAGCAACGACTTCGGCCACAGCGACCTCGGCAGGCACCGGCTCGGACGGCACAGCGCCGCGGACCTCAGCCCAGACCTCGACGACGCCGAGTTGGCCGCGGCCCTGGTCCGGGAGGCCGGAAATCTGGCCCTGCTGATGCGCCACGCCGGGCTGGAAGGCCACCAGAAGACCTCCGTGTCCGACGTCGTTACCGCCGCCGACCACGCCGCGGAAGCCTACGTCCTCGAACAGCTCCAGCGGTGCCGGCCCGAGGACGGCATCCTCGGCGAGGAGGGCGCCGCCAAGACCGGCACCAGCGGACGGACCTGGGTGATCGACCCGGTGGACGGCACCTACAACTTCCTGCACGGCTCCAGCTACTGGTGCTCCGCGCTGGCACTCAAGGACGCTACCGGGCCGATTCTCGGCGCTATCTTCCAGCCCGAGGCGGACAAGCTCTGGCTCGGCGGCACCGACCACCCCGCCACCCTGAACGGGGAACGGCTGACCGGCTTCGCCCCCGAGGGAGCCGCGCCGGCGCGGGACCAGGCGCCCCTCGCGGAGCAGGGCGCAGCCACCTACATCCACCCCACCTGGCTCGCGGACCCGATGTGCGCCATGCCCTGGCACGCGGCCGCCGTCTCCGCGGCGTCGCTGCGGATGTTCGGTTCCGGCTCCTGCGACCTGGCCCGCGTGGCCGACGGCGAACTCGACTGCTGGTTCCAGCACAGCTGCCCGGAATGGGACTGGCTGCCCGGCCAGGCGATCGTGCGGGCGGCCGGCGGCAGCACCGACGTCGTCCGCGTCAACGGCCTCGAGTGGTTCATCGCCGGGGGAGCGACGGCGGTGCGGGAGCTCCGCGCCGCGCTCCAGCGGGGATCCGTGCAGTAGCCCCGAACCTCACCGTCGGTGGCACCACCTAGACTTGTTAACACCATGGATATGTTGTTTGACCCCTACGCCGACGGACCCTTCCAAGCAGCTGCGACCCCGGGCGCGCCCGCGAAAGCGGCGGCTCACGCAGGCGCCGGCACCGGGATGCCCGCCCTGGCGCACGACCACGGGGGCGACGGCGGACAGGGCCACGCCGACGGCGAACGGCACCGGCTGCCCAGTGCCGAGGACCTCCTCCAGGGCCTGAACCCGCAGCAGGAAGAGGCCGTCAAGCACGCCGGCGGCGCCCTGCTGATCGTGGCCGGAGCGGGGTCCGGAAAGACCCGGGTGCTCAGCCACCGCATCGCCTACCTGATCGCCACCCGGCGTGCGCACCACGGCGAGATCCTGGCCATCACCTTCACCAACAAGGCCGCCGCCGAGATGCGCGAGCGGATCGAGGCACTCGTCGGCGGCCGGGCAAAAACCATGTGGATTTCCACGTTCCACTCCTCCTGCGTCCGCATCCTGCGCCGCGAGGCCGCCAACGTAGGCCTGAACTCCAACTTCTCCATCTACGACTCGGCCGACTCGCTCCGCCTGATCACCCTGGTGGCCAAGAACCTGGACCTGGACCCCAAGAAGTTCGCGCCCAAGGCCATCCAGCACAAGATCTCCGCGCTCAAGAACGAACTGATCGACGCGGACAGCTACTCCTCCAGCGCCAACCACAACGACCCGTTCGAACAGGCCGTGGCGGAGGTTTTCAAGGGCTACACCCAGCGCCTGCGCCAGGCCAACGCCATGGACTTCGACGACCTGATCGCCGAGACCGTCTACATGTTCCGGGCCTTCCCGGCGCTCGCGGATTCCTACCGGCGCCGCTTCCGGCACGTGCTGGTGGACGAGTACCAGGACACCAACCACGCCCAGTACGCCCTGGTCCGCGAGATCGTCGGCGAGGGCGACGGCGCGGCGGAACTGACGGTGGTGGGCGACTCGGACCAGTCCATCTACGCCTTCCGCGGGGCGGACATCCGCAACATTGTGGAGTTCGAAAAGGACTACCCGGACGCGCGCACCATCAAGCTGGAGCAGAACTACCGCTCCACCCAGACCATCCTCAGCGCCGCCAACGCGGTCATCTCCCGCAACCCCAACCGGCCGGAGAAGCGGCTCTGGACGGCCGAGGGCGACGGCGAGAAGATCGTCGGCTACGTGGGTGAGAACGAGCACGATGAGGCCCAGTTCATCGCCAAGGAGATCGACCGGCTGCAGGACGAGGGCAACCTCCGCCCCGGCGACGTCGCGATCTTCTACCGCACCAACGCCCAGTCCCGGTCCATCGAGGACGTCCTGGTCCGCGTCGGCCTGCCCTACAAGGTGGTCGGCGGCACCCGCTTCTACGAGCGCAAGGAAATCAAGGACGCCCTGGCCTACCTGCGCGTCCTGGTGAACCCCGACGACGACGTCAACCTGCGCCGCATCCTCAACGAGCCCAAGCGCGGCATCGGCGACCGGGCCGAGGGTGCCATCGCCTCGCTGGCCCAGCGCGACCGCACCTCCTTCATGGCCGCCGCCCGCCGGGCCGACGAGGCGCCCGGCATGGCCACCCGCTCCGTGAATGCGGTCCTCGGCTTCGTGAAGATGCTGGATGACCTGGCAGAGGTGGCCGCCGGCTCCGGTGCGGCCGCGGCGCTCGAGGCGGTGCTGGAACAGACCGGATACCTCGCCACCCTGCGCTCCAGCACAGACCCACAGGACGAATCCCGGGTCGAAAACCTCGCCGAACTGGTCGCCGTCGTCCGTGAATACGAACGCGACAACCCGGAAGGTTCGCTCGGTGCCTTCCTGGAGCAGGTCTCTTTGGTGGCGGACGCCGACCAGATCCCGGACGCCCCCGGGGCGGACATTGACGCCGCGGTCGCCGAGGCCAAGCGGCTCGGCGTTGTCACCCTGATGACGCTGCACACCGCCAAGGGCCTGGAATTCCCGGTGGTGTTCCTGACCGGCATGGAACACGGGCTGTTCCCGCACCAGCGTTCGGCCACGGACCCCAAGGAACTGGCGGAGGAACGCCGGCTCGCCTACGTGGGCCTGACCCGGGCCCGGAAGCGGCTCTACCTCACCCGCTCCGAGGTCCGGAACATGTGGGGGCAGAGCCAGTACAACCCCGCCAGCCAGTTCATCGAGGAGATCCCGGCCGAGCTGGTCGAGTGGAAACGCGAGGGCACCAGCCGCCAGGCGGCCAGCTGGGGCGGCGGGTCCATCGGCTCCAGCCGCTACAGCGGATCCTTCTGGGGCGCGGGCACAGCCCGCGGTACCGGGGCCGACTCCGCTGCCGGTTTTAATGCGGATGTCCCGGCGGCGATCGCCCGGAACCGGGTCCAGCCGCAGAAGGAGATCGTGGCCGTCAGCGTGGGGGACCGGGTCAATCACACGAGTTTCGGCGACGGCACCGTGCTGGCCGTCGAGGGCGCCGGGGACAAGACCGTCGCGAAGGTGACCTTCGCGGTGGGGGAGAAGCGCCTCCTGCTCCGCTACGCGCCGCTGACCAAGATCACGGCCTGACCGGCGCCACAGTCCGGCGGGGCTTCGCCCGGCGCCGGATCCCGTGATTGGCATAATGAAGCCCATGCGTCGAACCAAGCAGGCCGCCCTCGCCGCCCTGGTGCTGCTCGCGGCCAGCGGCTGCAGCGTCACCCGGCAGGACCCGGACTACGTCCCGCCGGCGCCGTTGCCGGTCCTCGAGCAGCTCCGCCAGGCGCCGCTGACGGATCCGGCCACCCTCGGGGCGGGCACGGACGCCGTCAGCTTCGTGACCGCGGACCACACGGTCGCCTGCAGCCTCACCTCGGCCCGGGGCACCAGCATCAACCTCCCCTACGAACCCAACACCTTCACCCCGCCGGCCAACGCCAAGCTGGCCACCGTCCCCGTTGCGCACTGCGAACTATCCGCCTACCCCCGCCCCGCCGCCCAGGACATCGCGGATGACTGCGCCGGCACCGGGCTGGGCTACCTCGGCGGCACGGCGCTGCTCACCCCGGACAAGGCCGTCTACGGTGAATGCCGCTCCGGCGTCACCGCCCAGGAAGCCGAATACGGGCCAAAGGGGAGCCCCACCGGGCCGATCTCCCAGCTGGCGGTCCTGCCGGAGGGCGGCAACGTGGAGCGGAACGGCCTGCGCTGCTCCGCCTACGACGGTGGCGTGGCCTGCGGAAACGTCTCCGCGCAGGTCGCTTTCTTCGTTTCCCGCGACCGTTACGAGCTCATTAAGGGACCCGGCGCGACGCCCTCCGCGGCGGCTCCGAAGGCCTCAAAATCCCCGTAATGTAGGGGTTTTTCTACGCTCAATAGAATAGTGTCGTTACTCACATAACCTGTACTGTGGGTCGGGCTGCCCGCTCCAAAGGACTAGAGTTCCACAAGGAGCATTGCGTCGTGCGGCTCGTCTCCGGACCTGTCGCAGGGTGCCTTTAATCCGCAGCCCGGTCACCGCGAATCCGCGGCGAGCGGCTGTACAGAAACTACTTCGACGTAGAAGGACACTAAACCGTGGACCTGTTTGAATATCAGGCGCGCGATATGTTCGAGGCGCACGGTGTACCCGTGCTTGCTGGCATCGTGGCGCACACCCCTGAAGAAGCAAAGGCAGCTGCCGAGAAGATCGGCGGCGTAACTGTCGTCAAGGCACAGGTTAAGGTCGGTGGCCGCGGAAAGGCCGGCGGCGTTAAGGTCGCCAAGACCGCCGACGAGGCTCTGGAACACGCCACCAACATCCTCGGCATGGACATCAAGGGCCACACCGTCAACACGGTGATGATCGCCCAGGGTGCCGACATCGCCGAGGAATTCTACTTCTCCGTCCTGCTGGACCGAGCCAACCGCAACTACCTGGCCATGTGCTCGGTTGAGGGCGGCATGGAAATCGAGCAGCTCGCCGTCGAACGCCCGGAAGCGCTGGCCAAGGTTGCCATCGACCCGGCCGTCGGCATCGACCAGGCCAAGGCCGACGAAATCGTCAACGCCGCCGGCTTCGCCGAGGAACTGCGCGGCAAGGTCGCCGCCGTGATCCTCAAGCTTTGGGACGTCTTCAAGAAGGAAGACGCCACCCTGGTCGAGGTCAACCCGCTGGTCAAGACCGGCGCCGGCGACATCGTCGCCCTGGACGGCAAGGTCTCGCTGGACGAGAACGCCGACTTCCGCCACCCGAAGCACTCCGCCCTGGAGGACAAGGACGCAGCGGACCCGCTGGAGGCCAAGGCCAAGGCGCAGGACCTGAACTACGTCAAGCTCGACGGCGAGGTGGGCATCATCGGTAACGGTGCCGGCCTGGTCATGTCCACGCTCGACGTCGTCGCCTACGCCGGCGAGAAGCACGGCAACGTCAAGCCCGCCAACTTCCTGGACATCGGCGGTGGAGCCTCCGCCGAGGTCATGGCCGCCGGCCTGGACGTCATCCTCGGTGACGAGCAGGTCAAGGCCGTGTTCGTGAACGTCTTCGGCGGCATCACCGCCTGCGACGCCGTCGCCAAGGGCATTGTCGGCGCTCTCGCCGAACTGGGCTCCTCCGCGAACAAGCCGCTGGTCGTCCGCCTCGACGGCAACAACGTCGAGGAAGGCCGCCGCATCCTGGCCGAGGCCAACCACCCGCTGGTTACCCTGGCCGCCACCATGGACGAGGGCGCCGACAAGGCCGCCGAGCTCGCCAACGCAGCGAAGTAAGGGACGCGACATGTCTATCTACCTCAACAAGGACTCCAAGGTCATCGTCCAGGGCATCACCGGCGGCGAAGGCACCAAGCACACCGCCCTGATGCTCAAGGCCGGCACCAACGTCGTCGGCGGCGTCAACGCCCGCAAGGCCGGCACCACCGTCGTCCACGGCGACAAGGAAATCAACGTCTACGGCACCGTCAAGGAAGCCATGGCGGAGACCGGCGCCGACGTCTCCATCGTCTTCGTGCCGCCGGCCTTCACCAAGGACGCCGTCGTCGAGGCCATCGAGGCCGGCATCGGCCTGGTCGTCGTCATCACCGAGGGCGTTCCGGTTCAGGATTCCGCCGAATTCTGGGCCCTGGCCCAGTCCAAGGTGGACGCCAGCGGCAAGCAGGTCACCCGCATCATCGGACCGAACTGCCCCGGCATCATCACCCCGGGCGAGGCCCTGGTCGGCATCACCCCGGCCAACATCACCGGCAAGGGCCCGATCGGCTTGGTCTCCAAGTCCGGGACCCTGACCTACCAGATGATGTACGAACTGCGTGACCTGGGCTTCTCCACCGCCATCGGCATCGGCGGCGACCCGGTCATCGGCACCACCCACATCGACGCTCTCGAGGCCTTCGAGGCCGACCCCGAGACCAAGGCGATCGTCATGATCGGCGAAATCGGCGGCGACGCCGAGGAGCGTGCGGCCGACTACATCAAGGCCCACGTCACCAAGCCGGTTGTCGGCTACGTGGCTGGCTTCACCGCCCCCGAGGGCAAGACCATGGGCCACGCAGGCGCCATCGTCTCCGGCTCCGCGGGTACCGCGCAGGCCAAGAAGGAAGCCCTCGAGGCTGCCGGCGTGAAGGTCGGCAAGACGCCGTCCGAGACCGCCAAGCTGCTGCGCGAAGTGTTCGCCGCGCTCTAGGCCACAGCACCACAACGCGGGGCCACCCCGCCCGTCCGGTTTCGCCGGGCGGGCCGGGGTGGCCCCGCGTTTGTGATTTAAGCGGCGGGTCCTAAATCCGGGGCGGGTTCGTCCGGCCCGTCAGACCGTGGCGCCGGCCAGCAGTTCCTCGAGCCGCTCGTAGCCCTCGCTGACGCCGCCTTCCATCCCGGACTGGGCCATGCCGTCCCGGGCCTCCATGCTGGGGTAGACCGCATGGGCGCTGAGCCGGGTGCGGCCGTCGCCGAGGTCCGTGAAGGTCATGAATTCGATGCTGACCACATCCGGGTAACCGTCGAATTCGAAGGTCTGGATGGCGAACTCGTTCTCCCGGACCGTGTGGAAGACGCCGCTGAAAACGTGCGGGACGCCGTCGTGCCCGGTGTGGGTGTAGCTGTAGCTGCCGCCGGTGTGGAAGTCGTAGTGGTCCACCTCCATGCTCATCCTGCGCGGGCCAAGCCACTGCACGATCAGGGCGGGGTCTTTGTGGGCGCGGAACACGTCCGCCACGGGGAAGTCGAAGTCCCGTTCGAAGTCGATGAAGGGAAACCCTTCCGGGACGCTGAGTTTCAGGGCGTTGCTCATGATGAGTCCTTTGCCTGGGTGCCGCGTGCTGCGGCCTGGGTGTGGAGCGCGGCGTCGAGGCTGCGGAACTGCTCCTCGCGGACCAGCCGGTACTGGCCGATCCATGCGGTGAGTGCCTCCAGCCGCGCGGGGTCCAGGTGGACGGGCCGGCGCTGGGCGTCGCGTGTGCGCGTGACGAGCCCCGCCTGTTCGAGGACCTGGATGTGCTTCGAGACCGCCTGCTTGGTGATCGCGAAGGGTTCCGCCAGTTCGTTCACCGTGGCCGGCCCCCGGCTGAGCCGGGCGATGATCCTGCGGCGGACGGGATCGGCCAGCGCCAGGAAGGCGGAGTCGAGCTGGTCGTCGTCGTGGACCATGAAGTGCCCCCTCAAAGACGGAGGTGCAGCCGCGGTGCGTGGCATGCCATCGAGTGATCAGCGAGAAGTAGTCAACTCATCGTTTGATCAACCAGGTGGTTGTTTAAAGGTACCGCTGCGGGCGCGCATGCGCCAGACCCGGAGTGGCGGATACCTCGCGCGGGACCGGCTCTCCGGGCCGCTTCCCTCCCCGGACTCAGGCGACGGCGTGCAGCCGGGGGAGGGCATCCACAAGCGGGGCAAGTTCCGGGATGTCCTGTGCCGCGGCCAGGGCGCGCTCCAGTGTGCCGTCGTGGACCGGCCGGGCCTGCTCCAGGAGCGCGATGCCGCTGGCCGTGAGTTCGGTATAGATGCCGCGGCGGTCGTCGTCGCAGAGGATCCGGGTCAGCAAGGCCCGGTCCTCGAGCCGGTTTACCAGCCGGGTGGTGGCGCTCGCGCTCAGTGCTGTCGCGCGGGCGAGCTGCTGCATCCGCATGTGCCAGCCGTCCTGGCGGCTGAGTGCGTCCAGAACGGTGTACTCGACCACCGAGAGTTTTGCCTCGGCCTGCAGGGCCCGTTCCAGCTCCGTCTCGATCAGTCCATGTAGGGCCGCGAGGGTGCGCCAGCCTTGTGCGCGGACCTCCACGGCGTCGTCCTTGATGCCCATTCGTGTGCTTCCTTTCCCGATCGGACCGCCCGCGGCGCCATCCCGTGCCCGGCTGACCAAAGTAGTTGCTTGCGCGCTATAGTTGCGTGTGCAACAATAAATAACGCGTCTGCAACTAATAGCTTACGCGTCCCCCCACTTTCAGTACAGTTTTCGAAGGAGTCATCCATGCCTATCGGCCTGATAGCACTCGCCCTCGGCGGGTTCGGAATCGGACTCACCGAGTTCGTCATCATGGGCCTGCTGCCGCAGGTCGCCGCGGATTTCCACGTCACCGAGGCGGTCGCCGGCTGGCTCATCTCCGGGTACGCGCTCGCCGTCGTCGTGGGGGCGCTGGCCCTGACCGCCGCCGTGACCCGGTTCGAGCGCAAGCCCGTGCTGGCCGCCCTGATGGTCTTGTTCATCGCCGGCAACCTCATCTCCGCCCTCGCCCCCGGCTACACCCTCATGATGGTGGGCCGGATCATCGCCGCACTCGCGCACGGTGCCTTCTTCGGCATCGGCGCGGTGGTCGCCGCCAGCATGGTCGCGCCCACCAAGAAGGCCGGCGCCATCGCCATCATGTTCACCGGCCTGACCGCCGCGAACGTCCTGGGCGTCCCCTTCGGCACCATGCTGGGCCAGGCGGCCGGGTGGCGCTCCACCTTCTGGGCCATCACCGTCATCGGTGTCCTGGCACTGGCCGGCATCCTGGCCTTGGTCCCGCGGACCGGCGCCGGCGACACGGGCTCTGGTTCTACCGCAGGCGGTTTGCGCGGTGAGCTCCGTGCCTTCCGGTCCGGGCAGGTCTGGCTGTCCATCCTGGTCACCATCCTGGGTTACGGCGGCATGTTCGGCGCCTTCACCTACATCGCCTTCACCCTGACCGAGGTCACCGGCTTCTCCGCCGCGACCGTCCCGTGGCTGCTGATCCTCTTCGGCGTGGGACTGTTCATCGGCAACACCATCGGCGGCAAGGCCGCCGACCGGAACGTGGACCGCACCCTGCTGGTGGTGCTCGCTGCCCTCGTCGTGGTGCTCGTGGTCTTCGCTCTCACTGCCGCCAACCAGCCGATGACCATCGCCTCCATGGTGCTGCTGGGCGGCTTCGGCTTCGCCACCGTCCCCGGCCTGCAGATGCGCGTTATGAAGTACGCGGATAGCGCCCCCACGCTGGCCTCGGGCGCCAACATCGGCGCGTTCAACGTCGGCAACGCCCTGGGCGCCTGGCTGGGCGGCGTCACCATCACCGCCGGCCTGGGCTACACCTCCCCGATCTGGGCGGGTGCGGCCACCACGCTGGCCGGGCTCGTGGTGATGGCCGTCGCCGCCGCCGGCGCCGCGAAGCGGGCACGGAACGCCCCCGCCCGGACCGCGGGCAATAGCGACGGCGGCACGAACGACGGCGCCATGAACGACGGCGACGCCGCCGCCCGCGCGGAAACCGCCGAACCCGTGGCCGCGGGCCGGGCCTAGGCTCGCGCCCGGTGTGCCGGCACCCGCTGCCGGCACACCGCCACGAACGCCGCGAACGGCGCCAGCCGCTCGCCCGCGGGAAGTTCTGCGGCTTCGGGGTGCCACTGCACCGAGGCCACCCAGCGCGCCGGATCCTCCAGCGCCTCCACGGTCCCGTCATCGGCGAGTGCCGTGACCACCAGGCCGTTGCCCACCCGGGCGACGGCCTGATGGTGTCCGGAGGCGATCCGGACCCGCTCCGGATTCCAGCCCGCGTACAGGGCGGCGACCTTCGATCCGGCCACGATGTCCACGTCGTGCCAGGCCCACGACCCGGCGTCGTGGGCCGGATCGTCGGACGGGACGGCCTCCCGGTGCGGCACCGCGCCCGGGTCCATATCCTGGACCAGGGTGCCGCCGTAGAGCACGTTCAGCAGCTGGTGCCCCCGGCAGATGCCCAGCATCGGAACGCCACCGTCCATCGCCTCCCGCGCCACCGCGAGGTCCAGCTCGTCCTGGGCCGCGTTCACGTCGTAACAGGTGCCGCCGTCGGTCTCCCCGTAGAGCGCCGGGTCCAGGTCTCCGCCGCCGGGCAGGATGACGCCGTCGAGCCCGCGAACGCCCGTCGCATCCGTTAGGAGCACCGGCTCTCCGCCGGCCCCGCGCAGGAGCGCCACGATGTAGTCGAAGAGGTCGTTCGCCTCGCCCACCCTGGGGTCCGGGTCGGAGGAACTGCTGAGCCGGACGGGCACCCCGATGCGGGGTCCTCCGGCGGATGAGGTCGGAATCTGCATGCCTCATTCTGCACCACGTTCCCGGCCCCGCCGCGGCGCCCCTCCCGCCGCGCGCCGGAGGCTACGATGGCCGGATGAACAACCGCTACATGGTCTCCCGCAGCCGTTTCATCGCAGCCTCCCCGGACGAGATCTTCGAGGTGCTGGCCACTCCCGCCCTGCACAGCGAGATCGACGGCTCCGGCACCGTGAAGGGCGCCCAGCCGCGCGGCCCTGCACGGCTGGGACCCGGCGTCCGGTTCGGCATGGAGATGAAGATCGGCGTGGACTACAAAATCCTCAATACCGTCTGTGAGTTTGAGGAGGGCCGGCGCATCGCATGGCGGCACTTCTACGGCCACATCTGGCGGTACCTGCTGGAACCGGCCACCGAGTCCGGGGTCGCGGGCACCCTGGTCACCGAACAGTGGGACGCCCGCGCGGTCCGGGGACGGTTCCTGCTGCGCCTGGCCGGCTACCTGCGCCGGCACCCCGCCAACCTGGAGCAGACCCTGGCCCGGCTGGACCGGTACCTGGCCGGGCGACCCGCCCGGGACCGGCGCGCCCAGGGCGTACCTGCCCGGGACGTACCCGCCCCGGACGCCCGGGCGTAGCGCCGGATGAGCGCCGCCCGCAGCCTGCACCCCAGCCCCCGCACCCTCGAGGTAGAGAGCCTGGAGAGCTTTGACCGGCTGGTGTCCGGCGGCGCCCGGTCCCTGCACGGCTGGCACCTGCAGTCCCTGGACCTCCGCGGCCGGCGCGCGGCGCTGGAAGCCGCCGACGTCCAGGGCGCCGTCTTCCTGGGCTGCACCTTTGACGATGGGGTCGAGGCCATGCTCCGGGCCGGCGGCGCGCTGATCTTCCCCAGGCTGGAAAAGGTGCCTTTCAACCCGTACCGCGGGACGCTGTACACCCCGGAGGAGCTCTACGCCGGCATCGCGGAGACCCGCTACGAGGACACCCCGGACGCCCGGATCTACCACTGGAGCATCCACTCCGGGCAGCGCCGCCGGCTCGATGCCACCCTCGCCGCCGCCCTCCACGACCACGCGATCGGGGATGCCCTGGAGGAATTCACCCGCTCCGACGCGGCCCGGGGCAAGACCCTGGTTGGGGTGATGGGCGGCCACGCCGCCACCCGGGGATCGGCCGGCTTCACGGAGGCCGCGCTGCTCGGGCGGCTTCTCGCCGGGGCGGGGCGGCTGGTGGCCACCGGCGGCGGCCCGGGCGCCATGGAGGCCGCCAACCTGGGCGCCTACCTCAGCGGGGCGGCCGAACCCGACTTCCGGCAGGCGCTGGCGGACCTGGCCGCGGTGCCGGGTTTCCGGCCCTCCGTGTCGGCCTGGGCCCGGGCGGCCGCCGCCGTCGTCGAACGCCACCCGGACGGGACGCCGTCGCTGGGCATTCCCACCTGGTTCTACGGGCACGAACCGCCCAACTACTTCGCCACCCACATCGCCAAGTACTTCGCGAACTCCATCCGCGAGGCGGTCCTGCTGGAGCTGTGCAACGGCGGGATCGTGTTCCTGCCCGGTTCCGGCGGCACCATCCAGGAGATCTTCCAGGACGCCTGCGAAAACTACTACGGGGCGCCGGAAACCATTACGCCCATGGTCCTGGTGGGGCGGGAGCACTGGCTGCGCCGCTACCCGGCATGGCCGTTGCTGCAGAGCATCGCCTCGGGCCGGCAGATGGAACGGCGGATCTTCCTGGTGGACTCCGTCGAAGAGGCGCTGGCCGTCCTGGACTCCTGAGCCCTAGAGGTCCTTGCGGCAGGGGACGCGGCCGAGTTCGTACAGGCCGTTCAGGTCGCCGGCGGCGAGTCCGTCCGGGGCGCCGATCTCCGGATACATCAGCTGGTCCGGGTCGGTGACGTGCTCCAGGCCCATGACGTGGCCCAGTTCGTGCAGGATGACGGCGGTGGCGTAGGCGGACCCGTCGCCGCGCTGCAGTTCCTCGGTGATCTGCGGGGCGTCCAGTTCCAGGCTGCCGGTGACGTAGGTCTTGGGGCCGCCCCCAAAACTGAAGTGGGTGCTGCCGCCGGTGCCGATCACGGGGCCCTCCAGCTGCGGCGCCTGCTCCGGCGTCGTCCAGGTGATCAGCAGGGGCGCCCAGCGGTCGCCGTAAGCGTCCTTCTGGTAGGGGGCACGGGTCTGGGACGGCAGTTCGGTGGTGGCGCCGTCGCTGACGAACCTGATCCCGGTCGCGGCGGCGACGGCGCCGATGGCATCCTCCACCAAACGTTCCGCCCCGGCCGGGGCCAGGGCGGCGTTGACCACGTAGTGCAGCGGCCGGCACGGCGAATAGCCCACGGGGCCGCCGTCGGCGTTAGTGGCCAGGAACTTGTAGGAGTTACTGGCGGCGGCGGGTTTGCGGGCCCGGCCGACGGGCTGGTCCTGTTCCTCGTAGCCGGGCGGCGGGACCGCCATGGCCGTGCCGTCGGCCGGGATCCCGGCCTGCCGGGCGGCGCCGCTGGCCGTGGCGTGCCCGACGGCGCCGGGCCCGGTGCCCAGCTCTGTTCCCGGCACGCGGCGGGCGGTGGCATCGTGGGGGAGGCCCAGCAGCTCCGTCAGCCGGGGATCGTTGTAGACCAGCCCGGCAGTGGCGAAAGCGGCCACCGCGATGAAGGCGACGGCCGCCAGGTTCCGGGCCGCCCGGAAGCCGCCGGCGGCACGGCTGTGCCGCGGCGGACGGTACCGGGAGCCCGGGTCTTCCACTAGCCGACCACCGCGCCGAAGACCAGGCCCAGCAGGTAGGTGACGGCGGCGGCGCCCAGGCCGATCGCCAGCTGGCGCAGCCCGCGGGTGACCGGGGAGGTGCCGGAGAGCAGGCCCACGACGCCGCCGGTCAGCAGCAGGGCGATGCCCACCAGGCCGGCGGAGACCACCAGGGCGGCGACGCCGGTCATGCCCAGGACGAACGGGATGATCGGGATGATCGCGCCGGAGGCGAAGAAGCAGAAGCTCGAGGCCGCCGCGCCCCAGGCCGTGCCGACGGCCTCGTGCTGGTCCTCGGCCTCGGGCAGTTCCGGCTGGAGCGAGAGGCTCGGATCGCAGTCGCAGTCCAGCAGGCCCATCCGCTCGGCGACGCGGTGCTCGGCGGCCTCCCGGGACATGCCGCGGGCCAGGTAGACGAGGACGAGTTCGTTGTGCTCGATGTCCAGGGATGGCGCAGCGGCGAGGGTGATCTGGGTGGGCCGGGTGGCGGCCAGCAGCTCACGCTGGGAGCGGACGGAAATGAACTCGCCGGCGCCCATGGACAGCGCACCGGCCAGGAGGCCCGCGACGCCGCTGAGCAGCACCACGGAGCTGCCGACGCCGGACGCCGCCATGCCCATGACCAGGGAGAGGTTGCTGACCAGTCCGTCGTTGGCGCCGAACACGGCGGCGCGGAAGCTGCCGGCGAGCCGGTTGCGGCCGCGGGTTGCCAGGCCCCGGACCACCTCCTCGTGGATCTGTTCGTCCGCGACCATGGCCGGGGTTGCGGACGGGTCGTTGGCGTAGGGGGAGCGGCTCTCGGCCCGCTGTGCCAGGGCCAGGACGAACACCGAGCCGAAGTGCCGGGCCAGGAAGCCCAGCAGCTGGCTGCGCAGCGACGCCGGACGCGGCCGGCCGGCGTGCTCGCCGAGCAGCTGCAGCCAGTGTGCTTCGTGCCGGCCCTCGGCCTCGGCCAGGGCCAGCAGGATGGCGCGTTCCTCGCCGCTGCGGTTCTGGGCCAGTTCCCGGTAGACGCGGGCCTCGGCGCGTTCGTCGGCCAGGTACTGGCGCCAGCGCCGGATGTCGGCGGGCTTGTGCTCCGTCATCGACGCTGCCGGGGTGTGGCCGGAGCCGGCCGGCCGGGCGTCGCCGTGGGCGTGGTTTTGGTTGGATGGTGCGTGCTGGGACACGGAAAAACTCCTGGCTGGATGTGGCCTCGTCGGGCCCGGATCAGCTCCCAGCGTACCCCGGTATTCCGCGGATTTTCGGCCGGTATTCCTCACCGAAAAGTTTAGGGCCGCCGTAAAATTTGCGGGCTCCGGCGGCCCCTCCGGCGGCCTCAGTAGCTGGCCGTCCCGCCGCGCGCCGCGGCGCCGTCGTCCGCCCCCGTGTGTTCTCCAGGAGGGCCGTCCACGCAGAACCGGGCGGCGAGCGCCTCGGAACCCCGGGCCAGGAGCGCGACGTCGGCGCCCACCAGGATGAAGGCAGCTCCGGCCGCCCGGTAGCGGTCCGCCGTCGCCGGGGTGAAGGCGTTGACGCCCGCGGGTTTCCCGGTCTCCCGCGCCGCGGCGAGGCAGCGTTCGACGGCGGCGACGACGTCGGGGTGCTCCTGCTGTCCCAGCAGCCCCATCGAGGCGGCGAGGTCCGAGGGGCCCAGGAAGATGGCGTCCACACCGTCGACGGCGAGGATGTCCGCCACCGCGTCCACGGCGGCCGTGGACTCGATCTGGACCGTGACGCTGATGGTCTCCCCGGCCCGGGCGAGGTAGTCCGGGACCCGGTTCCAGCGCGCGGCGCGGGCAAGGGCGGAGCCCACCCCGCGGACTCCCTGCGGCGGGTAGCGTGTGGCGGCCACCGCAGCTTCGGCCTCCGCGGCGGAGTTGACCATGGGAATCAGCAGGTTCTGCACTCCCAAGTCCAGGTACTGCTTGATCAGGACGGTGTCGTTGACCGGCGGCCGGACCATGGTGCGGACCGGGTAGCCGTGGACGGCCTGGAGCTGGGCCAGGATGGATTCCAGCCCGTTGGGGCTGTGCTCGGCGTCCACCAGCAGCCAGTCCAGGCCGGAGCCGGCGCAGAGTTCGGCGATCAGCGGGCTGCCGGAGCAGACCCACATGCCCGCCAGGGGCCGGACCCCTTCGGCCCGGCGGTGGAGGGCGTCGCGGAAGGTTTCTTCTAGTCGAAACGGCATGTCACGGCTCCCAGCGGCCCGTAGTCGGCGTGGACGGTGTCGCCCCGGTAGACCCAGAGCGGGCGGGTAAAGGATCCGGCCAGGATGATGTCCCCGGCTTCCAGGGCGTCCCCGTGGGCGGCGATCTTGTTCGCCAGCCAGTGCACCCCGTTGGCCGGGTGGTCCAGGACGCCGGCGGCGACGCCAGTTTCCTCGACGGTCTGGTTTTTGTAGAGGATGGCGGAGACCCAACGGAGGTCGACGTCGCCCGGCTTTACCGGGTTGCCGCCCACCACCATGGCGCCCATCGCGGCGTTGTCCGCGATGGTGTCCACGATGGTCCGTCCCTCCATCTCGATCCGTGAGTCCAGGATCTCCAGTGCCGGCACCACGTATTCGGTGGCCCGCAGCACGTCGAAGAGCGTCACGCCGGGGCCCTTGAGCCCGTCCTTGAGCACGAACGCGAGCTCCACCTCCACCCGCGGGTGGGTGTACCGGTCCCACGGCACGGAGCAGCCGGTCTCCAGCACCATGTCATCGAAGATCGCACCGTAGTCCGGTTCGGTGATGCCTGTGGCCGCCTGCATCGCCTTGGAGGTCAGGCCGATCTTCCGGCCCACCAGGGTCCTGCCGGCGTCCTCGTTGCGGCGCCGCCAGTGCCGCTGCACGGCGTAGGAGTCCTCCACCGTCATCTCCGGGTACCGCGCCGTCAGCCGGGGCACCGGGGTGCGGGTCCGGCCCGCGTCGACCAGTTCGTCTGCGATCGCCTCGATCGCCGCCTGCTCCATCATGGTCAGAGCTGCGCGCCGAGCTTGAACCCGGTCCGGTCGCCCTCGGGGGAGCCGTCCTTGCGGGTGTAGGAGAAGCCATCGGCGCCGACCGTGACGGCCATTTCCGAGGCGTCGGTGCGCTCGATGACCGGCTGAGGGTTGCCGTCCAGGTCCAGGACCAGGGACGCCTCGGTGTACCAGGACGGGACCACCGGGTTGCCCCACCAGTCGCGGCGCTGGTTGTCGTGCACGTCCCAGGTGATGGTGGGGTTGTCCGGGTCGCCGGTGTAGTAGTCCTGGGTGTAGATCTCGATCCGGTGCCCGTCCGGGTCCAGGATGTAGAGGTAGAAGGCATTCGAGACGCCGTGCCGGCCGGGGCCGCGCTCGATCCGGTCGCTGATCCGCAGGGCGCCCATCTTGTCGCAGATCTGGATGATGTTGTGCTTCTCGTGCGTGGCGAACGCGACGTGGTGCATGCGCGGGCCGTTCCCGCCGGTCAGGGCGGTGTCGTGCACGGTCTGCTTGCGGTGCATCCAGGCGGCGTAGGTGACGCCGTCGGAGTCCTTGATGTCCTCTGAGACCCGGAAGCCCAGGTCCTCCAGGTACTTGCGGCCGCGGGGAACGTCCGGGGTGACCTGGTTGAAGTGGTCCAGGCGCACCAGTTCGCCGGCGGAGTACAGGTCGTAGCGCTGCGTGAGGCGCTCGACGTGCTCCACCTCGTAGAAGAACTCGTAGGGGAAGCCCAGCGGGTCCTCGACCCGGACGGCGTCGCCGATGCCCTTGGTGAAGCCCTCCTTGCGGCGCTCCACCCGGCAGCCGAGCTCCCGGTAGTAGGCCTCGGCGGCGTCCACCTCGGCGGGGGATTTCACCCGGTAGGCGAAGGCGGCGACGGCGGCCACCGGTCCCTTGCGCAGCACCAGATTGTGGTGGATGAACTCCTCGAGGGAGCGCAGGTAGATGGCGTTCTCGTCCTCCTCGGTCACGTGCAGGCCGAGCAGATCCACGTAGAACTCTCGGGAGCGGGCGAGGTCGGTGACCACGATTTCCATGTAGGCGCAGCGGACGATGTCCGGCGCCGGGACGGTGGGGGTGGGGATGAAATCGGTCATGGGGGTCTCTCTTCGTTGAAAGGGGGGGGCAGGTGAGCGCTGGCTGGAAGACTCAGGCGCCGAACTTGGGCGTGTGGACCTTGCCGAGGGTGATGTGGACGGCCTGCTGGTCGGTGTAGAAGTCGATCGAGCGGTAGCCGCCCTCGTGGCCCAGCCCGGAGGCCTTGACGCCGCCGAACGGGGTGCGCAGGTCGCGGACGTTGTGGCTGTTGAGCCACACCATGCCGGCCTCGACGTTCTGTGAGAAGGTGTGCGCGCGGGTCAGGTTCTGGGTCCAGATGTAGGCGGCGAGCCCGTACTTGGTGTTGTTGGCCAGGGCGAGGGCCTCCTCGTCCGTGTCGAACGGGCTGATGGCGACGACGGGGCCGAAGATCTCCTCCTGGAAGATCCGGGCGTCGGGGGCGACGTCGGCGAAGACGGTCGGGGCGATGTAGTTGCTGTTGTCCAGGCCCTCGGGAAGGTTCTCCGGGCGGCCGCCGCCGGCCAGCAGGCGGCCCTCGGTCTTACCGATCTCGACGTAGGAGGCCACCTTCGCGTAGTGCTCGGGATGGACCAGCGCGCCGACCTCGGTCCGGGGGTCCTGCGGGTCGCCGACGACGATGTTCTTCGCCCGGGCGGCGTACTTCTCGCAGAACTCCTCGTAGATGGGGCGTTCGACCAGGATCCGGGACCCGGCGGTGCAGCGCTCGCCGTTGAGCGAGAAGACGCCGAACAGGGCGGAGTCGATCGCGGCGTCCAGGTCCGCGTCGGCGAAGACGACGCAGGGGGACTTGCCGCCGAGCTCCATCGAGAGGCCCTTGAGGTTCTCAGCGGCGTTGCGGAAGATCGTCTGGCCGGTGGTGGTCTCGCCGGTGAAGGAGATCAGCGGGACGTCCGGGTGCTTGACCAGCGCGTCGCCGGCCTCCTCGCCCAGGCCGTTGACCAGGTTGAAGACGCCGTCCGGGAGGCCTGCGTCCTTGAAGATCGTTGCCCACAGGGAGGCCGAGAGCGGGGTGAACTCGGCCGGCTTGAGCACCACCGTGTTGCCGGTGGCCAGGGCCGGGGCGAGCTTCCAGGACTCGAGCATGAACGGGGTGTTCCACGGGGTGATCAGGCCCGCGACGCCGATCGGCTTGCGGTTGACGTAGTTGATCTGCGCGCCCGGGACCTTCATGGCGTCGTCGAACTGGGCGACGATCAGGTCCGCGAAGAAGCGGAAATTCTCGGCCGCACGGAGGGCCTGGCCCTTGGCCTGGGTGATCGGCAGGCCGGTGTCGAAGGTTTCCAGCTCGGCGAGACGGGCCTCCTGGGCCTCGACGGCGTCGGCGATCCTGTTCAGTACCCGGGCGCGCTCGCGGGGCTTCATCGTCGGCCAGGGTCCGTTGGTGAAGGCCTCGCGGGCGGCGGCGACGGCGAGGTCGATGTCCTCCTTCTGGCCGGCGGCCGCGGTGGCGTAGGTCTGGTTGGAGGCCGGGTCCAGGACGTCGAAGGTCTTCCCGGACACGGAGTCAACGAACCGGCCGTTGATGTAGTGCTGGATGGTGGTGGGGAGGTCCTCCGGAACGTGCCGGGTGACGGTGGTTTCTGCAGGAGTCGTCATCGTTGAAGTCCTATCTGGTGATCGGTGGTCAGTCAGTGAGTCAGTCAGTGGTTGGTCTGGGCGAGGTAGGCGTCCAGGGTGGCGCTGCGGTGCCGGCGGGCAGCCTGCTCGATCTCGTCGGCGTCGGCACCGTCCTCGATCAGCCGCAGCAGCGCCTCGTGCTCCTCGACCGATTCGCTGGCCCGGCCCGGGACGAAGCGGAACGTGGAGGACCGCAGCGCGGCGAGGCGGTTCCAGCCCCGGTGCACCAGGTCCAGGATGTGCGGGTTGGGGCAGTGTTCGAACAGGACGCTATGGAAGTCCTGGTTCAGCCGGGTGAACCGGACGGGGTCGAAGTGCTCCAGGCACTCGCGCATCTTGGCGTTGACCGCCCGGGCCCGGGCCACGTCCGCGGCGCCGATCAGGGGAGCGGACAGTGCGGTCGCGGCACCCTCGACGATGCTGAGGGTCTGCATCGTGTAGAGGTACTCGGTGGGGTCGATCCCGGCGACGGTGGCGCCGATGTTCCGCTCGAACGTCACCAGTCCCTCGGCCTCGAGCCGCCGGATCGCCTCCCGGACCGGGACCACGCTGACGCCCAGGTCCTTGGCAATGGCGCCGAGCACCAGCCGGTAGCCGGGGGAGTAGCTGCCGTCCACGATCCTGGCCTTGACCGCGTCGTAGGCCTGCTGGGACTTGCTGGCGGCAGCGGTGGTTCCGGCGCCCGGCGCGGCGGTCTCAGTCACGGGGCTGCTCCGCGTCCCAGGCTTCGTACTTCCCGCGCCAGGCGGCGTCGAGCGGGTAGAGGCCGTCCACGCTGTGCCCCTGGGCCACCATCTCGGCGATGAAGGCCTCCTCGCGTTCCTGGGCGATGGAGTCCTCCGCCAGTTCCGCGGCGAGAGCCGGTGGGATCACCAGGATGCCGTCGGCGTCGGCGACGATGATGTCCCCGGGCTGGACGGTGGTGCCGCCGCAGGCGATGGTGATGTCCGTGTCCCAGGGGACGTGCCGGCGGCCCAGGACGGCGGGATGCGGGTTGGCGAAGTAGGTGGGCATCTCCAGGGCGGCGACGGCGGACAGGTCGCGGACGCCGCCGTCGGTGATGATGGCGGCCGCGCCGCGGACCTGGGCGCGGAGGGCCAGGATGTCCCCGACAGTGCCGGTGCCCTTCTCGCCGCGGGCCTCCATGACCAGGATCTCGCCGTCGTTGACCGTGTCGATGGCGCGCTTCTGGGCGTTGAAGCCGCCGCCGTGGGTCTTGAAGAGGTCCTCCCGGTTGGGCACGTAGCGCAGGGTCCGGGCCAGGCCCACGATCCGCTTTCCGGGGCGGGTGGACTGGAGCCCGTCGATGCTGACGTTGTTCAGGCCGCGCTTGCGCAGTTGCGAGGACAGGGTGGCGGTGCAGACGCTCTCGAGCTTCCCCTTCAGCTCGGGGGACAGGGCAGGTGCGGTGTTTTCGGCGGTACCGGTCTCGGGGAGGCCGGCCGCCGCGCGGGAGCCGTAGGCCTCCTCGCGCTGGGTGTCATCGGCCTTGGGCCCGGCGCCGAAGTCGGCGAACGGCGTCGTTCCCTCGGTCACTGCGGTGCGCAGCCGGCCGGTGCTGTGCGCGCCGCCGCTGACTTCGACCTCGACGACGTCGCCGGGCCGGGCCACGGAGGCTCCGGCCGGGGTGCCGGTGAGGATGATGTCACCCTCCTGCAGCGTGAGCAGCTGGGAGAGGTCCGCGACCAGCCGGGCGAAGGGGAAGAGCAGGTCCGCGGTGGTGTCGTCCTGGACCAGCTCGCCGTTGTGCCAGGTGCGGATCCGCAGCCCGGCCGGGTCGATGGCGTCGGCCGGGATCAGGGCCGGGCCCACCGGGGTGAACCCGTCGCCGCCCTTGGAACGGACGTTGGAGCCCTTGTCCGCGTAGCGCAGATCGTAGACGCCGAGGTCGTTGCTGGCGGTCACCGCGGCGACGTAGCTCCAGGCGTCCTCGATGCCGATGCGGCGGGCGTCCTTGCCGATGACCAGGGCCACCTCGCCCTCGAAGCCGAGCAGTTCGCAGCCTGCCGGACGTTCGACGCTTGAGCCGGAGAGGGCCAGGGAGGACGATGGCTTCAGGAAATACGAGGGCTGCTCCGGCGTGCGGCCGCGCTGGGCGGCCCGGCTGGGGTAATTGAGGTGGACCGCAATGACCTTCCGTGCCGCGGCCAGGGTGTGGTCGGTGACCTGTTCCAAGAGCTACTCCTCATCGAGTACGAAATCGTATATGATCACTGTCCCCCTGGGAGCGGGGCTCTGTCAACCCCGTCACCGCGGGATATTTCGGGCCACTTGTAAGCTGCGTCATACCTGCCGTACAGTCGACGAGTAGACATAAGCGTTCTATTATCGAACGCAAAATTCTATTATCGAACACCCTGGGGTGGGGAGCCGGTGCACCTCCGGCGCCCGAAGCCCAACGCCACACAACGAAGTGAGGACAGCCCGTGCATTTCCACCACCACGGATACGTTTCCGGTGACCCGCGGGTCCAGCCCGCCGCCGGCGTCGGCCTCGACCGCCCCGACGAGCTGCCCGACCGGATGGACGTGCTGATCGTCGGTACCGGCCCCGCCGGCATGCTGGCCGCCGCGCAGCTTGCCCAGTTCCCCGGCGTCAGTACCCGCATCATCGAACGCCGTCCGGGCCGCCTCGCCATCGGCCAGGCCGACGGCATCCAGGCCCGCAGCGTCGAGACGTTCCAGGCCTTCGGCTTCGCCGAGCGGATCATCGCCGAGGCGTACCGGATCACCGAGATGGCGTTCTGGAAGCCGGACCCGGCCGACGCCACCCGGATCGTCCGCTCCGCCCGCGCCCTGGACGACCCCGCCGGCATCAGCGAATTCCCGCACCTGATCGTCAACCAGGCCCGCGTCCTGGACTACTTCGCCGAGTTCATGGCTAACTCCCCGGCCCGGATGCGGCCCGACTACGGCTGGGATTTCGTCCGCCTCGAGGTGGGGGAGGGCGACTACCCCGTCACCGTCACCCTCACCCGCACCGCCGGGCCCGACGCCGGCACCGAGCGCACCGTCCGGGCCAAATACGTCGTCGGTGCCGACGGCGCCCGCAGCCGCGTCCGCGACTCGATCGGCTGCACCATGGCCGGGGACAAGGCCAACCACGCCTGGGGCGTCATGGACGTGCTGGCCAACACCGACTTTCCGGACATCCGCACCAAGTGCGCCATCACCTCCGGCTCCGGCGGCAGCATCCTGTTGATTCCGCGCGAGGGAGGACACCTGTTCCGCATGTATGTGGACCTGGGTGTGGTCCCCGAGGGCGACGCCGGCGCCGTCCGGCAGACCAGCATCGAGCAGATCATCGCCAAGGCCAACGCCATCATCCACCCCTACACGCTGGACGTCCGCAACGTCGCCTGGCACAGCGTCTACGAGGTGGGCCACCGGCTCACCGACCGGTTCGACGACGTCGTTCCCGCGGACCGCGGGACCCGCACCCCGCGGGTGTTCATCACCGGCGACGCCTGCCACACCCACAGCGCCAAGGCCGGCCAGGGCATGAACGTCTCCATGCAGGACGGCTTCAACATCGGCTGGAAGTTGGGCCACGTGCTCGAGGGACGCAGCCCGGAGGAGCTGCTGGCGACCTACTCAGCTGAGCGCCAGGTGGTGGCGAAGAACCTCATCGACTTCGACAAGGAATGGTCCACCCTGATGGCCAAGAAGCCGGAGGAGTTCAACAGCCCCTCCGAGCTGGAGGACTTCTACGTCAGCACCGCCGAATTCCCGGCCGGCTTCATGACCCAGTACGCCCCGTCCATCCTGATCGGCGAGCCGGTGCACCAGGACCTCGCCGCCGGGTTCCCGATCGGCAAGCGCTTCAAATCCGCGCCCGTCGTCCGGGTCTGCGACACCAACCCCCTGCACCTGGGCCACCAGGCCACGGCGGACGGCCGCTGGCGGATCTACGTCTTCGCAGATCCCGCTGTGGCCGGCGCCCCCTCGCCCACCACGGACCTGGCGGCCTGGCTGGCCGGGGCCCCGGAATCGCCCGTGGCCGCGACGCCCGAAGGCCTGGACCGGGATGCCTGGTTCGACGTCAAGGTCATCTACCAGCAGCCCCACACGGAGGTGGACATCACCGCCGTCCCGGACGTATTCAAGCCACAGGTGGGCCCCTTCGCGCTGACCTACCTGGAGAAGGTCTACGGCACGGACCCGTCCGCGGACATCTTCGACCTGCGCGGCATCAGCCGGGACGGCGCCGTCGTCGTGGTCCGGCCGGACCAGTACGTCGCCACGGTGCTGCCGCTGACGGCGACGGCGGAACTCGCCGCCTTCTTCGCCCCGCTCCTTCCCCGGCAGTCGGCCCTCCCGGTCTCCTGAGGGCGGCGCCAGCCGCGCAGTCCCGCGAATCGCCGCCGGCGCCCCTACGGAACCGGCGGCGTTTCCTTGACCGGAAGCGCGGCCGGTGTTCGAATGAAAACGCCAGGCGGGATTCCCGGCAGGCCCGCCAGCCGCTCCCGGAAACGTGAGCGGAGCAACCGCACACCGCTGCCAGCCCGAGCGCACGGAGGTCGCACCATGGACAACACCGGATCACAGGCCGCCCGGCCGTCGAGGGACTCCGTTGAGTCCGACCCCGACTACGACTTCGCCGACGACGCACCGGTCGAGGACTCGGAGACCGTCGAGGAGGAGCTGCTGGAGGAGGCCGACCAGCGCCTCCCGCTGGACACGGAGGACTTCCTGGGTGAGGACCAGCCCGTCGGGTCGCCGGACGCGGACGAGTTCCGCGGCCCGGAGGACGGCGGGTAGCCCCGGCCCCACACAGCACGACGGCGGCGCCCCCATGGGAGGCGCCGCCGTCGTTCTTAATCCGTCGTTTTAATGCACGCGGATCCTTAGTGCGTGAGAACCGGGACCTCGTCCGACTCCTCCGCCGAACCGCCGGCGACCCGCTGCTGCCACGAGCGCATCACGGCGGCGTCGGTCGGCTTGGTCAGCAGCGAGACCGCCACGTAGACCAGCGCCGAGGCGATCAGGCCGTAGTAGATCGGTTCGTTGGCGTAGATGCCGTCCAGCGGGACCTCTGCGTTGATCTCGAGGATGATCATGGTGCCAAGGGTGATGACCGATCCCACGGCCATGGACGCGGCGGCGGCGATCCCGGTGCCGCGCTTCCAGACCAGGCCGCCCAGGATTGCCACCAGCAGGCCGCCGACCAGGATGTCGTAGGCGATGGTGAGCGCGGCGACGACGTCCTTGGTGATGATCGCGATGACGATCGCCACGACGCCCAGGCCCAGGACCCAGACGCGGTTGGCCTTGACGTCGTGCTCCGGGTTGTCCGTGTCGTCGGTGTTGACGGTTTTGCCGAACCAGCCGGCGACGAAGGGCACGACGTCGGCGCGGGCCACCGTGGCCGCGGCGATCAGGGCGCCGGAAGCGGTGGACATCATGGCGGCGACGGCGGCGGCGAGCACCAGGCCGCCGATGCCGATCGGTAGCAGGTTGGTGGCGACCTCCGCGTAGACCACGTCCTTGCCGAGGGCCTTCACGTCGATGGCGGGCAGGGCCACGCGGGCGCCCAGGCCGATCAGGGCACCGGCGGCACCATAGAGGATGCAGTAGATGCCTGCGGTGGCGCCGCCCCAGCGGGCGACGGAGGGGGTCTTGGCGGTGAACACGCGCTGCCAGATATCCTGGCCGATCAGCAGGCCCAGGGTGTAGACGACGAAGTAGGTGATGATCGTCTGAGCGCCGATGCCGTCGATCTGGAAGAAGCTGGCGTCCACGCGGCTGCGGATCCCCTCCAGGCCGCCCGCGGCGTTGAGGGTGAACGGGAGCATGAGCAGGAAGATACCGACCGTCTTGATCAGGAACTGGACCTGGTCCGCCAGGGTGATGGACCACATGCCGCCGATCGTGGAGTAGACCAGCACGATTGCGCCGCCGACGGCGATCGCGAGCGCCCGGTCCCAGCCGAAGAGCACCACGAAGATGGTGGCGTAAGCGCCGGTGGAGGTGGCGCAGAGCATCAGGGTGTAGGCCAGCATGACGATGCCCGAGGCCTGGGTGGCGCGGCTGCCGTAGCGCAGGGTCAGCATCTGGGAGACGGTGTAGATCTTCAGCTTCTGGATGGTCCCGGCGAAAAGGAGGCTCAGCAGCAGGACGCCCGCGCCGATCGCCACCACCAGCCACATGCCGGAGATGCCGAACTTGTAGCCCAGGCCCACGCCGCCGACGGTGGAGGCGCCGCCCAGGACGACGGCGGCCATGGTGCCGGTGTAGAGGAAGGGTCCGAGCCGGCGGCCGGCCACGAGGAAGTCGCTGTTGTTCTTGGTGCGGGACTTGCCCCACCAGCCGAACGCCAGCATTGCGATCAGATACACCACCACGATGGCGATGTTGAGGAATTGTGCATCCATAGAGGCTCCTTGGAGCGGTTGTGGCAGCCCGCGGGCCGGCCGCGGCACTGCGAAGCGGCCGCCGGATCTGCTGGACGGAAGAACATGCGGAGGGTGCGAGGTGTAACGTTCATTGCCAAATAGGCAACACCTGTTGCCAAACGCTAGATTGTGATGGTGCTTACAGTCAACCTGTGAACGCCGTGTGTCCCAGCGGGGAACGGCCTCGGGGCAACGGCTAGGATTGGCACCAATGCTGGGGCCGCGCGGCCGGCCGTGAAAGGTTCCCATATGAAGGCTCTCCCTGTTGAACCGAGCAACGTTCCGGTTGCCATCGGCTCCAGAATCCGCGCCGCGCGGCAGTCCCAGCGGCTCACCATCGAACAGGTTGCGGACGCCACCGGCCTGACCAAGGGCTTCCTGAGCCGGGTGGAGCGGGACCTGACCTCCCCGTCGGTGAGCTCCCTCGTGACGCTATGCCAGGTCCTCTCCATCTCCATCGGCGACCTCTTCGCCGCCCCGGAGACGCACCTGACCCGACGAGGCGAGGGTCCGCGGATCTCCCTCGGCGGCGAGGGAATCGTTGAGCGGCTGCTCACGGCCCGCTCCGAGCGGCGGCTGCAGATCATCCAGGCCGTGATCGAACCCCGGGGCCGCGGTGAGTCCGAGTTGTACGCCGTGGACTGCGACGTCGACGTCCTGCACGTGGTCAAGGGCAGCATCCGGCTGGTCCTGACCAATGAGGCCTTCGACCTGGCGGCCGGCGACACCGTCACCTTCCCTGGCCGCGAGCCCCACACCTGGATCAACCCCACCGACGAGCCCGTCGAGGTGCTCTGGGTTCTGGTCCCCGCCGCCAGCCAGTAGCTCCCCTCCCCGTACGTTCCTCCCCGGTTGCCTCCGCCCGGCCGGTGTGAGATCGCGGATGGGGCCCGCCGTTCCGCGGGTGGTCTCTGGTGTCGGAGCGGGTAACCGGGCGGGAGCGTACGCCGCCCTAACGTCCGCCCCGGCGGTTCACTGCCAGCGTTGCGCGGATCTCGGCCACGACCCGCTCCGGCTCGAACCATAGGTGTTCGGGCATGTAGCGCAACACGGCGAACCCGTTCAGCGTCGAGGCGTTGTTCCGGCCCAGGTCGCGCCGCAGCGCCTCCCGCCCCGAGTGGAACGCGAAGCCGTCCACCTCGACGATCAGGAATCCCGCCAGAAGGAAGTCCACCCGGCCGATCCCCGCCAGGAAGACCTGCGCCTCGTAGGAGATGCCGTTAGTGCGGAACAGGTGGATGGCGTCCACCTCCACGATCGACTCGGCCCGCAGGTCCAGTTCCCGCAGCACCGTCCGCGCCGTGCCGGAGCGGTCGGCCCGTAGCTGGTCTGCCAGCAACTCCCGCGGCACGCCGAGCAGCCGCATGGCGGAGGTGGCAATCGCGGTGGAGGCCGGCGGGGCGAGGCATCCCAGGGCGTGCAGGACCACATCCTCGACGGCGGCCACCGGCGGTCCCGCAGGTGCCCCGAAGCGGATGGTCCGGTGCCGGATAAAGCCCCCGCCGTGGCCGTGGTTGCAGGCCAGATGGTGGCTGTCCGGGGCGCCGCGGAGCCAGAGCCCGTAGTGGGTGGCGGCGCTCGCGCAGGTCACCCGGGCGTCGTTGAGGACCGCGGCGAGGAACTCGGGGCGGCAGTCGGGGAGGGTAAAGATGCCCCGCCGCGGCTGCCGGACGAGTGCGGCCAGCCGCGCGATATCCCGCCGGGAGTAGCCCGCGGCCAGCAGTTGACCGGTCCGGGCGACGCCGCCGAGCTGTGAGAGGTGCATGAGTGGATCCATGGGACCCAGTCCAGGCCCGGACGGGGCCGCCCGGAACGGGGGAGCGGGTCTATCTGGACAACTCCGGGACCTCCTCCGCCCGGTCCGGCGTGCGATCCTCCCCGGTTACCTCCGCGGCTACCCGATCCCGTCCGGTCCGATCCGCGGAACGACGGGGGTTCGGCCGGCTGGACCGGTATGCGGGTTGGAGTAACTGGGGAGGAACGCACGGGGCCGCCCGGACCAGGCGCTAGAGGTAAACAACAGGTGCGCAGCAGGCAACTCCGAGTGTATGATGACAGTCACATCCACCCCCGTATCCAGAAGGAGACGCCCGCTTGGAAGAGTTGCGCATCGAGGCCAACGGAAACCTTGGCCCCATCGATTCCGCCCGCATCCCCCGGTACGCCGGCGCGGCCACCTTTGCCCGCCTGCCCCGCCTCGACCAGGTGGCCAAGGCGGACGTCACGGTGGTGGGCGTGCCCTTCGACTCCGGGGTGTCCTACCGGCCCGGCGCCCGCTTCGGCGCCAACCACGTCCGCGAGGCCAGCCGCCTGCTACGGCCCTACAACCCGGCCTGGGACGTCAGCCCGTTCGAGAACCTGCAGGTGGCCGACGCCGGCGACATGGCCGTCAACCCGTTCAACATCAACGAGGCCATCGAGTCCATCCAGCAGAACGCGCTGGACCTGACCGCCGCCGGCAGCAAGCTGTTGACCCTCGGCGGGGACCACACCATCGCCCTGCCGCTGCTGCGCGCCGCCGCCGAACGCACCGGCCAGCCCGTGGCCATGCTGCACTTCGACGCCCATCTGGACACCTGGGACACCTACTTCGGCGCCGAGTACACCCACGGCACCCCCTTCCGCCGCGCCGTCGAAGAGGGCATCCTCGACACCGAGGCGATCAGCCACATCGGCACCCGCGGCCCGCTCTACGGCAAGAAGGACCTCGACGACGACCACCGCTTCGGCTTCGGCATCGTCACCTCCGCCGACGTCTACTACCAGGGCGTGCTGGAAACCGTCGCCAAGGTCCGCGACCGGATCGGCAACCGCCCGCTCTACATCTCCGTCGACATCGACGTCCTCGATCCGGCCCACGCTCCCGGCACCGGCACCCCGGAGGCCGGCGGCCTCACCAGCCGCGAACTGATCGAGATCATCCGCGGCTTCCGCGGCATGAACCTCGTGGGCGCCGACGTCGTCGAGGTCGCCCCGGCCTACGACCACGCGGACATCACCGGCGTCGCCGGCAGCCACGTCGCCTACGAACTGGTGACCCTTATGGCGGATAACGCGGACGAAGGCGGTCCGACGTCGGGCAACGGCTACGCGGCGCAGGCGCTGGGCCGCGAAAACCGCCGCCCGGCCGGCTTTGCTGCCGCTCCCGCCCAGGCCCCGGCCGCATCCGCGGAGGCGGCCCGATGAGCGGCGTCCGCAACGGCGGCGACCTCGTCGTCGAAACCCTGGAAGCGCTCGGCGCCAAAACCGTCTTCGGCATCCCCGGCCAGCACGCCCTGGGCCTGTTCGACGCCATGGGCCGCGGCAACCTCCAGTTCGTCTCCTCCCGGGTGGAAAACAACTCCGCCTTCGCCGCGGACGGCTACTCCCGCGCCACCGGCGAGGTCGGCGTGCTCTTCCTCTCCACCGGCCCGGGCGCCCTGACCTCCCTGGCCGGCCTGCAGGAGGCCTACGCCACCGGCGTGCCCATGGTCGTGGTCGCGAGCCAGATCCCGTTGGAGGGACTCGGTGCCCGGCGCAAGGGCATGCTTCACCAGCTCGATGACCAGAAGGCCTCCGCCGCCAACGTCACCAAGAGTCAGCGGCTGATCCAGCACGCCTCCGGCATTCCTTCCGCCATCCAGGACGCCTGGACCGAGGCCATCTCCTCCCCGCAGGGCCCGGTTTGGATCGAAATCCCGCAGAACGTGCTGCTGGACCCGATCATGGTGCCCCCGGTGGAGGACGCCCTCGCCGAGGCCGCCGATAACCCGCCCCGGGTGGAGTTGGTCCGCGAGGCCGTGAAGTGGCTCGAGGACGCCAAGCGCCCGGCCATCATCGCCGGCGGCGGCACCCGCCGCGGCCACGCGGAGAAGTCCCTGCTGTCGCTGGCCGAGAAGCTCCGCGCTCCGGTGATCTGCACCCCCGGCGGCAACGGTGCCTTCCCCTGGACCCATGAACTCTCGCTGCAGTCCTGGATCGAAGACCAGCACATGACCGAGCTGCTCGAGGACGCCGACGTGCTGATCGTCATCGGCTCCTCGCTGGGCGAGGTCACCTCCAACTACTTCACCTTCGAGCCGCGCGGCCGGATCATCCAGATCGACGCCGAACCCCGCGTGCTCGAGTCGAACCGGCCGGGCCTGGGCATCCGGGCCGACGCCGGGCAGGCCCTCGCCGCCCTGGACGAGGCTTTGACCGAACCCCACGGGGAACGCGCCGACTGGCACGGCACCCCGCCGGAAACCCTGGTCAAGGACACCCTCGCCAAGGTCCGCGCCCGGCTGGAGTCCCAGGACCTCGGCAAGGAACTGCAGTTCATGGCGGAGATCCGCGAGGCGGTCCCCGCCACCATGCAGACCTTCTGGGACATGACCATCTCCGCCTACTGGGCCTGGAGCTGCTGGGACGCCCGCGAGGGCCAGTTCCACTCCGCGCAGGGCGCCGGCGGCCTGGGCTTCGGCTTCCCCGCCGCGATCGGCGGGGCGGTGGGCCTCGAGACGACAGGGCGGTCCGGCGCCTCGGCAAGGGTCCTGGCGGTCTCCGGCGACGGCTCGGCAATGTACTCCATCTCCGAGCTCGCCACGGCCAAGCAGCACAACGTCCCGGTCACCTGGCTGATCGTCGACGACGGCGGGTATGGCATCCTGCGCGAGTACATGGTGGGCGCCTTCGGCAAGGCCACCGCCACCGAACTCGCGCGGCCGGACTTCGTCAAGCTCGCCGAGGCGTTCGGCGTTCCCGCGGTGCGGGTGGCCCCCGAGAACGTGGGGGAGGCGCTCAAGGCCGGCTTCGCCGCGGACGGCCCCAACGTCGTCGTCGTCGAGACCCTGCTCAAGATGTTCGCCCCTACCCACTTGGACGTCTAAAACCAGCAGAACGAAAGGCCCCGATCCACCCGGATCGGGGCCTTTCGCCGTCTCCGGAGGACCCTCATGGCAGCCCCATGGCAGGTCCGCGAAGCCCATCACGAACGCCCTTAGTTTCCCAAAGCAATCATTTTCATGTATTGTTGCTTCGGGCAAGCAAATAAGGGGGCATCCTCACATGTCAGTCGCATCGACCACTGCAGCCAAGTTGGTCCACCACATTTTTGATCTTCAGCGCGCCGTCCGGTGCGTTGCCGCCGCGAGCCTGCGCGGCGACGATACCGGCGTCGCGCTTCAGGGCGTCCTCCGCTTCGTGGGGGAGGGCGAGACCCGCGCCACCCACCTGGCGGAACGGCTCGGCGTCAGCGCCCCGGTCCTCAGCCGGCACCTCTCGGAGCTGGTCGACCACGGCTACGTCGTGCGCCGGCCCGATCCCGAGGACGGCCGCGCCCAGCTCGTGGCGCTGTCCCCGGCGGGCGTGGAGAAGCTCCGCGTCATCGAGGAACACCGGGCGGCCAGCCTGCAGTCCCTGTTGCAGGACTGGAGCGAGGACGACGTTGAAGAGACCGCCCGCTCACTGAAAAAACTTGCCGAGTCCCTTCGGAACTCGGCCCGGGCAATGACGGCCGGATCCACCGATACCACCACCTTTGTTGAGGAGTAAAGATATGGCCAGTCACGCAGCGGCCGCCGGGCCATCCCCGACAGCCACGCAGAATCCCCAGCCCGCACCCCAGGTGGTGATGTCGCACCGCCAGATCATGGAGGCCCTCACGGGCCTGCTGGCAGCGTTCTTCACCGCGATCATCAGCAGCACCATCGTCGCCAACGCCCTGCCGACCATCATGTCGGAGCTCAAGGGCACCCAGACCGACTTCGCGTGGGTGATCACGGCCGCGCTGCTGGCCAACGCGGCCACCACCCCCATCTGGGGCAAGCTCGCGGACCTCTTCGACAAGAAGTTCCTGGTCCAGCTGAGCATCGTCGTCTTCGTCGCCGGCTCCGTGATGGCGGGTTTCTCACAGACCATCCCGTTCCTGCTCACGGCCCGCGTCATCCAGGGCATCGCGATGGGTGGCCTCACCGCGCTCGCCCAGGCCATCATCGGCTCGATGATCCCGCCGCGTGACCGCGGCAAGTACTCCGGCTACATGGGCGCCGTCATGGCCGTCGGCACCGCGGGCGGCCCGCTCCTGGGCGGCTTCATCGTGGACAGCCCGCTGGGCTGGCGCTGGACCTTCTTCGTCTGCGTCCCGCTCGCCATCATCGCCCTGATCCTGCTGCAGATCACGCTGAAGCTCCCGCACGTCAAGCGTCCCGCCAAGATCGACTGGCTGGGCTCGATCCTGCTCACCTCCGGCGTCAGCCTGCTGCTGATCTGGGTTTCCTTCGCCGGCAACCCGGACTACTACGACTGGTGGTCCTGGCAGACGGTCGCCATGGTCGGTGGCGGCATCGCCCTCCTGGCCCTGCTGGTCTTCGTCGAAGGCCGCGTCGCGCAGCCGGTCATCCCGCTCAAGATCATCTCCGAGCGCACCACGGCCCTGGCCATCCTGGCCTCCGTCGCCGTCGGCGTCGCGATGTTCGGTTCCTCCGCGTTCCTGGGCCAGTACTACCAGGTGGCCCGCGGCGCCAGCCCCACCGAGGCCGGCCTGCTGACCCTGCCGATGATCGCCGGCAACCTGATCGGCTCGGTCCTCTCCGGCCAGCTGATCAGCCGCACCGGCAAGTGGAAGCGCTACCTGATCGCCGGTTCCATCCTGCTGATCGGCGGCCTGGGCCTCGCCGGCACCATCGACCACACCACCGAACTCTGGATCACCGGCCTCTACACCGCGGTCCTGGGCCTGGGCCTCGGCCTGCTGATGCAGAACCTCGTCCTCGCCGTGCAGAACACCGTCCGGGCCACGGACATCGGCACCGCCAGCGCCTCGGTCGCGTTCTTCCGCTCCGTCGGCGGCGCGATCGGCGTGTCCGTCCTCGGCGCCGTCCTGGGCAACCGGGTCAAGGAACTCGCCACCCAGGGCCTGGCCGCGGCCGGGATCCCCGTCCAGGGCGGTTCCTCCGGTGGCAGCCTGGACCTCAAGGACCTGCCCCCGCAGATCCGCGACATCATGCGCGCCGCCTACGGTGACGCCACGGCGGAAATCTTCATGATCTCGGCGATCGTGGGCATCCTGGCGCTGGTTTCGGTCCTGTTCATCAAGGAGAAGCCGCTGCGCCGCACCGTGGACGTCCAGCCCGAAACCGCCGCCCAGACCGCGGCGTCCGGAGCCATCACCGGATCCGGTGCGGACATCGACGCCGGGGCTGCCGCCCACGCCGTCGCCGCGCACGGTCCTGCCGGCGAGGGTTCCGCCCAGGGTCCCGGCGAGCCGTCCACGGACACCACCCCCACCGGGATCGTGGACCTGGACCGCGAGTTCATCGAGGTCCTGAGCCGGCAGCGGAACGGCGGAACCCGGTTCCCCGCCGCGGCCGGAGAGCAGGGCCCGGCCGACGACGCCGACGCCCGCGCCGAGCGTGAGGGTGCCCGCCTCCGGTCCCGGACCATGGTGGCGGACGCGAAGGCCGACGACGCCGACGTGCTCCAGCTGCTCCTGCAGACCCAGCGGCTGCTCGCCGAGCAGCAGGTCCAGCTCGCGGACGCCCTCCGCGCGGTTCACGACCAGGCCGCCGAGCAACGCGCCATCGCCGCAGAACAGGCCCGCGTCGCCGAGCAGCTCACCACGCTCCGCCGCCAGCTGGCCAAGGAACGGAAGCTGCAGCGCGCCGCCGCGGACTACATCGCCACGCACGGCCGGCACCGCGGCGAATAGCCCCGCGCACCGACCGGCGTCGCACCCGGATCCAACGGCCCCGTACCTTCCCGCGAGGGGAGGTGCGGGGCCGTTGGTCTCCCTTTCCGGACGCTGTTCCGCCGGGGCTCAAGACCTCGTAGAGTTGGACGGCTAAGGCTGTCGGCCCCTGCTGCTTTACTTTTGTCATGTATTTGGATTAACCGCTTCTTCCAGAAGGACCAGTGGGCATGCTTCTCACCCTCATCCGGCGCTACTCGAGGCCGTACCTGCCGTTCATCGCGGCCGTCGTCGTCTTCCAGTTGGCCTCCACCATCGCCGCGCTGTACCTGCCGAGCCTCAATGCGCAGATCATCGATGAGGGCGTCTCGCGCGGCGACACCGACTACATCTGGCGCACCGGCGCCCTGATGCTCGGTGTCGCCCTGGTCCAGGTGGTCACGGCCATCGCCGGCGTTTACTTCGGCTCCCGCGCGGCTATGGCCTTCGGCCGCGACCTGCGCCGCGGGGTCTTCCGCAAGGTCAGCAGCTTCTCCGCCCGCGACGTCAACATCTTCGGGGCGCCGTCGCTGATCACCCGCGGCACCAATGACGTGCAGCAGGTGCAGATGCTGATGCTGATGGCGCTCAACTTCATGGTGGCCACCCCCATCATGTGCATCGGCGGCATCGTGATGGCCCTCCGCGAGGACCTGAACCTCTCCTGGCTGGTGTGGGTCGCCGTCCCGCTGCTGGTGGTGGTGGTCGGCTACCTGGTGGTCCGGCTGATGCCGCTGTTCCGCTCCATGCAGGCCAAGATCGACCGGCTCAACGCCGTCCTGCGGGAGCAGATCATCGGCATCCGCGTGGTCCGCGCCTTCGTCCGCGAACCGCACGAGGAGCAGCGCTTCGGCGCCGCCAACCAGGACCTGACCAACGTCTCGCTCAAGATCGGCTCGCTGTTCGTCCTGATGTTCCCGGCAATCGGCATGATCCTGCACATCTCCACCGCGGCCGTGCTCTGGTTCGGCGGCCAGCGGGTGGACGCGGGGGAGATGCAGGTCGGGTCGCTGACCGCGTTCCTGCAGTACCTGCTCCAGATCCTGATGGCGGTCATGATGGGCACCTTCATGGCCATGATGATCCCGCGCGCCTCCGTCTGCGCGGACCGCATCGGCGAGGTGCTCGACGTCGAACCCTCCATCCACGAGCCCGGCACCCCCGTGGCTCCCGCCGGCCGGGCCGGCCGGGTGGAATTCCGGAACGTCTCCTTCGCCTACCCCGGCGCCGAGGCCCCCGTGCTCAGCGACATCAGCTTCACCGCCGAACCCGGCCAGACTGTGGCCATCATCGGGTCCACCGGCGCCGGCAAGAGCACCCTGCTGGCCCTGCTGCCCCGCCTGTTCGACGCCGCCTCGGGCGAGGTCCTGCTGGACGGCGTCCCCGTCACCAACCTGGACCGGGCCGAGATCACCAGCCGCGTCGCCATGGTCCCGCAACGGCCCTACCTGTTCTCCGGAACCATCGGGCACAACCTGCGGTTCGGCAAGTCCGAAGCCACCGACGCCGAGCTCTGGGACGCCCTCACCGTGGCGCAGGCAGCCAACTTCGTCCGCGAGAAGAAGAACGGCCTCGACGCCCGGATCGCCCAGGGCGGCACCAACGTCTCCGGCGGCCAGCGCCAGCGGCTCTGCATCGCCCGGGCCTTGGTCACCGAACCCAAGGTCTTCCTCTTCGACGACTCGTTCTCCGCGCTCGACGTCGCCACCGACGCCCGGCTACGCAAGGCCCTCAAGGCCAAGACCGCTGACGCCACAGTCATCATCGTCGGTCAGCGGGTCTCCACCATCGCCGACGCGGACCAGATCCTGGTGCTGGACAAGGGCCGGATCGTGGACCGCGGCACCCACGAGGAGCTCCTCCAGAGCTCCAGCACCTACCAGGAAATTGTCGAATCCCAGCTAACCGCGGAGGCCATCGCGTGAGCACCAACGAAAAGCTCGGCCGCACAGCGCCGGACGAAACGGCCGGCGCCGTGACCGGCCCGCAGGACGCACCGGATAGCGTCGACGAGGACTTCGTCGAGGAGGAATTCACCCCCGGCGAGGCCGACGGCGGCATGTTCGGCGCGGTCCCGGCAAAGAAGGCCCAGCACTTCTGGCCCTCGGCGAAGCGCCTGATGGGCCTGCTGAAACCCGAACGTGCCGGCATCATCGCCGTCCTGGCCATGGTGACGGTCGCCGTCGTCCTCAACGTCGTCGCACCCCGGATCCTCGGCCAGGCCATGGACGTGATCTTCGGCGGGGTCGTCGGCAAGCAACTGCCGGCCGGGGCCACCAAGGACCAGTTCATCGCCGGGCTCCGCGCCCAGGGCCAGGACAACTTCGCGGACATGCTCTCCCGGATGGACGTGGTCCCCGGCGTCGGCATCGACTTCCAGAAGCTGGCGTTCCTCATCAGCGTGGTGCTGGTGATGTACTTCGTCGCCAACATCTTCCTCTGGCTGCAGGGCTACGTCCTCAACGTCCTGGTCATGCGGGTGGTGCGCCGGCTGCGGGATGACACCGAGAAGAAACTCAACGCGCTGCCGCTGAACTACTTCGACACCCGCCAGCGCGGCGACGTCCTCTCCCGCGTCACCAACGACGTCGACAACATCCAGCAGGCCCTGCAGCAGGCGTTCGCGCAGCTGGTGAACTCGGCGCTGACCGTGATCGGCATCGTCATCATGATGTTCATCGTGTCCTGGCAGCTGGCCCTGATCGCCCTCATCGCGCTGCCTCTCTCCGGGGTGGCCGCCGGTGTCATCGGCGCGCGCAGCCAGAAGCTCTTTGCCGCGCAGTGGAAGAACACCGGCGAACTCAACGGCCAGATCGAGGAGTCCTTCTCCGGGCACGACCTGGTTCGGGTTTTCGGCCGCGACGCGGACATGCTGGCCCGCTTCGACGAACGGAACGAGGAACTCTACAAGGCCAGCTTCGGCGCCCAGTTCGTCTCCGGCATGATCATGCCGGTCATGCAGTTCGTCTCCTACCTCAGCTACGTGGGCATCGCCGTCGTCGGCGGCCTGCGCGTGGCCTCCGGCGGGATGAGCCTGGGCGACGCCACCGCGTTCATCCAGTACTCCCGCGAGTTCACTCAGCCGCTGGGGCAGATGGCAGGCATGGCCAACATGCTGCAGTCCGGCGTCGCCTCCGCCGAGCGCGTGTTCGAGTTCCTCGACGCCGACGAGCAGGATGCGGAGACCGCCACGGACCGGCTGCCGGCCAGGACCGACGGTCACGTGGAGTTCAACCACGTCACCTTCAGCTACACCCCGGAGAAACCGCTGATCGAGGACCTGTCCTTCACCGCCGAACCCGGCCACACGGTCGCGATCGTCGGACCCACCGGCGCGGGCAAGACCACGCTGGTGAACCTGGTGATGCGCTTCTACGAGCTCAACGCCGGCACCATCACCCTGGACGGCGTGGACATCACCCGGCTCAGCCGCGCCGAGCTCCGCTCCAAGGTGGGCATGGTGCTGCAGGACGCCTGGCTGTTCGGCGGCACCATCTACGAGAACATCCGCTACGGCAAGCTGGACGCCACCGAGGACCAGATCATGGCCGCCGCGAAGGCCACCTTCGTGGACCGCTTCGTCCGCGCCCTGCCGGACGGGTACGACACGGTCATCGACGAGGAAGGCAACAACGTCAGCGCCGGCGAGAAGCAGCTGATCACCATCGCCCGCGCCTTCGTGGCCGATCCGTCGCTGCTGATCCTGGACGAGGCCACCAGCTCGGTGGACACCCGCACCGAGGCCCTGGTCCAGAAGGCCATGGCCGCGCTGCGGACCGAACGGACCAGCTTCGTGATCGCGCACCGGCTCTCCACCATTCGGGACGCGGACACCATCCTGGTGATGGAGGCAGGCCGGATCGTGGAGCAGGGCCGGCACGCCGAGCTGCTCGAGAGCCAGGGCGCCTACTACCGGCTGTACATGTCCCAGTTCGCCGGTGAGGACGCGGAGGCGGCACTGGCCGACGCCGCGGGCGGCCCGACGCCGGTGCGCAGCTGAGCGCCGCGGCGGCCCGGGGAGCGGAGCCGCGCCGGCTGGAGGTGCGGGTGCCGATGCGCTGGGGCGACATGGACGCTTACGGCCATATCAACAACGTCCAGCTGGTCCGGATCCTGGAGGAGGCGCGCATCGCCGCCTTCGGGCCGCCCGGCGGCACCGGGCTGCCCGGCCTGGAGCCGGTGGTCCCGCTCTTCAGCGAGGTCCCCGCCGGCATCCTGGCGCTGGTGGTCGAACACCGCATCCGCTACGTCCGGACTCTGGAGTACCGCAACATCCCGGCCCTCGTGCAGCTCTGGATCGGCGCGGTCAAGGGTGCCAGCTTCGACATCCATTACCTGGTCCAGGACCCCGTCACCGGCGAGGACTGCGTTAAGGCCAGCAGTCATTTGGCCTTCGTGGACGAGGCCACCGGCCGGGCGGTGCGGCTGACCCCGGAGCAGAAGGCCAAGCTGGAGCAGTTCACCGCCCACTGACCGCGCGGACCCCCAACTGACTCGCACCTCAGGTCGTTTTGAGACCCCGGAACGGCCCCGGCTGCGAGTCAGTTGACCAAGAGGGATGGGGCGGGAGGCCCTTACCCCGGCCGCCCGCCCCGCCCTAGACTGGACGCGCCCCACGGGCATCGGCACCAGAACCGACCAGAGCGAGGAGCACGAACCATGGCCAAACGCAGCAAGGCGGCGGGCAAAAAGAAGACGTGGAAGGAACTCTCGCCGATGGCGAAGTTTGGCACCGTCACGGCGGCCCTCGTCCAGCTTTCCCTCCTGGTCGCGGCGCAGCGGGACATCTCCCGCCGGCCGGCCGAGGAAATCCGCGGCAGCAAGGCGCTCTGGCGGGTCGCCACGCTGGTGAACTTCGTCGGACCCGGCAGCTATTTCACCTTCGGCGTGAAGCGCAGGGCCGGCGGCAAGTAGCCCGCCCGGGCGCCTGGAGGACGCCCCGGACGGCCCGGCGGTGGGCCGGCCCGTGATGCGGGCGTTCAGCTTAAGCCTGTAAATTGGAGGGCATGACCCCCCACAAAAAGCCTGCCATGCACCGCGCCCTCGGCATCTCCAAGGAAATCGAAGACGCGGCGTGGTTTGTGCTCGGCCCGGGTCTGCTCGGCAAGGCCTCCCCGCTGGACGGCCGCACCCGGACCTGGTCCGTGGCCGCCGCCTCGGAGCTGCTGGAGCGGCTGGAACGGGGCATCCCGGACCCCAAGGCACCCATGATGACCAACCTGCGGGAAAACCTGGAGGGGGCCACCCGCGGCGCGAAGCAGCTCGCCGTTGAACTGCTCTTCCTTCAGTCCCTCCCGCTGGCCCACGAGGTGAAGTCCCTCAAGGTCAAGCGTGCCCGCGTGGCCGAGGCCGCGTCCTGGCTCGAGCCTCCGCTGGACCTGCCGGAGGAGCTCTACGCCGGCATGACGGACCACGGCGTGATCCGGGACCGCACCGCCGAGTTCAACTGGACCATCTGGGACCACCTGAAGTGGCTCTGCCGCTTCGTCCGCCACGTCGCGCAGCGTCCCGCCGGCGTCGTGCAGGCCGCCATCAAGGACCCGCTGGCGTTCCACGAGCTGACCATGGGCACCCCGGATGACCAGCCGGCGATCCGCCGCAGCATCGAATTCCTGGTCTGGCCGGCCTACTTCGAACCGATCGTGGCCGACGTCGAACGCCAGGAGATCCGCGACGCGTTCGCCTCTCTGGTCGGCGGCGCGAAGGGCGATACGGATGAGGAGATCTCCGCCGACATCCACCGGATCCGCCTGCACCTGGACGAACAGGCCGGCCAGCGGATCGACTGGTACTCCCGGCAGCTGGTCAGCCAGTGGCGCAAGGTGGGGGACCCCGGCCGCCGCGCCTGGTTGCTGCGCAGCCACCACGACAACGCCGAGCTGCTCGCCGCGTGGCAGGACGAGGAAGCGGTGACGCTCGACGTCGAACACCTCCGCCAGCTCGACCCGGGCGTCACCGCGGGCCTGGTCCAGCACGCCGTCGACGAGGACTACAAGCACCTGAGCTACGTCGAGCGCGAGGACACCAAGACCGCCGTCTTCGCCTTCCTGACCGTCATGAAGCCGGGCGACCTCACCCTCTACCAGAGCGCCGGCGCCGTCCGCGTGGGCGTGGTGCTGGGCGAGCCCGAACAGAACGAGGACAACCGCCGGCTGCGCCGCAAGGTCCGCTGGTTCGACGGCGACCACCAGCTCGCCGAGCTGCCCCGGCACGTGCAGCGGCAGCTGGCCAGCTCCGGCGTCGTCGTGGACGTTACCCGCGTGATCCAGGCGCTTGAGGCGCTGCTCCCGGCCGAGGCGGAGGGCGATGCATCAGACGGCGACGAGCCGGCGGCCGTCGTCGAACCCCCGTGCGAGGGCTTCCGGCCCCTGACCCCGGAGTTCGCCGCGACCCTGCACATGGACCTGGAGCCGCTGCAGGAAATCGCCGAAATGCTAGAGGAGAACCGGCAGCTGGTGCTGTACGGCCCGCCCGGCACCGGCAAGACCTACCTGGCCAAGCACCTCGCCGCCGAACTCGCCGGCGACACCGGGGACGAGCGGGTCAAGCTGGTGCAGTTCCACCCCTCCTACGCCTACGAGGACTTCTTCGAGGGCTACCGGCCGGATAAGACCGACGAGGGCCAGGTGTCCTTCAAGCTGGTGGCCGGGCCGCTGCGCCGGCTGGCCGAGGAAGCCGCCAAGCCGGGCAACGAGAAGAAGCCCTACTTCCTGATCATCGATGAGATGAACCGCGCCAACCTGGCGAAGGTCTTCGGCGAGTTGTACTTCCTGCTGGAGTACCGCGACGACCGGATCTACCTGCAGTACAGCCCCACCGAGCCATTCTCGCTGCCGGACAATCTCTACATCATCGGCACCATGAACACGGCAGACCGCTCCATCGCCATGATGGACGCCGCGATCCGGCGCCGGTTCTCCTTCATCGAGCTGCACCCCAGCACCGAACCGGTCAAGGGGACGCTGCTGCGGTTCCTGCAGGCCCGCGGCCTCGACACGACGCCGGCGCTGCTGCTCGATGAGCTGAACAACGCGATCGACGAGTGGGACCGGGACCTGATGATCGGACCGTCCTACTTCATGAAGAAGGCTGCCCAGACCCCCGCCGGGCTGCGGCGGATCTGGAAGTACGAACTGATGCCGCTGCTCGAGGAGCACTACCACGGTCAGCTGAACCGCGCCCAGCTGCAGGAGCGGTTCGGGCTCGAGCAGTTGATGGGTCGCCTTGCCCGCGTCTAGCGCCCTCCGGGACGGGTACGCCCAGCCGGGCGCCGGGCAGGCCGCCGGGCAGGGCGCCGGGCATCCGGCCGTCCGGCACATCGCCATGGACGAGCTGTCCCAGGGCGTGGTGGAGCGCCTCGATCCCGGCAGCGCCGCGTACATCAACGGCAGCGGCCTGGCCAAGGCGTCGCCGCTGGGCATGGGCCTGTTCCGGATCGAACCGGTCGGGAAGGTCGGCTCGGTCCGCACCCCCACCGTCCAGCTGGAGGTCCGGCCCAAGGAGCGCCTCGGCCTGGCCCGGCTGCTGTTCCTGCTCGGCTACACCGAGAACCAGGGCTTCCGCGATGACGCCGTCGCCGCCGTGGAGGACGCCGAACTCTGGAGCGCCCTGGCCGAGTCCCTTGCCCAGCTCGCCGACCGGGCGTTGAGCCGCGGCGTCCTGCAGGGGTACCTGAACGTGGATGAATCGCTGCGGACGGTCAAGGGCAGGATCCGGATCTCGGACCAGATTTCCCGCCGGCCCGGCATGCTGGTGCCCCTGGAGGTCTCCTACGATGAATTCACCGAGGACATCCCGGAAAACCGGATCCTGCGCGCGGCCTTGGAGCGGATGTCGCAGGTGCCGGGGGTCCGGGCGGACGTATTGAGCCGGCTGCGGCGGTTGAAGGGCAAGCTCGACGCGGTCACCCGGCTGCAGTCCGGGGCGCCGCTGCCGCCGTGGCGGGCCAGCCGGATGAATGTCCGTTACCACCCGGCGCTGCGCCTGGCCGAACTCATCCTGCGCAACGCCTCGGCCGAGGCCGGCGACGGCAAGCAGCAGGCGGCGTCGTTCGTCGTCGACATGTCCAAGGTGTTTTCCGACTTCGTGGGCGTCGCCCTGCGCGAGGCGATGGGTGCATTCCCGGGGGAGATGCGGCTGCGGTACAACGCCATGCTGAACGAGGCGGTGGACGACGCGGACCGGATCATGGTCCAGCCGGGCGCCGTGCACCTGCTCGGCGGCCGCCCCGTGATGGTGTACGACGCCAAGTACCAGGCTGCTTCCGACGTTGGCGCGTCCCTCTCGGGGGACCACTACCGGATGCTGGCCTACTGCACGTCCCTGCGAGTTCCCACCGCGTGGCTGATCTACCCCGGGTCGGGGGAGATCAAGCTGCGCCGGATCCTGAACACGGACATCGACGTGGTGGAGTTCCCGCTTGACCTGTCCCAGCCGCCCGCGCAGATCCTCGCCTCGGTGGCGGACCTGGCCCAACAGTCCTGGGGCGAAGTCGTACGTCAGGCAACCATCAGCCGCTAGGCCGGTGGCCTGTGGTTAGGCCGTGCCGTCCTGCACGGTGGTGGACACCGAGAGCAGGTGGTTCAGCAGGGCCTTCTCGGGCTGGCCCGGATTGTCCGCCACGTGCTGGCGGAGACGTTCGCGGACGAGTGCCTCGTCGGGGTTCTCGTCGGAAAGAATGGCGTCGATGATGTCGGTCACCTGCCTGCGGAGGGGATCGAGCTCCGACGCGGCCTCCGGACTGCGAACCGCGTGCAGCGGGCGGGCCTCGGTGGACAACAATAGGTGTGGCATCGTGCTTCTCCTGAGGAGTGAGTAGTACCCCCACGTACTGACCGATAGAGTCCTAGTTCCCCGAATGCCGAGTTTAGCCCAGGTGCGCAAGACTGTCTCTGGGCATAGCCCAGATATTTCCGTCGCGAGCATACCGGCACAGATCAGTTCCCCCGAAATCGTCACGAGTCCACGACGGCGGGTTGCAGCAAACCGGCGCAGGGGCAGTGCCGGCGAAGCCGAGATTACCGGCCGGTAGGGCCTAGGACGCGGAGGCGGTGCGCGAAGGGTTCGACGGCGTGTCGTGCGTCACGTTGGCGCCGGGGGCGCGGTGCTTTGTGGTTCCGGCCGTTTCCGGGCCGAGGAAGGATTCCAGCTCGGCTTCCAGCGCGGGGAGATCTTTGATGCCGCACTCCCAGAGGGTGAGGACCTCCCAGCCCAGGTCTTCGAGGCGCTGGCGCTGTTCGGCGTCGCGGGCCTTCGTGCGGCTGCGTTTAGTGTCCCAGAATTCGGCGTTGCTCTTGGGTGCGTGCTGGCCCACGCGGCAGTCGTGGAAATGCCAGAAGCAGCCGTTGACGAAGATGACCTTGCGCCGGCCGGCGAATACGAGGTCCGGGTTGCCAGGGAGCTTGCCGCCCCGGGCGGTGCCGTGGAGGCGGTAGCGGTAGCCTTTGGCGTGCAGCAGCCTGCGGACCAGGAGCTCTGGTTTGGTGTTCTTGCCCCGGATGCGGGACATGTTCCAGCTGCGCCGCTCCGGGGTCAGACTGTCCGCCATGCGTTAAGTCTAGGCAGGGCTGCCGGCTGCGGCCGGCCCTGCCTCTGGTGGGTGGTTCTTCCTGCGGCTCTGCCTTAGATGTCCCGTTCCGGATGTTCGCCGAACTGGAAGTGGCGTCCACTGACGGCGGTGGGGGCGATCTCGACGTAGAAGTCCTTGAGGGTGGGGACCCAGGGCTTGAGCTCCAAGGCCTCTGCGGCGGCGATCTCGGCGGAGTGTTCCAGGGTGCGGGCCGTGCCGCGCACCACCACCGACCACGCTTCTTCGGAGAGGATGCCGTCTGTTTCGAAGAGGACCTTGGCGTTGATGGTCAGCTCGGCGAGTTTATTGCCGGGGGCGGTGCGGAGATAAAGCTTTCGGTCTGCGACGGCGTAATTCACCGGGAAGATGTCCGGCTCGCCGCCGACGGTGACGACCAGACGCCCGTGCTTGGTGCCCTCGACGAGTTTCCAACATTGATCCTCGGTCAGAGTCAGGATCGGTTGACCTTCAGCGTGTTCGTACATCATGGGCCCATTCTTCTATCCGGTGTAGAGGGACGCCAGAGGCCGAAAGGAACTGTTTGGCCGGGAAGTCGGCGGTCCGAATGATCTGTGGATAACTCTTACCGGGGGCCTGCGGTTCAGTTACCCTTAGGCATTGTTTGGATTTCAGGCGTCATGATTTTCTATTGGGGGATCAGCTGAACATGCCATTTCATAGTCCAATGCCCCGCCGGCTCAGCGCCGCAGTCGCCCTCTTTCTTGCCGCCCTGGTCGGTACGACGGCCTGCTCGGGCGGACAGTCCCCGCCGGCGCCGACGACGGCGGCCCCCGTGGAGTCGACCGCGTCCGCATCGCCGGGAACGACGTCGGCCACGCCCACTGCTGCTCCCGCCTACAAGCCGGCCGATGCCTCTGGCCGCGCCCAGAATGTCCCCGTCCCGGTCTTGCCCGAGGCCGCCAAAGCCGAGACCAAGGAAGGACTCGAGGCCTTCGCGAAGTACTGGTTCGAGGTGCTCAGCTACGGCTACGAGACCGGAGATGTGAGCCGGCTGGATGCGATGACAGCCGCCGACTGCCAGGCGTGCAGTAGTGCCAAGCAGGTCATCTCCGGCTGGCATAGCGATGGCCGCTGGCTGGCGGGAGGGCGGATTAAGACGCCCTCGGTTTCCACGACCTTCAAAGTGGCCAAGGACGGTAACTACCAAGTGGCTGTTCAGGCTTCTCAAGAGAGCATGGCCTACTACAACGCCGATGGTTCCTTGAGTAGCAAAGATCCCAAGCCTGACGACACCGGCAACCTCATGCTTGTGACTTTCACCAACGGGTCCTGGTACGTCCATAATGTGCAGCCCATAGTTGGCTAATATGCGGCGGTTAGCAGGCGTTTTTCTGGTCCTCATATTGATGGGGCTTTCGGGCGCAATCACAGCATCGGCTGGGGAAGGTGGCGGTGAGCCGCCGATCAAGGGAAGCTGGGGTCCAGGGGCGGTCCATGTGGGAGGGGCTTGGTCCCTGGACGAATTATCGGGAGAGTTCGTATGGGTCGGTCCCAACGAAATCATCTCTGACCCCTACCAATACAAATACGAACTCCAATGTCATCTTGGCGGTGGAGAGTTCGATACCGTCTGCCTTGGCGACCTGGTCGACTGCAAATCCGGGCCCGACGGCAAACCGGGAATTCCCGTGGTGTGGCTCAAAGCGCCGGCGGGCGTGCCCAACCCGACGTGGAGCTTCCACTCCGGGCCAACCTGCCTCTTCGATCCAAAACCGGCGGATCTACTGCCGCGCATCGCCGCGATGATTCAAACCGAGTTCCAAAAGTTGCCGATCAATCCCGGGCAGGCCACCGCACAACCCAGCCCGCATACGCTCCGCGGAGCCGAAACCAATTTCTTCGCCCAGTCGGCGGCTCAACAATTCGACATCACCATCCTGAACCAGGCCGTCCATGTCACTGCAACCCCCGTCCAGTACATCTGGACGTACGGCGACGGCACCTCGCTGGGACCCACCCCGGCGGCCGGCGGCCCGCTGCCGCAGGAACGCTGGGGAGAGAAGACCTCCACCAGTCACGCGTACGCCGAGACCGGTGACTTCGGCGTCGTCCTCACTACCCACTTCCAGGGAACGTACTCCGTCAACGGCGGCCCGCCGCTTCCCATCCCCGGGCAGGGGCAGTTCAGCGGCCCCTCGCAGACCGTCAGCGTGTGGCGGTCCATCACCCGGAACTTTGCCGACGACTGCCTCCGCAACCCGCAAGGCCAAGGCTGCCCCGCCGGAACCCCGCCGTCCCCCTGACAGGCCGCCGTCGCCCTGATCGCCCTGTGACCCAGCCCTACGAAAGTGATTCGAGTCTCAGCCGGAATAGTTGCATGCGCCTCCTTGCTGTTCTAAGTAGACATCATCCACAGCGAAAGGAACCGCGCATGCTGTTTTCCACTTTGACCGTCGGCCAAATGGAGCTCCCGAACCGACTCGTCATGGCGCCGCTGACCCGCCTGCGCTCCGGCAAGGAAGGCGTCCCGGGCCCGCTGGTGGCTGAGCACTACCGGCAGCGCGCATCGCTCGGCCTGATCGTTAGCGAGGGCACGTACCCCAGCGAAGCCGGCCGTGGATTCCCGGGCCAGCCCGGCCTGGTCACCGAGGAACAGCTCAAGGGCTGGGCCGACGTCACCGCCGCCGTCCACGCCGAGGGCGGCCGCATCTTCGCCCAGGTCATGCACGCAGGCCGTGTCACCCACGAGGCCACCACCGGCGGCCACGAGGTCGTCGCCCCCAGCGCCATCGCGATCGACGGCGTCACTCGCACCTACGAAGGCAAGCAGTCCTTCCCGGTACCGCGCGCCCTCACCACCGACGAACTGCCGTCTATCCGCGACGAATTCGTCCGCGCATCCCGCAACGCCATCGAGGCCGGATTCGACGGCGTCGAACTGCACTCCGCCAACGGCTACCTGCTGCACGAGTTCCTGACCCCCGCCGCCAATCAGCGCGATGACATCTACGGCGGTTCCCCGGAGAACCGCGCACGCTTCGTCATCGAGGTGGCCCAGGCCGTAGTCGACGCCGTGGGCGCGGACCGCGTGGGCATCCGCATCTCCCCGGAGCACAACGTCCAGGGTGCCACCGAGACCGATGCAGCCGACGTCCGCGAAACGTACGGCATCCTGGTGGACTCCCTTTCGCCGCTGAAGCTGGCTTACCTGAGCGTCCTGCACAAGGACGCCGACAGCGAGCTGGTCAAGGAACTGCGCGCCCGCTTCGACGGCCCGTTCCTGCTGAACACGGGCTTCGGCGTCATCACCACCCGTGACGAGGCCGTCTCGCTGGTCGCCGACGGCCACGCCGACGCCGTCGTCGTGGGCCGCCCGGCCATCGCGAACCCGGACCTGGCCCGCCGCTGGCGTGAAGGGCTGCCGGTCAACGAGCCGGACCAGTCCACGTTCTACGCCGACGGCGCCGAGGGTTACACGGACTACCCGTTCTACCAGAACTAAATCCCGGCGGCCCCGAATGCAACGGGGCGCCAGCAGGCGGCGGAGAGGAAGTGCCTTCCTCCCCGCCGCCTGGCGTTTAACCCCCGGTACCGGTCCCCACCGAGCGCTGGCACAGGGCAATGAAGCTTCCCAGTTGCTCCAGCGACGCCGGCTGCGGCGGCAGATAGTGGGTCAGTTCCGGCGACCGGACGATCACGGCGCGCCACTGCCCCCGGGACACGGCCACGTTGATCCGGTTGCGGGAAAGCAGGAATTCCATGCCGCGCGGTGCGTCGGCCACGGCCGAGCAGGCCATCGACACCAGCACCACCGCCGCCTCCTGGCCCTGGAACTTGTCCACCGTGCCCACCCGGACCCCGCCCAGGCCGGCACGGCTCAGCGCCTCGCGGATGAGGTTGACCTGGGCGTTGTAGGCGGCCACCACCAGGATGTCCTCGGTGCCCAACGGCCGGCTCTCCTTCGGGGAGTGCCACATCAGGCCGAGGTGCCGCCTGACCTGGCGGACGACTTCCGCCGCTTCCTCCGGGGACGAAGTGGTGTTTCCGAAGTGCGGGACCATGACCGTCTCGATTCCGGCCGGGACCCCGTCGAGGTGGCGCTGGTCGGCTGCCGACGCCGACCGCAGCCGGCCGTCGTAGGCGAGCTCTGAGACGGCCCGGCAGAGCGCCGAGTTCATCCGCCAGGAGTCGGCCAGGAAGTAGCCGAGCTCCGGCGGGAGTGTCGCGTGCCCCGCGGAGATCCAGCCGAGCGCCGATTCGTCCACGGGCTCCGGGTGCTGGCCCTGGCTGACCTGAGGCAGTTGCTGCGGGTCGCCTAGCAGCAAGAGTCTGCTGCTGGCCTGCGCCACCGCCAGGGTGTTCGCCAGCGAGAACTGCCCGGCCTCGTCGATCACCAGCAGGTCCAGGGCTCCAGCCGGGACGGTGGCGCCGGTTAGGGTCCAGGCGGTGCCGCCGATCAGAGCCCCACCCCGCGAGGCGAGCAGCGCGGACACGTCCTTGGCGCTCCGGGCCTCCCAGGGTAGCGGCTCGGAGTGCTTTACGTCCTTGGCCACGAGGGCGGGGCTCACGCCGGCCGAAATGGCGGTGCCGAGGAGGTGCTCCACCACGGAGTGGGATTGTCCGACGACGCCGATCCTCCAGCCGCGCTCGACCAGCCGGGCGATGACGCGGGCACCCACGTAGGTCTTTCCCGTCCCGGGCGGGCCCTGCACGGCAAGGTAGGAGCGGTCCAGACCCAGCACGGCGCCGGTGATGGCGTCGATAAACCGGTCCGGCCCCTCCCCGGGCTGCGGCAACGGTGAGCCTCCAGCCAGCCGGGGCGGCAGCCTGCGGACGAGATCGAGGGCCGGGTGCCGCGGTAGGTTTCCCGACTCCAGCCCCGCGGCGACGTCGGCGGCCAACGTTTCAAGCGCCTGCTCCAGGCTCTTGGTGGCGATCGGCTGGTCCTCGGTGAGCGCGATCGGCAGGTCAGCGTAAGGCTCGATGTTTCGGTGCAGCCGGTCCCGGATGATGACCGTGTCGTTGCCGTCCTCGTCGCCCAGTTCCAGGACTTCGGTGCCGAACCAGCCGTTGCGGCCGGTCCCGCTCTTGCCGGTGCTTTCAAGTCCGGCGGGCAGCGGGTGGCCGTACATCCGGAACCACTTGCTGCCCTCGCGCAGGTCCGATCCCGGGCTGATGGTGCCGGTCAACTTCACCCGGCGCTCCGGCAGTTTCCGGCCTTCCTGATGCCAGTCGTCCAGGATCTCCGCGGTTTCGACCAGGAAGACGTTCCGGTCTTCACCATGGGTGTCCGGTCCCAGTTCGCACCGGTCGAAATGAGCCCACCAGAACGATTTCCGTTCCCTCCGGTGGTAACTGACGGCGGCGGCCAGCATGGCGACGGCCTTGCGGTCGTCCTCGGCCAGGCCCGAGTCGGGTGCGGCGAAACGGAGGAGTGCGGCCTCGGCCGGGCCCACCGGCTCCGCGGCACCCGCCTCATCTCCGCCGGCGTCGGCAGCTACCGCTCCGGCGGAGCCGGACCCCGCAGCCGAGCCGTCGCCAGCCGTCGCCGGACCGTCCGTACCGTCCGCCGCGGGGGAGATGCCGCGTTCGGCCGCCCGCCGCAGCAGCCAGTCCCGCAGCTCCAGGGTCGAGAGGCAGTCGTACTCGTTGTAGTCCGAGATTCCGGCCAGGATCGCCGCCGCCTCCTCGTCCCGGCCGGCGTCGCGCGCCTCGCAGTACTGGGCGTAGGCCACCACGGAGGCGCCCGCGTTCTTGACGTCCCCGGTGCGGAGGTTGCTGCCCATGTAGAGCGGCTCGAGCCGCTTGATGCTGTAGGAGTTCTCCGAGATCCGGATGCTGTTGCGGACCGTCTGGTACAGGTCCACCAGCAGCCCGTCGCGCAGCCACTGGTCTACGGTGTCCTCGCCGGCGACGTGCTGCACCGAGAGCTTCCGCAACGCCGTCTTTTCGTACGGCGCGTAGTGGTAGACGTGCATGTCGGGAAACTCGCTGCGGCGCTTCTCGACGTAGTCCAGGAAGTCCAGGAACGCCTGCTTCTCCGCCTCCCGGCGGTGTGCCCAGAACGGCCGGAAGACCCCCGGTACGCCGGGCGAGACGGGCGCCTCGATGACGCCGAAGAGGTATTCCAGCCCCCATATCCCGGTGGCCGCGTCCTGCCAGAGCGGGTCGCCCTCGAAGTCGAAGAAGATGTCCCCGGGGCTGGGCGGCGGCAGTTCCGCCAGCGTGTTCTGACCCAGCACGGCGTAGCGCAGCGTGTGCTCCTCGCCGCCCTTGAGGTAAGTGACCTCCCCGTCTACCGGGCCGCGCCCGCTCTGGATCCGGGCCTGTTCCTGCAGCCGCAGCAGCGTGGAGGAGGCGCCGGTCAGGTTGGCCTCAGCCAGTTGCGCCACCGTGGAAATACCCAGTGCGTGCAGGTTTTTCCGCTGCACCGCGTTCATCCGCGCCACGAGCAGCAGGTCGTCCGTGGCGGCCACCTGCTCCCGGCAGTAGTCGCAGCGTCCGCAGGCGCTGATCCCCTCCGCGCCCCAGGCGACGGTCCCGGGCCGGGCCGCGTGCGCCCCGGTCAGGGTAAGGAACCGTTCGCGCCGTTCCCGGAAGACGGGGAGGATGTCCGCAAGTTTGTGGTGGCTGCGGACGTAGTCGAAGCCGCCGTCGGGCAACGGCACGGTGGCACCGAGGACCAGGGTGACGTTCGGGGCGACGTCGATCCCGGCCTTGAGCAGCTGGTCGCCGTATGCGGCCAGCTGCAGCAGGGCGGTCACCTTGGCGTGGCGGGCCAGCTTGGTGTCGAACACCGCGTAGGCGCCGTCGTCCTGACGGACCAGGAAGTCGGAGCGGCCGTGGAACTGCCCGTCGAAGAAGGCGGCCTGGAAGACGACGTCGGCGCCGGCCCGCAGCGCTGCGATCGACTCCTCGTGCTTGGCCACCAGGGTGGCGCGCTCCATGCCCTCGGCGGCAACGACGTCGTACACCCCGGCCCCGCGGGCAGCATCCCAGGGGCCGAACTCCGCGACGAAGGTGTCCAGCACCTTGTGTTCGTGCACGTCGCCCAGCGCAGCCGCGTGCCGGAGCATCTCGTCCGGGCCGAAGTCGGCCTTCGCCGCCCGGCCGAGCTTCTCGTCCAGCTTGCGCAGCAGCTGATACTCGCACTCTGCGGCCACCACCAGGTCGCTCGCGGAGTAGACCAGGTCCGGGGCCGCGCCGGGTACTTCCGGTTCAAGGAAAAACACTGTGTCCCCGCCTCGTCTCTGTCCGCCGTGCCTCTTTTGCCAAGCTACCAAAGCCCACCGACAACAAAGCCTCCGGGCCCCTGGCGCCGCCGCCAGGTCTGGCCGCGCCGCGAGGACCGGCGTAGGGTCGGTACGACCATGACCGAACAGCAGCCCTTTGACCTCGTGCGGAGCTATCCGCACTTCGAACTCCGCCGCTACCCCGCCCACGTTGTCGCCGAGGTACAGGTCAACGCCCGGTTCGACCGGGCCGGAAACGCGGCATTCCGCTACCTCTTCAATTACATCAGCGGCGCCAACACCGCCGGGCAGAAGGTGGCCATGACCGCCCCGGTACTGCAGGCTTCCGGATCCGGGCAGAAAATCGCCATGACCGCACCCGTGCTGCAGCAGGGTCCCCTGCCGGGCAGCGACGGCCCGGCGGACTTCGCCGTGGCGTTCGTGCTCCCGGCCGGCATGACGGCGGAGACGGCGCCGGTGCCCACCAGCCCCGAGGTGCACATCCGTTCCGTGCCCGGGTCCCTGGCCGCGGCCGTCCGGTTCTCCGGCGCCGGAACCGAGGACGCGTTCCGGCGCCGCCTCGAGGGCCTGCACGCGGCGCTGGGCCTCGCCGGCCTCACCCCCGTGGGACCGCCGCGGTTCGCCCGGTTCGACCCGCCGTTCAAGCCCTGGTTCCTGCGCCACAATGAGGTGGTCCAGGACGTGCGCGAGCCCGGATAGGGCAAAATGGCTGGGTGAACTCCAGCTCCCAGCACCGTCCAGCCACCGCCATCGACACCCTGATTGCCGAGGAGCTGGGCGTCAAGGCCTGGCAGGTAGAGGCGGCGGTGGCCCTGCTCGACGGCGGCTCCACGGTGCCCTTCATCGCCCGGTACCGCAAGGAAGCCACCGGCACCCTGGATGATACGCAGCTGCGCACCCTGGAGGAGCGCCTCCGCTACCTGCGCGAACTCGAGGACCGCCGCCGGACCATCCTCGAAGCGATCGCCGCCCAGGGCGCCCTGACCCCGGAACTGGAGGCATCCGTCGTCGGGGCCGAGACCAAGTCCCGGCTCGAAGACATCTACCTGCCCTTCAAATCCAAGCGCCGCACCAAGGCCCAGGCCGCCCGCGAGGCCGGGCTGGAGCCGCTCGCGGACACGCTGCTCAAGCACCCGGACCGCGACCCGGAGCGGGAAGCGGCCCGCTACCTCAACCCCGAGCACGCCGTTGGGGACGCCGCCGCCGCGCTCGCCGGCGCCCGCTCCATCCTGGTCGAACGCGTCGCCCAGGACGCCGACCTGGCCGAGACGCTGCGCGAGCGGCTCTGGACCCAGGGCCGGATGGTCTCCCGCGTGAAGAAGGGCAAGGAGGCGGAGGGCCAGAAGTTCAAGGACTACTTCGAGTTCGCCCAGGCGCCGGCCGGCATGCCCTCCCACCGGGTCCTCGCGCTGCTGCGCGGCGAGAAGGACGGCGTGCTGGAGCTGGACCTGAGCGAGGCGGCCCCGGACGACCACGCCGCCCTGGCCGCCGCCCGCGCCCGCTACGAGGCCGCCATGGCCAGGTTCCTCGGCGTCGCCGACCGCGGCCGGCCCGCCGACGCCTGGCTGCTGCAGACCGCCCAGCAGGCGTGGCGCTCCCGGGTCCTGACCCGGCTGAGCGGTGACCTGCGCAGCCGGATGTTCTCCGCCGCGGAGGACGAGGCCGTGCGGGTCTTCGCCGCGAACCTCCGCGACGTGCTGCTCGCCGCCCCGGCCGGGAACAAGGCCACCCTGGGCCTGGACCCGGGACTGCGGACCGGCGTGAAGGTCGCCGTCGTGGACGGCACCGGCAAGGTCGTCGCCACGGACACGGTCTACCCGCACGCACCGGCCCGGAAATGGGACGAGGCGCTCCGCACCCTCACCGCCCTGGCCCGCAAACACGATGTACAACTGGTCGCGATCGGCAACGGCACCGCCTCCCGCGAGACGGACAAGCTCGCTGCCGAATTGATCAAGCAGCTCGGGGCCGGGTATGCCGCCCCGCAGAAGCTCGTCGTCTCCGAAGCCGGAGCGTCGGTCTACTCGGCCTCGGCGCTCGCCGCAGCGGAGCTGCCCGGAATGGACGTTTCCCTGCGCGGCGCCGTCTCGATCGCCCGGCGGCTGCAGGACCCGCTCGCGGAGTTGGTGAAGATCGAACCCAAGTCGATCGGCGTCGGCCAGTACCAGCACGACGTGACGGCGTCGAAGCTGGACCGCAGCCTGGACGCCGTCGTCGAAGACTGCGTCAACGCCGTCGGCGTGGACGTCAACACCGCCTCCCCGGCGCTGCTCAGCCGGGTGGCCGGCGTCGGGCCGCTGCTGAGCGAGAACATCGTGGCGTACCGGAACGAGCACGGGCCCTTCGCCAAGCGCAGCGAGCTGAAGAAGGTACCGCGGCTGGGTGCCAAGGCCTTCGAACAGTGCGCCGGCTTCCTCCGGATCAGCGGGGGAGCGGAGCCGCTGGATGCCTCCAGCGTGCACCCGGAGTCCTACCCGCTGGCGCGCCGGATCAAGGCCGCCGCCGGTGCGGGCAGCGTCGCGGCGTTGAACCCGCAGGAGTTCGTGGACGGCAGCTTCGGCCTGCCCACCGTGCGGGACATCATCGCCGAACTGGAAAAGCCGGGCCGCGACCCGCGGCCCGAGTTTGCCGCGGCGAGCTTCCGTGAGGGCGTGGAGAAGATCTCGGACCTGGTGCCGGGCATGGTGCTGGAGGGGACGGTCACCAACGTGGCGGCGTTCGGCGCGTTCGTCGACGTCGGGGTGCATCAGGACGGGCTGGTCCACGTCTCCGCGCTGGCCAACCGGTTCGTCGCCGACCCGCATGAGGTGGTCAAATCCGGCCAGGTGGTCCGGGTCAAGGTGCTCGAGGCCGACCCCGAGCGCAAGCGCATCTCCCTAACGTTGCGGATCGACGACGAACCCGGCGGCGGTGCACCGCGCCAGGGCGGCGGGAGTGAGCGCGGGGGCCAGGCCGGCGGTGCACCGCGCCAGGGCGGCGGCGACCGGCGGGGCGGGGCCGGCGGCGAGCGTCGGGGCCAGCGCGGGCCACGGCCGGCGTCGGCTCCGAAGGCGCCTGCCGCCCCGGCGCCGGGGAACACGGCGATGGCCGAAGCCCTTCGGCGGGCGGGACTCGGGAAGTAGCGCCTACCGTTCGTCGCGAAAATGCTACCGCTCATCGTGAAACCGCCCGTCGTGACTTCGGAACCTCGACGCCGCCGTGTGATCTGCACCATGATTGCCGAAGGCAACGGCCCAAGTGAGGCCTTTCGCCTCTGTGCCCCGGGGAGGCGCAGATCAAACTGCGGGGACGGCGTCGTCCCCAACTGAGCAAGGGGAGCACCAATGGGCTGGCTGGACCGTGACCGCACAATCGCCCCTCCGGGGTTCAACCGCTGGCTGGTTCCGCCCGCCGCGCTCGCCGTGCACCTGTGCATCGGCCAGGCCTACGCCACCAGCGTGTACAAGACCGCCCTGGTCAAACACTTTGGCGCCAGCCTGACCGAGATCGGCATCATCTTCTCCATCGCCATCGTGATGCTGGGCCTCTCCGCCGCCATCATGGGCACCTGGGTGGACAAGAACGGCCCGCGCAAGGCCATGTTCACCTCGGCCATGTTCTGGGCCAGCGGCTTCCTGATCGGCTCCCTCGGCATCTTCACCCGCCAGCTGTGGCTGGTCTACCTGGGCTACGGCGTGGTGGGCGGCATCGGCCTGGGCATCGGCTACATCTCGCCGGTGTCCACCCTGATCAAGTGGTTCCCGGACCGGCCGGGCCTGGCCACCGGCATGGCCATCATGGGCTTCGGCGGCGGCGCGCTGATCGCCAGCCCCGTCTCCACCGCCCTGCTGAAGGCCTACGACCCCAACTCCGGCGCCCAGGGCTGGGTGGCCAGCGGCGACGCCGTCGGCAAACTCTTCCTGACCCTCGCCGTCGTCTACCTCGCCTACATGCTCTTCGGCGCGTTCACCATCAAGGTCCCCGCCGACGGCTGGAAGCCCGCCGGCTTCGACCCGTCCAAGGTCAAGGCCGCCAAGCTGGTCACCACGGACAACGTCTCGGCCAAGAACGCGGTGAAGACCCCGCAGTTCTGGCTGGTCTGGGTGGCGCTGTTCTGCAACGTCACCGCCGGCATCGGCATCCTGGAACAGGCCGCCCCGATGATCCAGGACTTCTTCCGCCAGCCCGGCGGCACCTCCCTGGTCAGCGCCGCCGTCGCCGCCGGTTTCGTAGGGCTGCTGTCCATCGGCAACATGGCCGGCCGCTTCGCCTGGTCCGCCACCTCCGACGTCACCGGCCGCAAGCGCATCTACATGGTGTACCTCGGCGTCGGCGCCGTACTGTACGTGCTGCTGGCCCTGGCCGGATCGTCCACCACCATCCTCTACGTGGCGCTGGCGTTCCTGATCATTTCCTTCTACGGCGGCGGCTTCGCGACCGCCCCGGCCTATCTGCGGGACCTCTTCGGCACCTTCCAGGTGGGCGCGATCCATGGCCGGCTGCTGACCGCCTGGTCTGCTGCCGGCGTCGCCGGGCCGCTGATCGTCAACGCGTTCCTCGACGCCCAGGGCACCCCGGGCAAGCTCAACGCCGCGTCCTACCAGCCGGCGCTGCTGACCATGGTGGCCCTGCTGGTGGTGGGCTTCGTGGCCAACCTGATGGTCAAGCCCGTCGCCGCCCGTTTCCACGAACCCCGTCCCGAGAGCAACCGCTCCACCGAACCCGCCATGGAGGCCTGAGATGAGCACCCAGCACCCGCACGGAGCCGACACCCCCGTCAACGCGTCCCCCGCACGGCTGACCATCGCGTGGGCCCTCGTGGGCCTGCCGCTGGCTTACGGCGTCTACGAGACGCTGACCAAAGTGACGGCGCTGTTCGGCTGAGCATGACGTTTACCGCTCCGGACCAGTTCACCACCCGGCCCACCCTGCAGGGTACCTTCGGCATGAGTGCCTCAACGCACTGGCTGGCGACGGCGGCCGCGCAGGCGGTGCTGGAACGCGGCGGCAACGCGTTCGACGGCGCCGTCGCGGCAGCCTTCGTCCTGCACGTCGTCGAGCCGCACCTCAACGGGCCGGGCGGGGACATGACCGGCGTCTTCGTCACCGCGGCGGACCCGGACACCCCGGTGGTGCTCATGGGCCAGGGCCCGGCGCCGGCCGCCGCCACCGCGGAGCACTTCCGCAGCGAGGGCCTGGACCTGGTTCCCGGGTCCGGGGCCCTCGCCGCGGCCGTGCCCGCCGCCGTCGACGCCTGGCTCCTCCTGCTGCGCGACCACGGCACCTGGGAACTGGACGCGGTGCTGGAGTTCGCGATCGGCTACGCCCGCGACGGCCACCCGCTGCTGGGCCGGGTGGGCGCCACGATCGCGACCGTGGCCGAGCTGTTCCGCGAGCACTGGCCCAGCTCCGCCGAGCTGTGGATGCCCGGCGGCACCATCCCCGCCGAGGGGGAACTGTTCCGCAACCCCGCGTACGCCCGCACCCTGGAACGTCTGGTCGCGGCGGGCGTCGCGAAGTCAGGCTCCCGCGAGGACCGGATCGACGCGGCCCGGCGCGAATGGAGCGAGGGGTTCGTGGCCAGCGCCATCGTCGCCTCCGTCCAGCTCCCGCACCGGCACTCCTCCGGAACGGACCACGCCGGCGTCTTGGCGGCCGAAGACCTGGCCGGGTTCCGCGCCGGGTACGAGCCCGCCGCCACCGTCGAGTTCCGTGGCCACACCATCGCCAAGACCGGACCCTGGGGACAGGGCCCTGCGTTGCTGCAGACACTCGCGATCCTGGACAGGTTTGAGGACCGGTACCTGGACCCGTCGACCGAGCTCGGGGCCCACACCATCCTGGAGGCGCAGAAACTGGCGTTGGCGGACCGCGAGGCCTACTACGGCGACACCGACGTGCCGCTGGACTACCTGCTCTCACCGGACTACTGCGCCGAACGGCGGGCCCTGATCACCGAGCGGGCCTCCCACGATTTCCGCCCCGGCACGGTACCGGGCCGGGAACCCTACCTGCCGCCGCTGCGGACCGAGTACACGCCGCCCGCGTTGGTCCACGACGGCGCCGGGCTTGCCCCGGCGGGGCTGGGCGCCGGGGAACCGACGGTGGCCCGCACCGGGGAGACCCGCGGCGACACCTGCCACGTGGACGTCGTCGACCGCTGGGGCAACATGGTCTCCGCCACCCCCTCCGGCGGCTGGCTGCAGTCCTCCCCGGCCATCCCGGAGCTGGGATTCTGCCTGGGCACCCGGCTGCAGATGACCTGGCTCGAGGAGGACACCCCCTCCACCCTGACGCCGGGGGAACGGCCCCGCACCACGCTGACGCCCACCCTGGTTCTCCGCGACGGTCAGGCCGTCACAGCCCTCGGCTCACCCGGCGGCGACCAGCAGGACCAGTGGCAGCTGCCGTACCTGCTGCGCACCATCGTGGGCGGCTACACGCCCCAGCAGGCCATCGACGCGCCCACGTTCCATACGACGTCGATGCCGGGCTCCTTCTGGCCCCGCACCTGGGAACCCGGCGGCGCCGTGGTCGAGGAACGGCTGGGCGAGGAGGTCATCGCCGGGCTGAAGCGCCGCGGCCATGTGGTGACGACGGCGCCGGGCTGGAGCCTGGGCCGGATCTCTGCCGTCGCGCGGGACCCGGAAACCGGCGTGCTGCAGGCGGCCGCGAACCCACGGGGCGCGCAAGGGTACGCCGCGGGACGGTAACCCGGACGCGGCGGCGTGGTCAAAGACCGGCCTGGCTACCGGGAGCCGCCGTGCTCCAGGCAGACCGTCGTCGTGAACTGCTCGATAGTGTCCGGTGTTCCGGGCGCGTTGGTGAAGAGCGAAACTGCCGCTGAGGCCTCTCCGGAAGCGAAGCGGCCGCCTGTGGCCGGCAACGTGAGCGTGACGGTTTCGGTTTCGCCCGTGCAGGGGCGCTGGCCCGTACCGGCGCCACCGACGACGTCGGGCTCGGACGGTGTTGCCTGGCTGAGGACGAATCCGACGCCGGCGCTCCGGCCCTCATCGCACCGGTAGCTGAGCCTGACCCTCACGTCCGCGCCGTGGCTGCGGAGGGCTGCCGCCTCGATGCTGACCGGAGCGCCGTCGTCGGCCCGGGCGGGATCCGCGGCCGCGAATAATGATCCGCACAGGACGGCTGCTCCCGTCAGGGCGACCATGCGGCGTCTAAGAGGTGGGGAGATGTGCTCCATGATGTGCCTGCCTTGGCTCCCGGGGGTGGAGACCGGACCCCATCCACTACACGCCTCCCCGGGCGCGACGGACAGGGAAGAAAGACCCTTGAAGCCCGTCAGAACGGATCGGGGAGCGCCTCAGCCCCGCCCGGAGCTCGCCCGGCCGGAACCAATCAGTGCCCGGGGCCGGCCGAACTGGGTCCGGACCCCGGGGGAGTACAGCACCGACTCCGGCGGCCCGGCCACCGCGATCCCGGCCGCGGCCACCAGCCCGTCCTCCAGCCGCGCGATCCGCGCCGGGTACAGCGGCCAGGGAGTGTGCGTGTTGGGGATGTAGAGCGTCTGGCCGTGGAACCGGGAATGCAGCCCGAACCGCGCCGTCAGGTGCACGGACAGCGGGTCTCCGGCATCGCCGTCGTAGTCCGGAACCACGGCAAAGTCGCTGGCCGCACCGCCCCGGAACCGCCGCACCGTGTACCCGGTGGCCGGGTCCTCCGGGGTCGGCGGGCGGTAGCAGTCCCTGGACCAGACGTAGGGGATGCCCGCGGCCCGCGCCGCGACGACCACCGCCAGCCGGGAAGCGTCCAGGGACAGGAACACCACGCCCCGGGTGCCGTCCGGTTCCCGCGAATAGAGCCGGACGTTGATCTCGGTGAAGCTGCCGAAATACGGGATGGCCGGGCCGGTGCCGATGCCCGCGCCCTGCATCCGGAAGCCGATCAGGCCCACCCAGGCGGACCCGTCGAACTCGTCCGGCTCCGCCCCCGCGGGCATGAGACGCGCGGCGGAGGCCCGGGGGATGCGCCAGTGCAGGAACACGGCGTCGCTCCAGCGCTGGTCCATGATGACCGGGCGGGGCAGCTCCGGCGCCGCGGGCCAGGGATCCATCAGTTCAGCGGCCGGGTGCCGTCGGGCAGGGCGCCGCCGGCGAGGAGCTGGGCGGCGGTGTCGGCCAGGGCGGTCAGCGCCACCCGCTGGGTCCACGGGCCGTAGGAGATCCGGGCGACGCCGAGTTCCTGCAGCCGGGCCGGGGCCAGGGAGCCGGGGACGTTGATGACGGAGACCTTGTTCCAGCCGATCCCGTCCACCAGCGCCGCGACGGTCTCCTCCTCCAGCAGCCCCGGCACGAACACGGTGGTGGCGCCGACGTCCAGGAAGGCGCGGCCGCGTTCGATCGCGTCGGCAAGGACCTCGCGCCGGTCCCGGTCCTTGCCCTTGAGGAACGCGTCCGTGCGGGCGTTGAGGACGAAGTCGATGCCCTCGTCCGCGGCGGCCTCGCTGACCGAGCGCATCTGGGCGATGGCGTCCGCCAGGGGACGCATCTGGTCCTCGATGTTCGCGCCGACGACGCCGACGCCGATAGCCTTCCGCACGGCTTCGCCGGGGGTGCCGTAGCCCGATTCGAGGTCGGCGCTGACCGGCAGGTCCGTGGCCGCCGTGATCCGGCCGATCGCGGCGATCATCTCATCCAGCGGGATGTTCTCGCCGTCCTCGTAGCCCAGGGAGGCGGCGATGGAGTGGCTGGCCGTGGCGAGGGCCCGCGTGCCGGGCACGTCGCCGATGACCTTGGCGCTGATGGCGTCCCAGACGTTGACGACCTGGAGGATCTCGGGGGCTTGGTGCAGGCGCAGGAGTTCGGTGGCTTTGGAGGCTGTGGTTTCCGTCATTTCGCGAGCCTAACCGGGTGCGAGGGTCCCGGAACAGGGGTTTTGCTCAGGGATGAACGGTCAGGCCGCGCCGGCCTCGGCCCGGCTGCCGGCGGACGGCTTTTGCCAGGGCCAGCGGCCGGTGATTTCCAGTTCCAGCGAGAAGCTCAGGAACGTCCTGATCAGGACAATGATGGCCAGGACGGCGACGCTCTCAAAGGTGGGGGTGATGGCCACGGTGCGGATGATGTCCGCCGCGACCAGCAGCTCTAGACCCAGCAGGATCGAGCGGCCCAGCAGCTGACGGTAGGACCGATACTTCGAGAGCGGCTCCGAATCCGCGGCCAGACCGCGCGGCTGGACGCCCCGCAGCGCCATCGGCAGCGACACCAGGGCGCCCACCACCATCACCGCCACCCCGGCGAAGTCCATGAAGCCGCCGACGGCCTCGATGATGATCCTGAAGTCCATGCTGCTCCTTGGGACGGGTGGGTGGCGTGGTTCTGCTGCTGTCCGAGTTAGGGGTGGCGGACGCCGACGCCGGCCAGCACGGCGCGGTAGCCCTCGCGGTAGCTGGGGTAGGTGAACTCCAGGCCGGTGCCGCGCAGTAGGGCGTTGCTGACCTTCTTGTTGCCGCCGCGGGACGGTTCCCCTGAACGGCGGCCGGCGGTTGGGCGATCACTGCCGGTGTGTTCGCCGCCGTCGGTGTCCTCGGGCTGCGGGGTGGGCAGGCCTAGCTCCGCGGCGAGGAAGGTGAGGACGTCCGCCATCTCGGCCGGTTCGTTGTCGACGCCCAGGTAGAGCGGTGCTGGTTCGGCCTCCATGGTGCAGAGGCGCACGATCGCGGCGGCGGCGTCGTCGCGGTGGATGCGGTTGGTGAGCTTGGAACCGGCCGGCAGTGTGGCCTTGCCGCCGCGGACCATGTCGATCAGGCGGGTCCGGCCGGGGCCGTAGATCCCGCCGAGCCGCAGCACCACCGGGGCGATCCCCGTACCTTTGAGCCGCTCGGCCAGCAGCTGCTCAGCCTCGAGGATGATGCGGCCGGAGAAGCCGCCGGGGTTCGGTGCGGTGGTCTCGTCCACCCAGTCGCCGTCGGCGTCGCCGTAGACCGCCGTGGAGGAGACGAACAACACCCGCCGCACGGGAGCCCCGGAGGCGAGGACGGCGTCGAGCACCCGGGACAGGCCGTCCACGTAGGCGGCGCGGTAGGCCTCCTCGGTGGGCGAGTCGGCGGCGACGGCCACGACGACGGCGGTGGTGTCCGCCGGGACGGGCGGCAGCTCACCACGGGTCAGGTCCGCCGCAAAGCCTTCGATCCCGGCAGGCAGCTTCTCCGGCGAGCGTCGCCAGCCCGCCACGCGGTGTCCGGCGGCGGCAAACCGCAGCCCGGCCTCAGTCCCCAGGTCGCCGCATCCGGCAAGCAGAACAGTCATACCGGCAAGTCTGCCAGCAAATCGGAGGGGCTCTGTGCCGGGTCGGATCGGGCCGGTTGGGAGCGCGCCGGCGCCCCGCCCCGACCCCGCCCGCCTAGCGCGCGGGGATCGGGAAGAAGAGCCGGGGGTCCTGGAGCAGTGCCGGGTAGTCGAAGTCCTCGCGGGCGATGACCTCGTCCACCTCGAAGTTGCGGGCGAACCGGCCCTCCACCTCGATCGGACGGCCCACGACCTTGCCGACGGCGAAGGTGCGGCCGGCGTCGAACGGGACAGCCACCACGGACTTGCCCGGGAGGGTGGTGAACGCCTCCTCCTGGGCCAGGCGCTTGCGGGTGGGCTTCTTCGGCTGCGGCTTCTGGGGCCGCTTCTTGGCGTTCTTCTCCGGCCGGCGGGAAGTGGGCTCGGCGTAGACGAACTGGTACTCGCCGTCGTCCGGGGCCGCGCCCTTGCCGCGCACGGGCGGCAGGCTCACGGTCAACAGGTCCGAGGGATCGGTGCCCTCGACGGGAAGCCGCAGGATCCACATCTTCTCGCCCTCGGGGTCCTCCGGCAGCAGCTCGAGCTTAGGCTCGGGCCAGAGGTACTCCAGGTCCGGGTCCGTGCCGGGGAAAACATCGGCGTAGAACGCAGGCTCCTTGGCCAGCAGGCGGGACCGGTGGGCGAGGTGGAACCCGGGGTCGCCCAGCCAATACGGCATCTGGATCCGGTCCGCGTAGTCCGGGTGGCCGGCCTGCGGCGCGAATTCCAAGATCCGGCCGCGGGTGTTGTCTTCCCCGCCGCGGGCCACCCATTCATCCACCATCGCCAGGCCGTACATGGTCAGCGCGGGGACGTGGCCCATCCACATCCGGACGGCCGGGTGGGTCTGCCAGCCGTACTGGGGGATGACCAGGGCGCGGAGCACCTGGAGGGCCTCGACGCGCTGTTTGCCCAGCCGGGCACGGTCCAGGGCCGCGGCGCTTTGCCGGAAATCGGAGTAGGGCAGGAAAGTTTGCATCTCTCCAGTTTGAGGCCGCGGCCCCGCATCGCCAATTGCGGGCCGTCCGGGGTGAGCGTGTTCACATGTCGGGCGCCTACAGACAGCTCCCAGCCGGGAGATTTATCATGGATCGGAATCACCCACGCTCCACGGAAGATCCGCCATGACCCCTGAAACCACGGCGCCTTTTGCGCCCAAATACGGACAGATGCTCAGCCCGGAAGCCAACGGCATCCTGGTGCTCGAGGAATTCACCCTGGATCCGGCCGCAGCCCGCAAGGAACAGCACGGCTTCCGCGCGGCCCTCGCGTCGGTGGCGCTGACAATGCGTAGGATCCTCGCGTTCCGCATGCTGATCGCCCTGGTCGCCATCGCCAACCTGCCGCTGTTCCTGCTCTCCAGCGGCTGGGAAATCTACGTGGTGTCCGTGGCCCTGGTGGTGGCCGTCCACGCCGCGGTGACCTGGCTGAACCGGCACGAGCCGCGGCTGAAGCAGCGCCGGATGCTGGAACTCCACCTGCACCGGGAGCGCAGCGACAACTACCGCAAGGTCCGCGACGCCGTGAAGTACGTCATCGACACCCCCGCCCGGATGAACGAGCAGCTCTACCTTGAGCTCCTCGCCGCCAAGCGCGTAGCCCTGAACCTGGCCCACGGCACGGTGGCGCTGCTGGACACCAGCGACGACGCCGCGTGGAAGGTCCGCATCATCCGCGAGCTGCCCCGCACCGCCTGAGCAGCTGCAGAGACAACAAACGACGACGCCGGAGCGGCCCCCCAAGGCCGCCCCGGCGTCGTCGTTTTGTCGTGTCTGAAAGCTAGGCCGGAAGCTGCAGGACCTGCCCGGCGAGGACCAGGTTCGGGTCGCTGATGGTGTCCGTGTTGGCGTCGGCCAGGGCCTGCCAGCCGCCCTTGATGTTCAGGTGCTCGGCGATGGTGCTGAGGCTGTCGCCGCTCTGCACGGTGTAGGTCTTGCCGCTGAGGGCCACCGGGGCCGCATGCCGGGCAGGAACGGGTGCCTGGATCGGGGCGGCCTGGGGTGCGGCCTTGACGGGGGTGCTCTGGACAGGGTTGCTCTGGACGGGGGCAGACTGGACGGGAACGCTGGCCGCAGCCCCGCCGCCCCCGCTGAGGCCAAGCTGCGCGGCGCAGGACGGCCACGCGCCCCAGCCCTGGCTGGCCTGGACGTTCTGGGCGACGGCGATCTGCTGCTCGCGGGTGGCGTTCGCCGGGGAGCCGGTGCCGCCGTTGGCCGCCCAGGTGCTCTGGGTGAACTGCAGGCCGCCGGAGAATCCGTTGCCGGTGTTGGTGCTCCAGTTGCCGCCGCTCTCGCACTGGGCGAGTGCATCCCAGGTGGAGGTGGACGTGGCGGCGGGGGTCGCGGCGCTGGCGGCGGTGGCGGAAAGGGCGACGCCGGCGGCGGAGATGGCGGCCAGGGCGGCGCCGCGGCGCGCGGCAGTGGTGAGGGTTGAAGTCTTCATGTGGTTCAGCTGCTCCTGAGGGCCACCTGCGCTCGGCCCGTCCCCGGGCGTTGTCGCGCCACTGCCCGCCCCTGACAATAGAGGTCATCTGCGGTGTCTGCCGGTCGGGCAGTTCTGGTGGAGGCAGCACCGGGCATGCGATCGCCCGATTTCGGGCATCCGCCCACGCTAGGACAGACCGCAGCATGTTTCAACCCCGCCGCCCGGGAAATGCGCAGGTCAGCGGGCCAGTACGGCCGCAAGGTACGGCGCGGTGCGGCTCTTGGCGGAGCGGGCGACGGCGGCCGGTTCGCCCGCGGCAATGATCCTGCCTCCGGCGTCACCGCCCGCCGGGCCGAGGTCGATCACCCAGTCCGCGGCGGCCACCAAGTCCATCTCGTGCTCGACCACCACCACCGTGTTTCCGGCGTCCACCAGGCGGTGCAGCTGCGCCATCAACAGCTCGACATCGGCCGGGTGCAGCCCGGTGGTGGGCTCGTCCAGCAGGTAGAGCGAATGCCCGCGCTGGGCGCGCTGAAGTTCGGTGGCGAGCTTGATCCGCTGCGCCTCGCCGCCGGAGAGCTCGGTGGCGGGCTGGCCCAGCCGGAGGTAGCCCAAGCCCACCTCGCGGAGCGTCTGCAGGGCGCGGGACGCGGCCGGCACGGAGGCCAGGAACTCGGCGGCGGCGTCCACCGTCATGCCCAAAACCTCCGCGATGTTTTTGCCCCGGTAGGTGACCTCCAGGGTTTCCGGGTTGTACCGGGAGCCGTGGCATTCGGGGCACGGGCCGTAGCTGCCGGGCAGGAAGAGCAGTTCGACGGCGACGAAGCCCTCGCCCTGGCAGGTCTCGCAGCGGCCGCCGGCGACGTTGAAGGAGAACCGGCCGGCGCCATAGCCGCGGGCCTTGGCCTCGTCCGTCGTCGCGAAGACCTTCCGGACCGCGTCGAACAAGCCGGTATAGGTGGCCAGGTTGGAGCGCGGCGTCCGGCCGATCGGTTTCTGGTCCACCCTCACCAGCCGGTCGATCAGCTCCAAACCGGTCACGGGCCCGACGGTCAGCGGTTCGGTGAGCTCCCCGGCGTCCTCGGCGTCCTCCGGGTCGGCGGCGGAACCGACGGGGGTGCCGGCAGCGCCGCCTCCGGACGTGCCGTCGCCGTCAGCGCCGCCGTTGTCCCCGTGCAGCCAGCGGCCGGTCACCTCGGCCAGGACCTGGCTGACCAGCGTGGATTTCCCGGATCCGGAGACGCCGGTGACGGCGGTCAGGACGCCCAGCGGGAAGTCGGCGTCGAGGTGCTGCAGGTTGTGGCGGCTGATGGCGCGCAGCTGGAGCCACCCGGACGGTTCCCGGGCATCGCCGTCGTCGCCGCGCGAACCCGCACCGCCGTCGTCGCGCGCCCTGGAAACCGAAGCGGCCTCGGGGAACAGGTACGGCCGCGTCACCGAGGCGTCCACCCCGGCGAGGCCGTCCACCGGGCCGCTGTAGAGCACCTCGCCGCCACCCTCGCCGGCCCGCGGACCCACGTCCACCAGCCAGTCCGCCCGCCGCACCACGTCCATGTTGTGCTCCACCACGAACACCGAGTTACCGGCGGATTTCAGCTGGTCCAGCACCGCGAGCAGGGGTTCGGCGTCGGCGGGGTGTAGGCCGGCGGAGGGCTCGTCCAGGACGTAGATAACGCCGAACAGCCCGGACCGCAGCTGGGTGGCGATCCGCAGCCGCTGCATCTCGCCGGGGGAGAGGGTGGGGGTGGAGCGGCCCAGCGCCAGGTAGCCCAGGCCCAGGTTCAGCAGCACGGTGACCCGCTGCAGCAGGTCACGGGTGATCGCAACCGCCACCTCGTTGGTTTCCCCGGACGACTGTTTCCGCGAGGCCGTCCCTGCGCCGGTCAGCTCGGTGGTGGGCCGGATGATGTCGGCGAGTTCGCTCATCGGGGCCGCGTTCAGCTCGGCGATGTTCCGGCCCGCGAAAGTCACGGCCAGGGCCTCGGGCCGCAGGCCGCTGCCGCCGCAGCGCGGGCACGGACCGGTCTCCATGAACTTCAGGACCTTCTCGCGCATGGTGGAACTCTTCGAGTCGGCCAGGGTGTGCAACACGTAGCTGCGGGCGCTCCAGAACCGGCCCTTATACGGCTTGGCGACGCGGTCCCGCTGCGGCGTCACCTCCACCACGGGCTGCTCCTCGGTGAAGAGAATCCAGTCGCGGTCCTTTTTGCGCAGCTTCCGCCAGGGGGTGTCGATGTCGTAGCCGAGGTGGCTGAGGATGTCGCGGAGGTTCTTGCCCTGCCAGGCGCCCGGCCACGCGGCGATCGCGCCGTCGCGGATACTCAGGTCGGCGTCCGGGACCAGCGAGGACTCCGAAACGGTGTGGGCGATGCCCAGGCCGTGGCATTCCGGGCAGGCGCCGGCGGCGGTATTGGGCGAGAACGCGTCCGAATCCAGCGGGGCGGCACCGGCCGGGTACGTGCCGGCGCGGGAGAAGAGCATCCGCACCGAGTTGGACAGCGTGGTCACCGTGCCCACGGTGGAGCGCGAGCTGGGCGTGCCGCGGCGCTGCTGGAGCGCGACGGCGGGCGGCAGCCCGGTAATCAGCTCCACCTTGGGATTGTGGCCCTGCTGGATCAACCGCCGGGCGTAGGGCGCCACCGACTCGAAGTAGCGGCGCTGGGCCTCGGCGTAGATGGTGCCGAAGGCCAGCGAGGACTTGCCTGAGCCGGACACCCCCGTGAACGCGACGATCGCGTCGCGGGGGACGTCGACGTCGACGTTGCGCAGGTTGTTCTCACGCGCGCCGCGGACCCGGACGAACCCGTCCGAGGGCGCCTCGGGCGCAAGGCCGGGGAAATCGGAAGCCTGCTGATCATTCTGCATTGTATTGACTCTATCCGGCCCGGCCCGCGTCGGGCATATCCTTACCGAATGGAAAGTTACGACGGTGGCGCTGGGGCGCCGCAGGCAGTTAATGGGGCGCCGCAGGCGGAGCCGGCAACGGGACATGCAGCGGAGAACCCAGCAGAGGCCCGGCCCGAGGGGGTCCCCGACTTCGTGGAGGTCCCGGAGGAAGTCCACGGCCCGCTGCCCGTGGCGGAACTGCACCTGCACATCGAGGGGACGCTGCAGCCGGAGCTGATCTTCGCGCTCGCGGAGCGGAACAACATCACCCTGCCGTACGCGGACCTTGACGAGCTGCGGGCCCGCTACGAGTTCACGGACCTGCAGTCGTTCCTGGACCTCTACTACGCCAACATGGCCGTGCTGCAGACCGAGCAGGACTTCGCGGACATGATCCGGGCTTACCTGTCCCGTGCCGCCACCGCCGGGGTCCGGCACGCGGAGATCATGCTGGACCCGCAGGCGCACCTCTCACGCGGCATAGCGCTCGAAACCTGCGTCAACGGCGTTGCCTCCGTGTTGGCTACCTCGCAGGAGGAGTTCGGCATCTCCACCCTGCTGATCGCGGCGTTCCTGCGCGACCTGTCCGAGGAGTCCGCCCTGGAGGTGCTGGAGCAGCTGCTGGCGATGAACGCCCCGTTCGCCGGGATCGGCCTGGACTCCGCGGAGGTGGGCAACCCGCCATCGAAGTTCGAGCGGCTCTTCGCCCGGGCCAAGGACGCCGGGCTGCACCGGATCGCGCACGCCGGCGAGGAGGGCCCGCCGTCGTACATCGTCGAGGCGCTGGATGTCCTGGACGTGGAGCGGATCGACCACGGAATCCGCTGCATGGAGGACCCGGACCTGGTGGAGCGCCTGGTTCAGGAACTGATGCCGCTGACCGTGTGCCCGCTCTCCAACGTCCGGCTCCGCGCGGTGGACACCCTGGCCGAGCACCCGCTGCCGGGCATGCTCGCCGCGGGCCTGAACGTCAGCGTGAACTCGGACGACCCGGCGTACTTCGGCGGCTACGTGGACGACAACTTCACCCAGCTCAGGAGCGTGATCGGCCTCTCCGAGTTCGACTGTGTCCGGCTCGCGGCGAACTCCATCCGGTCCTCGTTCGCCAGCGAGGAGCGCAAGACCGAGCTGCTGGCCGAGCTCGCCGCCTCCGGCCGCTAGGGCGGAGGCGGCTAAGCCGGAGGCGGGGCCGGGAGAGCCTAGGCGTCGATGCTGCCCATGTCCGGGTAGCGTCCGCCGGCGGCCACCCCTGCCGGTGCCAGCTCCTCCAGCCGGGCCAGGTCCTCGGCGGTGAGTTCGACGTCGACGGCTCCGAGATTCTCCTGCAGCCGGTCGCGCTTCTTGGTGCCGGGGATCGGGACGATGTGCTCGCCCTGGGCCAGCAACCACGCCAGCGCCAGCTGCGCCGGGGTGCAACCCTTGGCGGTGGCCAGCTCGGTCACCCGGTCCACCAGCTCCAGGTTGCGGGTGAAGTTCTCGCCCTGGAATCGCGGGGAGTGGCGGCGGAAGTCGTCGGGCGCGAAGTCGTCCTCACTGCGCAGCTGCCCGGTGAGGAAGCCGCGGCCCAGCGGGCTGTAGGGGACGAAGCCGATGCCCAGCTCGGCCAGGACCGGGAACACCTTGGTCTCCGGCTCCCGCTCCCACAGCGAGTACTCGGTCTGCAGCGCGGTGATCGGGTGCACGGCGTGTGCCCGGCGGATGGTGTCCGCGCTGGCCTCCGAGAGCCCCAGGTACTTGACCTTGCCGGCCTGGACCAGTTCGGCCATGGCGCCGACGGTCTCCTCGATCGGCACGGTCTTGTCCACCCGGTGCTGGTAGTACAGGTCGATGTGGTCCACGCCGAGGCGCTGCAGGCTCGCGTCACACGCGGCCCGGACGTACTCGGGCTTGCCGTTGATGCCCACCCAGGAGCCGTCCTCGCGGCGTTCGTTGCCGAACTTGGTGGCCAGCACCACGTCGTCGCGGCGCCCCTTGATCGCGCCGCCCACCAGCTTCTCGTTGGTGAAGGGCCCGTACATGTCGGCGGTGTCCAGCAGGGTGCCGCCGGCGTCGAGGAAAGCGTGGATGGTGGCGACGGATTCCTGCTCATCGCCCTTGCCGTAGAACTCGCTCATGCCCATGCAGCCGAGGCCCAGGGCGGAGACGGTAAGCGAACCAAGCGTGCGGTGTTCCATGGGGGTTCTCCTGACACAGTGGGAGGGCCGCGGATCGGCCCCCTGGGGAGCGGGGGTGGCGGCGATCAGGCCACTGTAGCCAGCCTGATTGCCCGGAGCAACGGTCGTTCAGTCCCCGGGAGTCACGGCGCCGGCGCGGTGTCGGTGCAGCCGCAGGATCAGGGCCACCAGCGGGCTGACGGCGGCGCACACGGCGGCGCCCCAGGCGATGTCCGTGACGGCGACGACGGCGGGGAAGTCCTTGAGCACGGCGAACGCCGTGAGCGCCCACGTGGCGTAGGTGAAGAAGCCGAAGAGCGCCCCGGACCCGGCCCGGCTCCGGAGGCTGGCGCGGCTGTCCGTCGGGCGGACGCCGTAGTGGACGATCCCGGCGACAAAGACCAGGTAGAACAGCACGGCGCCGGCGGCGTTGAAGCTGGCCGGGAGCAGGTGGCCGATCTGGCTGCGGTACTGCGGGGTGGCCACGGTGAGGATCCAGATGGCGTCGACGGCGGCGAAAATCACGGCGGTCACCGCGTAAGCCAGCAGCCATTTCCTGAGCGGACGGGTCATGAGGGGCTCCTTCTAGGGGTGATGCGTGTTCAGCGGTGGGGCGTGGCCGGGGGAGCCGGAACTTTCCCCAATACTAGTTCGTAGGCTTAGTAGTCAGTGCCGGCACCGGGACCCGGGCCGCCTAGGGAAGGAACGTCCATGAAAGAGTCCGAACGCAAGGCCCTCGCCGCCATTCCGGTGGTGGTGCTGCTCGGAGCCGGGCTCGCCTGGGCCGGAAGCCAGAACGGGGCGGCGGCCGGCGGCATCCCGGTGTTCACCCTGGCCGTGGCGGCCGCCTTCATCATCCAATGGCTGGCGTTCATTCCGGCCTACCTTCGCCAGACGGAGCGCTTCTACGACCTGACCGGGTCGCTGACCTACATCGCCGTCACCGTGATGCTGATGCTGCTCACCCCCGGAATCGACGCCCGAGGCTTCTTGCTGGCGGCCCTGGTGCTCGTGTGGGCCGCCCGGCTGGGGTCCTTCCTGTTCCGCCGAATCAGCAAGGCCGGCAAGGACGACCGCTTCGATGAGATCAAGCCCTCGTTCGTCCGCTTCCTCAGCACATGGACCATGCAGGGAATCTGGGTGGCCTTCACCGCCGCCGCGGCCTGGGTGGCCATGACCTCGGCCAACCGCGTGGGGCTGGACTGGTTCGCCCTGATCGGCGTGCTGGTCTGGATCGCCGGGTTCGGCATCGAGGCGACGGCGGACCGGCAGAAGGGCAAATTCAGCGCGGACCCGGCCAACAAGGGCAAGTTCATTCACACCGGGCTCTGGGCGAAGTCCCGGCACCCCAACTACTTCGGCGAGATCCTGCTCTGGGTGGGCGTCGCCATCATCGCCCTGCCCGTGCTGCAGGGCTGGCAGTGGGTGGCCCTGATCTCCCCGGTGTTCGTCGCCCTTCTGATCACCAAGGTCAGCGGCGTCCCGCACCTGGAGAAGAAGGCGGACAGGAAGTGGGGCGGCCAGGCCGACTACGAGGAGTACAAAAAGAACACCCCGGTGCTCATTCCCAAGCTCTGACCCACGTAACTACGCCGCGTCATATCCGGTCACGACACCGGTCCAATCGACGCGCCCGGTCGCGGATGCCGGGGAACCTTGGCAAAATGCAGGTGGATCAATAGCTGCTAGAGGAGACCCATGGGCGCGAACGCTGCGGAAAACACTAACCTTCGCCTGAAAGCTGTGCTGGACGTCCTGACCGAGGGGGTGTGGTCCGGGGAGAAGCTGAACGCCGGCGTCGTCCTCGGCGAGGCGATCGCCCGGGTCCCGCTGAATGACAAGGAGCGGGAGCTGCTCAGTGGCGGCATTCCGCGCGGGCACAAGGCACTCACCACCGCGTCCGCGAAACTGGTGAAGGCCGGCTGGCTGATCAAGGGCCGCTCCGGCTGGACCATTACCGAGGACGGCCAGCGCGCCACGGTCGCCTTCGCGGACCCGGCCGCCTTCACGGCCGCGCTCGACGCCGGCACCCCGGTCCCGGCCGACACCCCGCTTCCCGCGGCGCCGGCCGGCCACAGCGCCCCGAAGGCCGCCCCGCACGGGGCGGAGAAGGCCGTGAAGGCGGTCGAAAAGGTCGCCGAGAAGGTGGCGGACACCGCCGCCAAGCTGGTCGAGGAGACCGTAGCCCCGGTGGCGAAGGCCGTCCGGAAGCGCAAGGCCGCGGACAATGCGGCTCCTGCCGAAGCACCCGAGGCCGCGCCCGCCGTCGAGCAGCCCGCCGAGGTCGCCGTCGCCGGTGACTTCAACGTCCTGCTCGGCGCCCCGGCCAACTGGGCGCCGCAGTACGACGAGTCCCAGATGCAGTTGGACGAGGTGGACCAGCTGTGGAAGCTCGCCGCGGACCTGCCGGCAGGCGCCTACAGCTTCAAGATCGCCATCAACCGCTCCTGGGACGAAAATTACGGCCGGTTCGGCGCCTTCGACGGCGCCAACCACGAGGTGCACCACCGCGGCGGACCCCTGGTGATCCGCTACGACCACCGCACCCGCGACATAGTCACCGAGTAACGCGCAAGAACCATGAACCGGCCGGGGCCCCGCACAGGGCCCCGGCCTGTTCTTTATGGCCTAGAACCGGGTGGGGTCAGGCCCCGGCGGAATGGGCGACGGCGGCGGGACCGGCCCCGGGTCGGGGATCGGCAGCGGCCCCGGCGGCGTCGGTCCCGGCTCCGGGGCGGGCCCGGGAGCCGGACTCGGCGTCGGCTGGGGGATTGGCGGCGGCGTGGGACCGGGCTCGGGCGGGAACGGGTCCCCGGGTTGAGGTTCCGGCGAGGTGGGGCCGGGTTCCGGCGGGAACGGATCGGGTCCGGGCGGCGGGGGGATGGTCATGCCCCCGATTATCTGCCCGCATCCCCGCGCTGGGAAGAGCCCCTAGTTTTGCGAGGCGGCGGACTTGTCCCGGTCCTCGAACACGTCCTCGCCCGGGCCGGAGAAGGCCTTGGAGCGCTCCACCGCCTCCAGGGATCCGGTGAACAGCTGGGAATCATGGGGGTCGGTCGGGGTCCGGTCATCCGGTGCCACGATCCCGGCAGGGAGCGACTCGACCCGGAAGTGCGGCAGCGCCGTCGGGTGCTTCTCCTGGAGGAAGAGCACCAGCTCCTCCCGGATCAGGCAGCGCAGGTCGAACAGCGCGGCGCTGTCCGCGGCGCTGACCAGGATCCGGACCCGGACGTAGCCGGCGGTCGCGTCGGTGATCTGCAGGATCCCCACCCGCTGGTCCCAGAGTTCCGTGCCCGCCAGGACCCGCTTCAGCTCGGCCCGCATGGCGGAGACGGGCGCGCGCCAGTCCAGGTCGAACTCCACCGTGCCCATCACCTCGGACTGCCGCCGGGTCCAGTTCTCGAACGGGGTGGTGGTGAAGTAGGTCGAGGGCAGGATCAGCCGCCGGTCGTCCCAGATGTGCACCACGATGTAGGTGAGGGTGATCTCCTCGATCCGGCCCCACTCCTTCTGCACCACCACCACGTCATCCACCCGGATGGCGTCGGTGAAGGCCAGCTGGATCCCGGCGAAGACGTTGACCAGGGAGGTCTGCGCCGCCAGGCCGGCCACGATCGAGATCAGGCCCGCGGAGGCCAGCAGCCCGGCGCCCAGGGCCTGGACCGCGGGGAAGGTCAGCAGGATGATGCCCAGCGCCACGATCGCGACCAGGGCCGCGCCGATCCGCCGGGCCAGGATCACCTGGGTGCGCAGCCGCCGGGCCCGCCGGTTGTCCGCCACGTCCACCCGGTAGCGGGTGGTGACCAGGGTTTCGATGATCAGCAGCACGGCGATCGCCAGCCACGCGACGGAGGCGATCAGGGCGATCACGAGGCCGTGGTCCAACGTGCGGCGCCAGTCGGCGTCGTTGGTGGTGGCGGCGAGGGCGATCCGCACGCCGATCAGGCAGAGCGCGAAGCGCAGCGGCAGCCGGGCCACGCGGGAGGTTTCCCGGAGCGCCTCCTGCTTGCGGTTGAGCCGCAGGACGATGCGTCGCACCAGCCAGGAGGCGGCCAGCCCGGCGATGATGGCCAGGGCCACGGCCAGGAAGGGCATTGCGGAGGAGAGGAACTCTTGCATCTTCCAAGGTGTAGCAAGGATTCCCGCCCCGGCTGAAATCGCGGCCCTGTCAACGTGGGTCCGCTCACGGTTTACACGGCGGGCAGGTGCCTCCGGAGGTGGTGGTGCCCGGCCCGGGCGGCCTGGCTGCTCTTGGTCCACGTGGTGCCGCCCCAGGGGGTGGCGTGCGATTCGCGGATCAGGCCGGTTCCTGCGCATTCGCGGACGGCCATGATGCCGTCAGCCGCGGAGCGCTTGTCCTCGAAGGGTTTGGAGACAGCGAGCACTGTGCCGTCCGCCCCCAACAGCCGGAACCGGACGTTCGAATCTGTGTCGGTGAAGATCTCGAATTGTCCTGCCATTGTCTTGTTCCTTTCAGGCGATCCGGCGGGTGCGCGGGACGTCGGATGGTGTCCCCGGGACCCCGCCGGAGGGTCTTCTTCCACCCTCCGCAATGCCGTGCGGGGGCTGAAAGGGGCGAAGGTCCCGGATACCGGACACTCCGGTGCGGGGCTAGATTGGGTCCATGGCGGAGAATGCGGGGGAGCGGTCCGGGCCCGACGGCGGCGCCGGCGTGCGGCTCACGGCCCGGGTCACGGGCATGGTCCAGGCGGTCGGCTTCCGGTACTGGACGGTGCGGAAGGCCGCCAAGCTGGGGCTCACGGGCACGGTCCGGAACGACGACGACGGCTCGGTGCGGCTCGTGGCGGAGGGGCCGCCGGAGGTGGTGCTGGAGCTCCGGGCCTGGTTGCGGTCCCCGGACGCGCCGGGCCGGGTGGACCACGTTGAGGAGTCCCTCTCCCCGGCCACCGGCGAATTCACCGGCTTCGACGTCAGTTACTGAGGCCGGCGGCGCACATCTGGCTTCAGGCGCGCTTCAGCAGGCCCCGCTCCAGGACGGCTCGATGGGAGAGGGTCTTGTAGCCCTCGGAATCGAACAGCACGGTGAGGACGTTGCCGTCGCACTGGATTACCTGGCCTGGTCCCCACTCGGCGTGGACCACAGCGGATCCCACGGGGAAGTCGCTCCCGGAATCCTCGCCGCCGTCGTCCGCGGCCCCATCCGGAGCAGCCTCCCCGGCAAGGCAGGTATCGCAGTTGCCGCAGGGCCCGGGCAGCTCTTCGCCGAAGTAGCCCAGCAGGAACTGCCGCCGGCAGTGGTGGGTCTCGGCGTAGCCGCGGATCATCTCCACCCGGGACCGGTCCACCCGTCCCCGCGTCTCGGCGAGGTCGACGGCCAGCGCCAGCGCCGCCTCCGGGTCTCCGGTGAGACGCACGCCGCCGTCGTCGGCGTGAAGCAGCCCGGTGTCCTGCAGCTGGTTCAGCAGGGCGGTGATCCGCCGGGACGGGAAGCGGGTCCGGGACGCGAGCTCGTCGCGGGCGAGCGGGGTGTCCTTGGCGGCCAGGACCGCCAGCAGCACCCGCAGGGAGGGCTGGTTCGTTGTGTGCGTGGTGAAGAAGCGGCGCAGGCCCAGGTCCTCGGACCGGTAGTGCAGCACCGCCCGGGCGGGTCGGCCATCACGTCCGGCGCGGCCGAACTGCTGGTAGTAGCTGTCCAGGGATTCCGGGATGTCCGCGTGCAGCACGAAGCGGACATCCGGCTTGTCGATGCCCATGCCGAACGCGGTGGTCGCCGCCACCACGTCCAGGGTTCCGGCTTGGAAGGCCTCGTGCACCCGGGTGCGCTCGGAGGCGGGCATGCCGGCGTGGTACGCGGCGGCCCGGATCCCGGTCCGGGTCAGCTTCGCCGCGTACTTCTCGGTGTCCTTGCGTTTGGCGGCGTAGATCAGCCCAGGGCCGCGCAGCTCCGCCACGAATCCGGCGGCCTGCTCGATGACGGCCCGGCGCTTCGCCTTGTCCTCGTGGTGCCGGGTCACGGCCAGGTGGATGTTCGGCCGGTCGAAGCCGCGGACCAGCACCAGCGGCCGGTCCAGGTGCAGGCGATGCTGGATCTCCTCGCGGACCGGGGCTGCCGCTGTGGCGGTGAGGGCCGCCGTCGTCGGGTTGCCCAGGCGCTCGCGGACCTCGCCCAGGCGCAGGTACTCGGGCCGGAAGTCGTGCCCCCAGGAGGTGACGCAGTGCGCCTCGTCCACCACCAGCAGCGGGATGCCCAAAGCGGCGAGCCGGTCCACGGTGCTGTCCTTGGCCAGCTGTTCGGGGGCCAGGAAGAGGAAGGCCGCGGTGCCGTCTTCGGCGGCGGCCCAGGCCCGGTCCTGTTCCGCGGTGGTGTGGGCGGAGTTGATGTCGACGGCGGTGCCGGGCCCGGAGGCGTCGTTGATTCCCGCCAGCTGGTCCTCCTGCAGCGAGATCAGCGGCGAGACCACCAGGGTGGGGCCGGTGCGGGTACCGGAGTGGTGGAGCAGCAGGCCGGGGACCTGGTAGATCAGGGACTTGCCGTAACTGGTGGGCATCACGGCCAGCAGGTCGCGGCCGGCGGCCAGGGCGGCCATGCCCTCGAGCTGGCCGCCGCGCAGGGTGCCGATGCCGAAGGTCTCCGCCGCGATCCGGCGCAGGGCGGCCTCGCGGGGTCCCGGAGTGCTCGGGCTGACAGGAGCGGCGGGGGCGGCGGGAAGCGCGTGGGCGCCGGGCACGTCGGCGGGCGGGTCTGCGGTGGCCTGAGTCATGGATGCTCCACGCTGAACGGTTCCGGCGGCCGGCTGCTGCAGCCGCACTCCCAGCCTAACGCCGCCCGCAAGGCCCACCCAGGGACCGAGCCGCCGCAACGGGGACGGCCCGCGGCAAGCCGAACCCGCCCCGTGGACATCGTTTCGAATCACCGGCCCGCATGGGACAGACTGTTGCCGTGAGCAACTCTCCCCGGACCGGTCTGGCCATCGCAGGGCTCAGCCTTGGCACCGCGCTGAACCCGCTGAACTCCTCGATGATCGCCGTCGCCCTGGTGGTGCTGCAGGCCGACTTCAAGCTCGACGTCGCCACCGTCACTTGGGTGGTGACCTCGTTCTACCTCACGTCCGCCGCCGGGCAGCCGCTGATGGGCAAGCTGGCGGACCGGTTCGGCCCGCGCCGGCTGTTCCTGCTGGGCATGGTCCTGGTGGCGGCCACCTGTGCGTTCGCCCCGTTCGCGCCCAACTTCGCGTTGCTCTGCGTGGCCCGGGCCTTCATGGCCCTCGGAACTGCGAGCGCGTACCCCAGCGCCGTCGTCATGGTCGCCGCCCTGGCCAAGCAGGCCAACGTGCCCTCCACCCGGCCGCTGGGCCGGATCCAGATGGCCAACACCTCCGCCGCGGCCGTCGGCCCGGTGGTGGGCGGCCTGCTGGTGAGCCTGGTGGGCTGGGAGGCCCTGTTCCTGATCAACGTGCCGCTGGCCCTGGCCTCCATCCTGATCGTCCGCCGCTTCGCCCCCGCGGACGGCGAACGGGAACGCGGCAAGGTGGCGGACCTGGTGCGGGACTCGGACCTGCCCGGCATCGGGGCGTTCATCGGCGCCCTGACCCTGGTGATGATGGCGCTGCTGAACGTGCTGCCCGGCTACCGCTGGTGGCTGCTGGGCGCCGGGGTAGTCCTGGCGGTGCTGTTTGCCGTGCGGGAACTGCGGTTCAGCCCGCCGTTCCTGGACCTGCGCCTGCTCGGCCGGAACCGGCCGCTGCTGCTGGTGTACCTGGGCTTCGTGCTGTTCAGCGGCGTCTACTACTTCGCGTTCTTCGGCCTGCCGCAGTTGCTGCAGACCGCCGGCGGGTACGATCCGGGCGTCGTCGGCCTGCTGATGCTGCCGCTGGCGGCCATCTCCGTGGTGGGCACCCCTGCCGCGGTCAAGGCGATCGACCGGTTCGGCGTGCGGCGGGTGCTGATCGCCGGCGTCGTGCTGCTGCTCGCCGCGTCCGGGGCCATGTGGCTGCTGACCGCGTCCCTGGCCGTCCCGCTGGTCCTCGCCATGACCGCACTGCTGGGCGTGCCGTACTGCGTGGTCAGCATCGCCTCCAGCCAGGGCATGTATTCGTCCACCCGGCTGGAGGAGCGGGGCGTCGCGGCCGGGATCTACCAGACTTGCCGGTATCTGGGCGCGATCACCGCCACCGTGCTGATCGGCATCTTCTACGGCAGCGGCGTGAACCAGGCCAACTGGGGGCTGATGGTGTTCGTGATGCTGGGCCTCGGCGCCGTGGTGCTGTTGGTCTCGCTCGCCTGGCGGGAGCCCAAGAGCCGCTAAAACAGCGGTCCGGAAACGGTCAGCCCGCGGCGGGCTCCAGCTCGGCGTCGTGGACGGCGCGTTCCCGGGCGATCTCCCCGGTGAGCGCCACCAGCAGGGTCAGCGCGGCCGTCGCCATCACGCCCAGTCCGGGGTGGATGTGCAGCAGGGCCGCGCCCACGGTGGCGCCGGCCAGGATAAGGACGACGGCGCCCAGCCGGCGGCCGGTGTGCGCGCCGGTGCCGCCGCCCAGGCGGGAGTCGGCGGCAAGGCCGGTCAGGGTGGAGGTGACCACCACGGTGGTGACGTCCTTGACGGCCAGGTGCCGGGCGGTGGCGGCCTGCATGCCCATCGCCACGGCCAGCGCTCCGGTGATGGTCAGGGTGACGGGGTCACCGGCGTGCGGGGCGTGGACGGTGAGGACGACGGCGATTGCGCTCATGGTGAGCCCGACGGCGGCCAGCAGCACGGTGGTGCGGCGGCTCCAGCCCGCGGCCTCGGGACGGAGCGTCCGGCCCGCGATCACCGCGCCCACCATGAAGCAGGCCAGCGCGATCGAGGGGCCCACCACGGGCAGGTTGTCCGCCCCGATCAGCGCCATGCCCAGGATCACCACGTTGCCGGTCATGTTGCCGGTGAACACCCGGTCCAGGCCCAGGTAGCCCACGGCGTCGATGATGCCGGTGGAGAAGGTCAGGACCAGCATCAGGGTCAGGTTCAGCCGGTCCGGTTCGGTGGATTTCAGTCGCTTGAGCATGGTGTTGTCTTTCGGTGCGGTGCCCGGTCGGGCGGCGTGCGGGCGGCGGGCTCAGCGGGGGCCGAGCCGGCGGGCCAGGCGCAGCAGGTCCAGGTCACGGTGTACGGGTCCCACAATACTCACGCCGCAGGGCAGCCCGTCGGGTGTGACGAGCGGGAGGGAGAGGGCCGGCAGCCCGGCGATGCCCGCGATGCAGGTCAGCTGCATGGTGGCTTGCCGGACCGCGTCGATGGTGGACCCGCCCAGCGCGGAGGCCTGCGCCACCTCGGTGAGCAGCGGCGCCACGGACGACGTCGACGGCAGCACCAGCAGCCCGCCGCCCACGAAGTCGCGGATGCGTTGCCGGGCGGACCGCAGCACGTCCCGCGCCGCCTCCGCCTGGTGCGCCGTGATCCGCGACGCCGTCGCGAACCGCCCGGCGACGTCGGCACCGAGGGCATCCGGGTGCGCCTGGATCCACTCGCCGTGCTGTTGCCAGGCCTCGAAGCCCTGGACGGTCTGGAACGCGGCGAGCCAGCCGGGCAGGTCCTCCGCCGGGAAGGGTTCGGTCGCTTGCCGCGGCAACTCCGGGGCGGCGACGAACTCCCGGATTGCCTCGGCGATCCCGGGCTCGGCCAGTGCCAGCCACTCGGGTGGCACGGACATGCCCGCGAACGGGGCGGTTGCAGCGCCGGCAGACTCCGGCAGCAGCACCTCACCGACGGCGGCGAGGGTGGCGGCGTCGCGGGCCAGCCACCCGACCGTGTCGAACGACGGCGCCAGCGGCAGCAGCCCCTCGACCGTGACCGAGCCGTGGCTGGTGCGGATCCCGTAGAGGCCCTGGTATGCAGCCGGGACCCGGATGGAGCCGCCGGTGTCCGTGCCGAGCCCCACGTCGGCCTGGCCGAGTGACACGGCGCTCGCCGAGCCGGAGGAGGACCCGCCGCTGATCCGGCCGGGCGCCCGCGGGTTGGGCGGGGTGCCGTAGTGGGCGTTGGTGCCGGCCAGGCTGTAGGCGAACTCGTCGGTCCGGGCGATCCCGGCCACGGACGCGCCCGCGGCCAGCAGCGCTGCGGGGGCGGCCGCCGTCGTCGTCTCCGGCGCGGCCCCGGCCAGCCGCACCGGGTTCCCGGCGCCCACCGCGAACCCCTCCAGCGCGAACAGGTCCTTGACCGCCACGCTCAGCCCGTCCAGGGCACCGGTGCCGGTGGGCGGAACCAGCGGGGCGCCGAGGACGCGCCACACGGTGGGATCCTCCGGCGTAGCAGGATCGGCGGCAGAAGCGGCAGGACCGGCACCAGGCACAGACCTCACGGGCGGAAGTCCTCCACCCGGATGCGGGCGTGGACGCCCTTCACCAGGTCCACCACCTGCGAGATGTTGAAGTCCGTGGCGGCGCTCAGGTACGCGTAGGCCAGGCTGGGGTCCATGCCGTAGCGGGCCTGCAGCAGGGCGACGGCGGCGCGGACGCAGTTCTGCACCGCGGCGTCCAGGTCCTCGTCCATTCCGGTCGGGACCAGGAACTCGGGGGTCTGCGCGAGGGGTCCGGTGAGGGTGCCGAAGTTCCGCACGGCCTCGTCCTGGGCGACGACGTCAAAGCGGAGCCGGACCCGCAGCGAGGCCTCCATGGCGGTGAGGGAGACCTCGCCGTCGCCCTGGGCGAAGTGCGGGTCGCCCACGTAGGCGAGGGCGTCGGCCACCTGGACCGGGAGGTAGAGCGAGCTGCCGGCGGTGAGCAGGTTGATGTCGATGTTGCCGCCGTGAGCTCCGGGCGGAACCGAGTGCAGGCGCCGGTCGCCGTCGACGGCCACGCCCATGATGCCGAGGAACGGGTTGAGCGGGAAGTGCACGGTCGGTTCGGCGCCGGGCCGCAGCGGCAGCCAGCCCGAGGGCGTCCCGTCCGCGTCGTCCCGGACCGTGGCGAAGGCGCTGTAGTTCCCGGCGCCGAGCGGGTATTCGCCGTTCAGCGCGCCGCGGCCGTGCCGGCTGGAGATCACGCCGTAGGGCACCCGGGGGGTGGCTTCCAGCACGGTGATCTTCAGCAGGTCCCCGGGCCGGGCGCCGCGGACCGCGATGGGCCCGGTGACCACATGTGGGCCCAGATTGGCGGAGAGCCGCTGGATGTCCGAGCCGGCCAGGCTGATGGCGTCCTCGAGGATCTGGTGTTCCGGGACGCCGTGCGAGCCGAAGTAGGCCAGCGGGTCCCGGCCCTGGTCCTCCAGGATGCCCTCGTGGCTGATGGTGTCGATGGTGACGTCGGTGCCCGGGTCGATGCTGAGCACGGGCCGGTCCGCGGCGCAGGGGAGCGCGCCCCAGAGGACGTTCTCCCGGGACGAGGGCAGGTAGGTGGTGCCGTCGGCGATGCCGTCCCACGACTGCAGGATGCGGGCGGCTGTGTGGGTTCCGGCGGCGGTAGTTCCGGCGGCGGTGCCGGGCTGGATCAGTGAGGTGCTCACGGTAAGTCTCCGATGGGTTGAGGTACTAGGGCTGGTGGTCGCGGATGAGGACGGCGACGTCGGCCAGATGGTCGCGCATGGCGATGCCGGCCCCGGTGGCGTCCCGGGCCAGGACGGCGGCCAGGATCCGGCGGTGGCCCTCGATGGAGCAGCGCCGGCCCTCCGCGGTGGCGTGCGAGCGCAGCCGCACCTCGGAGGTCCAGGAGCTGGTGAGGGTCAGGACGGTGGCCATCAGCTGGTTGCGGCCGGCCTGGGCCAGCAGGGTGTGGAACTGGACGTCCAGCCGCAGCGCCTCCTCGGGGGAGAGGTGTTCGCTGGCCGCGGCCAGGGCGTCCTGCAGCTGGATCAGGTCCGCGGCGCTGGACCGGGCGGCGGCGAGCTCGGCCACCAGGGGTTCCAGCGATCCGCGCAGCTCGGCCACGTCCTGCTGTGCCTGCCCGGCGCCGGCCAGCCGCGCGTACAGCTCGCTGACGGGCGCCGGCGGCTCCGCGACGATGGTTCCGCGGCCGCGGGTCCGCTCCACCAGGTGCTTGGACTCCAGCTCCTGGAGGGCGGTGCGGACCGTGGCGCGGGAGACGGACAGCTGCTCCGCCAGGTCCCGCTCGGTGGGGAGCTTGTCCCCGGGGGTGAGGCCGCGCGAGGCGATCTCCCGTTCCAGGTACGCGGCCACCTCCGCGCTCATCGAGGCGGCCCGGCGCAGCGTGGGCCCGGCGGCGGTGTGCTGCGGAAGTGACTGGTTCACGGCAGGTCCTTTCACGCGGCGGGGTGGGGGACGGGGTCGACGGCGGGGGCGGGCTGGGTGGCGACCCGGGCCGGCGTCGTGAAGCAGAACGCTACCGCGCCCACCAGCAGCAGCACAGCGGACAGGTAGAACCCGGCCTCGAGGGCTCCGGTGGCGTCGGCCAGGGCGCCGGTGATGTACGGGGCGAAGATCGAGGAGAGCATGCCGGCGAAGTTGAAGTAGCCGTAGGCGGTGGAGTACATGGAGCGCGGGGTGTTCTCGGCCAGGAAGGCGATCAGGATGGGGTCCAGGGCCAGCTTGCCCACCAGGCCGTAGACCACCAGGCCGGCGATCACCAGGGAGTAGTTGCCGGTCATCGGGACCAGGATCTGGCAGAGGCCGCCCAGGACGGAGAGGACCACGATCAGCGGGCGGGTGTTCTTCAGCCGCCGGGCCCACATGCTCAGCAGGATGGCGCCTGGGATGGAGGCCCAGGGGACCAGGGAGGCGATGATGCCGGTCTGGGCGGGGGCCACGCCGCGGGCCTGCTGCAGGTAGGTGGGCAGCCAGGTCAGCATCGAGAAGAAGCCGTAGAGGGAGCAGAAGATCAGCACGTAGGTGAGGATGTGGTTGCGGGTGAAGAGGGCCTTGTTGGAGGCCTTCTGCACCGGGGCGCCGTCGTCCGTGGCGCTGGACGCCGAAGCCTTGTGTTCGGCGTCGATCGGGGCGAGATAGTAGTTGATCAGGAACGCGACGATCAGGGTGGCGGCGCCGAAGATCAGGAACGAGGCGTGCCACGGCAGGCCCAGGGTGAAGGTGAAGTAGCCGGAGCCGATGAAGCCCAGCGAGATGCCCACGGCCATGCCGCTGTTGATCAGGGCGGCGGAGACCCCGCGCCACTTGTCGGAAATGTAGCTGGAGGAGATGCCGTAGACCGGGCTGTAGAAGGTTCCCTCGCCGATGCCGGTGAAGGCACGCATCAGCAGGAACACCATGAAGCCGGGGGCGAAGCCGCTGAGGATAGTGCCGATGCCGAACACCACGTAGCCGGCCACCACCACCTTGACCCGGCCGATCCGGTCCGCGAGGTAGCCGGTGGGGATCTGCATCAGGGCATAGGTGATGAAGAAGACGGTGGACATGAGGCCCAGCTGGCCCTTGTTGAGTCCCCACTGGGACTGGATGACGCTCATGACGGGGGAGAGGATGTTCCGGTCCGCGTACATGAACACCCAGCCCAGGGAGAAGAGCAGGGTGACGGCCACGGGGCCGGGGCGCTTGCCGCTGACGGGCAGCAGACGACGGCGGGCCCCCGAGCTGGCGGTGGAGCTGGCGGGGGAGGTGGCGGTGGAACCGGCGACGGCGGGGCCGGCCGCTCCGGCCGTGCCCGGCGGCACGGAGCCGGTGGCCGGCTTCTCGGCGGTGGAAACGTTCACGGGGTGCTCCTCGGGGGCTTGAGACGACTTGGTTCATTGGTCGAACCAAGGTCCAAGCTAGGACCCCGAGAGGGCGAAAAACCCTTGAAATGGCGGGGGTGAGGAGAGCTTTACGGGCCGGAAACCGGGTTTAACCTGCCGGTTACACGGCTGGTTTTTGGCCGACTCATAGGACCAGTTATGCGTCGGCCGTGTTGCCGGCGCCGGGAGTGTGACGCGCGGTTCCTAGACGACGGCGCTGAGGCGCTCGCCGTTGAAGTATTCGAGGTTCCAGCCGTCCTCGGGGTGGTGGTGGGCCAGGTTCAGGGCGGCGTTTTCCACGCTGTCCAGGTGGCGGCCGGCGGCGCGGCTGAGGCTGACCCGCAGCAGGGACCCGTGCGCCACCACCAGGACGTGCCCGCCGCGGTACTCCTCGGCCAGTGCCTCGAGGGCGGCGAGACCGCGTTCGGCGGCATCCTCTTCGCTCTCGGCGCCGCGGAAGCCGTTGGGGATCCGCAGTTTGTCCAGCTCGGGGCCGTCGGTCATGCCCTCGGCGGGGCCGTAGGCGCGTTCGGTGAGCTCCGGGACGCGGCGGGCCACGCTTAGGCCCAGCCCGGCGGCGATCAGGTCCGCGGTTTCGGCGGCCCGGCTCAGCGGCGAGGAGACGATCGCGTCCCACCGGAAAGCTGCGAGGGCGGCGACGGCGTCGCGCGCCTGGGCGCGGCCGACGTCGTTGAGCGGAATGTCGGTGGACCCCTGCAGCCTGCGCTCGGCGTTCCAGTCGGTCTGGCCGTGGCGGATGAGGGCGAAGGTAGTGAGGGTCATGCTTCCATTCTGCCGCGCCGCCGCTGGGGCATGAAAACGACGGATGGGACAACAGGTGGGATAGGCGAACCCCTACCGCACCCCCTCCGGACCCGCGGGCACCAGCCCGGACGCCGCGAGCTCCCGCCAGAGGTCCTCGACAATCTGCCCCGAGGACGTCCCGGAGTCGATCCGGACGAAGGAGTCGAAGTCTTCCAGCTCCCGGTAGGCCCGGTCGAAGGACCTCAGGATCTCGAGGTCCTCGGTGTCGGTGCCCGTTCCATGATCCTGGCGAGGGCGGTCTCGGCGGGGATCTCGAGGTAGAAGACGACGTCCGGGTGGGGGAGGAGCCGCAGCAGCCAGGGCAGCACCCGTCCCTGGTCCAGGCCCTTCACCCGCTTGAGGGCCAGCTGGCAGTAGAGGTGCCGGTCCATGATGACGATGCCCGGGAAGGTGGCGGCGCGCAATTGGGACACCAGCACGTTGGCGCAGCGGATCCCCGTTTCCACCGCATCCAAGAGCTTCGCCGGGACGGTGAGGCCGAGACGCTGTGACCACGCCGCCAGGGTGCTCCGCCCGCAGGGATTCCGGGCGAGGACAGCCGGGTGCCCGGCGGAGGTGAGGCGGCGTGCCAGCAGCCGTCCCGCCGTCGACTTTCCGGCGCCGTCGATGCCGGCCAGGACGATCACCGTGGCGTGCCGGCGCCGGGACGGGCGCCGGCGGCCGGACGCTTCAGGGGGTGCGGGGTGGTGGACGAGGAAAACCATGGTGGGACCTGCTTCCAGTCAGTGCGTGAACCAACTGGAGGTCTCTCCCGGCCGCGGTTGACGGCCCTGCCCGCCGGGGAGTCCTGAGACTCCCGTACTGACGACGGATCAGCGGTGGGGATACTCCCCTCCAAACTTCTTCCATTAAACCCAACCCCGGGCGGGGTGGGAAGGGGGTCCTACCGCAGCCCCTCCCGCTGTAGCGCCTTGTCGTGCTCGGCGTGGGCGCGGTGCAGCAGGTCCTTGAACTCGGTCTCGTGGTGGACCAGGGACTTGTACTTCTCCGGCAGGGCCTGGAGCTGCTGTTCCTCGGCCACCATCTTGGCGAAGATCCGCTCGCGCTCGGTGATGTCGGTTTCGTAGTTGAGGTCCAGGTATTCGACGGCGTGCCGCTTGGCGCCGGAGACGGCGTTCTTGGCCTTGCCCTTGGGGCTGAAGATGGAGGCCAGGACCGTGATGGTGAGAACGCCCAGGATCACCAGCAGGGACGCCCCGGTGCTGACCTCGATCACGTTGACGTGTTCGCCGTCGTTGATGAACGGCAGGTTGTTCTCGTGCAGGGCGTGCAGCACGAGTTTGACGCCGATGAAACCCAGCACTGCGGCCAGGCCGTAGGAGAGGTAGATGAGCCGGTCCAGCAGCCCGTCGATCAGGAAGTAGAGCTGCCGCAGGCCCATCAGGGAGAACGCGGTGGCGGTGAAGACCACGAAGACGTTCTGGGTCAGGCCGAAGATGGCGGGGATGGAGTCGAGGGCGAAGAGGATGTCCGTGCCGCCGATCGCCACCATCACCAAGAGCATGGGGGTGAGGACGCGCTTGCCGTTCTCGACCGTGAAGAGCTTGTCGCCGTCGTAGTTGGAGGACGCCGGGAGGAACTTCTTGGTGAGCCGGACGATCAGGCCGTCCTTCTCGTCGTCCTCGTGGGAGTCGGGCTTGAGCAGGTTGCCGGCGGTGAGCAGCAGGATCAGGCCGAAGATGTAGAACACCCAGGAGAAGCTGCTGATCAGCGCCGCGCCCAGGAAGATGAACGCTGTCCGGGCGATCAGGGAGAAGACGATGCCGAACAGCAGCGCCTTCTGCTGGTCCGCCCGCGGCACCCGGAAGCTGGACATGATGATGAGGAAGACGAACAGGTTGTCCACGGAGAGGGCCTTCTCCGTGACGTAGCCGGCGAAGTATTCGGTGCCCATGTCCACGCCGCCGAAGATCAGCACGCCGACGCCGAACAGCAGCGCCAGGCCCACGTAGATGGAGGACCAGAGGGTCGCTTCCTTCAGGCTGGGGGTGTGGGCCTTGCGGACGTGAAAAAAGAAATCGAAGGCCAGCAGGCCCACAATTCCGATGATGGTCAGTATCCAGACGGTGGTGGGGACCTGCATGTTGCCTCATTAGGTGTCGGCCGGGGTGGTCGGCGGGGGCGTGGTACCTAGGCCAACGAACGCGGTTCCCAGTCAGTGCCGGGTTTTTCCACGGTTTTTCATCAGACTTGTTTGCTAAGGGCCTGGCTCCGTATTGATTCCGCTAGCGCCGCGTTCGACGGCGTCCAGGTCGCGGAGAGCGTAGCGCAGGTGGTCCCACTCCTCGTTGAGGATGGTGTGCAGGCAGGAGCGTACCGTCACCGCGTGGTCCGGCGCCCACGGGTTGCGGCGCTCTTTGTTCAGGTCATTCTCCGTGACCGTGGCGAGGAACGCCCGGACCATCGCCTGCCGGTCTCTCCTCGCTTCCAGGACTTCGGGGTATCGCGGCGGTTCGGTGGCGAAGACGGAGAGGTCGTAGCCGTCGGTTTCAAACTCCACGTTGGGCTGCCCGAGCGGGTGGTACGGCTGCTCGATCTCCAGGATGGCCTTGCGGAGCCAGGTGTCCGTGGCCATCACCAGATGCCGGAGGGTCTGCGCGAAGGACCATTCCCCGTCCACCTGGACCTCGACGGCTCCGGCCGGCAGCACGGCTGCGCGCTCCAGCGCCAGGTCCCAGGCCTGCTCCAATCGTGCCCAGGCGTTTCTTAGTCCGCCCGGGTCCGTGGCCCGGCGTTCGCCCCGGCCGGGGAAGCGGCGGTTGAGTTCGGCCTCCACCAGGGGCACGACGTCCACCCCGTTGACCAGCAGCGTGCTCCCGTCCTCGGCCAGCCACGGAGCATCAATATCCGCCCCGGACAGGTCCACGCCCCGCATCACCGCGCCGGACAGATCCGCCCGGATGAACCGTGCACCGCGCAGGTTAGCGGCGGTGAAGGTGGCGCCTTGGAGATCGTCCGTGGGATCGAAGGTTTTCATGGCGGTTACTGTGGCACGGGCAGCCCCTGTGGGGAAAGGGATTCCTGATGTGGGGTTAGGGCAGTGGGTTGGCGAACTGATAGGTCTAGAGTTCTAGGGAGGAGCCTAAGAACGGCGGAGTGCTGGCGTGCTGAATCGTCGAGAATTTAGGACGCAGGGGAGGAGTAGGCGAATGATCCAGGGCCCCGATAGGAAACGCCCTTTTCGGCAGCTAGGTCCTTCGCTTCTTCGTCGAGGACACCTCGAAGTGTAATCAACTCAAATTGATAATTTTCGGGTTTAGCCCTAGTCGCCTGAAGGTATGTGTTGCAGGCAGCAAACATTCGAGCGAGGTTGCCAAAAGCGCGCGAGTTCGGGCGCAGTTGGAGTCTGGCCTCCCGAACTAACTGACGAGAGTGCAAAACGGACTCCGTGCATTGTTTCGCGTCCTGCGATTGTCCCTCCGCGACTCGCGGCTTGATCCTAGTCAGAGCCCGCTTGAATTGAAGGTCGAGGAGCAGTCCGTTCAGCGCTGCGACCTCTTTTTCTCGTGCCTCTCTCCTGCGCACCAAATAACCCGTGCCTAACGCCGACAGGGCACCAGCCAAAGTACCTATGAGAGTAGAAACTATTTGCAGCCAAAAATCCATGTTCTGAGAGTATCTGGCCGGGGAACTCACTACCGTACGACCCATGCCGCGTTGTTCGGTTGCAGCCAGCCGTCCTCGGCCAGCGGGACCGTTGTGAGCAACACTGTTCTCACCGGAAGCCGTTCGGAGTTCCCACCCATCGCGGCCGCCACGTCCCGTCGTCGCCGGTGGTGAGGTTGCCCTTCCGCCACAGTGTCCGATGACGCTCCAGCGCCGCTTTGGTCAGTTTCCGCGCGGAAGCGGGGTCGTGCTCCTGACGATTGACGGCGTGGGCGCCCCACGCTGCGGGCTGGGGGAGCCAAGGCTCAGACACTCGCGCAAAGCTCGCCGGAGTGGAACCTGGTTCAGGCCGGCGTCCGCTGTTCACGGCAGCGGGATCCGGGTGCCGTCCCTGCAGACGCGGCCCTGGCCACACCGGATCCACCAGGGCCTCGAGCGGAATGTCCACCTCGGTCAACTTCGTGTCCCGTGTCACTTACGGCTTGTCGGCTCGATACTGTCCGTTCATGGTGAGAGGCCTGACTGCCGACACGCGGTGTCGAAAGAAGCTTTGACGCGCGACTTCCATGACACGAACACGTCGTAAAGGGTACCCAAGCGCCCGAACCAGACACGATTGTGGGTCCGACCATCCATGCGCGGAATAGCAGGAAACTTCGTGCTAATGTTTTCTCGCTACTCTGGCGAAGAAGCAACCGCCATAAGGCAGTTGTCCGCATAGAGAACCACTGCGCGGGTGGCGGAATGGCAGACGCGCTAGCTTGAGGTGCTAGTCCTCGAAAGGGGGTGGGGGTTCAAGTCCCCCTCCGCGCACCGGAAATAACCCTAGAATCCAAGGTTTCTAGGGGTTATTTCTGCGACGCTGAAAAGTGCCTAATGCTCGTCGGGAGGTGTCGTGACTTACATTTAGCAGTGAAGTCGTGACCTACATTCAGCAGTGAATCCGCTAAGACGGCTCCGTCGCCCACATCGAGCGGGGCATCGAGAAGCAGACCAGGCGGCGCGAGTCGCTGAAAGTGGACCCGGAGGAGAACGCTAAGCTACTGAGGGTTGTCCTCGAAGCGGGCGAAAACGACGTCGATGGAGCCATCGAGAGTGTGACGACTCAGCTCAAGGGTGTCTAAACTGTGTTCCGCATGATCGCGAATCCGTTTGCCTTTCTAATGGTCGACGGTTACACGCTTCGGCGACAGTGACCGGGTGCCGACCACCTCGGAATTGTGCGCCTCGCAATGAAACACCAGATCGAGCATCTGGCTAACCGCGAACGCGTTACCGGCGACGGCTATCCCTGGGATGTCCGGGCCAACCGGGCGGCTCCTACGCTGAGCACGAGTCCATCGAGGAGGGTACCTCCGGAGGCGCCGATGCGTGGGGTGTATCCGAGCAAACGGTGTGGCGCTGGCACTGGGCGAGAAGGAAGTCGCCGGAGCCTGACTACCTGACCCCGGTGACCACCTCATAAGCGGCCAATGCTGTCTCGAGCACGTCAATCCCCTCGTTCCGGATCTTCCCGTACGAGACTCTCCCGTAGCTGTCCAGGAGCTTCGCCACCCGGCCCCCGTCTACCTCGCGGGCCAGATGGGGACGGTATGAGGAGGTCGTCAAACACAGGAACAGGCAGACCTCGAAGCCACCCTTGCCGAGTCCCGCGAATTTCCTTGACGACAGGTCCACATCCGCGGACCGCGTCTTGACCTGGACTTTCCGCCCCTTACTGTCGATCAGGTCGTAACCCGCCGACCCCTTCGGGGATAGAGCGCCCCCGTACATCGCAACAGCCAGGTATTCTCCGAAGTCGCCCACCGTGCTACGTGTGCGGACGAGATCCCTCCGCTTCAGTTCTGCCTTCACCCGTTCGAGAGTCTCAATCAGTTCCAGTTCGCTGGCTGACGACACATCAAATCCCATGAGGAAAGCCTTCCCTGCCCGCCCGGTGTTTGCTGGAAGCCATCCTAGTATCACCAAAAACTTCTCACGGGGGCCGACGCTCTCGCGCCATGTTCAGCGAGCCATGTTCGACAACCGCTCCCAAAGCTTCGGTTTGTTCTTTCCGCCCAGCCGAAGGACTCTACGCCGTCAGGAGCGTGAGGCTCTGTGACGCAACGAAGTGCGTTGCCTCCGGCCGAGAAACGGCACCGCAGCTGTTTGTGCGGACTCACTGGCAACGAGCACCTGACCAAAAGTTCGTGGGCCCATTGGCGGTCAAGGTCGTGGCGGCGGGCAGCCTCTGATTTGAACGTTCCGCCTTCGGGTACGGCCAGGAGGATGACCTCGTCCTTGACATGGCCAATCGGGGGTGTCGCCGATCTCCCGGACTTGTGTCGCCTATGTCCTGGGATCACACACCCCTCCGTGCACAAGTGTGACGTCGTGGGACATCGACAGCACTCGGCGACGGTTTCGACACCGGCGGCCCGGATGAGCAACTCGATAGGTCGTGCATGTGGGCGTGGCTGGCGCGATAGCGCCGAAGGCGCCCGGAGCGGCGGGGGAGTTTCCGCACTGGCGCACGCGGTAGAGGCGCCGGCGCTAGCTGTACTGGGCCATTAGGTTGGTGACACCCGGGTGATAGGTGGGGTTCCGATGCCGGTGTGGATTCGTTCAGTGTTGTAGTGCTGGAGCCAGGGCGCAAGTGCGGCTTGGCGGGGGTCGCTCCTGGTGAAGACCTGCCGGTAGGCCCATTCGGTTTGCAGGGTGCGGTTGAAGCGTTCGGCTTTGCCGTTGGTCCAGGGGCAGTGGGGCTTGATGAAGCGCTGGGCGGCTCCGAGGTCGGCCACTGCCTGGCGGAACGCGGCGGAGTTGCGGTAGGCGAGGGCGTTATCTGTGATGATGCGTTCGATCCGGTCGATGCCGTGCCCTGCGAAGTAGTCTGCGGCCCGGGTGAGGAATCCCGCCGCGGTGGCGCCCTTCTCGTCGGAAAGGACCTCGGCGTAGCCGAGGCGGGTGTGGTCATCGACCGCGACGTGGACGTAGTCGTTGCCGATTCCGCGTCCTCTCACCTGCTCGGAGCGGCCGTGGGCGCGCCAGCCGCCTCCTTCCCGGATGCGTCCGAGTTTCTTGACGTCCAGATGGACCAGTTCACCGGGACGTGAGCGTTCACACCGGTTCGAGGTGGTCCGCGTGGCCCGGATCGGGGTCCCGGTCAGCGGGTCGCAGTCCGCAAGCCGCGGGACCCCGTGGCGGTGAAGTATCCGGGACACGGTCCGGGGCGGAACCCGGTGAGCGCGGCGATCCGCAGCGGCCCGAACCGGACTGACCGTCGGGCGTCCAGAACGGTCTGTTCCCGATCGGCACTGGTGCGGGTGGGTGTTGACCGCGGCCGGCTCGAGCGGTCCGCCAGGCCCGCTGGCCCCTCAGCGCGGAAACGTCTGACCCAGCGGTAGGCGGTCTGCCGGGAAACGCCCAGCTCCGCGGCGATATGGGCGACCGGGCGGCCCGCGGCCACCCGGTCAACGATCAGGCGTCTTCCGTGAACAGTGAGACGGGCATTAACGTGGGACATGAGGACCTCCGTGCGCCAAGTGTGTGAACTAGACAGCTCCACTTAGCCCGGAGGTCCTCCTCGTTTTCAAGCCCTACGTGTCAACAACGTCCCGGCCCAGTACAGCTAGCGGCCGTCTTGATTCGCTCCCAGGCGACTGCCCTGGGTGTGTCGAGGGTGCTGGGCTTCCTTGGTCTTGAAGGTTTCAGTTGATGGTGCCGATTCTTGGTCGACGTTCAAACCCTCCCTCGCTTTACCGGGCGACTAAGGCTTCTTCAACGTCGGCCAGCGAAATGGCGCGGCCGATAGAGAACAGATCCCGCAATGCATCGCGGCTGGCCTCATGTCGCGTGTCGTCATAATGCAGCACAAGTTCGATGAACGTGGCTATGTCGATTGCAGAGCCGCCGACACCGGTCTGTTCGATGATGTTAGTGAGACCTCGGTTGACTGTTGGTTTTAGTCCCGCGGCGATGTACATGAAAAACGCCAGGTCGTGCCCATCGTTGCTTCGGTACGCAGGGATATAGGTGTTGGCCATAACCGATTCGGCAGTGTGGCTAATCGAGAAGTCCTGGATCGCCTTGTTGTCGATGATGCCGGAGTATCCTTTTGCCCGATCCTTGACCCAAATGTCCGGTTGGCGTCCGTGCTGGCCGATCTGCTCTGCTTCGAAACCAAAGACTGTGCGGAATACCTCAGCTGTGGCTAGCTCAAAGTCCCGGGCGTCTTCACGACCTTGATGTGCCATTTCATTGAGCTTGGTCAGGAAGGGTCCAAGCTCGCCATTGGGATGCAACTTCTGGAGGGTCTTCTGGACGAAAGCCTCGTCGAAGCCCGTAATGTCCCTAATTTCTCGGACGAGCCGGGCGTCGATGCCTGTGATGATCCGAGTTGTGGAAAGCTTGACGAACTGAGCGTTGACTTCCGACGCCATCACGGCCTGGAGGGTAACTGAGGATTCGCGCGTTAGGTTGCGGTTGTCGCGAAAGGTTCCGGGAGCCAGGCCGTAGGCCCGCTGGAACTTCGCCTCGTCAGTGTGGTCCCGCAACAATGGTTTTGACTGGTAAGTGTTCACGAACTCTCGTGCCTTAGCCACCTGGCTCGGAATCAGGCTGATAGACGAGGGCCGAAGTTCACGTTGAATGAGTAGAGTATATTCCAACCAGTTCAATGCCGTATTGGCTATATCCAAGAGATGTCCGAACCGGTTGCCGGTCCGTGATTGTTCCCAGCTAGTGCCGAACTTCTCGTCAAAGTCGGCTTCAAGAGAAGAGTCGCCGTCGATGCGAAACTTCAGAATTCTCCTAACGACGTCGTCGACACATTTAGAGCTATTAGATTCACCGTACGTAAGGACAAGCTTGGCAGTCTCCTCTTGAGTCAGGTTCCCACCTAGCTGTGGATGCAGAAGTAGCTGCAGGATGAAGACGAATGGACGCACTCTAAATCGAGGTGCCATCTCCTTCAACCCCCGCCCACCGCTGTACTGGTAGCAAGGGAATTGGTTCTTCATGACTTGTTCGGTGAGTACCGGAATCGGGTTCGAGCCCTTGGCCAGCGCGTCACCGGCAAGAGTCGTATACAGTCTCCTGACACCGTGTTGGTCTTTGCCGTTAAACACGAGGCCGAGGGTCTTGAGCGACGCCTGGTGGGTCCGACCCCCGCTTCCAGAGCCGTCCCGCCGTTCACCGGGGCGCTTAAGTCCTTCTTGTTCCAAGGCCTCTTCAAAATTGACTTGAGTCTGCCGTTGGCCTGCCCATTCTTTTCCGAGCGCCAACCTAACGCTGACCGCCACACGCAGCGGTACCCCGGTGAGTTTTCGGAAAGGCCGCGGGAACATCCAGTAGTTCAGCATGCAGGGGACTGCTCCTTATAGACGAATCGACGTTTGAGACTTATCTGATGTTATAGCCTTGTTTGCTTACAGGGGAGACGCTAATACACTGGACCGCGAACTTAGACATGTTGGGTTTTACCTCGAGGATCAAACTTTAGTCAAAGTCGCCCCAGAGCGGCGAATTTCTTTGGATGAATTTCTTCCGACCAGCTTCCTGATGCTACTCCGGGGGTCTATGAACATCGTCGAAGAAGTCTTAGCTCCGTACGGGGGTCATCACGGATCTCATTTACGGCCGGAGTGAGGCAAGCGCTTCAACTTGAACCGTCTCGAGCTGGAAGAATCTAATCGCGCCGTAGAGCTTTACGTCGCCGCGGCCTCAATGAACCCGGATGACCAAGTGAGCTTGCTGGCGGATGAGCCGCCTGCCGGTTGCGTACATTCTGAAACGACCTAGAGCGGAGTGACGCGGTGGCTGTCGTCCTTGCCCACGCGCGAGTCCCCTGCAGGATCCGTCTCACCGTCGCAGGCAGCTGCTAGACTGGCGCAGTCGAACATACATTCGTAGTTGCGATGAAAGTCGATTCGCAGCGTGGACCCCAGGTCTGCGCTGGGCCGTTAGTTCTCAAGGGAGATGCAGTGAAGTACAGACTCGGTGAGTTATTTTCGGGCCCCGGTGGTCTCGCGCTGGGCGCAAAGCTGGCCGGAGCGAACGTGCCCGGACACGAAATAGTTCACCAGTGGGCGAGTGACTACGATCGTTCTACTTGCGACACCTATATCGCGAATATCCCCGGTGCATCCGCTGATAGCGTGCACTGTGAAGACGTCCGAACCCTTGAAACGCACTCCCTGCCTGAGATTGAGGGGTTTGCATTCGGTTTCCCCTGCAATGACTTCAGTATCGTAGGCGAGCAGAAAGGAATCGACGGTACCTTCGGCCCCTTGTACCAGCATGGTATTAGCGTCCTAAAGTCTCACCAGCCACTATGGTTTGTGGCGGAAAACGTCGGTGGGCTCCGAAGCTCTAACTCTGGAGACACTTTCGGGCTAATTCTCGGCGAAATGATCCAGGCCGGGTACAGAGTTGTCCCTCACCTGTACAAATTCGAACAGTATGGCGTACCGCAGGCCCGCCATCGGATCCTGATCGTGGGTATCCGAAACGATCAGGATGTTGAGTTTAGGGTTCCTTCGCCGGTGCTTTACAGCCATCTGGACGTCAGTTCTCAGGCCGCCATCGAGTGCCCTCCTATCGCAACTGACGCCCACAATAATGAACCCACAAAGCAATCGCCGGTCGTGCAGGAGCGGCTGTCTCACATTCTGCCCGGCCAGAATGCTTTCACGGCTGATCTTCCTGAACATCTGAAGCTTAATGTAGCGGGTGCGACTATGAGCCAGATCTACAAGAGGCTTCGCCCTGATATGCCCGCCTACACCATCACCGGGTCCGGTGGCGGCGGCACTCATGTCTATCACTGGTCTGAGAACCGCGCATTGACAAATCGCGAGCGAGCTAGGTTGCAGACTTTCCCCGATTGGTACCACTTTCAGGGGTCAAAGGAAAGCGTACGCAAGCAAATCGGCATGGCCGTCCCTGTGGATGGGGCCCGCGTCGTATTTGAAGCTATCTTGCGCACATTCGCCAAATTGCCCTACGATTTTGTGGAGCCAAATCTCATGAATCGAATTCCGGTCTTTTCGAGCTAAGCAGTGCACTAAATGGGGGCGAAATGTTTGCGGATAGGCTTTTTGAAAGAGTCCTGATCGAGCCGCACTTGGCGGGCGCAGACACCTTGACAATTGTTACCGGTTACGCATCCCCGGCCACGCTCATTGAGCACACAAACCGCCTCAAGGTTGCCGTCGGCGCATTGGATGCGACACTGCCTAAATTATCAATCGATCTGCGCGTAGGCATGTTTGCGGGCGGCGGCACAACGAGGCCGGAACACGACGCGTTTGTGCGTTTGACAAGGCAAAGCCTCTTGGACGGAAGCCTGAGGATTTCCTATTTTCCCGGGCCCGATGTCGTGCATTCCAAGGTATACCTGTGGTCAGCCGAAGGCTTGCCTGCTAGCGCGTTCACGGGCTCGGCCAACTACACCAACCCAGGGTTTGGCCTCCAACGCACGGTACAGCAGAACGTCATGACGTACGTATATCCCGAGCAGGCAGATGAATATTGCGAGTCCGGTATGGGCCTGCTACTCGATTGCAGCGACGTTGACGAAAGCACGCGCCAGCGTTTGCCCGTGAGTCATCAGCGACCGTCCAGAATGTCCTTGACCAGGCCGACTAAAAGTCTATCGGATCCACCATTGAGTGACGATGAGTGGGTTGGTGTTACGCATAGCTTGTCTCTACTCAACACCTACGGTGGTGACTATTTTCCTGGAGGGGGAATAAATTGGGGTTTGAGTCGGGGGCGGGTAAGTAAAGATGAGGCTTATATATCCATCCCATCGGCAATAGGACGGTGTGGCTTCTTTCCTCCTCGGAATGTGACGTTCGATATGATAGGAGATGACTCGGAGCTCTTATCGGTCAGAGTAGCGAGCGGCGAAAATTCTTACGGAAAGGACCTAACAACTACCGCACCTAATTCGCATTTAGGTTCCTATATTCGCCGCCGTATGGGTCTTCCTCCTGGAGCGTTCATCGGCAGGCGAGAACTTGACCAATATGGACGCTCCGATATTGACGTCACGTACGTTGGGGACGGCCAGTACACTCTTGACTTTTCGGTGTCGTAGGAGGCCGCTATTGGGCGGAGAGCGTGGCTGATGACGACGTTGCCGGAGGTGATGAAGGGGAATCTGAGCACCCGTCGGACCCGTCTGGCATGAGAATGAGGCCGCCGATCCGGTGTACGAGATGGCGTAGATAAATGCGAACGGGACCCCACGTTTTCGGGGGGAACGCCGTGGGCAGTGGGGAGTTCATGTTGCCGGAGGTGGCCAGGACCATGCCGACGCCGTCGGCGACGGCCGCGCCCGCTGAGGTCACTCTCCCCTTAGGTGTTGCGGTGAACCCGGGGCGAAGATGCCGCGGACTCTCACTGGCGACGACTTCGGCAGTTAGAGCCTGGGCCGCGGCAGACCATGTTCCCTCTCGGCGCTAGCCTCCGCCTGCTTCTACGCCTTGGGCACCTTCGGCCGGCAGTCCGGCCACATGCTCGAACGCCTTCGCAACCCAGGCCCTGGCGCGTGGCTCATCGCTGCCGCCCTCGTCGCTCCAGATCTCCGGCAAACCGGTCCAGCCACCCATGGGGCGCTCGGCCGGCCCGAACGGAACGGTTCGCTCGGTGCCTTCGAGCGCGGCCTTGTCTTCCTCGAACAGCTTCACGCCGACGGTGGGACCGAACAGGCCGGCGAACATATTGCCGTTCTCGAAAGACCCCAGATTCCCGAACATCGGCTTGATAACTATCTCGGGGAGGTCTGGCACCAGCGAGCGGAAACGGTCCTTGTCGGCATCGGACGCCTTAGGCATTTCCATGGGTACCTCGGGGACGCTGAGGGCTACGGACGCGTTCCTGAAGGATATGCCGGCGGCCCCGCGGTTGATGGGCGTCCGGCGGCCCGCCTCGTAGACATCGGCACGGACAAGGGAGCCGTCTGCAAGGATGGAGCCATGACTCAGAACCCTCGCCAGCACCAGGAATCCGTCACGGTCAACGCCTCCGTCGAGGCGCTCTACGACCTCGTCTCCGACGTCACCCGCACCGGTGAGTGGAGCCCTGTGTGCAAAACCTGCTGGTGGGACGAGGAGGATAGCGCCGGCACCGTCGGCGCCTGGTTCACCGGCCGGAACGAGGTCCCGGGGCGGACGTGGGAGACCCGGTCGCAGGTGGTGGCTGCGGAACGCGGCCGGGAATTCGCCTGGGTGGTAGGCGGGAAGTACGTCCGGTGGGCCTTCACGATGACGCCGGCCGAATCCGGAACCGTCCTGACCGAGTCATGGGAATTCCTGCCGGAAGGCATCGCCATGTTCCAGGAGAAATTCGGCGACAACGCCGACGCCCAGATCGCCGACCGCACCCAGCAGGCGCTGGACGGCATCCCCAGAACCCTCGCCGCCATCAAGCAGATCGCCGAGAGCGTCCCCGCCGCCCAAATGTAACGGACTGGTAACATGAATCGATGCCAAATCAGCACGGATCCACCCGAGTCACGCAACTGGACGGCCTCCGCGGGCTGGCCGCCCTGGTGGTGGTTGCCTGCCACGCGATTTCCACGCTACCGTGGGTCGGCCGGGTCGTCTCGAACGACCGCTCCTCCCGGCTCACCAGCCCCGAGATGTGGGCGGTGTTCTCACCACTGCACGTTTTCTGGAACGGCACCCCCGCGGTCCATGTCTTCTTTGTGCTCTCCGGCTTCGTCCTAATCCTGCCGTTCACGAAGTCCCTCCCGGGCAGGAGCTGGGCGCCGTACTACGCCAAGCGGCTGCTGCGGCTCTACCTGCCGGCGTGGGCGGCGCTGGCACTCGCCGTCGTCCTCATGGTGCTGATCCCGCGCACGCCGTCGCCGTTGCAGAGCCCGTGGGCGGACATGTACGTCACCACGCCGGACCCGGGACAGGTCTTCCGCGACGCCCTGCTGCTGCTCAACGCCAGCACCATCAACACCCCGCTCTGGACCCTCCGCTGGGAGGTCGCGTTCTCGCTGCTGCTGCCGCTCTACGTCTTCCTCGCCCTGCGCTGGCGCCGGTTCTGGCACCTCAAGCTGGCCATCGCCCTGGGCCTGGCGGTCATCGGCGGCGTCTTCCACATCGAGGCGCTGACCTACATGCCAATCTTCGCCATCGGCTCCATCCTGAGCGCAGAACGGGAACGGATCCGCGAGCTGACCAGCGCCTGGCCGCGGGTGATCTGGCTGCTGCTGGCCGCCGTCGGGCTCTACCTCGCGAACGCCGAGTGGATCAGCCCCGAACCGCCCATCCCCGGCATCGAGGCCGTCATCACTGTGGGCGCCACCCTGATCGTGCTGGTGTTCCTGCTCTCCGGCTCGGCCAAGAAACTGGGCGACACCTCCCTCGCCCAGTGGCTGGGCCGTATCTCCTTCAGCCTCTACCTGGTGCACCTGCCGATCATCCTGGCCGCCGCCACCCTGCTGCGCGGCGTCTCGCTCCCGCTGGGCCTGGTCCTGGGCGTGGCGGCATCCTTCGGCGTCGCCGAGCTGTTCTTCCGCTACGTCGAACGCCCCGCGCACCGGCTCTCGGTCGCCGCGGGCCGCGCCGTCGAGCGGCGGATCACCAAGGGCAACCGGGCTGCGGCCGTCGCCGCAACAGGGCCCGCAGACGCTACGTCGAACCCCCGGCCGGGGACGGCGCCGTCGGCCGCGGACGTCCGGCAGGCCCAGCCGCAGTCCTAGCCGCCCGGCCCGGGCACTCCGCGTCATGTGGTAATTAACGGCGCCCAACTCCTGTAGTGTTGAACCTGTTGTTGTGTTTGCAGTTCGTAGTTCAGGCAGTACGCACGGTCGAAAGTCCGTGTTCTTCTGAAGCAGCGGTTTTGAGCACCCCACACCGGAGGGCCCGAAAGTCGGGATTTTCCCTCTACCTTCACGAAGGACAAAAATAATGGCTACTGGTACCGTCAAATGGTTTAACGCTGAAAAGGGCTTCGGCTTCATTTCCCCCGATGACTCCTCGCAGGACGTTTTCGCACACTACTCCGCGATCAACTCCTCCGGCTTCCGCTCCCTCGAAGAGAACCAGAAGGTCTCCTTCGACGTCGAGCAGGGCCCCAAGGGCCCGCAGGCAACCAACATCCAGGGCCTCTAATTTCTTAGAGTTCCGGGACCGTTAGGTTTCGAGCAGGGCCCGTCTTCGGACGGGCCCTGCTTTTTTGTGCCCTTCGGAAGCCGCCCGTGCCCCGTTCACACCGCCGCCACCAGCGGTTCATCCGGACCGGCAACGGTGGAGGCATGACTGAATTCAGCCGCCGCAATGTCCTCAAGGGTGCCCTGGCCGCCGCCGGTGCAGCCGCCGTCGTCCCCGGAACCGCCACCGCCGCCAGCGCGTCCGGCGTCGCCCTGGTCCGCAACCGCCTGACCCTGCCCTCCGGCATCTCCACCGGCGACGTCACCACCGGCTCCGGTGTCCTGTGGTCCCGCTCGTCCGGGTCCGGCACCCTGGTGGCGGAGCTGCTGGCTGTGGACGACGGCGGGTCCCTGCTGCGCGGCGGCCGCGCCTTCCGCCGGGTGCTGCGGGGCAGTGCCGCCACCGAGGCCACCGACTTCACCGCCCGGATCGACGCGAGCCACCTGCCCGCCGGCACCCGCTTCGCCGTCAGCATGCACTTCGAGGACGCGGACGGCCTCGCCGGCGAAACCGCGCAGGGCTCCTTCAGCACCGCCGCCGACACCGGGCTGCTGGCCAGCGGCCGGGAAGCCCGCGGCCAAAGCTTCGTCTGGACCGGCGACACCGCCGGCCAGGGCTGGGGCATCAACGAGGAGATCGGTGGGATGCGCGGCTACGCGGCCATGCACGCCACCCGCCCGGACTTCTTCATCCACTCCGGCGACACCATCTACGCCGACGGCCCCATCAGCGCCCAGGTCACCGAACCCGACGGGCAGATCTGGCGCAACCTGGTCACCGAGGAGGTCTCCAAGGTGGCCGAGACGCTCAACGACTTCCGCGGCCGGCACCGCTACAACCTGATGGACAAGAACATCCGCGCCCTCTACGCCGAGGTGCCCGTCATCGCCCAGTGGGACGACCACGAGACGCACAACAACTGGTACCCCGGCCAGATCCTCACCGACACCCGCTACACCGAACGCCGCGTGGACGTCCTCGCCGCCCGCGGCCGGCAGGCCTGGCAGGAATACCAGCCCATCGCCGGGGTGAGCGCCGGCGGCACCGGGTTCGAACCCGAACGGATCTACCGCAAGATCTCCCGCGGCCCGCAGCTGGACATCTTCTGCCTGGACATGCGCAGCTTCAAGGACCCGAACACCGACGGCAAGGAAACGCACCTGACCCACATCCTGGGCCAGGAGCAGACGGACTGGCTGATCCGCGAGGTCAGCCGCTCCAAGGCCACGTGGAAGGTGATCGCCAACGACCTGCCGCTGGGGCTGGTGGTCCCCGACGGGCCGGTGAACGAGGAATCGCTGTCCAACCACGACGACGGCGCCCCGCTGGGCAAGGAGCTCGAGCTCGCCGCGGTGCTCTCGGCGTTCAAGCGCAACCGGGTTAAAAACGTGGTCTTCCTGACCGCCGACGTGCACTACTGCGCCGCGCACCACTACTCGCCGGACCGGGCCGCGTTCACCGACTTCGACCCGTTCTGGGAGTTCGTGGCCGGCCCGATCAACGCTGGCAGCTTCGGGCCCAATGCCCTGGACGGCACGTTCGGCCCGAAAGTGGAGTTCTTCAAGGCCGGCGCCTACGCCAACGAGTCCCCGCGCAGCGGCACCAGCCAGTTCTTCGGCCACGTGGACCTCGGCGCGGATGACGTCTTCACCGTCAGCCTCCGCGACGCCAACGGCACCGTGGTCTGGAGCAAGTCCCTCCCGCCGCAACGGTAACCTCCGCGCGTGCGGGGGGCCGCCGTCGTGCGCGGATCCCCAAACGCCAGTGGGCCCCACCCGGAGAAGTCCGGGAGGGGCCCACTGGCGTTTGGCGAGAGGGACGTTACGGCGTCGGCATGCCGCCGTTGACGTTCAGCGTCTCGCCGATCACGTAGCTGGACTCGGGGGAGGCCAGGAACACGTAGGCCGGGGCGAGCTCGGCCGGCTGGCCGGCGCGGCCCAGCGGGGTCTCCTTGCCGAACTCCGGCAGGTCCTCGGTGAGCTGGCCGCCGCTGGGCTGCAGCGGGGTCCAGATGGGGCCCGGCGCCACGGCGTTGACGCGGATGCCCTTGGGCGCCAGCTGCTGCGCCAGGCCCTTGGTGAAGTTGTTGATCGCAGCCTTGGTGGAGGCGTAATCCACCAGCGTCTCCGAGGGGCTGTACGCCTGGATGGAGGTCGAGTTGATGATGGTCGCGCCGGCCGGCAGGTGCGGCAGCGCCTCCTTGGTCAGCCAGAACATCGCGTACACGTTGGTCTTGTACGTGTGGTCGAACTCGACATCGGTAATGTCGCCCAGGGCCTTCTGCGCCATCTGCTTGCCGGCGTTGTTGACCAGGATGTCCAGGCCGCCGAGCTCCCGGACGGCCGTCTCGACCAGCTCGCGGCACACGGCCGAATCCTTCAGGTCGCCGGGGACCTTGACCGCCTTGCGGCCGGCCTTCTCGATCAGGCCCGCGATCCGGGCGGCGTCCTCTTCCTCCTCCGGGAGGTAGGACATGACGACGTCGGCCCCCTCGCGGGCGAAGGCGATGGCCGTGGCGGCGCCGATCCCCGAGTCCGCGCCGGTGATGAGCGCCTTGCGGCCCTCCAGCCGGCCGGTGCCGCGGTAGGTCTCCTCGCCAAGGTCCGCCCTTGGGGTCATCTTCGCGTCCAGGCCGGGTTCCGGCTGGCTCTGCTCCGGCGGCTCAATCTGGTCATACGCCGTGACGGGGTTCCTGAACGTGTACTGGTCAGACATAGTTCTCCTCCGATAGGTGCGTGCGGCCCGGCCATCAGGCGGCCCGGGCTCGGGCGGCGGGTGGATCCCACGGCATGCTAAGCATGCTTATCAATCACCCTAGTTCGACGGCGGGGAGCGCGCAACGCGGGGGAGGGTCCGCCCTTGGCAACTGCGGTGTGTGGGACAAAGATGGCCCTAGCGGCGGTGGCGCCGTTTGCCGGGGGAGAGGACGCGATGAGCGGAGTCGACGATCTCCTGAAGCGCGGCGAGAAGCGGTGGGAAGCCGCACGACGTCGGGCTGCCGGCATCGGAGATCGGGGACTCGGGCCCGCGATTCGCCGCTACTACGGCCTCTATCTTCCGGCCGGCGCGCTTGTTATTGGGGCGGGGGTTGCCGTGGCGGGACTGCTCGTGTCCTTGGCCGGGCCGGTGGACTGGGAGCTGATAGTGGCGCTGGGCGTCCTTTGCGCCGTCCTGGCCGCCAGCGTCGGCGGCATCATCTACAACCGGAAACGGATTGCGCCGGCGGCCTCGCCAGGCAGGGTGGACGTCATGCTGTCCTTGACCGACGAGGAGCGGAAGTCCGTCCGTCGGCAGATCCGCGGGAAGGAGCCGATCGACCCTCGGTGGGTTGACGTGACCCGGGCCGCGGCCGTGCAACTCCGGCGGGGTCTGGCCACCCAGCTGATGTTGTTCCCGATTCAGGCGCTCATCTTTCTGCCGCAAGTCATTCACTGGGGTGGCCTCTTTTCGTGGCTCTTCGCGACGGCCTCGCTGCTGATGGGGGTGGGCTTGGTCTACACCTACTGGGACTTCCGCCGGGCAGGGGAGTTCATGGCGCGGACCCAGGGGAGTGCGCTCGCGGCTTAGGGCGGCCGACCGGCGAAGAGCCCTCGAGACGTGACGCGCTGCACAGAACCGGGTTCCCGTGTCTGACGGGAATTCGGCCCCTGCCACGCCCCGAAATCCCCGGGTTTCCGGGGGTTTTCGGGGCGGTGGATGGCCTTGGGGGTGCGATTTGTGTGGTCCGGTGTTCGTGTGTAAAGTTATTCGAGTCGCCGCCGCTGAAGCGGAAAGATAGCGACCGACCCCCTTG
>NZ_JBHUYA010000009.1:0-200445 GCF_042668995.1 Arthrobacter sp. NPDC057259
GCCCGGTTCGGGGGCGGGCCGCCGGGGCCCCGCGTCGTCCGTCGTCCCTAGGCTCCGGGACGGACCGCCGCGGCGGCCGTCAGGCGGTGACTGTCAGGGGCTGGTCGTTAACTGTCAGGCGCCAGTTCGACTGGCTGAATACCGCGGCGTCCAGGGTTCCCTGCGCCACCACGTAGTCGATGATCCGCTGCCGGATCTCCTGCTGGCTGTTCGAGAGCACCGGGGCGGCCTTGACCGCCGGGAAGTTGCCGCCGCCGCTCTGCCGGTAGTTGTTGATCGCCATGGCGAACGCCTTGCCCGCGGGCAGCGGGGCGCCGTCGTAGCTGAGGTTGCGGATCCGGTCCCCCACCGGCCGGGCGAGGTCGATCTCGTAGTTCAGCGGAGCGTCCAGGCCGTAGACAACGTCGTAGTTGTAGTCCGGGGTGCCGTTGGGGGCCAGCGCGGTGGCCGCGTTGGTGATTTGGTCCGCCCGCACACTGGTACCGCTGGCCGGCTTGAAGTACTGGGCCGACCACTCCAGGTAGTCTTTGACCTGCGCGCCGGTGACCTTGATGGCGAGCAAGGTGTTGTCGAAGATGTACAGCCCCGCCACGTCCCGGATGGTCAGCGGACCGGCCTTGACGTCCACCGACCGGGAGAACGCCGCGGCGATGGAGAGTACCGGGAGGCCGGCGGAGGGGCCGTTGGCGAGCTCGGCCTTGATGGTGCTGGCCTGGACGTAGTTGATGGCGTCGATCGCCGCGGAGTCGGACCAGCAGGCCGTCGCGGTGCTCAGCGGCGCGGTGCACGTGCCAATCACCTGGTTGACGTATTTGACGGTGGCGTCGTGGCCGGCCTGGACGGCGCCGACGACGGCGGGATCGGCGTCGACGGTCTTTGCGTCCAGGAGGTGGGCGTGCGCCGCGGCGACGCTCCACCGGCCCTGCTCCTTGCTCAGCTGCAGGTCGATCACGGCGACGCGCATGCCCCATTTGAGCGGCTCGGTCAGCAGCACCTGGCGGCCGGTGGCCTTGTTGGTCACGAAACGCTCCGGGATCTCCAGGTGGGCGTGGCCGACGAGGATCGCGTCGATGCCCGGGACCTCCTCGGCCAGCTGGGTGGAGGCATTCTCAGGGAACGGGAGGGCGTCACCGTAGGAGGAGCCCGGGGTGGCGCCCGAGTGGCTCGAGACGATGACGACGTCGGCGCCGGCCGCCTTCATCTCGGGGATGACGATTTTGGCTTCCTCGACGATGCCGTTGAAGTCCAGCTTGCCGTGGACGTTGTCGCGGTCCCAGAGCGCACACCCGGGCGTGACGAAGCCGACCAGGCCCACGGTGACCCAGCCGCTCTCGGTCTTGACGCGCTTGAGCACGTAGGGCGTGAACGCCCGGCTGCCGCTGACGGCGTCGTGGACGTTGGCGCCCAGGAGCGGGAAGTCCAGCTGCTTCTCCCACGTCCGCAGGAGGGGGATGCCGTAGTTGAATTCGTGGTTGCCGAGGGCGACGGCGTCGTAGCCGACGGCGTTCATGGCCAGCGCCATGGGGTGCTTCACCTCGGTGGAGATCGGGTTGACCTTGGCGAAGTAGTAGGCCAGCGGGGTCCCCTGGATGGTGTCGCCCGAGTCGATGGTCAGCGTGTTGGCGGCCCCGCGCTCGGCGCGTACCGCCTTAATGAGGGTGGCGGCCTGGGCGATGCCGATCTTGTTCCCGGCGGTGTCCGCGTAGGGGGCGTTCTTGAAGTAGTCCCAGTTGAAGACGTTGTTGTGCAGGTCGGTGGTGCCCAGGACGGTCAGGGTGAACTGCTTCTTCGCAGCCCCCTGGCCGCCGGCGTCTGCCTGCGCGGCCGGGGCTCCGGCAACGGCGGCCACCGCGGCACTGCCTCCGACGAAGGCTGCCGCGAGCATCGCGCGGCGGGACACGTGGGGGTTCGGATCGGTCATGGATGGACTCCTCGGGGTTGGCGGCCGATTGGCACAATGCCACAGTCTAGGCCGCCGGCACCCGGCTGAAAAGGAGAGGGGACGATCATTTTCCGAGCGTTTACCGGATGTTCTCTGCCCCGGAACGCAGGAAACCCCGCCCACCGGAGTGGACGGGGTTTCCCGGAGCTGAAAGGCGTGAGGCCTTCCGAAGAGCCGGTCGTTACTTGACGGTAACGGTGGCGCCGGCAGCCTCGAGCTGCTCCTTGGCCTTCTCGGCAGCTTCCTTGTTGGCGCCTTCGAGGACGGCCTTCGGGGCGCTGTCAACCAGGTCCTTGGCTTCCTTGAGGCCCAGGGAGGTGATGGCGCGAACTTCCTTGATCACTGCGATCTTCTTGTCGCCAGCAGCCTCGAGGATGACGTCGAAGTCAGTCTTCTCTTCGGCTTCCTCAGCGGCACCGCCACCGGCGGGGCCGGCGACAGCAACAGCAGCTGCGGTAACTTCGAAGGTCTCTTCGAAGAGCTTGACGAACTCGGAGAGCTCGATGATGGTCAGTTCCTTGAAAGCTTCAATGAGCTCTTCGTTGCTGAGCTTCGCCATGGTTTGGCGTCCTTCCTATAGTGGTGCTTGGCGGGCTTGGCCGTGCCGTCACACCGGAGTCTTGGGTGAGAGAGAGTTAGTTCTCTTCGGCGGCTGCGGCTTCGGCCGGAGCCTCGGCTTCTGCTGCGGGGGCTTCTTCAGCGGCGGGTGCTTCGGCTGCTGCCGGGGCACCGTTCTCTTCTTCAAGCTTGAGGCGCAGAGCGTCGATGATACGAGCGGCTGCGGCAGCAGGGGCCTTGAGGACTCCTGCGACCTTGGCGAGCTGGAGCTCGCGGGACTCGAGTGCTGCCAGGGCAGCAACTTCGGTGGCGTTCAGTGCCTTGCCCTCGAAGTAACCGGTCTTGATGACCAGCTGCTTGTTGGCCTTGGCAAAATCCGTCAGGCTCTTTGCAGCGGCAACTGCGTCACCCTTGATGAACGCGATTGCAGTGGGGCCGGCAAGCTGGCCGTCGAATGCTTCGACACCGGCTTCCTTGGCTGCAATGGCGGTCAGGGTGTTCTTGACGACCGAGAACTTGGTTTCCTGGCCGAGAGAAACACGCAGCTGCTTGAGCTGTGCAACGGTGAGCCCACGGTATTCGGTCAGGACAGCTGCGTTCGATTCCTTGAAATCGTTAGTGATCTCAGCTACTGCTGAAACCTTGCTAGGCGTTGCCATAACCCTCCTTCCGGGGATAAATGCCGGTGTGTCCGGGTCCCCTCAGGATCGCTAAACTAAAAACGCCCCGCGCAGATGCACGGGGCTTGTCTCGACGCGGCGTGCCGCGGAGCTTTGCTTCGTTCACCTGCGCCGGCCGCCCTGCGTTGAGGGGCCTTCGTCCGGAAACCAACTTGAATCCCCCGCACACAACTGCAGAAGTGAGCGATGCTCAGGAGAGTGGATTTCCAACAACCGACGGTCTTTGGTTCTTCTAGGGTACGGGATGGGGGCGGGCCCCACCAAATCGGGGTCAACTGGTGCTGGGCCTCAGGTCCGGGAGTTCCTTCTGCCACAGCCCGGTGACACCGGCCGTGGTGAAACCGAGCTTCTGGTTCACCGTGAGGAGATAGCGGTTTTCCGGGGCGTTCCAGGTGTAGAGCACCCGCGCGTCCGGGAACTGTTCCGACAGCCGTTCCATGTTGGCCAGTTTGATCAGCAGGCCCAGTTTATTGCCGCGGTGCTCGGCCAGCACCACGGTATCGTCCTGGAAGACGACGTCCGGGCGCAGTCCCAGGACACTGATGGTGGTCAGCCCCACCAGCGTGCCGCTGGCGATCTCCTCGACGGCGGTGACCACGGTCCGGCGGCCCTGCGCGATGGCGACGTCCTCGGTCTCGCGCAGGAGTTCGCCGTCGAACACCAGCGCGTCCTCTTCCTGCTCCGGCACCCCGCCGTCGCCCGCCCGGTTCTCCAGCAGGGCGACGGCCTCCAGCCAGCGGTCGGGGCACCGGTCGGTCCAGTGGTGCAGGCGGTAGCGCCCGGCATTGGCCTCCTCTGCCTCGGCCTGCAGGTCCGCCACCAGCTGGCTGTCCAGCGGCAGGGTGCAGGCGCTGAACTGTTCGATGTGCTGCAGCGTGTAGCCGGTGAGCCGGGCGAACTCCACCTCGCGGCTGTTCAGCGGGACGTACCCCCGGCCCGCCCCGGGGATCAGCTGGCCCGCCGACTGGTCCGCGAGCGTGACGCCGGGGTGGTTGGTGTCAATCAGGATGATCCGCCGGCCCTCGTCGCGGGCGAAGTGCTCGGCGGCCTCGAGCAGCTGGCGCCCAACGCCGTGACCCTGGAAGTCCGGGAGGATGTCCAGGGTGAACTCGGCCAGTTCCGTGTTGTCCGCGAGCGGCAGGGCGATGTCCACGGTCCCCACGATCCGTCCGTCCACCTTGGCCACCAGGATGACCTGGCGTTCATACGGGTCGGCCATTTCCAGCAGCTTCTCCTGAGGGGCATAGGCCAGGTCGTCGGTGCCCCAGGTCGCCATTCGGACCTTGCGTCCCACCTCGACGGCGGCGATGAAGTCCGCCGCGTCCTCCCCCTCCAACGAATCCGGGATCCAGAGCTGCTCGATCCGTACGTCGCCTGCCTGAGCGGTCATGTTCCCAGCCATTCTGCCGCATTAGCCTGGCCCCGCTGGTGCCAGGCTTTGAGCGTCAGCATATGCCCGAAACCCCCTGCGTTCCATGCCCCGCCACGGGGATTTTTGGTTGCCGGTAGGACCGGGGGCGGCGCAGGCTACTCCCCCGCCAGGCCCGGCCCGGTGACGCGTTGCCACTCGCCGTCCCAGCCCGCGGGCCGGAAGCCCAGGGCCTCGTTGATGGCGAGCATGTAGCCGTTTTCGGCCGCGTTGAAGGTGGTGACGCGTTCGACGGCGGGGGCAGCCCCGGCGAGACGGCGGAGGTTAGCGATCTTCACCAACATGCCCAAGCGGTGTCCGCGGTGCGGGGCGGCGACGAGGGTGTCGTCCTGCTCGGCCAGCCAGGGTTTACCGGCCGGGAGTTCCAGCACCGAGTATGCGGCGAGCTCCCCCGTGTCCCGGTGCCGTGCGGCGGCCACCAGCGAGGTGTTTCCGGCTTCCCGCCAGGTTTTCTCCACGTGCCGGACCCGCGCCGCGTCCCAGTGCTCCTCTTCGTAGCTGATGCCGCCGCTGGGGGCGTCGGAGCTCATCCTGGACATCAGGACGGCCAGCTGCGGCAGCAGCGCCTCCGGGCAGCGGTCCGTCCAGGTGAGGATGTCGTAGCCGCCGGCCTTCGCCAGCGCCTCGGATTCCAGCCGGTCAAACTCCGGGGCCGATGCCGCGACGTCCAGGCTGCTGTACCGCTCCACCTGTTCGAGCCGGTAGCCGGCGGCGGTGGCGAAGCGGACGCTGCGCGCCCCCGCCGGGAGGGCCCCGGTGCCGGTGGCGGGGCGCACCACGGCGCCGCCGTCGAGGTCGAAATCCGCACGGTGCTGGGTGGAGCCGAGGAACACGGACCGGTTCTCGGCGGCCGCGGCGGCTTCGGCGTGAGCCAGCAGGGCACGTCCGATGCCGCGCCCGGTGTGGGCCTGCAGCACCGCGACCTGGATCCCGGCGCGGTCGAGGTTTTCGGTCAGGCCCAGCCGGACGCTGGCCCGGGCCACCATCCGGCCTTCGGACCGGACGACGAAGAGCCGGGTCCGGCCGTACCCGGTCTCCTGCCAGAAGCGCAGGCGGGCCAGGGCCGCCGACGTCCGGTCGTGGTTGCCCCACGATTCGAGTGCCAGCACGTCGCAGAGTTCATTGAACTCCCGGAACTCCGCGGCGCCGTCGGCGTCGTCGTCGCGCGAGGCGGGGAGGCGCAGTTCGTCGATGCGGTGGGGTGCTGGATTCACCCGCACAGCCTAGCCGCGGTGCCGGCAACAGAAAAGACCGCCCCGCGGGTGCGGGACGGTCTTCGCTGGCGCGTGCCGCCGAGGGCGGCGCGGGCGCGGGGTCCGGAAGCTTACGCTTCGGTCAGGACCTTGGTGACGTTCGGGTCAACCGAGATGCCGGGGCCGAAGGTGGTGGCTACGGTGGCCTTCTGGATGTACCGGCCCTTGGAAGCGGACGGCTTGAGGCGCAGGACCTCTTCCAGTGCGGCGGCGTAGTTCTCGGCCAGCTTGACGGCGTCGAAGGAAACCTTGCCGATGATGAAGTGCAGGTTCGAGTGCTTGTCGACGCGGAAGTCGATCTTGCCGCCCTTGATGTCGTTGACAGCCTTGGTGACGTCAGCGGTCACGGTGCCGGTCTTCGGGTTCGGCATCAGGTTACGCGGACCCAGGACCTTACCGAGACGGCCAACCTTACCCATGAGGTCAGGGGTGGCGACGGCGGCGTCGAAGTCGGTCCAGCCGCCGGAGATCTTCTCGATCAGGTCGTCGGAGCCAACGAAGTCGGCGCCGGCTGCGATCGCGGCCTCGGCCTTGTCGCCGGTCGCGAAGACCAGGACGCGGGCGGTCTTACCGGTGCCGTGCGGCAGGTTGACCGTGCCGCGGACCATCTGGTCGGCCTTACGGGGATCGACGCCGAGGCGGAAGGCGACCTCAACGGTGGCGTCGAACTTGGACGGGTTGGTGTCCTTGGCGAGGGTCACTGCCTCGAACGGCGCGTAGAACTTCTCCGCGTCGATCTTGGCGGCGGCTGCCTCATATGCTTTGCTGCGCTTTGCCATGCTGCTGTTTCTCCTTGTGCAGTTGTGGTCTGCGGACCGCGCTGGGCCCTGCCACAGTCGGATATATCCGGACGGCGTGTCCGGGATTCCGATCTTTCGATAATTAGGGGGTGCCGGTTGCCCGACGGGTGCTGGTCACTGCCGTTCGCGGTGTTCCGCGGCGGTGCTCTCCCAGCGGGTGGGGGCTAGCCCTCGACGGTGATACCCATGGAGCGGGCGGTGCCGGCGATGATCTTCGCTGCGCCTTCGAGGCTGGTGGCGTTGAGGTCTTCCATCTTGGTGGAGGCGATCTCGTTGACCTGGGCCTGGGTCAGCTTGGCAACCTTGACGGTGTGCGGGGTAGCCGAACCCTTAGCGACGCCTGCAGCCTTCTTGATCAGCTCGGCGGCCGGCGGGGTCTTGGTGATGAACGTGAACGAGCGGTCCTCGTAAACGGTGATTTCAACCGGGATGACGTTGCCGCGCTGGGCTTCCGTTGCAGCGTTGTACGCCTTGCAGAATTCCATGATGTTGACACCGTGCTGGCCGAGCGCAGGACCGATCGGCGGGGCCGGGTTAGCGGCACCTGCCTGGATCTGCAGCTTGATGAGGCCGGTGACCTTCTTCTTGGGAGCCAATGTAGGGTCCTTCTCTCAATTTCGTCCTGGGACACAGGAGCGTGTCCCAGGTGGTTGGCCGCCATGGCGAGGCGGCCGGCCGCTCCGGGGCCGCAAAGCGGGCAGCCTGGAGCGAATTCTGTAATCGGTGCTAGATCTTGCTGACCTGGTTGAACGCCAGGGTGACCGGGGTTTCGCGCTCGAAGATGGAGACGAGGACCACCAGGGTCTGGGATTCGGGCTTGATCTCCGAGATCGTGGCGGGCAGGGTCTCGAACGGGCCCTCCTTGACGATGACGGACTCGCCAACCTCGAAGTCCACGGCAACCGGGGTCTGGTTCTGCTTGTTAACCGGCTTGCCCTTCTCGGCCTGCTCGCCCTCGAAGACGGGGGCCAGCATGGAGAAGACCTCGTCCAGGCGCAGCGGCACCGGGTTGTGGGCGTTGCCCACGAAGCCGGTCACGCCGGGGGTGTGGCGGACGGCGCCCCATGAGGCGTCGGTCAGGTCCATGCGCACCAGCACGTAGCCGGGGATCCGGACGCGGTTGATGATCTTGCGCTGGGCGTTCTTGATCTCGACGACTTCTTCCATCGGGACCTGGATTTCGAAGATGTAATCTTCCATGTCCAGGGTCTGGATGCGGGTCTCGAGGTTGGCCTTCACGCGGTTCTCGTAGCCGGCGTAGGAGTGGATGACGTACCAGTCACCTTCCTGGCGGCGCAGCTTGGCCTTGAATTCCTCGGCGGGGTCGGCTTCGGCCGCGGCGGCAGCGGCTGCCAGGGCATCGCCTTCTTCCGCCTCGCCCTCGTCCTCGGAGCCGGCGGAAGCCTCGTCCTCGGCGTCGTTCGCGTCAGCGTCGGCGGCGTCGTCGAATTGGGGCGCAGCAGCCGGAGCCTCGGACTCCTCCGCGGCTTCCGCCGCGGCGTCCTGGCTCTTCTCCAGCTCAGTCTCAGTTACCTCGAGCTCCTGCTCAGACACTTGGTCTCCTGCTTCCTCATTGCCTAACATGCCTATTTAAATGACTCAATTCCGCACACCCCGTTACTGCCCCGATTTCCCGGGGCGGCACGCGGCCTGCGGACGGTCGCCTTAGCGGTCCGTGGGACCCGTTCCGCCGAAGACCCAGCCGACGCCGGTCCCGAAGGCCAGGTCCAGCAGGGTGACGACGACCATCATGATGACCACGAACACCAGCACCACGAGCGTGTAGTTGACCAGTTCCTTGCGGGTGGGCGCGACGACCTTCCTCAGTTCGCCGATGACCTGGCGGAAGAAGAGTGCGATCCGGGCGAAGAAGCCGGCCTTGGGGGCTTTCTTGGCGGGGCGGCCTTTGGAGCTGCTGGCAGCTGTTTCGGTCACCTGACCCTCACTCATCCTCGCGATGTCGGATACCCGGCTCCGGACTGAACCATGGTTGCTGCGCTGGTTCCGGTGCATTCCGGAACAGCTTGCGCAGGGCAGACAGGACTCGAACCTGCAACCTGCGGTTTTGGAGACCGCTGCGCTACCAATTGCGCCACTACCCTATGGATTAAAAACCGTGCCGGCGGCGGACTGAACAGGTTTCCCTGAGGCGCACGCCATCATCGTGTTTTCAACACCGGAGATCCATTCTACGCATGAACTACGTCCACGTCGAACCGGCTCCCTGGCATCCCGGAGGATCCGGTGAACAGCATAGAGTAGATTCCGTCGAATCCCACATCCAGCCCCGTGCTGACGCGAAGAACGGACCCGCGATGCCTGCCGCCCGCATTTCCAAGCGCATTTCCGCCATAGCCGAATCCGCCACCTTGGCCGTCGATGCCAAGGCGAAGGCACTGAAGGCGGCTGGACGTCCGGTCATCGGGTTCGGTGCCGGCGAGCCCGACTTCCCGACTCCGGGCTACATCGTGGATGCCGCCATCGAGGCCGCCCGCCAGCCCAAGTACCACCGTTACTCCCCCGCCGGCGGGCTCCCCGAGCTGAAGCAAGCCATCGCGGAGAAGACTTTCCGGGACTCCGGCTACAGGTGCGAGGCGTCACAGGTCCTGGTGACCAACGGCGGCAAGCAGGCCGTCTACAACACCTTCGCCACACTGCTGGATCCGGGTGACGAGGTCATTGTCCCTGCACCCTTCTGGACCACCTACCCGGAAGCCATCCGGCTGGCCGGCGGCGTGCCGGTGGAGGTCTTCGCCGGGCCGGAGCAGGGTTACCTGGTGACCGTCGAGCAGCTCGAGGCCTCCGTCACGGAGCGGACCAAGATCCTGCTGTTCGTCTCCCCCTCGAACCCCACGGGCGCCGTCTACTCCCCCGAGCAGGTCGCCGCGATCGGCGAGTGGGCCGCAGCCAAGGGCCTGTGGGTGGTCACCGATGAGATCTACGAGCACCTGACCTACGACGGCGTGCCGTTCACCTCGATCGCCACGGCCGTGCCTGCCCTCGGGGACAAGGTGGTCATCCTCAACGGCGTCGCCAAGACCTATGCCATGACCGGCTGGCGGGTGGGATGGATGATCGGCCCGGCCGACGTCATCAAGGCCGCCACCAACCTGCAGTCGCACGCGACCTCCAACGTCTCCAACGTCCCGCAGATCGCGGCACTGGCAGCCGTCTCCGGTCCGCTGACCGCCGTGGAGGAAATGAAGGTGGCCTTCGACCGCCGCCGCAAGGCGATCGTCTCCGGGCTGAACGCGATCGAGGGCGTCGACTGCCCCACCCCCAAGGGCGCGTTCTACGTCTACGCGGACGTCCGCGCACTGCTGGGCAAGGAATTCCCGACGGCGAACGGGCCGGTGGCGCCGTCGACGTCGGCCGAGCTCGCCGCGCTGATCCTCGACGAGGTCGAGGTGGCCGTGGTTCCCGGTGAGGCGTTCGGCCCCTCCGGCTACCTGCGCCTGTCCTACGCCCTCGGCGACGAGGACCTGGCCACCGGCGTCGGACGCCTGCAGGAATTCCTGGGCAAGGCCAAGTAACCGACGCTCCCTCACCTTCGGCAGCGAAACGAGCGACGCTCCCTCACATCCTTCCGGGACGTGAGGGAGCGTCCGCTTTAACCCGGCTAAACGTGAGGGAGCATCGGTGTTAACCCGGCCGAACGTGAGGGAGCGTCGGGTTTTATGTCACCGGATCTGAGGGAGGGTCAGAGCAGGCGGCGTTCGGCGGCCCAGCGGGTCAGTTCGTGCCGGCTGGAGAGCTGGAGCTTGCGGAGCACGGCCGAGACGTGGGTCTCCACGGTCTTGATGGAGATAAACAGTTCCTTGGCCACCTCCTTGTAGCTGTACCCTCGCGCGATCAGCCGCATCACCTCGAGTTCGCGGGCCGAGAGCCGGTCCAGCTCGTCGTCGGCGATGTCTGCGGGTGAGGTCCCGAAGGCGTCCAGCACGAAACCGGCGAGCCGCGGGGAGAAGACCGCGTCCCCGCCCGCCACGCGGCGCACGGCGTTACTGATTTCTGCGCCGGAGATGGATTTGGTGACGTAGCCGCGGGCCCCGGCACGGATCACGGAGACGACGTCCTCGGCGGCGTCGGAGACGCTCAGGGCCAGGAAGCGGGTGGTGCCCAGCAGCGCGGCGCAGCCGGCCAGGACGTCCCGGCCACCGCCGCCGGTTCCGCCCGGCAGGTGCACGTCGAGCAGCACCACGTCCGGAAGGGCCTCGCCGATGACACGCACGGCGTCCTCGACGGTGGCGGCCTCCCCCACAACGGCGATCCCGGCGTCGAGGTCAGCCTTCAGGCCGGAGCGGAAGATGGCGTGGTCGTCCACGATCACCACCCGGGTGGCGGGGACGGGGGCTCCCGCGGGCAGGGGGCTGTCGGGCTGGCTGGTCATGGCGTGTCCTTCGTGGTGGTGCCGGCGGGTGTGTGCCGAGTCGGTACGGGCGAGGTGGCGGCGGACGACGGCGTCGGTGCCAGCGTCGGTGCCGGGGCCGGGGCGGGCGTTGCCGGCGTGGCCGGCGACGCAGGCGGCGTCGCCGTGTCGGGGACCAGGGGCAGGCTGAGCCGGACCTCGGTGCCGTCCGGGTTGCTGACGATCACAGCCGTTCCGCCGTGCCGCCGCATCCGGCCGATGATGGATTCACGCACGCCCAGCCGGTCCGCGGGGATGGCGGCCGGGTCGAATCCCGGGCCGCGGTCCTTCACGAAGATTTCCGCGGCCCCGCCGGTGGCTTCGAGGTACACGGAGACGGGGCCGCCGCCGTGCCGTGCGGCGTTCAGCATGGCCTCCCGGGCGGCCATGACGAGGGCCTCCAGCCTTCCGGTCATGGCGCTGTCCCCGACACTGACGACGTCGACGGGCTGGCCCAGCGCGTCTTCCACCTCCGCGGCGGCGGCCTGGAGGGCATCCGAGAGCTGCCCCTCGTCCCGTTCCGCGTTGCGGTACAGCCAGCCGCGGAGCTCGCGCTCCTGGGCCCGGGCCAGGCGGATGACGTCCTGTTCGTTGCCGGCCCGGCGCTGGATCAGCGCGAGGGTCTGCAGCACCGAGTCGTGCAGGTGGGCGGCGATCTCGGCCCGTTCGGTGGCGCGGACCCGGCCCTCCCGTTCGGTCTCGAGGTCGCGCCAGAACTTCAGCCCCCAGGGCAGCAGCACCAGCGCGACGCCGCCCAGGACCGCCACCGAGGCCAGGAGTGCCAGCCAGGTCTGCTGCCAGGATCCGGAGCCGGAGACCATCACCAGGACCCCGGCCACCACCAGCGCCAGGCCGGCCGCGAGCCGTGCCCAGCCGCCGGCCTGGTTTGCCTTGGCCTTGTCCATGATCCCGGTCCGGCGGGTCTCATCCAGTTGCATCCAGGCGATGGCGGCGCCGCCGAGGATCGCGGCCACGGGAATCAGGGTTCCCAGCGGGACGTCCAGTCCCAACAGCCGCGCCACCAGGATCCCGGCGGCCAGCAGCAGCCCCACGCCCAGGAGGATCTCCTTCCCGTAGGGCATGCCGGCAAGCCGGAAACGCCACGGCTCCCCGGCGGTGGCCGTGTTTCCTTGGGCGTCCGGGGATTGCACGGGGGCGCTCACGGCTGGGGCGATGGGCGACGCCGGAGGCCGGGCGTTGCGGCGGGCGCTCTCGTCCGCGGTCGGCACCATGATCCAGAGCCAGGCGTAGAACGCGACGCCGGCGCCGCCGGCGAACGCGGCCACCACCATCCCGGCGCGGATCATCTGCACGGGCCAGCCCAGGTGGCGGGCGAGCCCAGCGCAGACACCGGCGATCATGCGGTCGCCGCCGCGGGTCAGCGGTGGGCGGAGTGGCGCGGTGGTCATGGATCCATCCAAGCACGGCAGGGGCCTTCCGGAGGCGGTTCACGGCCCGAACCGGGGGCCGGTCAGGGACCGGTCAGGGGTTTCCCCAGTAGAGCGGACGGTCCCGCCGGCGGGAGGATCGAACTATGAACACGCACCCTGACCCCGATGAGGTCCCGGCCGCCGACAGCCAGCCGGACGGCCGTCCCGCCAGTGACCCGGCGGACAGCACGGCGGACGCCTCCGCGCCCTCGTCTTCCGGACCGTCGCAGGCTTCCTCGGCGGAACCGGACGGCGCGCCCCGGTATGCACCGCCGTCGTACACCCCGCCGCCCTACACCCCTCCCTCCGGTGGCACCCCGCCGTACACGCCGCCCCCGGGGCCGCCCTACGCCGGCGACCGTCGGCCGACCGGGTCCCAGCAGAACTTCTTCGATTGGATCCGCAGCCACGGCATCCACCGGGGCCGCGAGCGTTGGGTGGCCGGTGTGGCCAGCGGCATCGCCCGGCGGTTGGGCGTCGATCCCCTGATTGTGCGCGGCATCCTTATCGTCCTGACGGTCTTCGCCGGCGTCGGAGTCCTGCTGTATGGGCTGGCCTGGGCCCTGCTGCCCGAACCCGACGGCCGGATCCACGTCCAGGAGGCGGCCGCCGGAAGGTGGAGCACCGGTATGACCGGCGCGCTGATCACCACGCTGATCGGCTTCCCGAGTCTGGGCAACGGCGTCTGGGGCTGGGACCGGTACGGTTTCGGCGCCGTCGTGTGGACTGTCTTCTGGGTGGGCGGGGCGATCTACGCTTTCTACTACTTCTCCCAGCGGGGCAGGACGCGCCGGCCCGCCGAGACCCACGGCGCCGGGTTCCCGCCGCAGGGCCCAGCGGCAACCGGCCCTACTGCAACCGGCCCTGGATCGTATGGTCCGGCACCGGCCGGGACCGGCACCCCGGCGGGTTCCCCGTCAGGCGGCACCCCGCCCGTGGGCACCTATCCGGCCGCCTCGTATCCCACCACGATCTACCCCACCGGGCCGGACTACACGGCGTCGCCCGCGGCCACCGCGCCGGGCTATACCGCAGGCCCGTCCGCATATGCGCCGGTACCCGCTCCGAAGGTCAGGTCCGCCGGTCCCGGCGCCCCCGCCGTCGCCGTCACGACCGGCCTCGCTCTTCTGGCGGGCGGCGGGCTAAAGGCTCTCGACGCCGTCCACGCAATCAACCTCGGACCGGCCGGCAACGCGGTGGTCTGGGCGGTGGGAGCCGCTGTCCTGGGCCTCGGCATCCTGGTCTGCGGCCTGCGCGGCCGTGGTGCCGGCATCCTCAGCTTCTTCGCCGTGGTGGCGCTGGTCACCGGGGCGGTCTACGGCCTGGTCCCGAACGCGGACCGGGCACGGTTCCAGAACGTCGACTGGGCGCCCACCACCATCGGGCAGGCCGCGGACGGCTTCGACATCACCGGCGGCAGCGGCACGGTGGACCTGACCCGGCTGGACCTGAACGCACCGCTGAGCTCCGACGTCGTGGTGCCTCTGGACGCGACCGCCAGCAACATCACCGTGCTGATTCCGCGTAACGTCCCCGTGCAGATCCGGGCGGACCTGACGATGGGAAACCTCAACGACTCCAACGGCAACCATGGCGGCATGACCAGCCAGCAGAGCGACTACAACACGGACGTCGCCGGGTCCCGCCTGGTCATCAAAGTCTCCGGCACCCTGAGCAACATCACCGTGAAGGAAGGGAACTGACATGAGCAGCTACGACCCGGGAACCACCCCGGACGGCACCCCGTTGGTCACGGAGAACGCACCCGCCAGCGAGGGCGCCCGGGTGGGGACGGTGGTGTGGGGGCTGATCGTGCTGGCCCTCGCCGCCCTGATCATCATTTCCCGCCTGGGCCTGGTGGTCCTGAACGGGACCTATGTCCTGATCGGCCTGATGATCGGGGCCGGCGCGGCCCTCGTGATCGGCGGCCTGGTCTCCGCCCGCAAGCGTGACAAAGCCACTACTACAAGGAAGTCTTAATCCATGGAAAAGTTCTTCAGCATTGTCCGGGGCCTCGGCCTGCGCCGGGGACCGCAGCGGTGGCTCGGCGGTGTCTGCGGCGGCATCGCGGCCAGGCTCAACGTGGACGTCGCCTACGTCCGGATCGCGTTCCTCCTCTTCGCCCTGCTGCCCGGCCCGGCCTTCGTGTTCTACCTGGCCGCCTGGGCCCTCCTCCCGGACCAGCAGAACGCCATCATCGCCCAGACGTTCCTGGAGCGCCGCGCGAACCGCCCCTGACCCCGGCTCATGATTGACGCTGCCCCCGCCACCGCCCGTGGCGGGGGCAGCGTGCGTCCGGGCCTCCGGAACCGGTTTGTGTCCTGCCCCACATCCCCGGCTAAACTTCTTGGTGAGCTCAGCGTGGCGCTCTGCCCGTACACCTTCAAACCAGGATTTGAGCCCAGACATGAAAATTGGAATCCTCACCAGCGGCGGCGACTGCCCCGGACTGAACGCCGTCATCCGTGGCGCCGTTCTCAAGGGCATCGCGGTCCACGGCCACGAGTTCGTGGGATTCCTGGACGGCTGGCGCGGTGTCGTCGAGGGCGACATCATCGAGATTCCCCGGACCATGGTCCGCGGCATCGCCAAGCAGGGCGGCACCATCCTGGGCACCTCCCGCACCAACCCGTTTGAAAACAACGGCGGCCCCGAGGTCATCAAGGCCCACATGGACCGGCTGGGCATCGACGCCATCATCGCAATCGGCGGCGAGGGCACCCTCGCGGCCGCCAAGCGCCTCACCGACGCCGGCCTCAAGATCGTCGGCGTCCCCAAGACCGTCGACAACGACCTCGACGCCACGGACTACACCTTCGGCTTCGACACTGCCGTCGAAATCGCCACCGAGGCGATCGACCGGCTGCGGACCACCGGTGAATCCCACCACCGCACCATGATCGCCGAGGTCATGGGCCGGCACGTGGGCTGGATCGCCCTGCACGCCGGCATGGCCTCCGGCGCCCACGCCATCCTCATCCCCGAGCAGCAGGCCTCCATGGAGCAGATCACCGAATGGGTGGTCTCCGCCCATGAGCGCGGCCGCGCACCTCTGGTGGTCGTCGCGGAGGGCTTCGTCCCCGAGGGCCAGGAATCGCCGCACTCCGAGCGCGGACTGGACACCTTTGGCCGCCCCCGGCTGGGCGGCATCGCCGAACTGTTGGCCCCCGAACTCGAGGCCCGCACCGGCATCGAAACCCGCGCCACGGTCCTCGGCCACATCCAGCGCGGCGGCGTTCCCACCGCCTTCGACCGGGTCCTCGCCACCCGCCTCGGCATGGCGGCCATCGACTCTGTGGTGGAGGAGCGCTGGGGCACCATGGTCTCGCTCAATGGCACGGACATCGTCCACGTCGGTTTCGAGGCGGCCCTGGGCAACCTCAAGAGCGTCCCGCAGCACCGCTACGAGGAAGCCGCCGTCCTCTTCGGCTAGGCCGCCGCAGCCGGGGTGGGCCGGCGCAGTTACCGGTCTGGGTAGGGTTGAACCATGACACTCACGCCCGGCTCCGCCGACATCATCCAGCTCGCGTGGGCCCGCCGTTTGGGGCTCGACGACGGCGCGTTCGCGGCCTCCGGCGGGCAGCGCGTCACACGCGTCGTCGACGACGCCCGGGCGCTGCAGTTCGTCCGGCTGTTCGGCGGTTCGGCCTTGGTGGGACCGGGTTGGGCGCTGGAAGCCGCCGAAGCCTACTCCGACGAGGAGCTGGCCCAGCACGTCACACTCCTGACGATCACCCGTGCCCGGGGCGGCCACGGCCTCGGCGCCGCAGCCCTCTTCTTCGCCGATGACCTGCCCCTGAGGCAGCCTGCCGAGGAGCTCACCGTCTCCCACGGCAACCCCGAGGCCATCGAGCTCGAGGGCCTGTGCCCGCCGGACGACGTCAACGAGGTGGGCTTGGCGGACCTGGAAAACCGGTTCACCATCATGCACGTCGAGGACGGCCACCGTTCCCCCGTGGCCTGCGGCGCCTACAGCGAGTGGGAGGGGATCCTGGCGCACCTTGGGGTCCTGGTGGCACCGGAGTGGCGCCGGCGCGGGCTCGGGACGCTGGCCGCGTCTATAGCCGCCCACGAGGCCCTCGCCTCAGGGTTGACCCTGCAGTGGCGTGCCGATGTCAGCAACAAGGGTTCGCTGGCCCTCGCGCGGAGCCTGGGCTTCACCGCCGGCGGAATCCAGACCAGCGTCCTGCTGGGCTAGAGCAGCCCCTGCGGCCCCGGCCCCTCAGGGCCGCTCGACGGGGCATCCCATCGAGCGGCCCGGGCGAATCGCCTTAGACCTGCCGGGCTTCCACGCCGTCGGCCACGGCGTCGCGGCCGCCGTCCGTCGCGGGCTCCGGAGCTGCGGACTCCGACGTCGGCTTGGACTCCGTTGCCGGAGCCGTCCACGGCTGGGTGACCTGGGGCTTGGCGAAGAACAGCGCCACGGCTGCACCGAGCAGGATGACGACGGCGGGCAGCAGGATGGACTGGCCCATCGCCGTCGAGAACCCCTCATGCAGCTGCGGCGGCAGCGCGCCGCCAAAGGCCATCGGGCTGGCGTTGCCGGCCGATCCCGGCGCGGCGGGAAGCTCTGCGGCCAGCCGGGACTGGATCAACACGGCAATCGCGGCGCTGCCCAGGACGGCGCCGATCTGTCGGGTGGTGTTGTAGACGCCTGAGCCGGCGCCGGCCTGCCGCGGCGGCAGGTTGCGGGTGGCGGTGGAGCTCAGCGGAGCCCAGATACCGGCGTTGGCGAAGCCGAGGACGGTGCTGGGCAGCAGGAACAGCCAGATGGGCGTGTCCGGGTGCATCAGCGAGGAGTTCCAGAAGAGGGCCACGGACATCAGGACCAGACCGGTGGCCGTGATGTACTTCGGGTTGACCCGGTCGATGATCCGGCCGACCACCGGGGCCAGGCCGCCGGAGATAACGGCCATGGGCACCATCATCAGCGCCGACTGCGTGGGCGTGAGGCCGCGGACCACCTGGTAGTAGAAGATCAGGGGCAGGCCGAAGCCGGTGACCGTGAAGCCAACCGAGGTGATGGCGATATTGGCCAGCGAAAAGTTGCGGTCCTTGAACAGGCCCAGCGGCAGGAGCGGTTCGCCCTTGTTGAAGTGCTGCCAGAGGACGAAGCCTACGAGCACGATGATGCCGGCGATGATCAGGCCCCACACGGTGATCGGGCCGCTGATGGTGCCCCAATTGAAGGTCTCGCCCTCCTGGATGCCGAACACCAGCAGGAACAGGCCGACGGCGCTGAGCAGCACGCCGGGGATGTCGAACTTGTGCGGGTGGGTGCCCAGCGCCGGGACGAACCGGGAGGCCAGCACGAAGCCGACGATCCCGACCGGAATGTTGATGAAGAAGATCCATTCCCAGCCAAGCCCGTCCACCAGCACGCCGCCCAGGATGGGGCCCACCAGGGTGGCGACGCCGGCGGTGGCGCCCCAGATGCCCATGGCGGCACCGCGGCGGTCCGGCGGGAAAATCCTGGTGATGACGGCCATGGTCTGCGGCGTCATCAGCGCGGCACCGAGGCCCTGCAGCACCCGGGCTGCGATCAAGGTCTGGATGTCGCCGGAGAGCCCGCACCAGAGTGAGGCGAGGGTGAAGACCACCAGGCCGGTGAGGTAGAGCCGCTTCGGACCGAAGCGGTCGCCCAGGCGTCCGGTGATCAGCAGCGGCACCGCGTAGGCCAGCAGGTAGGCGCTGGTCACCCAGATCACCGAGTTGATGTCGGCGTTGAGTCCTTCCATGATCTTCGGGTTCGCCACCGAGACGATGGTGGTGTCGATCAGGATCATGAAGAACCCAATCACCAGGGACCAGAGGGCCGCCCAGGGCCGCGCTACGTTTTCCATCGGTTCTTCCTTTAGGTGCTTACTGCCGGGGTGAAGGTGGAGCGTTGAGACTACAGCCGGGGTGGGACAGCCAGGTCAGCGCAACAGGGCGAGGATCTCACTGCGCGCGAACATGGTGGCCGCGTCCCGGGCGGAGGGGCTGCCGGCGTCGGGGTCTGCACCGGCGTCGACCAGTGCCTCGACCACGTCGCGGTAACCCTTGAAGACGGCGCCGGCCAGCGGGGTCTGGCCGCGGTCGTTGGCGGTGTTGGCGTCCCCGCCGTGGCTCAGGATCAGCCGCACCGTCTCCGCGTGACCGTGGTAAGCGGCCAGCATCAGGAGGGAATCCCCGGAGGCGGTGCTCAGCGTCGCGGGGGCGCCGGCGGAGAGGTACGCCGCCAGAAGCGGCGTGTCACCCTCCCGGGCGGCGTCGAAAAGCCCGTGCGCGAGGTCGACGGCGTCCGCGTCTGGGGCCTGCGTGGCTGAATGCTGTTCGCCAGTCATCGGGGGCTCCTGAGGAATCCGGTCTGCCGGCCGACGACTTGGCCTGCGTCGGGCGCAACCACGAGTTCCTGGGCCGCGGGGTACGTCTCGGTGCCGTCGGCGACGGTCAGGACCTGCGCCGGATCGGCGGAGCGCTTGATCACCGCGAGGGCCACCGGGCCCATTTCGTAGTGCTGGCCCACCGAGGTCACGGTGCCGACCTTCTTGTCGCCGGCGAGCACGTCACTGCCGACGGCGGGCAGCGTGTGCTGGGAACCGTCGAGCTGGAGGAACACCAGGCGGCGGGGCGGGTGGCCGAGGTTGTGGACGCGGGCGACGGTTTCCTGGCCTTTGTAGCAGCCCTTGGCCAGGTGGACGGCCGTGCGCAGCAGGTCCAGCTCGTGCGGGATGGTCTTCTCGTCGGTCTCAGCACCCCAGCGCGGACGCCAGGCGGCGATGCGCAGCGCCTCCGCGGCGAGGGTGCCGGCGAGGGGGCGCTCACCCACCGTGGCTTCCAGGTCCGCTGCGGGGACCAGGTATTCGAACCACGGCCGCTCCAGCCCGGGGTGCTCCTGCTCCGCCACGACGGCGTAGGAGTACCCTCCGGCGCCGACGTGCGGCCACGGATCCTCCCAGACGGTCAGGCGGTCCCATTCGGGGACAGCCCGGGTGCTGCCCAGCACGGCCCAGTCCGCGGAGACGTCGGCGATCTCCACCCGGAGCATGAACTTCATCCGGTTCAGCCACTCCGCCAGCGGGGCGGCCTCCGCGGCCTCGACGATCAGCCAGGTGGTGGCGCCGTCGTCGACGACGCGGGCGTCGAACTCGATCCGGCCCTGCACGCTGAGCAGCAGCAGCTCGGTGGACTGGCCCGGGGGCAGTGCCGTGACCTGCTGCGAGGACAGGGTGTTGAGCCAGCTCAGGCGGTCGGGTCCGGTGACCGTGACCACCCCGCGGTGGGAGAGGTCGACGACGGCGGCGCCGGCCGCCAGGGCGCGCTGCTCACGCAGGGGCTCGCCGTAGTGGGCGGCCACGCCGGCGTCGGGTCCGGCGGCCTCCACGGCCCCGGGGCGCGACAGCAAAGGGCTCTTGGTGCTCATATGAAGTAGAAGTCCTCTGTCCTCAGCGGTATTCCGGATTTTCGAAGCCAAAACGGGTGCCCGATTTCCAGGCCTCGGGCAGGTTGCCGTAGGCCGGGATCCCGCCGGCGTCCTTGAGCATCCGGGCCAGGTGCAAAAGGTTCCAGGTCATGAAGGTGGCGTTGCGGTTGGTGAAGTCGTTCTCCGGCCCGCCGGAGCCCTCATCGAGGTAGCTGGGGCCGGGTCCCACGGCGCCGATCCAGCCGGCGTCGGCCTGGGGCGGGATGGTAAACCCGATGTGCTGCAAGCTGTAGAGCACGTTCATGGCGCAATGTTTGATGCCGTCCTCGTTGCCGGTGATGAGGCACCCGCCGACCTTGGGGTAGAACGCCCACTGGCCCCGGGAGTTCAGTTCGCCGGAGTGGGCGTAGAGGCGTTCGATGAGTTTCTTGGTCTGCGAGGAATTGTCGCCCAGCCAGATGGGGCCGGCGACGACGACAATGTCCGCGTCCCGCACCGCCGGGTACAGCTCCGGCCACGCGTCGGTGGACCAGCCGTGCTCGCGCATGTCCGGATACACGCCGCTGGCGATGTCGTGATCGACGGTCCGGATGACCCGGGTGGCGACGCCCTGCTTCTCCATGATCCGGCGGCTGATCTGGATCAGCCCGTCCGTGTTGGAGGTCTCGGGCGACTTCTTCAGTGTGCCGTTGAAGAAGACGGCGGAGAGGTCGTCGTAGCGGCGCTTGCCGGCTTCGCTGGTCTGCGGATCATTCATGGCACTGCTCCCTTTGTTGGCACTGCTCCCCGCGTTCGATGCGGACTTATGGAAAGCCGGCGGCGGGGAGCGGTCCCGGGCAGCTGCGCTGTCAGCCGACCTTGCTGAGAATGGCGGAGGCGTGGGCTTCCAGGCCGCTGCCGCCGTCGCCGGCCTGGCTCTTGCCGGCTGCAACGTCCCACCGCCAGAGGAGGTTCCCGTCCACCAGCCCGAAGATGCGGGTGGCCGCGGTGTAGTCCTTGGAGTGGCTGCCGCGCATCACCAGGTCCGTGCTGAGTTGGATCTGCGGTCCCTTGATCTGGCCGTAGTACAGCTCGGAGATGCCGCCCGGGTGGGCGATGGAGACGGAGATATCGAACCCGCCGTCGGCGTTGCGGAGCTCTTCGACCTCTTCGGCGCTCTTGAACACGGGGACGATGTCGGCCGGGATCAGGCCGGGACCGCCGTCCTCCTCGCGCTGCTTCCGGTCGAGGGCCCAGAAGCCGGTCTCCACCGTCAGCGGGCGCAGCTTGGTGCCCTCGTCGTCGGTCAGCCACGATTCGGCCCTGTACTGCAGGTAGGGCAGGCCGTTGTGGGTGAAGGAGACGTGCTGCAGGAAGTGCTCGGAATCCTCGTCCCCGGCGCCGAGCCGGCCGCGGCCCTCCCACTCACCAATGAGCCAGGACAGCGGAACGATTTCGGGCGTCAGATCGGTCGGGATCTCAATGGGCACGGCGATGACCTCTAAAGCGACGGTTTCCGGGCAGTTGCGGGGCGGTGGTTACTTCTGGCCCTTGAAGAGGCGGTAGACCACGAAACCGGCGAACCAGGCCATGGACAGACCGGCCACGGCAAGCAGGACAAGGAAGAAGATTTCAAATGCAAGTACGGACATGATGACATCCTAACGCGTTAGTGGATGAGGAGTTTATCGATGAAGTAGGCCAGGGATCCGACGGCGGAGACCGGTCCCAGCCCCATTCCGAGGACCGCGGCGAGGTTCAGGGTTTCGCCGCGGATAATCACGAGGCGGCGGAAGCTGACCAGCACGGCGCCGACGACTATTCCAACCAGTGCCGCGGGCACCACGGCGATGGTCGAGATCGCCAGGCCCGCCAGCGGCCCGGCCAGCCCGGCCCCCACGATGCCCAGGGGTGCCACCACCCGGTCCGGCCAGCGGATCAGCCCGGCCGCGAGCGCGATCGCCGCGCTGATGGCGGCGATGAGCAGCATCTCCTTGACCCCGTTGAACCGGGAGCAGGCGATCCAGCCGGCGCCAAGGCAGGAAAGCAGGACCCCGGCGCAGGATCCGAGGGTGGATTCGAGCCGCTGCGCCTGGCCGGTGCCGCGGATCAGCTGCATGACGAACACCGCCATCACGCCGGCGGCGACGAAGGCCGGGGTCCAGGCCAGGAAGGCCGGACCCGGCAGGTAGGTTGCGGCCACCGCGGAGCCGATCCCCGGCAGCCCGATCAGCGCGGCGAGGGTCTTCTTGGCCGGGATACCCAGGAAATGCGGCCAGCCGAAGCCCACGAGGGCGGCGGTCAGCACGGCGACGGCCAGCAGGACCTCCGGGGTGGAGTAGGCTCCGGCGACGATCGCGGCGAGCCCGGCCAGGCCGATAACACCGACGCTCCAGGACTTCATGCGCTTCTTCCCAATGCGGTTCTCCCCCGTGCGGCTCTGTTGACTGCCGTGTTGGCTGCTCTGTGGACTGCGGTTCTTCCCGCGGCGGTTCTCCGGTCAATCCTGCCCTATATGAACGTTTTGTGTCGCAGCAGCGGGCGCGGCAGGCCGCGAAACCGTGCCGGTTGGAGGGCGTTTGGGTATACTCAGAGCCTCAGCTACGCTCCCCCGGCCGGCCCACCCAGGGCTGCACCAGACTTCAAGCAGGGCTCCCCACACCGGAGCCCGGACCGGGAGTCCAGTACCGGCCGGTGAAAGCCCGGCACAAACGCCCAACGATGCGCGGACACCCCTTGGAGGAACCATGTCGCACATCCTGTTATTGACGAACAGCACCGGCTCATCGGTGGACGTCCTGCCTGCGCTTGAGTTGCTCAACCACCGGGTCCACATCCTGCCGGCTGAGCCCACGGCACTGCTCGAGACCGACCCGTGCGACATCGTCCTGCTCGACGCGCGCAAGGACCTGGTGGGCGCCCGCTCGCTGACCCAGCTGCTGAAGGCTACCGGCCTCAGCGCCCCGCTCATGCTGATCCTCACCGAGGGCGGCATGGCCGCCGTCTCCTCCGCGTGGGCCGTCGACGACATCCTGCTCGAGTCCGCCGGCCCGGCCGAGGTTGAGGCCAGGATCCGGCTCGGCATTGCCCGCGCGATGCCGGACCAGGACGACACCCCCACCGAGATCCGGGCCGCCGGCGTCGTGATTGACGAGGCCAGCTACACCGCCCGGGTCAACGGCGCCGTGCTGAACCTGACGTTCAAGGAATTCGAACTTCTGAAGTATCTGGCGCAGCACCCCGGGCGCGTGTTCACCCGCCAGCAGTTGCTCACCGAGGTCTGGGGCTACGACTACTACGGCGGCACCCGCACCGTCGATGTGCACGTCCGGCGCCTGCGCGCCAAGCTGGGCGCGGACCACGAAAACCTGATCAGCACGGTACGCAACGTCGGCTACCGGCTCACCCTGGCCCGGCAGCCGGACGAGGAACTCTCCGAGGCGTAGCCCCGGCGACGCGGCGGAGACATACCGACACAAACCGCAAAAAACAGCAAATGCCCCGGACCATCAGGTCCGGGGCCTTTCCTATGTGCCGTACGGCGTTTTGGTGGAGGACATACGGGTCGAACGTATCGAGGCCACCCCACTGGTGGATCCCCCTCACATTCCGAAACAGCGATCTGTTCAATCGATCCCTGTGCCGGATGAGTTACCGACTATACGCATCCGCCGGCGATGCATCAAATCCGACGGATACCCCCACCCCGGGCCGGGGACGTATAGCCTTGCACCATGAGTCCCGCGCACCCGGAAAACTGGCCCGTACTCACCCTGCAGGGAGCTGTCGATGAGCAGCTGCTGCGCGATGTCAGGACGCTGGTGGCCGCCGCGGAGGAATCCGACGGCAACCCGCCCCTGTCCGAGCAGACGCTGGTCACCCTGCGCGCTGCGGACGCCGGCCCGCATTCGGTGATGACCCTGGCGCTTTACTCCCCAGACTATTCCGGCAAGGCGACGGACGCCGACGTCGCCGCCCCGCAGGCTGCCGACACTCCCGCCGGTCCGCACGGCAACGACCTGGCCGGCGTCGCCGTCGTGATCGGGGAACCGGAGGACGGCGCGGTGCTGGAGGTGGCGGTGCACCCCAGCTACCGCAACCAGGGCGTGGCGGACCGTCTGGTCAGCGAACTGCAGCGCGTCCGTGGCTTCGATGGCCTGAAGGCGTGGTCGCACGGCAACCACGAGGCTGCGGCGGATCTTGCCGCCCGGTACGGGTACGTCCCGGTCCGGGAGCTGTGGAAGATGCGGCTGGCCACGGCAGCCTCGGATTTGCCCGATGTGCCGCTGCCGGAGGGCGTGACCCTGCGCGGCTTCGAGCCGGGACGGGACGAGGAGGCCTGGCTGGCGGTGAACCGTGCCGCGTTCGCCCACCACCCCGAACAGGGCGCCATGACCCGGGCCGACCTGGACGCCCGGATGGCCGAGGACTGGTTCAGCCCCGAGGGATTCCTGCTCGCCGAGGACGCCTCGGGACGGCTGCTGGGCTTCCATTGGACCAAGATCCATCCCCGGCACGGCGACCACCCCGCGATCGGCGAAGTCTACGTCGTCGGCGTCGCCCCGGAGGCCCAGGGCACCGGACTGGGCAAGGCCCTCACCGTCGCCGGGATCCGGCACCTCCAGCGTCAGGGCCTGCACGCGGTGATGCTGTACGTCGACGGCGACAACATCCCCGCCGTCGCGCTCTACCGCCGGCTCGGCTTCACCCGCTGGGACATGGACGTCATGTACGCCCCGCGGACCGCCGGCTAAGCCGCACCACGGCCGCCGGACCAGGCGTCAAACGGGCTCACCGGGGTGCGAATCCTTGTAAGGTTGAAGCTACATCGCGCCAGCATTAGGAGAGACCATGCAACGGGACCACGCCGGGACGGCCACGTCTGAGGCCGGAACGCAGAACAGCTCCTCCCGGCCGGCGCGGGCCCGGTTCGGCTCCTCCGAAGTTCCCGCCTCGCGCGCCACCCAGGACCGGATCGACATCCCGGAGTTCGCCCCGAACCTCGAACCCGAGGGCGACATCAGCCCGGACCGATTCCTGGACCGCGAGCTGAGCTGGCTGGCCTTCAACGCCCGCGTCCTGGAACTGGCCGAGGATCCGAACCTGCACCTGCTGGAGCGGGTCAGCTTCCTGTCCATCTTCGCCTCCAACCTGGACGAGTTCTTCATGGTCCGGGTGGCCGGCCTCAAGCGCCGCATCGCCACCGGACTCGCCGTGCCGTCCCCCGCAGGGCTGAGCCCCATGCAGGTCCTGGAACAGATCGGCGAGGAGGCGCACCGCCTGCAGCAGCGCCACGCCCGGGTCTGGGCCGAGCAGATCCGCCCGGCCCTGGCCTACGAGCACATCCACCTGATGCACTGGGACGAGCTGGACGACCAGGCTAAGGACCAGCTCAGCGCCATGTTCGCCGAGAAGGTCTTCCCGATCCTGACGCCGCTGGCCGTGGACCCCGCCCACCCGTTCCCCTACATTTCCGGGCTCTCCCTGAACCTCGCCGTCGTGGTCCGCAACCCGGTTAGCGACAAGGAACTCTTCGCCCGCGTCAAGGTCCCCGACCAGCTGCCGCGACTGATCTCCATCGATGGCCCGCGCGCCGGGTCCGTGCCCGGCCGGGTGGCCCGTTTCATCGCACTCGAGGAAGTCATCGCCGTCCACCTGGACCAGCTGTTCGCCGGCATGGAGGTGCTGGAGCACCACACCTTCCGCGTGACCCGCAACGAGGACGTCGAGGTCGAAGAGGACGACGCCGAGAACCTGCTGCAGGCGCTGGAAAAGGAACTGCTGCGCCGCCGCTTCGGCCCGCCCGTCCGGCTGGAACTCACCAACGACATCAACCCCAACATTCGGGCGCTGCTGATCCGTGAGCTGGGCGTCGAGGAATCCGAGGTGTACTCCGTGCCCGCGCCGCTGGACCTGCGCGGCCTCTCCGTCGTCGCCGGGATCGACCGGGCGGACCTGCACTACCCCAAGCACGTCCCGCACACCTCCCGCTACCTGAACGAGTCCGAGACCTCGAAGGCGGCCAACGTCTTCGCGGCGATGCGCCGCCGGGACATCCTGCTGCACCACCCGTACGACTCGTTCTCCACCTCGGTCCAGGCGTTCCTGGAGCAGGCCGCCGCGGACCCCAAGGTCCAGGCCATCAAGCAGACCCTGTACCGCACCTCCGGTGACTCGCCGATCGTCGACGCCCTGATCGACGCCGCCGAGGCGGGCAAGCAGGTCCTGGCCCTGGTAGAGATCAAGGCCCGCTTCGATGAGCAGGCCAACATCTCCTGGGCCCGGAAGCTCGAGCAGGCCGGCGTGCACGTGGTTTACGGCATCGTGGGCCTGAAAACCCACTGCAAGCTCTCCCTGGTGGTGCGCCAGGAAGTGGACGGGCTGCGCCGCTACTGCCACATCGGCACTGGCAACTACCACCCCCGCACCGCCCGCTACTACGAGGACCTGGGCCTGCTGACCGCCAACGAGCAGGTGGGCGAGGACCTGTCCCGGCTGTTCAACCAGCTCTCCGGCTACGCTCCCAAGTCCACATTCAAGCGGCTGCTCGTGGCGCCGCGGTCCGTCCGGTCCGGCCTGATTGACCGGATTGAAACCGAGATCCGCAACGCCCGGGCCGGCATCGCTTCCCGGGTGCAGATCAAGGTCAACTCCATGGTCGACGAGGCCATCATCGACTCCCTCTACCGGGCCTCGCAGGCCGGCGTGAAGGTGGACGTGATCGTCCGCGGCATCTGCTCGCTGCGGCCGGGCGTGCCGGGCCTGAGCGAGAACATCACGGTCCGCTCCATTTTGGGCCGGTTCCTGGAACACTCGCGCGTCTTCGCCTTCGCCAACGCCGGGGACCCCGTGGTCTACATCGGCTCCGCGGACATGATGCACCGCAACCTGGACCGCCGGGTCGAGGCCCTGGTCCAGCTCTCCAGCAGCGACGACGTCACCTACGTGCTGGACATGCTCCGCCGGTACATGGATCCCGCGACGGCAAGCTGGCACCTGGACCGCAGCGGCGAATGGTCCCGCCACCACCTCGCCGAGGACGGCACCGAACTGCAGGACGTCCAATCCTGGCTGCTCGCGTCCCGTTCCCGGCAGCGCCCGGCGAGCCTGCGCTAGGGCCGCCGGTAGTGAACAGCGACGCGCTGGCAGCCGACCAGACCGAGCATGCCGGCGAAACGATCGCCGTCGTCGCCGCCGGGGCCCTGCCCTGGCGGGTAAAGAAGGACAAGCTGGAGGTCCTGCTGATCCACCGGCCCCGCTACGACGACTGGTCCTGGCCCAAGGGAAAACTGGATCCGGGCGAAACGGTTCCCGAGTGCGCGGCGCGGGAGGTCTCCGAGGAAATCGGCCTGCGGGCGCCGCTGGGCATCCCCCTGCCGCCGATCCACTACCGGGTCAACGCCGGGCTGAAGGTGGTGCACTACTGGGCGGTCGACGTCGACGGCGCTCCCCTGCACCCGGACGGCAAGGAAGTGGACAGTGTCCTCTGGTGCGCGCCGGAGAAGGCCGCCCGCCTGCTCACCAATCCCTCCGACCGCGCCCCGCTGGACGCCCTGGTGGCAGCCCACGAGCGGCACGAGCTGGAGACCTGGCCCCTTGTGGTGATCCGACACGCCAAGGCCAAGCCCCGCTCCTCCTGGTCCAAGGCTGAGGGCGACCGTCCGCTGGCCGCCACCGGGACCCGCCAGGCCCAGGCCGTGGGCCGGCTGTTGCAGGCGTGGCGCCCTTCCCGGGTGGTCACCAGCCCGTGGCTGCGCTGCGTCGCCACCGTCGCGCCCTACGCCAAGGCCGTGGAGGCCAAGGTCAAGCTGCATGATTCGCTCACCGAACACCTGCACAGCCGCAGCCCGCACAAGACTGCCAACGTGGTGGAGGGCCTGTTCGACAAGGAACGGCCGGTGGCGCTGTGCACGCACCGCCCGGCGCTCCCCACCGTGTTCGCGCAGCTGGGCAAGCACATGAACTCCCGGCTCCGCGCCCTGCTGCCGGAGTCGGATCCGTATCTTGCGCCGGGCGAACTCGTGGTCTGCCACGTCTCGCGGGCCAAGGGCAAGGTCATCGCCGTGGAGCAGTTCCGCCCGTTCGACGACTAGGTCCTTGACCCCGGTTCCCCGCCCGCCTAGTTTGTATCAACTGATTGATACAAACTAGGCGGATCATTGGGGGATCTTATGCCGGGCCTTCTGTACGTGCCATCGATGCTGGTGGTGGGGCTCTCGCTGGGCGCCATGGTGGTGTACATCGTGCTCCGTTGGGTGAGCCACGATCCCGCCACCGGAACGTCGGCCGCATCGCTGTCCAATCATGCGCTCTGGGTGGGGATCATCGGCTGGGTTGCCAGCTCGCTTCAGGGCGCGATGAACCTTGGCATCATCCCGGCCAATCCCTCGGCGGCGCCCTATCCCAGGGTTACAGAGGCCGTCGTTCTAGCCCTGGCCTGGCCGGTCCTGGGCTGCCTCGCGGTGCACGCCGTGGGCCAGCTCAGCTACCCCGGGCCCCAGCAGGCGCGACGGCGGACGGTGCTCTCCGTTCGGCGGATCCGGGATTTCCTGCCGCGCCGCCTGGCGCTGGTGACGGGCGGGATTTTCGTAGCGGCCGGCGCGTTGATCGCCGTCGTCGCGATGCTGCCGGGCTTCGACGCCGTCCCGGCCGTCACCGTGAACGACGGATCCGTCCCCCTGCACTTGGGGGGCCGCGACGGGCGCATCCCCGGACTGGAACTGGCCGCCTGGCTCGGCGCGGCCCTGGTGGTCCTGGCCGGCGGCACTGTGCTGGTGCTCCTTCTCATCGCCGGCCGCCGTCAGCTGGAGGCCCTCGACGCCGCGGACAATGCGACGCTGCGCAGCATCGCCATGAACCGCCTGCTCAGGACCGTCGCCACCATCGCCGCGGGCCTGGGCGTCATCGCGGGCAACTACGCGACACACCCGGATCCGGCCGCCGTTTCCACGGGGTGGGTCAATCCGGCCGGACTGGCCGGCATGGCGGTGTTGCTGGTGATGTTCTGCTGGCGGCCGCCCACGCTGGCGGCGTCGCTGCTCGGACCCGATAACCGTCCGGTTGAGGGGCTGCGATCCGGCCAGCATCCGGCGGCGCGATTGCTGTCCTCGCTCGGACCGCTCCACGCCGCTGCTGCCGGGTTGCCGCTGGTGGTGGGGGCATTCGTCCTCTCCGGTCCGGCTGCCGAAACCTTCGAGCTGGGCTGGGCCGTCTTCGCCACCGTCGCCGCGGTTGCCTCATCGGCCGTCCTGGCCGCCGGGGAGCTGGTGCTCCGGCACAACTACGGCGACGCCGGAGTCCCCCGCAGCCAGCCACGCCGGACCGTCGGCCCGGCGATGCTGACCACGGCAGTCCTGGCGCTCGTCGCATTCCTGCTGGCCTTGGCAATCACGGCCATCGGTCAGAGTTCACTCGGCGGTGCGGCGGACTGGCTGCCCATCGCGGGGCTGGCGGCTGTCGGTGCGGCCGCCTCCCTGCCGGTCGCACTTCTCGCCCGGTTCCGGCGAAGCGTGCCCAACGGGCCGGACGCAGCGCTCCGGGCCGTCACCGTGCACCGGGCCGTGAGGACCCTGTCGTCGCTCCTCGCCGCGTTGACCGCCGCCTTGCTGATGACCCAAACCCCGGCATGGGCTGCGGTCTTCGCGCCGGCCGGGACCGGAGTGCCTTTCGGGTACTCCGTCGGTGAGTGGTGGCCCGCATCCCTGGCGGGAGGCGTCTTCGTTGCTGCCGCCATCGTCATCGCCATCGTGCCCGTCCGTCTTCCGCACCGAGGTTTCGTACGTCCCACCCCACAGCCGGCCGCATGACCGCAGGACTTTCCATCGATCTCCGCTCGGCAGTTCCCCCGTTCGAACAAATCCGGGCGCAGATTGCGGCGTTGATCTCCGCCGGTGCACTCGAGCCGGGGGCACACCTCCCGACCGTGCGGCGGCTGGCGGCGGACCTGGGCATCGCCGCGGGTACGGTCGCCCGGGCGTACCGGGAATTGGAGCACGCCGGCCTGGTCGAGACGGGCCGCCGGAAGGGGACGACGGTGGCAACCTCACTGCCACCGGGGGCCAGCCCGGGAGGCGCCGGCGTCGAGGTGGAGCAGGCTGCCGACCGCCTCATCGCCGCTGCCCGTTCTGCCCATCTGGACGATGCGGCAGTCCTCGAGCTGGTGCGGGGCCGGCTGTCCGGCACCTTCGACTAGGATTGACCGCCGGACACCGCCGCAGGACTCCGGTCAGTAGACTGGTGGGGTGAGCATCCCAACGCCCTACGAAGACCTGCTTCGCGACGTCCTGGAGCACGGCACCCACAAGTCCGACCGCACGGGGACCGGCACCAGCAGCGTCTTCGGCCGACAGCTGCGCTTCGACCTCGCCGACAGCTTCCCGCTGATCACCACCAAGCGGGTGCACTTCAAGTCGATCGCCGCCGAGCTGCTCTGGTTTCTGCGCGGCGACAGCAACGTGAAGTGGCTGCAGGAGCAGGGCGTCACCATCTGGAACGAATGGGCCGACGCCGACGGCGAGCTGGGCCCGGTTTATGGCGTGCAGTGGCGGTCCTGGCCCACGCCCGAGGGCGGCCACATCGACCAGATCGCCGAACTCATTGACAACCTCAAGAGCAACCCGGACTCCCGCCGGCACATCGTCTCCGCCTGGAACGTCTCGGAGCTGAAGAACATGGCGCTGCCGCCGTGCCACGCGTTCTTCCAGTTCTACGTGGCCGACGGCAAACTCTCCTGCCAGCTGTACCAGCGTTCGGCGGATCTCTTCCTCGGTGTCCCGTTCAACATCGCCTCCTACGCCCTGCTGACCCTGATGGTCGCCCAGCAGACCGGGCTGGAACCCGGTGAATTCGTCTGGACCGGCGGGGACGTGCACATCTACGACAACCACGTGGACCAGGTCCGCACCCAGCTGGAACGCGAACCGTACGAGTACCCGACGCTGAAGCTCACCCGAACCCCGGCGTCGATCTTCGACTACACCCTTGAGGACTTCGAGGTGGTCGGCTACCGGCACCACCCCACGATTAAGGCCCCGATCGCCGTATGAGCACCGATCCCCAGCAGGGCAACACGGCGGCCGCCCCCGCCGAGCCCGGCGGCTTCACCGACCAGTTGCACGGCAGCCTCACCGGCCTGGGCCTGGTCTGGGCGCAGACCAGCACCGGAGTGATCGGCCAGGGCGGCACCATGCCGTGGGAGCTGCCCGAGGACATGCGGCACTTCAGCCGGCTCACCGCGGGGCACCCGGTCATCATGGGCCGGAAGACCTGGCAGTCCTTCCCGGCCAAATTCCACCCCCTGCCCGGCCGGGCCAACATCGTCATCACCAGGCAAGACGGCTGGGGCGACACCCCCGAGGCGGAGGGCGCCCTGGCCGTGGCATCCCTCGATGAGGCGCTCCTGGAGTCCCAGTTCGCCCCCGGCCCGGAGATGGTCTGGGTGATTGGCGGCGGGGAGATCTACGCGCAGGCCCTGGACCTGGCCGACGTCGCCGTCGTCACCACCATCGACACCGCAGCCGAAGGCGACACCTTCGCCCCCGAGCTCGGCTACGAGTGGCGCGCGGAAACCAATTACCCGGCCGACGGCTGGCTGACCGCCGCCAACGGCACCCGCTACCGGATCACCCTCTGGCGCCGTACGGAGGCCAAATAATGCTGCGTAAACCCGAAACCCTGTTCGTCCTGGGCTACATGTTGCTGCCGCTGCTGGCGCTGCTGTCCGCGATCGTGGGACTGACCATGATCCTGGGCGGCAACAAGATTGCCGGGGCGATCGTGCTCGTGATTGTCACCCAGGTGTTCGCCTTCGGCGCCATGTTCGCGCTGCGGCGGCGCAAGAGCGCCCTGCTGGCCGACGACGGCGAGTAGCGGGCGCCTTCGCCCGGCGGACCCGGATGGGGAGAGCACCCCATCGCGGCCTGCCGGCAACCGGGTTAGATTGGGGCGGTCCGGTTCACGGGTCCCCCTCGCTGAGGTGGACAGCGGCCGGGGGAATACGTGGGAGTGCGGCGGCGGCACAGTAGGCTGGTGCCCGACAAAGGGGGATGTACATCGTGGCAGGTAACGTGTGGGGCGCCGACGTCGCCCAGCTGCGCATGCTGGCGCAAAGCTTCGGACAGACTTCGGAGACGCTGCTGCAGCAGTCGACGGCCCTGACGGCGGCCATCAACAACAACACGTCGTGGAAGGGTGCGGACGGCGCGCGCTTCACCTCGGAGTGGAACGGCAGCCACCGCGCCCTGATCCAGCAGACCGCCCGGGCGCTCAAGCAGCAGTCCAGGCAGTTGCTGACGCAGGCCGACGAGCAGGAGAAGGCCAGTAACGCCAAGGCCGGGTCCGGCGGCGGCCCGCTGGGTCCGCTCGGCCACGGTTCCGGCCCTGGGGCGTGGGCTGTGGCCGGAGGCATCCTCGCCGGCGGCGCCGCGGGACTCAAGACGTTCATGGGAATCCAGAAGAACATCAAGACCCCGCTCACCTTGGCCAAGACCGTCGGGCAGTACGGCTGGGTACTGAAGAACCAGCGCGCCGAACTGGTGAACGCCCTCTTCACCAAGGGCAGGCACCGGCTGGGCGGGCCGGGCTTCGAGATCCGCAACCTCTGGCAGACCACAGCGGGCAACAAGACCCTTGAAGGGCTGCTCAAGGATTCCTCCAAGGCCAGCCGCACCCTCAACGCGATCGACAAGGCCTCGGACGCGGCGTCGCTGAAGAACCTCAACAACTTCATCAAGCCGTTGGACAAGCTCGGCGGTTTCATCGCGGAGAAGCCCTGGCTCGGCAAGGGCACGAGCCTGGAGTGGCTCGGCAAGTCCGGCATCGCCCGCGGCCTGGGTTGGGCCGGCGTCGGCTTCAACACGTATGACTCGGTCGCCAAGTTCGCCGACGGCGACATCAAGGGGGGCGCGGCCAGCGCCGGCAAAGCCCTTCTCGGCGTCGGCTGCTTCCTTCCCCCGCCCGCCGGCACCGTTTGCCAGGTGGCCAGCGTGGGAATCGCGGTCTACGAGAACTGGGACACCATCACCAGCGTGGGTAAGGACATCGGTGAGGGTGTGGTCAATGCCGTGAAGGACCCCGGCAAGTTTGTCAGCGACACCGCCAACAACGTCAAGAATGCAGGAAAGTCCGTGGCCAAGTTCTTCGGCTTTGGAGATTAGGAGACCTAGATGACCGTCCAGCACGAAACGACCCAGGAACCGCGCCTCGGCGTCGACGTCATCGGTTTTGGGGTGGGCGAACTCGCCTACCTCCTCAACGTTTTCGAGGGACCTTCCCGTGACCGTTCCGTCAGCGTCTTCCGCGCCGAGGAACTCGTCGAGGACTCCACGCTGAACACGGCCGGCGCATCCTCCCTGCTGGCCCGGGACCTCGCCGTCGTCTCCGACGACGACCAGGTCGGCGTCAAGGGCGTCGCCGCTGCCGTCGCAACGGCCATGGGCCATGCGACGCGCTGGACCGAGCTGTCCCTCCTGACCGAGGACAGCATGGACAACGTGGTGCTTATCGAGGCACCGGAGGTAGCCCTCATGCTGCAGCCTCGCGCCCTGGGGACCTGGTTTGCGTTCGCGCAGGATCCCACCATCGGCTCCGCGGAGGCCATCCTGCGGGTGCTCCGCCAGCACGTCGAGGAACACCCGGGCGGCACGGCCTACCTGGTCTTCAAGACGTTGCAGGAGGAGAAGCACCTGCTGGTCCGCCGCGACGGCAACGACTGGGCCACCGGCGTTCCGGACTTCGCCACCGACGAGGTTGCAGAGAGCGCCCCGCTGGACGACGCCGGACTGCTGGCCGGCATTGAGGAGTCCCGTGGCGAGGCGTAGCCGGGATGTCCCGCAGGAACCGGGATACACGCCCTCGCCTGCGCCGAAGGAACCCATGAGGCACCGCCTTGCCGAAAATGGTGAGATCGTCGCCTATACCGACGAGGAATACGGGGTCCGTAAGGACGACGGCCTCGGCGTCATCAAGCCCGTCAACTCCTCCGGTGGGCTGTTGTTCCTGTCCCTGCTGATGACGGCGCTGTTCGGGCTGATGCTTTACGCGGTTGTCCAGATGGCCCTGACGGACCAGTGGCACATCATGGGCGAGATCTGGTGGATGTACGTACTGGTTCTGTTTCCGCTCTTTGCCGGCTGGGCCGGCTTCATCAAGGAACGCAAGGCCGAGAAGCTCCGCAAGGCCCGTGACCTGCCCCGGCCGGCCGAATAGCCGGTTACGCCGCAACCGTCCGGCTGTGGCGTAACCGACTGCGGCTCCGGCGGCGTGAAGTCTAAACTGGCCCCATGACTACAGCAGCTTCCCCGACCGTCGGACTGGTCGGATGGCGCGGCATGGTCGGCTCCGTCCTGATGCAGCGCATGCAGGACGAGGGCGACTTCGCCGCCATCAACCCGGTCTTCTTCTCCACCTCCAACGCCGGCGGTGCAGCCCCGGACATCGCCGGTGTAGCGTCCGGCGCGGCCGGGAAGCTGGAGGACGCCTACGACGTCGAGACCCTCGCGAAGCTGCCGATCATCGTTACCGCTCAGGGTGGTGACTACACCAAGCAGGTCCACGGCGAACTCCGCAGCCGCGGCTGGGACGGCCTCTGGATCGATGCTGCTTCCACCCTGCGGATGAGCGAGGACTCGATCATCGTCCTGGACCCGATCAACCGCGACGTCATCGACGCCGGCCTGGACGGCGGGATCAAGGACTTCATCGGCGGAAACTGCACCGTCTCCTGCATGCTCATGGGCCTGGGCGGGCTGTTCACCAACGGCCTGGTCGAATGGGGAACCTCCATGACCTACCAGGCGGCCTCCGGCGGAGGCGCCCGGCACATGCGTGAACTGCTCAGCCAGTTCGGCACGCTCAACGCCGAGGTCAGTACGGAACTGGACGACCCGGCGTCGGCCATCCTCGAGATCGACCGCAAGGTCCTGGCCCACCAGCGCACCGACATCGACGCCACCCAGTTCGGCGTGCCGCTGGCAGGCTCGCTGATCCCGTGGATCGACGCGGACCTGGGCAACGGCCAGTCCAAGGAGGAGTGGAAGGCCGGCGTAGAGACCAACAAGATCCTCGGCACCTCCGCCGCGGACCGGGTGATCATGGACGGCCTCTGTGTCCGGATCGGCGCCATGCGCTCCCACTCTCAGGCCCTGACGCTGAAGCTCCGCGAGGATCTCTCCGTCGCCGAGATCGAGAAGCTGCTGGACGCGGACAACGAGTGGGCCACCGTGGTGCCCAACACCAAGGAAGCGTCCATGGCTGATCTGACCCCCGTGGCGGCGTCCGGCACGCTGAACATCCCGGTGGGACGGATCCGCAAGCTGGAGATGGGCCCCGAGTACATCAGCGCCTTTACCGTGGGTGACCAGCTTCTCTGGGGCGCGGCCGAACCGCTGCGCCGCATGCTCAAGATCGCCACCGGCACCCTCTGACGCCCGGGGCTAAGGCCCGAGGAACCGCCGGTACTCCGCGGCCCGCAGCTCGAACGATTGCCGGGCGGCGGGCCGCAGTCCGTCCCGGGTCTCGAAGGGTTCGGCGACGACGTCGACGCCCTGGTTCCGGCCGGCGCCCGGCCGGCCCCGACGCGCCGCGGCGCTCCACGTCCCGACCACCTGCCCGCCGGCCACGATGGTCTTCTTGAAGACACCGTTGCCGCCCGGCACGATCTTGTCAGCATGGTCGGCCGGGAGGACGACGGACCGGTCCGTGTAGCCGAGGACTAACTCGTCGAACCCCGGCAGTGCCAGCACGGAGCGGCCGCCGGGCACCCCCTCGGCCAGCAGCGCCGCGGTTTCCGGGGCCAGCCAGTACCGGTTCCCCTCGAACTCCAGCTCCGCCAGTTGGTCCTTGATCTGCGCCAGAGCGGCGCGGGTCTCGGTGAGCGGAATCCCGGACCACCAGGCGAAATCCCGTTCCGTGGCCGGGCCGTGGCTGCGCAGGTAGCGCAGCAGCCATTCGGCCGTCCCCTCCGCCCGGTCCAGGGTCCGCGACGCCGTGATCCAGTCATCGAAGGCGACCACCAGCTGCTGGTTGCCCGCCAGTGGCCCCAGGACCAGCAGGCGCAGCTGGCAGAGGGCCGCGAGCAGGTGGATGCCGCGCTGCCCGGCCGGGGATTGGCCCGCCTGATCAAACGCCTCGAACAGCTCCGCCCGGCTGATTGCGGCACCCCCGGCGACCCGTTGCAGCGCGGCGTCCGCGGCGGCGTCGATGTCCGCGCTGGTGATCTCCAGTTGCCGGTGCCGTGCGCCCAGGCTCCGGAGCAGCCGGCCGGAGGTGATCTGCAGGATCCAGCCCAGGTCCTCGGGAGCGAGCAGGTGAAGAGTGCCGCGCATCGGCCAGGACCGGACCACCTCGCCGCGGTCCAGGGCGCCGCGCACGTCGGCCAACGCAGCCCCGGGGACCCGCACGCCTACGGCCCAGAGCGCGGCCGGCAGGTCCTGGGCCTGCATCGCCGTCATGGTCCGCACCGCCTCCGGAACCGAAGCGAAGCCCGCCCCGACCAGTCCCTGCGACACGAGCCGGAGCCGCCCCAGCAGAGGACGGGTCAGGCGCGGACCGGCGGGTTTCATGGCACCATCCTAGGGCCGCCCTCCGTCCGCCCGCGGGAACATGCGGAACCCCCGGAGCCCTCCCAGCGTCCGCCCAGCCGGAGTCCTTAAACTGGATCAATGACATTGGGAGACGTGTGGCCCCGGCTGCGGCCGCTCTGCCGGAGGCTGGCCCTGCTGGGCTGGGCCGCCAGCGCGGTGGGCATGGCCGCGGGACTCGCCGTCGCCATCGCCAGCGGCACCCGCCTCTCCCCCCTGATGACGACGTTCCAGACCGTCTCCGTGGCCGCCATGGCCATCGCCGTCGTGAGCTTCGCGACCGCCGCCACCCTGCAGCCCCGCCGGACCCCCAGGGAGCAGGAGCGCCGGGACCTGGAGCTGGACCCGGGCGCCGCGTTCCCCGCCACGGTGCAGAGCCTGCTGCTGGGGTCCCTGGCCCTGCTGGCCGGAGCGGTGGCGTTCGCGTGCGCCGGGCTGATGCTGCGCAGCGGCCCGAGCGTGCAGTCCGTGGCCTTCTGCCAGGTGTTTCTCCTGGGCGCGGCCGCCTCCGGCTTCACGTTCATGCTCTTCACCAAGGTGGTCCCGCGGCGGGGACGAAACTAGTCCGCTGCTGACGTGGCCCGGCCCCTACCGTAGGCTGGTCCGATGACTGTGGGGAGTTTACTTGGCGGGGTGGGACGCGTCCGCCTCTTGTGGCTGTCGCTGGCCACCCTTGCCGTCGCAGCAGGAACCGCCGCGACGGCGGGAGCCCTGGGCCAGGAGGCGAGCGGACGCGACCCGGAGCCCTATCTCATCTGGGGAATCCTGGGGTTGGCCGGCGGGTACGCCTCGCTCTCGGCCGGAGGCCGGGCGGTCGCTGCGGCGCCTGGGAAGGTTAGGCTGCTGCGCGGCTGGCGTGAGCATCCCCGTTCGGTCCACGTGCTGGTGGCGCTGACCGCCCTGGGCACGGCGGCATCCATCGCTGCCATGGTGCTGGGCTTGAACCATGCTTTCGGCGGGATACGGGCCAGCACACTTTCCGCGGCCGTCTATTACCCCACCATGGCGCTGGCGGGCTGGGCGCACGCGCTGGCGGCGTCGGCGCTGAAGACCCGCGCACGGCAGGAAGAACCCGCCCAGGATCCCGTGGGCTAGAGTTCGACGCCGATCAACAGCGGTTCGGGATGCAGCTCGATGCCGAACCGGTCTGCGACGCCGCTGCGCACCTCGCGGGCGATGGCCAGCACATCATCGGTGCTGGCGCCGCCGCGGTTGGTGATGGCGAGGGTGTGCTTCGTGGACAGGGAGGCCCGGCCGCCGGACACGCTGTCCGGTTCAAGGCCAAAGCCCTTGCCGAAGCCGGCCCGGTCGATCAGCCAGGCCGCGGAAAGCTTGACCATGCCTTCGGCGCCCGCGGGGAACCGGGGCGCGTCGGCCGGCAGCCGGTCCGCGGTCTCGGCCGGCACGATCGGGTTGGTGAAGAATGACCCGGTGGAGTATGTATCGCGGTCCCCTGCGTCCCAGACCATGCCCTTGGAGGCCCGCAGCCGCAACACCTCGCGGCGGACATCGTTGGAGTAGGCCCGCTGGCCGACCTCGACTCCGAGGGCCCGGGCCAGCTCGGCGTAGCGGATGGGGGCGCTCATGCGTCCCAACGGAAGCTGGAATTCGACCGTGAGGACCACGTAGCGGGGCGAACCCTCGACGGTGGTCTGCTTCAGGATCGAGTCGCGGTAGCCGAACTTCAGTTCGGAATTGGTGAAGGTCTGCACGGCGTTCCGCTGCCGGTCCCAGGTGCGGACCGCGGCGATGGTCTGGGAGACATCGGCCCCGTAGGCGCCGACGTTCTGGACCGGGGTGCCGCCGGTGGCACCGGGGATGCCGGAGAGCGCCTCGATGCCGGACCAGGCGTGCCTGACGGCGTGTTCCACCAGGGCGTCCCAGTTGTGACCGGCCTGGACCACGACGGCAACGCCGCCGCAGGAGTCCTCGGCGTTGACGGTGAATCCCTCCGAGGCGATCTTCACCACCGTGCCGGCGAACCCGCCGTCGGCTACCAAGAGGTTCGAGCCGCCGCCGAGGATCAGCACCTGCTCCCCCGCGGCGTCGGCGGTGCGGACGGCGTCGATGATCTCCGCCTCGGTCCGGGCCTCCACATAGCGGGCGGCGGGACCGCCGACGCCGGCGGTGGTCAGGGAGGAAAGCAGAGTCTGGGTCACCCCTCCAGCCTAGCCGCGTTCGGCGGCCCCTCCGAAAGCCGGGGTGCCCGCCCGGGGAGGCAGGCCGGCACCCGCGTGTGAATGCGGCTGGCACCGGACCGGCGGGCCAGGAGTCAAGCGGCCTTCCGCGCCACCGGGGAGAGCAGGAAACTGACCACCAGCATCACCATCACGGCCAGCAGGGAGTGCAGGATTCCCACGTGCTCGGCCAGCAGTCCCAGCAACGGCGGGCCGCAGAGGAACGCGCCGTAGCCGATGGTGGACACCACGGAAACCCGCGCCGCGGCGCGCACGGGATCGTCGGCCGCAGCGGACATCCCAACCGGGAAGCCCAGGGACGCGCCGAGTCCCCAGAACGCGAGGGCCACGTAGGCCAGCCACGGCACCGGGGCGAAGACGAACAGGGCGAGGCCGCCGACGGCCAGCGCGGCGCACCAGCGCATCACCAGGACCCGGCCGAAGCGGTCCAGCGCCACGGTTCCGGCGAACCGGCCCACGGTCATGAAGGTGACGAACAATCCGTACCCGGCGGCCCCGGCGGCCTGCGTCTGGCCGTGGCCGTCGGCCAGCGCCAGCGCCACCCAGTCCCCCGCAGCCCCCTCGGCGAGGGCCAGGCCGAGGACCAGCACACCCAGCAGCAGGGTCCTGCGGTCGCGCCAGGCCTGCGCGATCTGGCGTTTGTTGTCCAGAGGCGCGGCCGCGTCCTGGGTGGCCTGGCTGATCACGGGGATGGGCCCGGTGGACGGGTCCTCGAAGGTATCGGGGCCAGCGGGGGTGAAGGGTTCGTCGGCGGTCACAGGGGTGACGTCAGCGCGGAACCAGGTTGCGGCCGTAGCCACGGATCCGGCGACGAGGGCGCCGACGGCGGCCAGGTGCCAGGCGACCGGGATCCCGGCGCCGGCGGCCCACGCTCCGGCGCCGGCCCCCGCGACCGTTCCGAGGCTGAAGGCGCCGTGCAGTCGCGGCATGATGTGCCGGCGCACAGCCCGCTCGACGGCGGCCCCCTCGACGTTGGAGGCGGTGTTCCAGCTGGCGGTGCCCAGGCCCACCACCACCAGCCCGGCCGCGACCGCGAGCGGGCTGACCAGGACGGAGGTGCCGATGCCGGCGATCACCAGCCCGGTGCCCACCATGATGCTGCCGATCCGGATGGTCTGCTTGGACCCGAAGTGCAGCACGATCAGCCCGGACGCGGATACGGAGACGAAGGACCCCAGCGTCATGCAGAGCAGGAGCAGGCCCACGGTGCCGGGAGTCAGGTCCAGCCCGTCACGGATGGCGGGGATGCGGGACACCCAGCTGGCGAAGGCGACGCCGCTGAAGGCGTACGCCGCGACCACCGCGTTGCGCCACCGGGTGATCTCGGTGGCCTGCGGGGTTCCGACCGTCACGGCAGCGCCATCGGGTCAGGCCACCTTGACGACGGCCTGGGCCTTCATCAGGACCTTCTGGCCGCCCGAGGCGACGGTGAGGTCCACGCGTGCGGTGCCCGCCTCGGCGTCGAGCGCGCCGATGACGGCAGCGACCTCGATCACGGCGCCGGCGTCGGGCGTTCCGGTGGTGTCCGCGACGGGGACGGGCTTGCTGAAGCGGGTCTGGAAGTCCACGACGGCGGCGGGGTCGCCGGCCCAGTCGGTGACGAGCTGGACGGCCGCGCCCATGGTGAACATGCCGTGCGCGATCACGCCGGGCAGGCCGACACCGGTGGCGAAGGCCTCGTTCCAGTGGATGGGGTTGAAGTCTCCGGAGGCGCCGGCGTACTTGACCAGGTCCGTGCGGGTGACCTCGATGGTGCGGCTGCCCAGGTCCTGGCCGACCGTGAGTTCTGTGAAAGTGGGGGTCATGGTTACTGTCCCTCTCCGCGGACCAGGATGGACGAGGTGGTGGTGGCGACCGGGACGCGCTGCCCGGAATCCGTTCCGGCGTCGTCGCCGTTGACGGCGAAGATTTCGGCGCGGGTGGTGATCATGGCCCCTCCGCCCATGGCGCGGACGCCGTCGACGTGCAGCTCGGCTACGAGCCGGTCCCCTGCGGTGATGGGGCGGTGGTGGACGAAGCGCTGGTCCGCGTGGACCACGCGGGAAAAGTCGATGCCGGAGGCCGGGTCCGCGATCAGCTGGGCGTCGGCGCGCTGGGCGACGATGATGGCGAAGGTGGGCGGTGCCACCAGGTCCGCGTGGCCCAGCGACCGTGCGGCCTCGACGTCGAAGTGGGCGGGGTGGGTGGCCTTGACGGCGCGCGCGAATTCGCGGATCTTTTCCCGGCCGACGTCGTACACCTCTGCGGCAGGGTAGCTGCGTCCCTGCAGGTCCGGATTAATAGTCATGAGTCCAGCCTAGCGGCCGCTACCGCTGGAGTTTTTTGCGGATCGCCTGGCCGCGGACCACCATGCCGGCGATGTGCAGGATGAGGCCGGCGCCGATCACGCCGAGGGCGGTGAAGGACAGCGCCTGGTTACCGGTGGAGTTGCCGATCAGGGTGAGGATGATGCCGGCGGCGATCAGTCCCATGGCTCCGAAGACGAGCACCTTGTAGCGGGTCGGCGCGGTGGCCCAGAATTCGTTCAGCACCCTGCCATTCTACGGGGCCGGACCGGGCGGCCCGCCCCGGTTTGGAGGCTTCGGTGTGGGGGCTCCGGCTCAGAAGAGCGACTCCTGGACCGCCGGCACCTCGGAGTGGTGCTCCCCGGTTTCCAGCAGGCGTCCCTTCAGGTCTCCGAGGTTGACGACGAACTCCGGCCCGTTGTCCATCAGGCCGGCGAGGGCGATCCCGCCGCTCAGGGACCGGATGGTGAAGCCGTGGGCGTCGGCGTCGAGGGGGTGCGGGTACGGGTGCCGGGGGCTGTGGCCGCAGGCCAGGTCCGCCAGCGCAGGCCGGGTCCAGGGTTCGTCCACCACTTCGTACCCGTCGCCGCCGGCCACACTCAGCAGCGCTCTGGCCCGTTGAGCTTCCTCGGCGTTGCGGGCATCCATCTCGGCCGCGGGGCGCGGGTCGGCCAAGCCGGCGGCTTTGGCGGCCGACCGGATCTGTTGGGGCAGGCCGGCGTCCCGGGTGACCAGGTCCTCGAGCAGCCGAACGATCCGGCCGTCGTCGGTCCGGGCGATATACCGTGCCGCCACAGCGCCCTGTTCGGCGAGCCGGTGCCATTTCCGGAGCGCGGAGGCCGTACCCACCTTGGTGGCGCCGTGGGCGAAGGAGGCGACGTAAAGCCAATGCGGCTGCATCAGGTAGGCCCGCAGGCCGGGCGGCGGGACGCGGCCGCCGCGGTGGAAGTCGTGGATCAGGCGGGAATCGTCCGCCGCGAAGCAGGGGCCGCACTGGTTCCCGCGCTCGGCGTGAGCGTTCCGTGGGCAGGGGATGTGGTCCCGCTCGGCCGGGCCGTGCACCCTGTGGTGGCCCAGGCAGTGTTTGCCGGGGACCGAGATCCGGAACCCGAGCCGGGTTCCGGCGTCGAGCTCCACATCCCGGAAGCCGCCCGCGGCGTCCTGGACGCGCAGGGCGGCGCGGGGATTCTCCGGTTGATCCCAAAAGACCCCGTGAACCAGCTCGTTGGCATGGATCACGGGGTCTCCTGACGGGTCGGGCGCGGCTACAGGGCCGGCTGCACCCCAAAGGCTACCGCGAGCTTCATGATCTTCTCGGCGCGGCCCAGGCGCGGCAGGTCGGAACCGTCGCGAATGACGCGGCCGTTGGCCTCGAAGTCGGCCATGAAGTCCGTGGCCCAGGCGACGTCCGACGGCGTCGGGCTGATGACCTCGTTGATGACGTGGGTCTGGTCGATGGCCAGGCACAGCTTGCCGGTCATGCCCATCATCACGGTGATGCCGGTCTGCTCGCGCAGGATCGGGTGGTTGGTGCCCACCGTGGGGCCGTCGATGGGGCCGGGCAGGTTGCCGACGCGGCTGGCGACGACGAGCTTGGCGCGCGGGTAGGCCATGGCCTCCGGGGTGGCGGCCATGCCGGTGTCGCGGCGGAAGTCACCGGAGCCAAAAGCGAGGCGGAACGCGCCCTGGGCCTTGGCGATGTGGTTGGCTTCCTCGATGCCGACGGCGGACTCAACCAGCGGGATGACGGGGGTCTTGCCGTCCATGCGGTGGAAGCTCTCGGTGACCTGGTCCGCGGACTCGGTCTTGGCCAGCATCACGCCGAGCAGTCCGGGGGTGCCGCGGAGGCCGGCGAGGTCGTCGGCCCAGAACGGGCTGGTGGCGTCGTTGATCCGGACCCAGGCGTTGCCGCCCGCGGTCAGCCAGTCGACGACGTGCTTCCGGGCCTGGTCCTTCTGGGAGGGGTCCACCGCGTCTTCGATGTCCAGGATGATCGCGTCGGCGCGGGACTCCGAGGATTCGGTGAACAGCTCCGGCTTCATGGCGTTGACCAGCAGCCAGGAGCGGGCGATCTCGGCCGGGACATTGCGTTGGGGCCGGACAATCCCGGCGGTGGTCGTAGAGGTCATGCCTATACGCTAGCCGCCCGGAACGTCCGGCCGCCAAGTAATACCCCGGTTCCGGGCGACCATTACGACCAAAATCACGTTCCCGCCGCCCACGGGCCGGCAGATGGGCTTATCAGAGCCGCGCCTTCCGGCCCGTGGTGTGGGTTAGGGGATGTTGCTGCCGCGGGCGGTGATCCAGAGCCGGTACCACTCGGGCCGGGTCATGGCTGCGGCCACGTCCGCCGCTCCTGCGCAGGCGCGGATCCGCTCCGGGTTGGCGCTGCCGATCACCGGGGAGATGCCGGCCGGATGCTTCATCAGCCAGCCGAGCATCACGGCCTCGCCGGTGGTGCCCTTCTCCGCCGCCATCGCGGCGACGAGGTCCGCCGTCGCGCTTGCGGCGGCATCCTCACCGCCCGCCGCACCGGTATACCGGCCCTGGGCCAGCGCCCCGTAGGCCTGCAGGCCGATGCCACGGCGGACGCAGTGCTCCACGGTGCCGTGCGGAAAGCTGTAGTCCGTCCCGTCGGCGTGGTTCACCAGGACCGTGCTCTCCAGCCAGGCCCGGGCCCCAAGACTCATCTCCAACTGGTTGGCCACGACGGGTGCCTCCAGCCGGTCCTGCAGGAGCTCGATCTGCGCCGCGGACATGTTGGACACGCCAACGGAGTGGACCTTGCCCTCGGCCATGAGGCGGCCGACGGCGGAGGCCACCTCGGCCGGATCCAGCAGGGGATCCGGCCGGTGCAGCATCAGCACGTCCACGTAGTCCGTCTTGAGCCGGGCCAGGCTGCCGTTGACCCGTTCCAGGATGGCCTCGCCGCTCAGGTCGTAGTAGGCGTCGAGCCCGTTCTCGCCTAGCCGGATCCCACATTTGGTCTGCAGCCGGATCCGCTCGCGCAGGCCCGGCGTCCGTGCCAGCACCTCGCCGAACACCGCCTCGGCCTTGCCGCCGCGATAGATGTCGGCGTGGTCGAACAGGGTGATGCCGGCCTCCAGGGCGGCATCAACCGCGGCCGCCGCCTGATCGACGTCGGCAGAGGTGTACGGCTCCGCCGACCAGCTGCCGCCCAGGCCCATGCAGCCATAAATCAATTCCTGGGCGGGGTTCAGTTCCTTGACGGGGGGCACTTCTTCGGGACTCACCGCAGCCAGACGGTGGTGTTGCCGGGCAGCCGGCCGCCGTCGAGGGGTCCGCTGCTGATCAGGACCTCACCGGCGGGCAGGTCGACGGCGTCTGAGCCGAAGTTCGTCACCGACTGCCAGCCGTCGTGCCGGCGGAAGTGCAGGACACCCGCGTCGCTGTTCTCCACCCATTCCAGTTCCTCGGAGGCCTGCAGCTCACGGCGGAGCTTGAGGGCCTTGCGGTAGAACTCCAGGGTCGAGCCCTCCTGGCCGTCCTGGGCGGCGACGGCGTAGCGGCCGAACCATTCGGGCTGGGGCAGGTGGGCTGGGCCGGCGCCGAAGCCGAAGGAGCTGCCCTCGGTTTCCCAGGGCAGCGGGACACGGCAGCCGTCGCGGCCGATCTCGACGCCCTTGTTGCGGAAGAACGTGGGGTCCTGGCGCTCGGAGTCCGGGATTTCGCCGACTTCCTGGAGGCCCAGTTCCTCGCCCTGGTACAGGTAGGCGGAGCCGGGCAGCGCCAGCATCAGCAGCGTGGCGGCCCGGGCGCGGCGCAGGCCGAGTTCGATGTCGAGTTCCTCGGCGGGGGCGCCGGCGAGGAGCCAGCCCTTGCCGTCCTGGCCCTTGGCGTGCTTGCCGCCGCCCTGCGGGAGGCCGTAGCGGGTGGCGTGCCGGACGACGTCGTGGTTGGAGAACACCCACGTGGACGAGGCACCGGACTCGGTGGCCTCGGCGAGGTTGCGGGTGATGATCTCCCGGAACTCGTCGGCGTCGAAGTCGGCCTGCAGCAGGTCGAAGTTGAACGCCTGGCCCAGGCCCTGCGGGCTGGCGTAGCGGGCGCGGCGGCTGGCGTGGACCCAGGCTTCGGCGACGGCGGTGCGCGGCGGGTTGTATTCGTTGAAGACCTCGCGCCACTCGACGTAGATCTCGTGCACCTCGTCGCGGTCCCAGAACGGGTGCGAGCCGTCGATGAAGCCGTCGGTGCCGGTGTTGGCCTCGCTGAGTTCCAGCTTGGAGAGCAACGGCTCGGTCAGGTCCTTGGTCAGGGCGTGGGCGACGTCGACGCGGAAGCCGTCCACGCCGCGGTCGGACCAGAAGCGCAGGGTCTTCAGGAAGTCGTCCCGGATCTCGCGGTTGGACCAGTTCAGGTCCGGCTGCTCCTTGGCGAAGATGTGCATGTACCACTGGCCGGGCGTGCCGTCGGGCTCGGTGATGCGCTCCCAGGCGGGGCCGCCGAAGACGGACTCCCAGTCCGAGGGCGGGATCTCGCCGTTCTCGCCCTTGCCATCGCGGAAGATGTAACGCTCGCGGGCATCCGAGCCGCGCGGGGAGGCGAGGGCCTCCTTGAACCATTCGTGCCGGTTGGACGAGTGGTTCGGGACGATGTCGGCGATCAGCTTGATCCCGGCGGCGTGCAGCGCGGCCGACATCTCGTCGAAGTCGGCGAGGGTACCGAGCTTGGGATCGACGTCGCGGTAGTCGTCGACGTCGTAGCCGCCGTCGGCGAGGGCGGACGGGTAGAACGGGGAGAGCCAGACGGCGTCAATGCCGAGGGCCTTCAGGTACGGGACCTTGGCGGTGATGCCCTTGATGTCACCGATGCCGTCGCCGTTGGAGTCGGAGAAGCTGCGCGGGTAGATCTGGTAGACAGACGCCTGGCGCCACCAGTTCGGGTCGGCGGCGGCGTCGGATCCGGACAGGGTGGCCAGCGTGGCGGTGTTCGACAAGTGAAGTCCTTTTGAGAGCCGGGTCTGATACTTTGGACAGCATAATTTAGATAGAAACTAAATCTATTACCGCTCAATTATGGGTGCCGCATTACAGGGAGGTCAAGATTCCGCAGCCGCACGCCGCCGGTACGCCGCAGTCCCTCCGCCGGGTCAACGCCCAGGCGGTGCTCGCCCACATCAGGACCACGGACGTGGCCACCGGCACCGGCCTGATGACAGCCACCGGACTCACCCGTGCCACCGTGATTGCCGTCTGCGAGGATCTGGTCCGGAGCGGCTGGCTGAGGGAGCTGGACACCCCGGCGCGCGACGGCGCCTCCGCCCCTGCCGCCGGCAAGCCGCGGAAGGGCCGGCCTGCGCGGCGCTTCGAGCTGAATGCCCGCGCCGGCGTCGTCCTCGGCATCGACATCGGCGCGGGGACCACGACGGCGGCCGTCGCGGACCTGCGCGGCACCGTCCTCGGCCGGTCCAGTGCGGCCTTCCGGGCCACGGACATCCCGGCGGAGGAGCGCGTCAGCGTGGTGGACCGGGCCTGCCTGGACGCACTCCGGGAGGCCGGCGAGACCCCGGAGAAAGTGCTGGCGGTGACGGCCGGCATCGCCGCTCCCGTCGACCGGGAGGGTGCCGTTCTCGCCGCCCAGCATTTCTGGACCCTGTTCGACGTCGGGCTCCGCTCCGCCCTCCACGAACGCCACGGCTGGCCGGTGCGGCTGGAGAACGACGCCAACCTCGCGGCCCTCGGCGAACGCTGGCGCGGAACCGGCGCCGGGGTGGCCGACCTGGTCGTGCTGCTGGCCAGTGAACGCCTCGGCGCGGGGGTACTGGAATCGGGCCGGCTGCTGCACGGCCGGGCGGGCGGCGCCGGCGAGATGGGATTCTTGTCCCTCGTGGAGGGGGTGGGCTCCAGCGCGGGCATCGCGAGCCTGGCCCGGACGTGGCAGGCGGAGGCCGGGGGTCCCACCGGCGGAGGTCAGGCAGGCTCCCGGCGGGTCTTCGCCGACGCCGCGGCCGGGGACGCTGCCGCGCTGGAGATCCTCGACCGCCTCGCCGAGCGGATGGCCCGGGTGATCGCCGCGATCGCGAGCTTCATCAACCCCGAGCAGGTGGTGATCGGGGGCGCCGTCGCCGATTCCGCGGGCGCGCTGCTGCCCGGCATTAACGCCGCCCTGCCGGCCCTGACCGCCACTCCCCCGCGCGTCACCGTGTCAACGCTCGGGGATGCGATCGTGACGGTCGGCGCCGTCCGGCACGCCTTGGATTACGTCGAGGCGAACGCCTTGGACCTGCAGCTGAGGCCGTAGCGGCCGCAGCTACTCCGGCATGGTCATGGTGCGCAGGTCCAGCTGCCGCAGCACCCGGTCCGCCACCTCGGGGTCCATGTCGGGTTCATTCCGGGCAGCCACAACCTCCTGGCGGGCCGCATCCAGGGCGATGGTCTGAACCGCGATCGCCAGCTCCCGGCCGCGCTTGCGCTTGTCCCCCAGGCTTTCGTTGCGCAGGCTGCCGTCGAGCAGCTCGGCGTGCAGGCGGGTCATCTTCTCCTTCACCAGCGCTACCTTCTCCGGCGGCAGTTCCTTCATCAGCTGGTGGTCCTTCAGGGCGGCGACGGCGGCCTGCTGGGCCCGGGCGGCCAGCAGGCGGGCGGCATCCCGCTCCACGGACCCGTCTTCGGAGGCCTTCAGCACCCGCATCAGCCACGGCAGGGTCAGCCCGGGAAGCACCAACGTTGCCAGCAGCACGGCGCAGGCGATCACCAGCAGCTCACTGCGGGCCGGGAACGGTGAGCCGTCCTCCAGGGTCAGCGGCAGCGCGAGGGCCAGGGCCAGGGTGGCCAGGCCGCGCATGCCGCACCAGGTAAGGATCAGCACTTCCTTGGCGGAGGTGGGCCGGAGCGTGTTCTTGCTGCTGCGGGCCAGCCCGGACATCAGCGCCAGCCAGCCGAAGCGGACGGCGAAGACCAACACGCAGATCACCGCCGCCGTCCCGGCCATGCCCAGGACCGCCGTGCCCTCATCGTGGATGACCTGCCGGATCTCCAGGCCCACCAGCCCGAACGCCAGGCCCGTGACCAGCAGTTCCACGACGTCCCAGAAGGCGGTCCGGGTGATGCGTTCGGCGGCGTCCTGCGGCCGTGAGTGCCGTTGCACCTCAAGGGCGGTGACGACGACGGCGATGACGCCTGAGGCGTGCAGCTCCTCGGCGAGGATGTAGGCGGCGAACGGCACCACCAGGGTGACGGCACTCCGGGCCACCATGGACTGCACCAGCCGGGTGACAAGGCCGGTGAGCCAGCCCATGGCGATCCCGACGCCCACGGCCAGGGCCGCGCCGAGCGCGAACTGGAGGACGACGTCGGGCCCCAGCTTGGTGCCCGAAACGGAGGCGGCGACGGCGGCCTGGAAGATGACGATGGCCGCCGCGTCGTTGAACAGGCCCTCGCTTTGCAGCACGGTGATCAGCCGGCGGGGCATGTGGACCCGGCCGGCGATGGAATCCACGGCGACGGGGTCCGGGGGTGCCACCATGGCCCCGAGGGCGATGGCGGCGGGGATGCCGATGCTAGGAATCATCAGCCACGCGGCACCGGCCACGACGGCGGTGGAGACCACCACCAGGGCGACGGCGAGCATGAGCAGGGTGCGCCAGCGGACCCTGAACACGGCCCAGGAACTGCGTTGCGCGGTGGCGAAGAGCAGCGGCGGGAGGAAGACCGGCAGGATCAGCTCCGGGGTGATGTCCACCTCGGGGAAGCCGGGGATGAAGGTCAGCGCCACGGCCAGGATCAGCATCAGCACCGGGTAGGGCAGCCGGAGCCTGTCCCCCAGACCCACGGCCACGACGGTGGCCAGCAGTAGTCCAATAATGAGGGCCAAAAGATCCATGTGCTCACTTTCCCCGGGGTGATTGCTTCCGGCCCGTCGGCGCAATTGCCATTGCGGCGCGGCCGGGAGCCCCTACCACCCTACCCGGGGGCGCGCCTGCGCCCCCGGGCCCGGGGATCGGTACGGCCTAGACCAGTGACTTGAGGGCGTCCGCCACGGGAGTCGAACCGTCACGGAATTCGATGGTGTGTCCCGCGGTCTTCGGCTCCGCCAGCACGGCGGCAGCGACCAGCGCGACGTTGGCGCGGGCGGTGCCGGTCCCGTCGGAGGTGTCGGCCGGGTTGGCTTCGATCAGGCCGTTGCCTTCGCCGTCGGTCAGCGAGCCCGGGCCCAGGATGGTCCAGTCCAGGCCGCTCTGGCGCAGGTGGGAGTCGGCAGCCGCCTTGGCCTCGGCGTAGGCGTGGAAGCTGTTGTCCTCGGGGACGCCATGGTCCGGGCCGGCGCCGAGGTAGGAGACCATGACGTAGCGGCGCACGCCGGCCTGGTCTGCGGCGTCCATGGAGCGGATGGCCGCGTCACGGTCGACGGCGTAGGTGCGTTCCGGGCTTCCGCCGCCGGCTCCGGCGGACCAGACGACGGCGTCGTGGCCGTCCAGCGCCGCGGCGATCTCCGCCGTCGTCGAGTTTTCCACGTCCAGCACCAGGGGGGTGGCGCCGGTGGCGGCGACGTCGTCCCGGTGTTCGGGGTTGCGGATGACCGAGGTCACCTGGGACCCGTCTTGGGTGAGGATGCCGGATAGTTTCAAGGCCACTTTGCCGTGGCCGCCGATGATCGCAATTTTCGTCATCGTTCCATTCTGTCCCACCCCGCCGACCATCGCACCCTTTGCGATAACACGTCGGACGGCTCAACAGCCCGGATGGGCACCGGAGGTGATAGCGCAACGCCCGACATTGGGGGAAACAGAAAACCCCCGGACGCTTTCGCACTTCCGGGGGTTTGTCTGTAGCGGTGGGGAGGCTCGATCTCCCGACCTCACGATTATGAGTCGTGCGCTCTAACCAACTGAGCTACACCGCCACGAATGAGAAAAACCTGCGTCAAGCCGGTCAAAACCGCCTTGACGCAGGCCCTCATTCAGAGCCCCCCACCGGAATCGATCCGGTGACCTCGTTCTTACCAAGAACGCGCTCTACCACTGAGCTAGGGGGGCAACGAGTAAATACTCTACCGGAAGATTCCGCTCCCAACAAATCGGCGCAGCCGGCGGCCCGCTACCCCCAAAATCCGCGCCAGGAAGCCGATGCAGCGGCACCCGGGGCCTCCGAAACGCCGATGGCGGGACCCCTCCCGGCCAGGATGTGACGAAGGCTACGTCGCGCCCGGACACGGCAAAAGTGGAGGGACAAAAAGGACGGACCGGCTCGCGATGAGCCGGCCCGTCCGGGTAGTGCTTAGCTACAGGTGGTTACCACTTGTTGCGGGGCTTGAAACCGCCCTCGGTCCGCGGCTTGCGGTCGCCGAAGCTGCGCTCGGAACGGTCGCTGTAGGAGCGGCCGCCGCGGTCAGCGGACGAACGCTCGCCGCCGTCGTTCTTACGGAACTCGCGCTTGAAGCCGCCGCTGCCCTTGAAGTTGCCGCTGCCGCCGGAGTAGCCGCCACGGCCGCCGTGGCCTGCGCCGCGGTCCCCGGAGGGCTTCCGGCCGTTGTCCAGCTCCAGGTGGATCAGCTCGCCGCCGATCCGGGTGCGGGACAGGGCCTTCAGCTGCTCGGGGCTGAGGTCCGCCGGGAGCTCCACGAGGGAGTGGTCCGAGCGGATGTCGATGCCGCCGATCTGGGCCGAGGAGATGCCGCCCTCGTTGGCGATTGCACCCACGATCGAGCCCGGCATGACGCGCTGGCGGCGTCCGACGGCGATCCGGTAGGTGGCGTTGCCCTCGGTGAGGGTGCGGGTCGGTCCGCGGGAGCCGAAGCCGTCCTTGGAGCGTTCGCGCTTCTGGTACTCGGGAGCGGCCGGCAGTTCCTTGACCAGCAGCGGCTGTCCACCCTGGGCCATGACGGCCAGGGCCGCGGCGATCTCCGCGGCGGGTACGCCGTGCTCTTCCTCGTAGGAGGAGATCAGGTCACGGAACGCCGCGACGTCCTCGGACTCGAGGGTCTCGGTGATCTTGTCCGCGAACTTGCCCAAGCGCAGGGTGTTGACCGTCTCGGCGGTGGGCAGGTGCATCTGCTCCACCGGCTGGCGGGTAGCCTTCTCGATCGAGCGCAGCAGGTACTTCTCGCGCGGCGTCATGAACAGGATCGCCTCGCCGGAGCGGCCGGCGCGGCCGGTACGGCCGATCCGGTGCACGTAGGACTCCGTGTCGTGCGGGATGTCGTAGTTGATGACGTGGCTGATGCGCTCGACGTCGAGGCCGCGGGCGGCGACGTCGGTGGCGACCAGGATGTCGATCCGGCCTTCCTTGAGCGCGTCGACGGTGCGCTCGCGCTGCTGCTGCGGGATGTCGCCGTTGATGGCGGCAGCCTGGAAGCCGCGGGCGCGGAGCTTGTCGGCGAGGTCTTCGGTGGCCATCTTGGTGCGCACGAAGGCGATGACGCCGTCGAACTCTTCGACCTCGAGGATGCGGGTCATGGCGTCGAGCTTGTGCGGGCCCATGACCTGCAGGTAGCGCTGGCGGGTGTTGGCGCCGGTGGTGGTCTTGGACTTGACCTGCACCTCGGCCGGGTTGTTCAGGTACTGCTTGGACATCCGGCGGATCTGGCCGGGCATCGTGGCGGAGAACAGGGCAACCTGGCGTCCCTCGGGGGTCTGCTGGAAGATCTGCTCCACGTCATCGGCGAAGCCCATGCGCAGCATCTCGTCGGCTTCGTCCAGCACCAGGTACTGGAGTTCGGACAGGTCCAGGGAACCCTTGGCGATGTGATCGATCACGCGGCCGGGGGTGCCGACAACAACCTGGGCGCCCCGCCGCAGGCCGGCCAGCTGCGGGCCGTAGGCGGAACCGCCGTAGACCGGCAGGACGGTGAAGTCGTCGATGTGCTTGGCGTAGGAGGTGAAGGCCTCGGCCACCTGGAGCGCGAGCTCACGGGTCGGGGCAAGCACCAGGGCCTGGGTCTTGCGGGACGGGCCGTTCAGGTCGTGCAGTTCGGCGAGCCGGGACAGGGCCGGCACCGCGAAGGCTGCGGTCTTGCCGGTACCGGTCTGGGCGAGGCCCACGACGTCACGGCCCTCGAGCAGCAGCGGGATGGTGGCCGCCTGGATCGGGGACGGCTTCTCGTAGCCGACGTCCTGCAGGGCGGCGAGGACGCGGCCATCGATGCCGAGGTCGACGAACTTGACGCCCTCTTCTTCCTGGCCGGCGTTCTCAGCGGGCTGCTCGGCCGGAGTCCCGGCGGCAGTGGCTTCGGTGGTCTCGACGTCGTACGTACCGGTCGCGGTGGCGGTTTCGGTGTCGACGGAGTGGTCCTGATTTTCGGGCATAGGTGATTCTTCCTCATCCATAGGGGCCAAGCGGCACAACCCGAGGTGAGCGGAGCCGCAGAACGCGTGACGCACTAACGCCGGGCATCCTTTGACCGGCCGGTCACAGAAGTCCGGCGCTTTCGCAATCCCTGGCAGGACTTCACGCTGCATCTCTTGGCTGCTATCCCAGCAGTCTGTACAGCGTTTTCTTTAGCCGGCTCTCCCTATGAAAATGCCCGCTCACAATGGCGGGCCCCAACACTTACCAGTCCTGCCTCAAAAATTGGGCAGGAATTAGGGATTTCCGGAGTGGGGGATGTTTCAAGTGTAGGCCATGGCCCCGCACGGGCGCCAACGGAGAACGACGACGACGGCGGTGAGCTTGCGCACACCGGCCGGCAGCCAGGGCCGAGGCCTGTCCAGGGCCGGCGCAGGGGGTACGGCCCGCTTCAGGCCATGCGGCCGGCTTGCAGCTTCTCGAACATCCGGTGGTACTCGGGCTGCAGCCGGATGGAGCCGTCCGCTTCGGCGTCCCGCAGGGCGTCCGCGTCCTCGGGGGTGGGGTCGGCAAACCACTTGCCGACTGTGACGCCGTGCGCCGGGACGTAGAGCCGGTGGATGTGGTCGCCGGCCTGGATGGTGCCGGGCTTGACCACGCGCAGGTAGGACCCCACCCGGCCGGCCTCGGTGAAGCGCTTGACCCAGTGCGGCTCCCCCACCCGGCGCTGGAACGTGCTGCACGGAACGCGGGGCGAGGTGACCTCCACCTCCAGGTCCAGCCCGATCCGCCAGCGTTCGCCGATCACCGCATCCGTCGCGGAGAGGCCAGCCACCCGCAGGTTCTCGCCGAAGTACCCCGGCGGGATGTCCCGGCCCAGTTCCTCCGCCCAGTAGTCGGCGTCGTCCTGCGAATAGGCGTAGAGCGCCTGGTCCTCGCCGCCGTGGTCCAGCCGGTCGGCCTGCACGTCGCCGCGCAGTCCCAGCCGGTGGACCTTGACCGGGCCCTGGACCGGGCGCTTGTCGATGGCGGTGACGCCCAGCCGTCCCTCATCGCCGAGCAACTGGTGCACCACGCAGACGGCAAGCACAGATGCGGTTTCCATGGCACCAGTGTAGGCCGGTGCGGGGACAGCGCGGCCGGGTTTTTGAGCGGTCGAATCCGCTGCGGACCGGCTGTTTGCCGGTTAGGCTGGCTTTCAGAATTCCGCGGTCCGCCGGAGTGCCGGGCCGTCCCGGCCGGCGCAGGCCCGCCATTCGGAGAAGCAACCACGCAGGGGGAAGCATGGACACGCACGACGGCGGGCGCAGCGCCGCGGACCAGCCCGGGGAGCCGGCAGGCGACCGGGCCGCTGACAAGGCTGCCAATCAAGGCGACGCGACCACGCCCGGGAAGGGTCCCAAGCCGCCACCCTGGCAGGTCCCCCAGCCCGAACTCCGGCCCGAACTGCTGGATCAGGCCGGTACCAACCCCGCACCGGCTCAGGGGCAGGCGGAGGCCGGCCCCACCGCCGTGTTCGATCCGTTCGAGCGGGACCGCGAGCGCGCCGCAGCGGCGCGGAAGAAGCGCTCCCAGCGCCGCACCGTCGTCGTCGGCCTCGGTGTCACCGCGCTGCTGGCCGGCACCATCACCGCCATGGTCTCCAGCGGCGGCGACGACGCCGACTACGCCCAGGTCTGCTTCAACGACGAGACCGGCGAGCGCGTGGACGACTCCCAGTGCGGCAACAGCAGCACCGCCGGCCGCAGCTCGGGCATCTACGCCTGGTACTTCTACTCCCGCGGCGCCAGCGTCCCCGGCATCGGCCAGAACCGCTCCGCCTACCCCAGCTTCAGCAAAACCGTCCCCTCCGGCGCCAAGGCCTCCACCGGCTACAGCTCCAAGGGCGGAACGGTCAGCCGCGGCGGCTTCGGCGGCAGCGCCAAGGGCGGAAGCACGGGAGGCTAGGGATGAAACGGCTGCACTCCACACCCCGCCCGGACTGGAAGGCCCGGATCGAATCACAGGGCCTGGTGTTTTCCACCACCGAGCTTCCCGACGGGAAAACCCTCGAGTACTGGCACGAGGACGCCTACTACGAATTCACCATGGACGAGGTGGAGACGCTGGAGACCACTGCCGAGCAGATGCACCTCATGTGCCTGGAAGCGGCAAAGTTCCTGGCCACCGGGGCGATGGGCGGGATCGGCATCGGCCCGCAGGCACTCGAGCTGGCGGCCGCATCGCTGCAGGCCGGCGACGTGGACATCTACGGCCGCTTCGACTTCGTCTACGACGGGCGCGGCGGCCCGGCGAAGATGCTCGAGTACAACGCGGACACCCCCACCGGCCTGATCGAGGCCGCCGTCGCCCAATGGTTCTGGCTGCAGGACGTCCACCCAGAAAAGGACCAGTGGAACGGCATCCATGAGGCCCTGATCCGGCAGTGGCGCAAGCTCCAGTACCGGACCGGGATGAGCACCCTGCACGTGGCCCACGCTGAGGAGGAGGAATCCGGCGAGGACTGGATGACCGCCGCGTACATGCGCGACGTGGCCGAGCAGGCCGGCTGGAGCACCGTTGGGATCAACATGTCGGACATCGGCTGGGATCCCAACCTCAACCGGTTCGTGGACCTGGACAACTACCTGATCAGCACCATGTTCAAGCTTTACCCCTGGGAGCTGATGATCAAGGAACCGTTTGGCCAGCGGCTCTTCCAGCGGGCCTCCAATCCCCGCTGGGTGGAACCGGCGTGGAAGATGCTGCTCTCCAACAAGGCACTCCTTGCCGCGCTGTGGCACCTTTACCCCGGCCACCCCAACCTGCTGCCAGCCTATCTGGACGGCCCGGGCCCGCTGCGGGAATGGGTCGCCAAACCGCTGCACGGCCGGGAGGGGGACAACATCCGGATCCACGCCGACGGCCTCAGCCTGGAGCAGCCCGGGGACTACGGCCGGGAGGGCTGGTGCTACCAGCAGTTCCATGCCCTGCCGGACTTCGACGGCAACCGGCCGGTGCTGGGGCTGTGGGTGGTCGACGGCGAATCGGTCGGCTGCGGGATCCGCGAATCCGACGGCCCGGTCACCGACTACTTCTGCCGCTTCGTCCCCAACACCATTGACGCCCCGGCCCCCGCTCCCCCGGCCGGCCAGAACTCCACCAAGGCAGGTATCGCGCTATGACCATCCCCTCCACGACGGCGCCCGGAGCCGCGGACGCGGTCCCGGCCAAGGGTCTGCGCGCCGGCATCCTGGACCTGGGCGACTCCGTCATGCTGGGCCTGGCCTCCACGGCCCCGGTGTACTCCCTCGCCGCCACCCTGGGCCTGATCGTGGCCGTCAACGGCAATGCGACGCCGCTGATCCTGCTCCTGGGCTTCATTCCGGTCCTCTTCATCGCGTACGCCTTTCGCGAGCTCAACAGCGCCATGCCGGACTGCGGCACCACCTTCACCTGGGCCCGCAGCGCCTTCGGCCCGTGGGCCGGGTGGCTGGGCGGCTGGGGCGTGGCGCTGGCAGGGATCGTGGTGTTGGCGAACCTCGCCCAGGTCGCCGGGCAGTACCTCTGGCTGCTGATCGGCGACGGGTCGCTCGCCGGCAACCCGCTGGTGGTGACGGCCACCGGCGTCGTCTTCATCGTCTTCATGACCCTGGTGAACTATCGCGGAATCAGGCTGGGCGAGCACGTCCAGCGCACCCTGACCTACGTCCAGTACGTGTCCCTCGGCATCTTCGCCGTGGCCCTGATCGTCCAGATCGCCGCCGGCAGCCCCGCAGCCTCGGGCCAGCCGTTCGACCCGGCCTGGTTCAACCCGGCGGCGCTCGTCACCGATCCGGGCGCTGCGGTGCACGGGGTGCTGCTGGCCCTGTTCATCTACTGGGGCTGGGACACCTGCCTGGCGGTCAACGAGGAGACCGAGCACCCGGCCACCACTCCCGGCCGCGGCGCGGTGCTCTCCGCCGTGGTCCTGGTGGCGATTTATGTCTCGGTGGCGATGCTGGTGATGATGTATGCCTCGGTCGGCACGGACGGGATCGGGCTGGGCAACGAGGCCAACCGCAGCGACGTTTTCCTGGCGATGAAGGACACCGTACTCGGCCCCTGGGGCTGGCTGATCGTGGTCGCGGTCCTTGCCTCGGTGCTGTCCTCGACCCAGACCACTGTCCTCCCGACGGCCCGCGGCACACTCTCGATGGGCGTGCACGGCGCGCTCCCCCGGCGCTTCGCCCACGTTCACCCGCGCAACCAGACCCCCGGGTTCTCCACCCAGGTGATGGGCGCCGCGGCGGTGGGCTACTACGTGCTGATGAGCATCCTGAGCCAGAACCTGCTGGCCGATTCGATCAGCTCGATCAGCCTCTTCATCGCCTTCTACTACGCCCTGACCGGGTTCGCCTGTGTCTGGTACTTCCGCGGGACCCTGCGCGCTTCGGCCCGGAACCTGTGGTTCCGCGGGATCCTGCCCGCCGTCGGGGCCGTGGCGCTGACGGCAGCGTTCGTGGTCTCCGCGGTGCAGATGTGGGACCCGGGCTACGGCAACACCACCATCTTCGGCGTCGGCGGGGCCTTCGTCAGCGGGGTGGTACTGCTGGCACTGGGTGTGGTCCTCGCCGCCGTCTGCCGCTTCGTCCCCGCCACGCGGGACTATTTCGTCCGGCCCACGCGGACGGAGCCCGCGGTCGACGGCGCCCGGCCGTAGGATGGCCGCATGAGCCGACCCGCCGAAGTGTCCGACGTCTCCGACGTCCTCGCCATCGATTCCCTGCTCAGCTCCGAGGAGCTGGCCGTCCGGGAGAAGGTCCGCGACTTCACCCGGCAGAGGATCCGGCCCGGCATTGCCGAGTGGTTCGACGAGGGCGTCTTCCCGCTGGACCTGGCCCCGGAGCTCGGTGAGCTGGGCGTGCTGGGCATGCAGCTGGAGGGCTACGGCTGCCCGGGCCGTTCCGCCGTCGAGTACGGCCTGGCCGCGATGGAGCTGGAGGCCGGGGACTCCGGCATCCGCACGTTCGTCTCGGTTCAGGGTTCGCTGGCCATGACCTCCATCCACCTGTGGGGCTCCGAGGACCAGAAGCAGCAGTGGCTGCCGCGCATGGCCGCGGGCGAGGCGATCGGCTGCTTCGCCCTGACCGAACCCACCGCCGGCTCAGATCCCGCCGCCATGCAAACCTTCGCCCGCCGGGACGGCAGCGGCGAGGACGCCGGCTGGATCCTGGACGGCGCCAAGCGCTGGATCGGTCTGGCGTCCGTGGCGGACATCATGGTGGTCTGGGCGATGACCGACGACGGCGTGCGCGGCTTCCTTGTTCCGGCCGGCACCGCCGGAGTCACGGCCGCGCCGATCCGGCAGAAGCTCTCGATGCGCGCCTCGATCCAGTGCGACATCACCTTCGACGGCGTCCGGCTGGGACCCGAGGCGCTGCTCCCGGCCGCCCGCGGACTGCGCGGCCCGTTCAGCTGCCTGAACGAGGCCCGTTACGGGATCGCCTGGGGTGCCATGGGCGCGGCCCGGGATTCCTACGAGGCGGCGCTCAGCTACGCGCAGGAGCGCCTGCAGTTCGGCAAACCGCTGGCCGGCTACCAGCTGACGCAGGAGAAGCTGGTGAACATGCTGCTGGAAATCCAGAAGGGGACGCTGCTGGCCCTGCAGCTGGGCAGGCTCAAGGACGCCGGGCAACTGCGGCCCGAGCAGATTTCCCTCGGCAAGCTCAACAACGTCCGGGAAGCCATCGCGATCGCCCGGGAGGCCAGGACCATCCTGGGCGGCAACGGCATCACCCTGGACTACTCACCGCTACGGCACGCGGCCAACCTCGAATCGGTGCGCACCTACGAGGGCACCGACGAGGTGCACACCCTGGTGCTGGGCCAGCACATCACCGGTCTCCCGGCCTTCCGCTAGCGGTTCGGGCCCCGGCTCCGGGGCGTCAGGCGGAGAAACCGCCGTCGGCCTTGACCAGCTGCCCGGATACCCAGCGGCCCTCGGGCGAGAGCAGGAACGCAACCGTCCCGGCAACATCCGCGGGAGTGCCGAGCCGTCCGCCGGGCTGCCGCCCGGCCAGGTCCTGGCGCAGCTGCGCATCCATCCAGCCGGTGTCCACGGGGCCCGGGTTGAGCGCGTTGGCGCTGATCCCCTGCGGTCCCAGCTCCCGCGCCGCGGCTATCACGACCCGGTCCAGGGCACCCTTCGACGCCCCGTAGGGCAGGTTGAAGGCGGTGTGGTCGCTGGTGAGCGCCACGATCGCGCCGCCTTCGGCCGGCGCCTGCCTGGCAAACGCCGCGATCAGCTGCCAGCTGGCGCGGGTGTTGACGGCGAAGTGCCGTTCAAAGCTCGCCAGGGACGTGTCCAGGATGCCTGAGTCCACGGATTCCGCGTGGCTGAGCACCAGTCCGTGCAGGGTGCCGGCCTCCTCCGCGACCGTGGCCATCAGCACGTCGACGGCCTGCGGATCCTCGAAGTCGGCGGGTACCGCCACCACCGCCGCCCCGGTGGCCTGCAGTTCGGCGGTGAGGCGTTCGACATCGTCCGGCTGGACGCCCCAGGGCATCCGGGCGTCGTAGTCCTGCCAGTAGGTGAGCACCAGGTCCCAGCCGTCGGCGGCCAGCCGTCGCGCGATGCCGGCCCCGAGGCCCGCGAGCCGCCCGACGCCGGTCACCATTGCCGTCCTGCGCTGAACCGGGGCGGGGTCGGGGGCAGCGGGAGACGCGGTCATGCACCTCAGCCTAGCGCGGCCCGCGCGGCAGCCGGTTCGCGGACCGTCGTTGGCGCGGTGTGCACGTCGAAGGCGTGGGCCAGCGACCCGCGGCGCAGGGCCAGCCGCCAGCACAACAGCAGGGCGACGGCGCAGAAGACCCCGGCGCTTGAGGCCATGATCCAGAGCCCCGGCGTCTGGACGTCGAGGTTCTGCGCGCCGAACGCCGTGCCGATCGTCTTCGGCGAGAAGAAGAACACCAGGACGGAGACACCCAGCACCGCACCCATCAGCCAGCGCGTCCCACGATAGAGGTCGGGGGTTTCGCGCAGGGTCCAGGCGAAGGCCGGCAGGACGACGGCGACCCACACCCAGTGGTGGGACCAGGAGACGGGGCTGATCAAGAGCATGGTGAGAGCCGTCGTTGAGATGGCGACCACCCGTGCTCCCTGTTCGCTCGCGGACTTGATGATGCCGGCCGCCAGCGCCACCACGAGCAGGCTCAGCACCAGCCAGGGCACGGTCACGGCGTCCTCGGGAACTCCAAAGTGCAACAGCGCGCCCTTGAGCGAGAGGTTGTCCACGTAGCCCGCCCCGCCGATCCGCGAGGTGTCCGGCAGGATCCGGAACCAGAACTCCACGGACTCGGCCGGGCGCAGCAGCGCTCCGAGCAGCACGGTGGTGAGGAATCCCGCGCCCATGTTCAGCAGGCCGCGCCAGTCCTTCCTCACCAGGAAGTACAGCCCGAAGACGAGCGGCGTCAGTTTGATCCCCGCGGCGACCCCCACCAGGAACCCGCTGCCGGGGACAACGTGCGCCCGGTGGGGGTTCCGCGCCAGCAGGTCCGCCGCCATCATGCCCATCAGCAGGATATTGATTTGCCCGAAGGCCAGTGTCTCGCGCCAGGGGCCGAGGTTGAGCACGGCCAGGACCAGCACGGCTGCGGCCCAGTAGTTGCTCAGTGACCTGAAAACGGCCCGCCAGTCGGTTTTTGCTGTCCAGTACCGGAGGGCCCGGACCGCGACCCAGATCGCGGTGAGGACTCCGGCGGTGTTGAACAGGTTCAGTGCGATCTTTTCGGGCAGCAGGGCCAGCAGGCTGAAGAGGAGGGCGGCGAAGGGCGGGTAGGTAAATGGCAGGCCGGGTCCTCCGGCCCAGTCGACATTGCCCCGATAGAGCTCCGACGCCGCCGGGCCCGCGCCGTTGAGGATATTCCCGCCGTACCAGTAGACGCTGAAGTCCAGGCCCTGCTCACCCCAGCCGGACAGCCAGTGCCACACAGCCAGGGCGACGGCGGCCAGACCCAGCGGAAGCAGGGCGCCAGCGATGGCAACGCCGAGGCGTCGGCGGCCCGGAACCCTCGCCGGGGCGTCCGGGTGTGCGGACGGCGGGGCGTGCGGGTAGTCGGTGTCGAGCAGTGGCATGTGTGGATCCCCCAATAGATGCTGCAGCGGGACGACGGCGCAGCGCGCCGGCGGCGTCTGTGCCCGTCCCCGCCGTTCATCCTACCGAGTGCTCAGGCCGGCACCGCGACCTTGGCGTCGCGCCCGGCGTCCTTGCGGATCGTGGCGCTGATGACCGCCGCGATGGTGCACATGGCGGCCGCGGCAAACCAGGCGTAGGTGTACTGCCCGGTGGCGTCCCGGACGGCCCCGGCGGCCAGCGCGGCCGCTGCGGCGCCGAGCTGGTGGGCGGCGAACACCCAGCCGAAGACAACGCCCCCGTCGGCGCCGAACACCTGACGGCAGATCGCCGCGGTGGGCGGGACGGTGGCCACCCAGTCGAGGCCGTAGATGACAACGAAGACGATCATGCTGGGCTGGACCTCGGCACCGAGGAGGAGCGGGAGCACCAGCAGCCCGATGCCGCGGAACTGATAGTACACGGCGAGCAGCACCCGCGGGTTGAAGCGGTCCGTGAGCCAGCCGGACGCGATGGTGCCGACGATGTCGAAGATCCCGACGACGGCCAGCAGCCCCGCCGCCGTGGTCTCCGGCATGCCGTGGTCGTGCGCGGAGGGGATGAAGTGGGTGCCGATGAGCCCGTTGGTGGTGGCGCCGCAGATGGCGAAGCCGGCCACGAGGGCCCAGAAGGTGCGGATCCTGCTGGCCCGGCGAAGCACCCGAAGGGCCCGGACGGCGGCGTTGACGCGCGGGACGGGTGCCGGGCCGGCCTCGGACGCCTCCGGGGTCTCGGCCCCGTAGGGCAGGACGCCGGCGTCGGCCGGGGAATTCTTCAGGAACTTCAGCACCAGCGGGACCACGGCCAGGGCCCCGGCAGCGATCAGCAGGGAGGCCCGCCGCCAGCCGGGGTGCTGGGCCAGGGCCGCGATGAAGGGCAGGAAGACCAGCTGCCCGGCCGCGCTTCCGGCAGTGAGGATGCCGGTCACCAGGCCCCGCCTCGTGGCGAACCAGGTGTTGGCTATGGTGGCCGCGAAGACCAGCGCCATGGAGCCGGTGCCGAGCCCGATCAGCAGCCCCCACGTGAGGAGGATCTGCCAGGACTGGTTCACCAGGACGGTGAGGGCACTGCCGGCGCCGATCAGCGCCAGGGCGACGGCGGTGACGGCCCGGATGCCGAAGCGCTCCATCAGGGCCGCAGCGAAGGGTGCGGTGAGGCCGAACAGGACCAGGTTAATGCTGACCGCGGCGGAGAGGACCGTGGTGGACCAGCCGAATTCCTGCTGCAGCGGGACCATCAGCACGCCGGGAGCGGCCCTGAATCCTGCCGCGCCCACCAGGGCCAGGAACGCGACGGCGGCCACCGTCCACGCGGGGTGGATCCGGTGCCGGCGGCCCGACGGGGGCCGGGTCGACGCGGCGACGTCCGCAGAACCGGCGGGCCGGGCGCTCATGCCGCGGCTCCGTTCCGCGGAGCGGGGGCTGTGGCCAGCGGGACGGGCCGGTCTGTCCGGGTGAGGCTATGCCAGCTGGTGTTGCCGGCGCTCAGCCGCTCGCCGCAGCCGGTGCAGGTGTCGGCGGAGCTGGTCCGCTGCCCGCAGCCGGTGTGGACCACGAACATGTGGGCCTCCGGGGTGGGGGCGGGCAGGTGCTTTTCGGCCCAGATGACGACGGCGTTGAGCACCGGCAGCGCGTCCTGGCCCTTGGCGGTGAGCACGTATTCCTCCCGGCTCCGGCCGCCGTCGTCGTAGGGGCGCCGGGTGAGCAGCCCGGCGTCGACGAGCGCCGCGAGCCGCCGGGTCAGCACCGAGTCGGAGGCGCCCAGCCGGTCCTTGATCGCATCGAACCGGCCATTGCCGAAGAAGATCTCGCGGAGGACCAGGACGCCCCAGGGGTCGCCGAGGATGTCCAGGCCACGGGCCATGCTGCAGGTGCGTTCGGACCAGTCGGATCTCAGTGCCATACCGGCAGGCTAGCTGACTTCTTTCAAGAAAGCCAGAGTTTTCCGGGATCAGGCCCGGGAGCGGAGGGCGGTGCGGGACGGCCGGTACGCCAGGGCCCAGTAGGCCAGCATCGCGATCCCGCACAGCACGCCCAGGCTGGCGAGGGTCAGCTGCCACTGGGTGTGCGGTCCCTTGCCCCACTCGTGCGCCCCGGCCAGGACCGCCAGGTACTTGGGCGTCAGGTAGAACGCGGCGCCGGTGGCGGCCAGGATGACCCACCCGGCGATCCTCATGCGGCCGTTCCGGGAGGGCACCCGGTGGATGGCGAAGCCCAGGCAGGGCAGCGCGACGGCCATCCAGACCCAGTGGTGGGACCAGGAGACGGGGCTGACCAGCAGCATCAGCACGGCGGTGGCGGAGACGGCCACGAAGTTCTCGTCGGCGGCCAGCGCCCAGTGGATGACCAGCGCGGCCACGGCGGCCAGCGCCAGCGACAGCACCAGCCAGAGCAGGGTGGTGGAGGTGGCGTCCGGCAGGCCCAGGTGCAGCAGCAGGCCCTTGACCGAGAGGTTGTCCACGTAGCCCGGGCCGCCGATCCTGCCGGTGTCAGGGAGGATTTTGGTCCAGAAGGTGACCGAGGCGGCGGGCAGCAGCGCCCAGGCCAGGGCGATCGAGCCGAAGAAGCCGGCGGCCATCCAGGCCAGTGCCTTGAAGTCGCGGCGGACCAGGAAGTACAGCCCGAACGCCAGCGGGGTCAGCTTGATGCCGGCGGCGACGCCGATCAGCAGCCCCGCGGGCCAGCGCAGCTCCCCCGCGCGGGACTTTCCGTAGAGGGCGAAGTCGGCCAGGATCAGGCCCATCAGGATGATGTTGATCTGGCCGAAGTCGAAGGTGTCCCGCCAGGGTCCCAGCAGCAGCACCGCGGCGGTGCCGGCCAGGGTCACGGAGCGGAACCGCCAGTCGGCCGCCGCGTCCCGCCACCGGCCCAGTCCGAAGTAGTGCCGGGTCAGCCAGGCGGAGACCACGAGGGCGCCCAGCAGCGCCGTCGCCGTGAAGACCGTGCTGCCGCCGGCGGACCCCAGCAGGGCCATCGCGGCGAAGACCAGGGCCGCGAACGGCGGGTAGGTGAACGGCAGCCCTTCCCGGGGTGCGTAGAGTTCGTTCACCCCGGTCTCGCCGGTCTGCAGCACGCGGTTGCCGCCGTAGAAGTAGACCTCGAAGTCGTTCATGAGCGGCTCGTAGGCCGTGTAGAGGACCACCAGGGCAACGACGACGGCGGCCGCACCGGCCGCCGTCGCGAGCCAGCCGCGCAGCGGGGTGCGGGCCGGCGTGGAGAGAACGGACACCGGCGCTAGCTGCCCGGCTTGAGCCGGGAGAAGGCCTGCTCGAGGTCCGCGATCAGGTCCTCCACGTCCTCGATGCCGCAGGAGAGCCGGAGCAGGTTCTCCGGGACGGCCAGCTCGGTGCCCTTGACGGAGGCGTGCGTCATCTCCGAGGGGTAGTTCATCAGCGACTCGATGCCGCCGAGGGATTCGGCCAGCGTGAACACGGAGGTGGATTCCGCCACCGTGCGGGCAGCCTGCTCGCCGCCCTTGAACTGCACGGAGACCATGCCGCCGAACTTCTTCATCTGCTTCTTCGCCAGTTCGTGGCCGGGGTGCGAGGGCAGGCCCGGGTAGAGCACGGCTTCCACCTCGGGGCGCTGCAGCAGCCATTCGGCAACGGCCTGGGCGTTGTCGCTGTGCCGGTCCATCCGCACGCCGAGGGTCTTCAGCCCGCGGGTGGTCAGGAAGGCGTCCATCGGCCCGGACACGGCGCCGACGGCGAACTGCACGAAGCCGATCTTCTCGGCCAGCTCCGGGTCGTTGACCACGATCGCGCCGCCGACGACGTCGGAGTGGCCGCCGATGTACTTGGTGGTGGAGTGAACGACGACGTCGGCGCCCAGCGCCAGCGGGTTCTGCAGGTACGGGGACGCGAAGGTGTTGTCCACAACCAGGAGGGCCCCGGCGTCGTGCGCCACCGTGGCGAGCGCGGCGATGTCGGTGATCTTCATCATCGGGTTGGACGGGGTCTCCACCCAGACCAGCCGGGTCTGGTTGGCGGCGACCGCGGCGGCGACGGCCTCCAGGTCGGACATGTCCACCGGGGTGTTGCCGATCCCCCACTCGCCAAGGACGCGGCTGATCAGGCGGTAGGTTCCGCCGTAGGCGTCGTTGCCGAGGACGATGTGGTCCCCGGGCCGGGTCAGGGCGCGGATCATCGAGTCCTCGGCGGCCAGGCCGGAGCCGAAGGAGTAAGCGTGCGATCCGCCCTCAAGCGCGGCGAGCTGCTCCTGCAGCGCGTCGCGGGTGGGGTTGCCGCCGCGGCCGTACTCGTAGCCGGAGCGGAGTCCGCCGATGCCGTCCTGGGCATAGGTGGAGGAGAAGTGCAGCGGCGGGACCACGGCACCGGTGCGCGGCTCGAAAGCCTGGCCGGCGTGGACCGCACGGGTGTTGAAGCCTGCGGGGGTGCTGTCAGACGAGGACATGGGACTCCTTGGAGATGTCAGTTGCTGAGGTAGGCGAGGAGGTCGTGGCGGGTGAGGATGCCCACCGGCGCGCCGACGAAGGTCACCATCAGGGTGTCCGCGTCGGAGAGGAGTTCGCGGGCGGTCGAGATCGATTCGAGCGAACCGATCACGGGCAGGCGGGGCTCCATGTGTTCGGAGATCTTGTCCGTGAGGGCCGCCTCGCCGCGGAACAGCTTGGCGGTCAGCGTGCGTTCGTCGACGGAGCCGAGGACCTCGCCCATCACCACGGGTGGTTCCTGCGAGAGGACCGGGATGTGCGAGACGCCGTACTCGTTCATGATGTTGATGACGTCGCGGACGGACTCGTTCGGGTGGATGTGCACCAGGTCGGGCAGTTCCCCGGTTTTGGCCTTGAGTACCTCTTCCACGGAGGCCTCGTCGCCGCTGGCGAGGAAGCCGTAGGAGCGCATCCACTGGTCGTTGAAGATCTTGGCCAGGTAGCCGCGGCCGGAATCGGGCAGGATGACCACCACGACGGCGTCGGCCGGCAGGTCCTTGGCGGCCCGCAGCGCGGCGACCACGGCCATGCCGGAGGAACCGCCCACCAGGAGGCCCTCCTCGCGGGCCAGGCGGCGGGTCATGGCGAAGGAGTCGGCGTCGGTGACGGCGATGACCTCGTCCGGGACGCCCTTGTCGTAGTTGCCGGGCCACATGTCCTCGCCGACGCCCTCGACGAAGTAGGGCCGGCCGGTGCCGCCGGAGTAGACCGAGCCGGCGGGGTCGGCGCCGATGATCTTGACGACGCCGCCCTCGGACTCGGGCCGGTCCGCGGAGACTTCCTTGAGGTAGCGGCCGGTGCCGGTGATGGTGCCGCCGGTGCCCGCGCCGATCACGCAGTGGGTGACCCGGCCGTCGGTGTCCCGCCAGATTTCGGGGCCGGTGGTCTCGTAGTGGCTGCCGGGGGCGGCGGGGTTGGAGAACTGGTCCGGCTTGTACGCGCCGGGGATTTCCCGGACCAGCCGGTCCGAGACGCCGTAGTAGCTGTGCGGGCTGTCCGGGGCGACGGCGGTGGGGGTGACAACCACCTCGGCGCCGTAGGCCTGCAGCACGGAGCGCTTGTCCTCGCCCACCTTGTCCGGGACCACGAAGATGCAGCGGTAGCCCTTCTGCTGGGCCACCAGGGCCAGGCCGACGCCGGTGTTGCCGGAGGTCGGTTCCACGATGGTGCCGCCGGGCTTGAGCTTGCCGCTGCGCTCGGCCTCGTCGATCATCTTCGCCGCGATGCGATCCTTGATGGACCCGCCGGGGTTCAGGTATTCCACCTTCACCAGAACCGTGGCGGCGATGCCTTCGGTGACGTGGTTGAGCTTGACGAGGGGCGTGTTGCCGATGAGGTCCAGGACGGACGGCGCATACTTCATGACTACCAAGTTACCGTCTTCGCGTCACCGGGCCGCTCCCGTGCCATGCGGGGCCCGCGCGGGTGCGAGGATTAGCCGGTGAAGCGAAATTCCTGGCTGCCTGCGCTGCGCAGCTACGCGGTTCCCGGCGGCATGCTGCTGGCCGGTGTCCTGGCGCTGGCGGTGGGCCTGCTGCCGCTGCCGGCGTTCGGCGAACTGGCCGACCGCACGGTCCCCGTGCTGGCGTTCGTGGTGGCCATGTCCCTGGTGACCGAACTGGTGGACGACGCCGGCCTGTTCCGGGCGGTGACGGACCGGTTGGCGGCGTGGGGCCGGGGCCGGGTCCTGCTGCTGTGGCTGCTGGTGATCGGCTTGTCCACGGTCTCCACCATCTTCCTGTCGCTGGATACGACGGCGGTGCTGGTCACGCCCGTCGTCGTCCTGCTGGCGGTGCACGCGCGCATCCCTCCCCTGCCGTTCGCCCTGACCACCATCTGGCTGGCCAACACGGCCTCGCTGTTGCTGCCGGTCTCGAACCTCACCAACCTGCTGGCCCAGTCCCGGCTGGGCCTGAGCCCCGCCGGTTTCGCGGGCCTGGTCTGGGCTCCCTCGCTGGTGGGCATCCTGCTGCCGCTGGTGCTGCTGTGGCTGGCGTTCCGCAAGGACCTGCGCGGCGGGTACGGCCGCCAGGCCCCGCACGGGGTCCGGGACAAGGTGCTGCTCTACGCGTCATCGGGCGTCATGATTCTCCTGCTGCCGGCCCTGGTCTCCGGCCTGCCGGTCTACATCCCGGCCGGCATCGCGGCCGCGGTGCTGCTGGTGCTGTTCCTCTGGCGCCGCCGGTCCTCGCTGCGCTGGTCCATGGTGCCGTGGCGCCCGCTGGTGCTCACGGTGGGACTCTTCATGGTGGTGGAGACCCTGCACTCCAACGGCCTGACCCGTGCCCTGGCGGGAATCGCCGGGTCCGGGGACAGCCTGCCCGCGCTGCTGCAGCTGGCGGGCCTCGGCGCGGGGGCGGCCAACGTCGTCAACAATCTCCCCGCCTACCTGGCCCTCGAGCCCGTGGGCGGCTCGCCCGTGCGGCTGGCGGCCCTGCTGATCGGCGTGAACCTGGGTCCGCTGGTGACCCCGTGGGCCTCCCTGGCCACCCTGCTCTGGCACGAGCGGCTGCGGGCCTTGAATGTGGAGATCCGTTGGGGCGGCTTCGCCCTGGCCGGCCTCGCGGCCGTCGTCCTCACGCTGCCGCTGGCGGTCGTGGCGCTGTGGCTGACCAGCGGGATGCACTGACCCTGTCCTGGCACTGAACGCTGCCCTAACCGCCGGCGGCATCCCCGGCGGGGGCGGCGTTCTGCCACAGCCCCACCACGTTGCCTTCGGTGTCGGTGAAGTAGGCGTTCCAGCCGGACCCCGGCACCTCCATCTTGCCGCGCAGGACGGCGCCGCCGCGGGCGGCGATGTCCCGAAGGGCGGCGTCGATGTCCTCGACGTCGATGGTGACCACGGGCGCGCGCAGCTCGCCGCGGCGGAAGATGCCACCATTGATGGACCCCGCCACCGCTGGCCGGCCGTGCTCATCCATCGGAGTGGTCAGCGCCAGGCTGTATTCCATTTCCGGCATCACCTGGAAGGTCCAGCCGAACACCGCCTTGTAGAAACCGCGTGCCCGGTCCTCGTCGTCCGCGGGAAGTTCAAAGTGCACCACGCCGCCGCCCATGATCCGCTCCTGCCCTCGCCGAGGTCCGCACCTTCGGCCCGGACCAGCTTCTCCTGGGGGGATTGTAGGACCGGAGTCGGGCCGCCGGTCAGGGCCGTTCGACTCGGCGTCGGAGCTCCGTGGGAACATGGAAGCATGACCACCGCAGAACTGTCCGCCGGCGCGTCCGCGTCCGCGGATGCCTCGCTGCGCTGGCGTCCGGGCGGCCCGTTCGACCTGCTGCAGACCATCAGCCCGCTGCGCCGCGGCCACGGGGACCCGGCCGTCAAGGTCGCCGCCGACGGCGTGTGGCTGGCCTTTACCACCGCGGCCGGTCCGGCCAGTTTGCGCTTGGTCTCCCACGGGCCGGCGTCGGATCCTTTCGTCGATGCCCGGGCATGGGGTCCCGGCGCGGAGGAGGCCGTCGCGGCCGTTCCCCGGCTGCTGGGCGGCGACGACGACTGGACTGGCTTTGACGAGCCGTCGTTTCACGCCACGCTCCCCCGCATGGTCCGGGACGCCCGCCACCGGAACCCTGCCGTCCGGCTGCCCGCCACCGGTCGCATGGTCGACGCCCTGATCCCGACCATCATGGAACAAAAGGTCACCGTGATCGAGGCCCGCCGCGGCTACCGCTACCTGGTCTACCGCTTCGGGACGCCGGCACCGGGTGCGGGCACCGTGGCCCCGGACACCCTGATGGTCCAGCCCACGCCCCGGCAGTGGCTCGCCATTCCCTCGTGGGAGTGGCACAAGGCGGGCGTCGGACCGCAGCGCTCGGACACGGCCATGCGCGTCCTCCGCTCCGCCGCGGCGCTCGAACGGCTGGCCGGGCTGCCCTCGGCGGAGGCTGCCACCAAACTGCAGACCCTCCCGGGGGTCGGGATCTGGACAGCGGCCGAGGTAGTGCAGCGCACCCACGGCTGTCCCGATTCGATCGCGGTGGGCGACTACCACCTGGCCGCCTACGTGGGCGCGGCCCTGACCGGCCGGCGCACCGACGACGCCGGGATGATCCGGCTGCTGGCGCCCTGGGCCGGGCACCGCCAGCGGGTGGTCCGGATGATCGGGCTCAGCGGGTTCCGGAAACCCGTCTTCGGCGCACGGATGACCATCCAGGACCACCGCCACCACTAGGACCCGCCGGCCGGGGACCCGGGTCAGAGGCCCAGGCGCGCCACGGCCTCCTGCCGCATGTCGACCTTCCGGATCTTGCCGGACACGGTCATCGGGAAACTGTCGCGGACCTCCACGTACCGGGGAATCTTGTAGTGCGCCAGCTTGCCGCGGCAGAAGCCGGCCAGGGACTCGGCGTCCATCGTGCCGGCCTCCGGCTTGAGGATCACGCAGGCCATCAGTTCTTCCCCGTAGGTGGCATCGGGAACGCCGATCACCTGCACGTCCTGAATGTCCGGGTGGGTGTAGAGGAACTCCTCGATCTCGCGCGGGTAGATGTTCTCGCCGCCCCGGATCACCATGTCCTTGATCCGGCCCTCCACCACGATGTAGCCGTCCTCGTCCATCCGGGCGAGGTCGCCGGTGTGCATCCAGCCTTCGGGGTCGATCGCCTCGGCGGTCTTCTCCGGCTGGTTCCAGTACCCCTGCATCACCGAGTAGCCGCGGGTGCACAGTTCGCCGATCTCGCCGCGCTGCAGCACCTCGCCGCTGACGGGATCGATGATGCGGCTCTCCAGCTGCGGCATGGTCCGGCCCACGGTCTGGGTGCGCTGCTCCATGGTGTCCACGCTGCGGGTCATGGTGGACACCGGCGAGGTCTCCGTCATGCCGTAGCAGATGGCCACATCGCGCATGTTCATCTCCGCGATCACCCGGTTCATCACCTCGATGGGGCACAGGGAACCGGCCATCACCCCGGTGCGCAGGGTGGAGAGGTCGTAGGACGCGAAGTCCGGCAGCGCCAGCTCGGCGATGAACATCGTGGGGACGCCGTAGAGCGAGGTGCCGCCGAAGTCCTGGACGGCTTCCAGCGCGGCGGCCGGCGAGAAGCCGCGGCCGGGGATGATGGTGGCAGCGCCGTGGCTGAGCGCCGCGAGGTTGCCGATCACCATGCCGAAGCAGTGGTAGAAGGGCACCGGCAGGACCACCCTGTCGTGTTCGGTGTAGTCCAGCAGCTCACCGATCGAGTAGCCGTTGTTGAGCAGGTTGTGGTGGGTCAGCGTGGCGCCCTTGGGGAAGCCCGTGGTGCCGGAGGTGTACTGCAGGTTGATGGCGTCGTGCGGATCCAGACCCGCCATCCGGTCCTTGAGCGCGGCATAGGGGACGTCGTCGGCGCGGCGGAGCAGCTCCGCGTAGCCCTGCTCGGCGTCGTTCTCCGGCTCCGCCCCGGTGAGTCCGGGCTGGCCCGCGGGCAGGAACACGAGTTCCTTCAGTTCCGGGCATTCCGCCAAGGCCTGCCGGGCCATGGCGGTGTAGTCGCTGTTCTTGTCCGACGGCGCCGTGACCAGCATCCTCATCCCGTTTTGCTTCACGACGAACTCGAGTTCGTGGCTGCGGTAGGCCGGGTTGACGTTGACCAGGATGGCGCCGATCTTGGCGGTGGCGTATTGCAGCAGGGTCCACTCGGCGCAGTTCGGGCTCCAGATTCCCACCCGCTCCCCCTTGGCGACGCCGACGGCGAGCAGCGCGCGGGCCAGCCGGTCGACGTCGTCGTTCATTTTGGCGTAGCTCCAGCGCCGGGCTTCACCGCCCGGGACGGCGGCGGCCTCGATGAGGGCGTCATGGTAGGGGAACCGGGCGGCGATCCGCTCAAAGTTCGCGCCAATGGTTTCATCGATCAGCGGGACGTCAGTGTCCCCGGCGGTGTACGCAAGCATGATGTGACGCTACCAACACGCCGTCGGCAAGAGAAGAGGAAAGCGTGGATGTCCTAGGAAATCTTTCGGTCGCCCGGGGCGCCGCCCGGGGACGCCAGCTAGGCTGGAGGACATGAGCGAACCCATTGATCTGCGAGCCACTTTCATCCCCAACGACGGCGAATTCTTCCGCGTGAAGCTTGCCCTCGAGATTGCGATCGACGAGGTGGTCAACGAACCCGGCTGCCTGCGCTACGAACTGACCGAGGCCACGGAAGAGCGCCTGGTCCTGACCGAGCAGTGGGCCAGCCAGGAGGACCTTGACCGCCACGCGAAGGGCAGCGCCCTCCAGGACCTGAACGAGTCCATGAGCGCCCTGCTGGCAGAGCCGGTGAAGGTGGAGCGCGTCTAGCCCATCCGGCGGGGCAGCCCACCGCCCCTAAACGACGCAACGCGGGGCCGCTCCAGGCTCGCCATCCTTGGAAGGATGGGGCTGGGGCGGCCCCGCGTTGGTTGTAACGCCGGCCGTGGGGCCTAGGCGTCGGGGATCTGCGTGCCGTCCTGCTTGGTGGCGGCTTCGGCCTGCGAGCGGGCCACGTGGGCGTGGACTTCCTCCATGTCGAGTGCCTTGACGGCGTCCACCACCTGTTCCAGCTGCTGGGCGTTCAGGGCGCCGGGCTGGGAGAAGACCAGGACCTTCTCGCGGAACGCCATCAGGGTGGGGATCGAGGTGATGCCGGCCTCGGCGGCCAGCTGCTGCTCGGCCTCGGTGTCCACCTTGGAGAACACCACGTCGGGGTGCTTCTCCGAAACGGCGGCGTAGGTGGGGCCGAACTGCTTGCACGGGCCGCACCATTCGGCCCAGAAATCTACCAGGACAATATCGTTGTCCTCGACGGTCGCTGCGAACTGTTCACCTGTAATGTCTACGGTTGCCATTTCTCAACGGTACGCGAGACGGGCCGGAAAGTCGCCGGTGTTTCGCTCGTGGCTCATCCGGGCGTCCGCCCCGCACGCGTGCCCGGACGGGTCCCCCGGCGGGCGCGGAGGTGAGTACGTCCGGTCAGCCCCAGAGGTGCGGCGCCGGGCGGCGGGCACCCGGGAGGGCGTTGGTTTCGCGCCAGGAGTGCAGCCATTCGGGCAGTTCGAGGCCGGCGGGCGGCTCGCCGAATTCGCGCAGGATGTCCTCCTGGCTGACCGGCTCGCCCTTGCTGACCAATCGGGTGGCGATGTGCGCGCGGGCGTAAATCTCGCCGTCGACCACCATCCGCTGCTCGAAGTAGATGGCCTTGGAATCCAGGCCGATCACCTTGGTCTCGATGGTGTACTGCTGCCACAGCTGCAGGGAACGGCGGAACGCGATGGTCTCGCCCGCCACCACGGGGGTCCAGCCGCGCCGCCGCATGGCCTTCCAGGTGCCGCTGCGCGCCATCAGGTCGAACCGCCCAAGGTCCATGAGCGAGAAATACATGCCGTTGTTGACATGCATTGCGATGTCGATGTCCGTGGGCAGGACCCGGAGCGGCAGGCTCGCGGCATCCCAGATGCCCAGTTTCGGGCGCCGGGACGCGTTCATCAGGAGGAAGAGGGTGCGGAGCAGCAGATGCATGCCAGCTATGTTACCCGCGGGTAACTATGGTGCCAATGATGACGCCGCGCGGCGGATCGGCGTTCGGAAGTCCGCCGCTGCCTTCCGCGCGGACGCTCAGTAGAGCAGCCGCTGGAACAGCAGGTGGTCCTGCCAGCGCCCGGCGATGTTCAGGTACTGCGGGGCGACGCCGATCTCCTCGAAGCCGGTGCGCCGCAGCACCTTCTGCGAGGCGCCGTTGTGGAGCAGGGTGGCCGCCTGGATCCGGTGCAGTCCCAGGGTGGTGGATGAGGCTTTGAGGACGTGGGCGACGGCGGCCGAACAGATGCCGCGGCCGTTCAGATCCTGGTCCACCCAATAGCCCAGATTGGCGCTGAGGAACGGGCCCCGCACGATGCCACTCAGGGTCATTCCGCCCACAACCCGGCGTCCGGAGAGCAGGATCCAGGGCACACCGGTTCCCGCATCGAACATCCCCAGCTTCCCCCGGGTATTCGCGAGCTGGCCGGCCGCGGTCAGGAAGTCCTCGCCGCGGACCGGCTCCCAGGGCGCGAGGTGCGCGCTGTTGCGGCGGTACGCATCGGCGAGCTCGCCGGCGTCGTCCTCCCGAACGATGCGCATAACGACGCCGTCCGGCAGGTCGGCGGCCAACAAGGAATCAGGAAGGGGCATACCGCTATCCTTCCACCGCATCTGTTCCGGGTGCGGCCAGGGCAAGGATCATGCGCTCCATCCGGGCGACCCCGGCGAACCGGCCCGCGTTGTCCGTGACGAGGAGCGCCTCGTAGCGCTGCTCCCTGGGCCGGGTCATGGACCGCGCCAGGGCCTGGTCCAGCGGGGTGTCGAGATTGACTCGAATACTCTGGCTGACCACGCCCATCGCCGCCGCGCCCGGATCCAGCAGCGCGACCGGCCGCAGGTGCTCCCCGAGCAGGACCACATCCTCCAGTCCGGGATTGGCTCCGAAGGCATCGGCCGCCGCGGCGATGGTCGGGACGGCAGGAGCCGCCTCCACGATGTCCCTGATGACCGTCTTGTCCGCGACCCTGCGGGAGCTGGCCAGCCGGTGGGCAACGTCGAGCTCGATTCCGGCCCAGGGCGGCCCGGGCCGGGCAAGGTAGTAGCCCTGCACCAGGGGGACGCCCAGTGCCACCAGGGCGTCGAGTTCCTCGGACCGCTCCACGCCCTCGGCCAGGATCCAGGCATCGACGCGGCTTGCGAAGGCCCCCATCATCTCGATCAGGGCCCGCTTCGCCTCGTCCCGGTCGACGTCCTGGATCAGCTCGCGGTCGATCTTGATCATCGAGGGCCGCAGCGCGAGGAGGTGGCGCAGGCCCGCGTACCCGGCACCGGCGTCGTCGACGGCGATCAGGGCGCCCGCCGAGCGCAGCTGGTTCAGGTCGGGCTCGAGGCCGACGTAGGAATCAATCGGGGTCTGCTCGGTGAGCTCAACAATCAGGCCGCCCAGCTGGCCCTCGTCCCGCCAGACGGAACGGATGCATTCGGAGGTCAGCAGCTCCGGGGAGATATTGACCGTCAGGAAGCAGTTTGCCGGCAGTGCCGCCCTCGCCCGGAGGGCCATCCGCAGTGCCGCGGCCTCCAGTTCGGCGGCCTTGCCGTGGGTCCGTGCCGCGGCAAACCAGACCTCAGGGTTCTTCTCTGCGTAGCCGGGGAACCGTGCGAGGGCCTCGTACCCGACGACGCTTCCGCGGGAGGTGTCCACGATCGGCTGATACGCCGTCGCCAGGCCCTCGCCGCGGCAGGCGGCGGCGAGCAGGGCGTCCCAGTCCGGCGGCGTTACCGTGCCGGTTTCCGGGCCCGACCTGCCCGCCCCGTGACTCAACTGACCGGGCGGATGGACTTCTGCACCGACGAGACCAGCTCATGCGGCAGTTCGGTCAGGCCATGGACGGACGCGGCGTGCGCACCGACCTGGACCAGGATTTCATCTTCAGTGCTGCAGACCCAGCGTGCTTCACAGCCCGGGACCACGTCACCACATGCAAACGACTTCACTTCAGCTCCTATGCTTCAACACGAATAACGGCACAACCCTACTTCCCGGTAGGGGTCCGCAAACCGATTGCACGGAAGATGACTTTTTCGGCGCGCCGCGGGGTGACGTGGGGTGCCGCGGCGCCGGGCTGGGCGGGATGTCCGGGTGCCCGCGCAAGGGTGGATTCGTCGGCGGTTCGCGCCCGCGGCGGGAGTTAGGCCGGGGTAGGTTCGACGGCGGGCGCATGCCCTGCGACTGGCGGCCGCTCGAGCCCGTTTAGCCACGCCTCGGCGTCGTCGATGTCGGTGAAGTACCGCTGGGGGCAGTCATTGCCGCGGCGCATCCACGCCGCCACCACGCGGTCCACATTGGTGGCTCCCACGAGGGCGACGGCGCACACGAAGCGGCTCTCCAGATAGTGGTTCCTCGCGCCGGCGCTGACATTGACGTCGCTGATGTCGATCAGCAGGGGCAGCATCCGCCCTGCGCTGACCTTGCCCACCGCCAGCACGGATTCCATGGCGTCAACGGCTTCCACGGAGGAACCCTTTGCCCAGCTCAGACGCAGAATGCCGCTCCGGTCGAGGGTGAGCGTTCCCTTTCCCGCCGCCAGGCTGATCTCCATGTCGCATCCTTTCCAGCGCCAGAATAACCCCGGGCGTGCCGGACCGGCGCGGTGGCCCGCAGTCTGCGCCCGCATGTGACGCCGGGCAAAAGAAAAACCCCCGGAACCGTGATGGTTCCGGAGGTTTTTCCGAGGGTGGCAGATGAGGGATTCGAACCCCCGTAGGCGTTGCCAGCTGATTTACAGTCAGCCCCCTTTGGCCGCTCGGGTAATCTGCCGAACTTCAAAAGAAGATCACTCGCGCCACCGTTCTGGTCCGTCCTGTTTCCAGTTCGTTCCGTGTCCGGCAACCGCGGGCAAGACAACTTTACAGAACTTCCGCCGAAGAATCGAATCGGCCCCGCAGCTCCCCGTGAAGGCCACTCAAGGGCCGGAACGACGGCGGCAGCACGCGGCGGAAGCGGGCCGCGGCTAAGTGGGTTGCGGTCAGGATTCGCCGAGGATGCGTCCGGCCAGCCTGGCCTCGAAGCGGGCCGCCTGCTCGGACGTGACCTGGTTCAGTTGGACGGCCCGGGCGAGGTCGGCGTGGACGCCGTCGAGCCGGGCGATCGTCCCAGCGGTGGGGCTCAGGACCACCGAGGCGGCCAGGGCGGCCGCGGCCATGGAGGTGGCCGCCGTCGTCAGTGAACCGGCGGCCGCAGCGGTGGTGGCGGTGACGTATTGGATGGCTTTGCGGCTCATGGGCCCTGCCTTTCGTGAAACTCTGTCAACGCCTTCAACCCTGCCGGGCCAACCTTCGTTCCCACCCGCGTTTCGCTTTGAGCCGACTGTGAACGCACCCGCTCCGTCCGGGCCATCCGTATTAGGCTGGATGGCAGGAAGTACCGCCCTTTCCGAGGGCCGGCACAGCGAAACATCACCGACAAATAGCAGGAGGACAGTCATGGCAGGCGAATCCACATTCGACGTCGTCAGCAAGGTCGACAAGCAGGAAGTTGCCAACGCGCTGAACCAGGCCCAGAAGGAACTGGCCCAGCGGTACGACTTCAAGGGCGTCGGCGCCGAGGTCGACTTCAGCGGCGAGAAGATCCTGATGAAGGCCAACTCCGAGGAGCGCGTTCTGGCCGTCCTCGACGTCCTGCAGTCCAAGCTCATCCGCCGCGGCATCTCGCTGAAGTCCCTGGACACCGGCGAGCCCTACCCCTCCGGCAAGGAGTTCCGCCTGGAGGCGAGCATCAAGGAAGGCATCGGGCAGGATCTGGCGAAGAAGATCAACAAGCTGATCCGCGACGAGGCACCGAAGTCCGTGAAGTCCCAGATCCAGGGCGACGAGCTCCGCGTGACCTCGAAGTCCCGCGACGACCTGCAGGAGACCATGGCCCTGCTGAAGAACTTCGACGAGGCCGACCTGCAGTTCGTTAACTTCCGCAGCTAACCTCGCACAGTTTTCGACGCGCAAAAGACCTGTCGCTCCCGGTATTCCGGCAGCGGCAGGTCTTTTCCGTGTCGCGGGGCGGGGGCCCTAGCCCAGCCGCTGGCCCGCCATCCGCTCCAGCCGGTCGATCCGGTCGGCCATGGGCGGGTGGGTGGAGAACATCCGGGCCATACCTCCGCCGCGGAACGGGTTCGCGATCATCAGGTGCGAGGCGTTGACCAGCCGCTGGTCCTGCGGCAGCGGCGCCAGCTGCACCCCCTGTTCGATCTTGCGCAGCGCCGAGGCCAGCGCCAGCGGATCCCCGGTCAACGCCGACCCGTCCTCGTCGGCGTCGTACTCGCGGGTGCGGGAGATCGCCATCTGGATGAGGGACGCGGCGAACGGCGCCAGGATGGACATGGCCAGCAGGGCTAGCGGGTTGGCGTTCCGGCGGTCCCCGCCGCCGAAGAAGAGCAGCAACTGCCCCACCGAGGTGATCACGCCCGCGACGGCGGCCGCGACCGAGGAGGTGAGGATGTCCCGGTTGTAGACGTGCATCAGCTCGTGCCCCAGGACGCCGCGGAGCTCCCGCAGGTCCAGCAGCTGCAGGATGCCCTGCGTGCAGCAGACGGCCGCGTGCTGCGGATCGCGGCCCGTGGCGAACGCGTTGGGCGCCATGGTCGGGGAAATGTAGATCCTTGGCATCGGCTGGTTGGCCCGGGCCGAAAGCTCCCGGACGATCTGGTACAGCTGCGGCGCCTCGGCCTCTGCGACCGGGAAGGCCTGCATGGCCCGGATGGCGAGCTTGTCGCTGTTCCAGTAGCCGTAGAAGGTGGTGCCGACGCCGATCAGCGCCATTATCCACAGCGGGGCCGAGCTGCGCGTCCCGGACGCGATCAGGGCACCCAGTGCCAGCAGCACCGCCCACAGGGCACCGAACAGGGCGGCCGTCTTCAGGCCGTTGTGATGGTTGTGCACAGATCCTCCCAAGCCAAACCGGAACCGTCCCCCGGTGCGGAAACACCGGGCCCGTTCCACTCTGGAAACGAACTGCTACGGCACCGGGTTCCGGGCATCATAGCGCAGGAAACCGGACTGCCACCGTGCCACCAGCCAGGCCGCCACGGCGCACAGGACGCCCCCGGCCAGGAGTACCCAGCCCTCGCTCAGCAGCTTGGTTGCGCCGCCGGCCAGCAGGTCCCCCACGCGAGGCCCGCCGGCGACGACCACGACGAACACGCCCTGCAGCCTGCCGCGGAGATGATCGGGCGCTGCGGACTGCAGGATGGTGGTGCGGAAGACGGCGCTGACCGAGTCGGCGATGCCGGCGAGCGCGCAGCAGAGCGCGGCGGGAATCAGCCAGGCCGTCACCCCGGCACCTCCGGAGCGGCCGGCCAGGACGACGACGAGCCCCAGCCCGGCGACCGAGGCGCCCCACCCCATCACGGACCAGACCACGGCGGTCCCCTGGGCGCGGACGCCGCCCAGCGGACCGGAGAACAGCCCGGCCAGGAAGGCGCCGACGGCGGTGGCGGCCAGCAGGATGCCGACCGTGGCCTCACCGCCGCCGATCATCAGGGCGCCGATGGCCGGCAGCAGGGCCCGCGGCTGGGCGAGGATCATGGCGATCAGGTCGATCACGAAGGTCATCCGCAGGTTGGGTCGGGTGCCGAGGAAGCGGAAGCCTTCCACCACAGAGCGCAGCCCGGCCCGGTGCGTCACCCGGTCCGGCGGCATGGCCGGCAGCTTGACCAGGGCCCAGACCACGAAGGCGAAGCTGGCCACGTCGATGGTGTAGGTCCAGGCGAAGCCGATGGTGGCCACCAGGACGCCGGCCAGCAGCGGCCCGGCGGTCATGGACAGGCCCATGCTCATCATGGACAGGGCGTTCGCGGCAGGCAGCAGTTCCTTGCGGACCAATACCGGGATGATGGCGCTGCGGGCCGGCTGGTTAATGGCCTGGGCGCCGCTTTGGACCGCCACCAGGGCGTAGAGCAGCCAGACGTTGCCCACCTGCAGCCAGGCCTGAAGCGCCAGGCAGCCGGTGGTCAGCCAGAGGACGGAGGAGGCCAGCAGGGCCACCCGGCGCCGGTCGTGGGCGTCGGCGATCGATCCGCCCAGCAGCCCGCCGAGAATCAGGGGGACCAGGGCGAAGATGCTCAGCAGGCCCACGTAGAAGCTGTCCTGGGTGAGGCGGTACACCTCCAGGCTCACGGCCACCAGGGTGAGCTGGCTGCCGACGGCGGAAGCCGCGGTTCCCAGCCACAGGCGGCGGAACGCCGGGCTCTCGCGTAGCGGCGTGATGTCAGCCAGGAATTTCCCCACCCGGCAACTCTAATGGGACGGCAAGGCTAACTAAGTCCAGCCTTATTGCGACTTGCTCAAAATAGATGCTTGAATGGGTCCATGAACGCTAACCCGGGCAGCAGCGACGCATGGGCCGACGCCCTGCGCGCCCACGGCCGCCGGGTGACCAAGCAGCGGCTGGCCGTGCTCGACGCCGTCGAACGCCACCCGCACTCGCCGGCCGAGCGCATCCTGGCCGCCGCCCGGGAGGAACTCCCGGAGCTCACCGCGCAGTCGGTCTACGTGGTCCTTGGCGACCTCACCGAGCTGCAAATGCTGCGCCGCTTCGAACCCCCGCACTCCCCCGCCCTGTACGAGACCCGGGTGGGCGACAACCACCACCACGCCGTCTGTATCGGGTGCGGGCGCGTGGAGGACGTCGAGTGCGCCGTCGGCCACGCCCCCTGCCTGACCCCGCACTGGGGCTCCGGGACCGCACCGATGACCATCCAGATCGCCGACGTCCTGTACCAGGGCATCTGCGAAGAGTGCCAGCGCACCCAAAAACTGCCCGCCCACAGCAACTAGGTTCACAACAACAATTGAGGAGAATGATGACTCAGAACATTTCTGCGCCCGTGTCCACGACCCAGTCCGGCGCGCCGGTCACGTCGGACGCCCACTCGCAGTCCGTCGGTGCCGACGGCGCCATCATCCTGACCGATCACTACCTGATCGAAAAGCTCGCCCAGTTCAACCGCGAGCGGGTTCCGGAGCGCGTCGTGCACGCCAAGGGCGGCGGTGCCTTCGGTACGTTCAAGACCACCGAGGATGTCTCGAAGTACACCAAGGCAGCCCTCTTCCAGCCGGGCACCGAGACGGACATGCTGATCCGCTTCTCCTCCGTCGCGGGCGAGGCCGGCTCGGCCGACACCCTGCGCGACCCGCGCGGCTTCGCGATCAAGTTCTACACCTCCGAGGGCAACTACGACCTCGTGGGCAACAACACCCCGGTGTTCTTCATCCGCGACGGCATCAAGTTCCCGGACTTCATCCACTCCCAGAAGCGTCTGCCGGGCTCGCACCTGCGGGACGCCGACATGCAGTGGGACTTCTGGACCCTCTCCCCCGAGTCCGCCCACCAAGTCACCTGGCTGATGGGTGACCGCGGCCTGCCCGCCACCTGGCGCGAGATGCAGGGCTACGGCTCGCACACCTACCAGTGGATCAACGCCGAGGGCGAGCGCTTCTGGGTCAAGTACCACTTCAAGTCCAACCAGGGCGTCAAGTCCCTGACCAACGACGAGGCGGCGGAACTGGCCGGCAACGACGCGGACTTCTACATCCGCGATCTGCGCGAAAACATCGACGCCGGGAACTTCCCCGCCTGGGACCTGCACGTCCAGGTCATGCCCTACGAGGACGCGAAGACCTACCGCTTCAACCCGTTCGACCTGACCAAGGTGTGGCCGCACGGCGACTACCCGCTGATCAAGGTCGGCACCATGGAGCTGACCAAGAACCCGGAGAACTACTTCGCGCAGATCGAGCAGGCCACCTTCGCGCCGTCGAACTTCGTCCCGGGCATCGCCGCCTCCCCGGACAAGATGCTGCAGGCCCGCATCTTCTCCTACGCGGACGCGCACCGCTACCGCGTCGGCACCAACCACGCCCAGCTGCCGGTCAACGCCCCGAAGAACGAGGTGCACAACTACAGCCAGGACGGCGCGGCCCGCTACCACTTCAACGCGCCCACCGTTCCGGTCTACGCACCGAACTCCCTGGGCGGCCCCGCCGCCGTCGAGCCGCAGAACCCGGCCGGCGGCTGGGAGAACGACGGCGCACTCACCCTCTCCGCGCACTCCCTGCACGCCGAGGATGACGACTTCGGCCAGGCCGGCACGATGTACCGCGAGGTCTACGACGACGCCGCCAAGGCCCGGTTCCTGGAGACCATCACCACCGCCGTGGGCGGCGTGAAGAACGCCGACATCAAGGAACGCGCCATCCAGTACTGGACCAACGTCGACGCCGAGCTCGGCGCCAAGCTGCGCTCCAACCTCGGTGCCGCCAACCCGTCCGACGCCGAGGCCGCCAACAAGATGGCCTAAGTGTCCCCGGACACACAGCAGGACACAACAGCGCCCCGCCGCGGATCTTCCGCGGCGGGGCGCTGTTGTGTGTCGCCGGTGGCGGCCGTGTCAGGCTCAGGCGGGACAGACTCAGGCGGGTTTGGCCGCACTGCCGGCCTGGGCGGGCTCCGCCGCGGCGGGGCGGTGGCCCTTCTTGGCCAGCTGGATCTGCTCGTACACGTGGTGCCGGAGCTCGGTGAACCGCGGCAGGGACCGGGTCTCCAGCTGGTCCCGCTCCACCGGCAGGTCGATCCGGATGTCCTCCTGGACCACCGTGGGCGAGCTGGAGAGGATGATGACCCGTTCGCCCAGGTAGACCGACTCATCGATGTCGTGGGTGACGAAGAGGACGGTAACGCCGAACTTCTTCCAGATCGTCCGGATCAGGTCTTCCAGGTCGGCGCGGGTCTGGGCGTCCACCGCGGCGAACGGCTCATCCATCAGCAGCACCTCGGGCTGGTAGGCGATGGCGCGGGCGATCGCCACGCGCTGCTGCATGCCGCCGGAGAGCTGCCAGGGGTAGGACCGCGGCACGTGGGACAGGCCCACGGCCTCCAGCGCCTCGTCCACCAGCCGGTCACGTTCGGCCTTCGGCACGCCCTGGTTTTTCAGCGGCAGCGCCACGTTGTCCCGGACCCGCATCCAAGGGAAGAGGGAGCGGCCGTACTCCTGGAAGACCACCGCCATCTTCTTCGGCGGCCCGGAGACCCGCTTGCCGTCGAGCAGGACCTCGCCCTCGGTGGGCGCCATCAGGCCCGAGATGCACTTGAGCAGGGTGGTCTTGCCCGAGCCCGAAGGACCCACCAGGCATGCCAGTTCCCCGGCGCGCAGGTCGAAGGTGAGGTTGCGGACGGCTTCGATGTCGCCGCCGTCGGTCTGGTAGACCTTCTTCAGTCCGCGGACCGAGAGCATGGCCTCCGGCCGGATGGTCCCCGCCTCGGGGGTGGTGTCAGGCTGCATTTTCTACCTCTTTCTGGCCGTGGTACCAGCGCAGGATGTTCCGCTCGGCCCACTGGAAGATGAACGACATCGTCACGCCCAGCAGCCCCAGCACCACGATGCCGGACCACATTTCCGGGATGGCGAAGGAACGCTGGAACTGCACGATGGTGAAGCCAAGCCCGGAGGACGAGGCGAACATTTCGGAGATGACCATCAGGATCAGCCCGAGCGAGAGGGACTGGCGGACGCCGGCCAGGATCTGCGGGCTGGCCGAGGGCAGCACCAGATACCGGACCCGGGCCCAGCCGGAAATTCCGTAGGTGTGGGCCGAATCGGAGAGGACCCCGTCAACGGCGCGGACACCCTCGATGGTGTTCAGCAGCACCGGCCAGACGCAGCCGGAGATGATCACCGCGATTTTCATGGAGTCGGTGATGCCCATCAGCAGCATCAGCACCGGGACCAGCACCGGCGGCGGAATGGCCCGGAAGAACTCCAGGGTGGGTTCCAGCAGGGCGCGCAGCCACCGGACGGAGCCGATCACCACGCCGCCGACGACGCCGATCGCGATCGCCGCGACGACGCCCACCAGGAGCCTGCCGATGCTCGGCAGCACGTCCGAGAAGAACCGCGGGCCGAACCAGGTCTGGGCGAACTTCTGCACCAGCGCCGCGGGCGTCGGCACGAAGAAGTTCACCGCGCCCAGGGTGGAGGCCCACCAAAGCAGGACGAGCAGCACCGGCAGCGCCAGCACGTAGCCCAGGGTTTTCAGGGCTTTCATAGGATCACCTCGGAGCGGACGGAGGAGTGCCAGGACAGCGTCTTCTTCTCGATCAGCCGCATCAGGGCGTTGATCACGACGCCGATCAGGCCGGTGGCCAGCACCAGGGCGTACATCCCGGAGATGGCGCCGCCGGACTGCGCCAGCGCGATCTCCCGGCCCAGGCCCGGGGAACCGATCACGAGCTCGGCCGTGATGGCCAGGACCAGTGCCACGGTGGCCGCCAGCCGCACGCCGGTCATTAGGTAGGGCAGCGCCGTCGGGAAGACGACGTAGCGGATCCGGGCCAGCGGCCCGAGCCCGTAGGTCTTGGCCGTGTTGTTGGCGACCATGTCGACGTCGGCCACGCCGTAGAGCACCTGGATCAGGACCTGCCAGAAGGCCGCGTAGGTGATCAGCATCAGCGAGGATTCCAGCTTCACGCCGAACAGCAGCACGGCCAGCGGAATCAGCGCCACCGACGGGATGGGCCGCAGGAACTCCACCGTGGAGTTGGTGGCCCGGCGGAGGAAGGTACTGGACCCGATCACAAAGCCCAGCACGACGGCGAGGACGATCGCGAGGACCAGCCCCAGGAACGAGGCCTTCATGGTCTCCCCCACCGAGACCCAGAACGCGGTGAGGCCCAGGTCGCGGACCAGCGCCATCACCACCTCACTGGCCGGCGGCAGGTACTTGGCGTCGATCAGGCCGAGCCGAGGAATCAGCTCCCAAGTGGCCAGGAATCCGAGGATCCCGGCCAGGCCCAGCAGCCGCTGGCCGGGGAAGGCGCGTTTGCCCGTACGGCGGCCGCGTCCCGCACGGGTCGTGCGGCCGCCGGTGGCGAGGGCGTCGGCACTCACGGCAGCAGGTCGCCCGCGTTCGGGGCCTTGGAGAGGGTGCCGTACTTGGCGGCGGCGTCGCCCAGGGTCTTGAAGGCGTCCTTGTCGAAGGTGACCGTCCAGTGCGTGAGGGTCATCTTGGAGCGGGCGGCCTCGTCGATCTTGGTGTAGGTGCCCACGATGTCCCGGACTTCCTGCGGGTGGGCCTGGGCGTACTCGAGGGACTTGTTCATGGCCCGGGTGAACTTCTGGGTCAGCTCCGGCTTGTTCTTAATGGTGTCGGCCTTGGTGAAGTACCCGGCGATGTCCAGCTTGGGGCTGACGTCCACGAAGTTCCACGAAACCACGGAGCCGCCGTCGGCCAGGGCCTTGGACATGAAGGGTTCGAGGATCCAGGCGGCGTCCACCTGCTTGTTGGCGATGGCTGCCGGCGCGTCCGGGAAGGCCACCTCGACGAACTTCACGGAGGAGGGATCGCCGCCGTCCTTCTCGATCGCGGACTTGATGCTGGTGTCGCCGATGTTGGAGAGGTTGTTCACGGAGACGGTCTTGCCGGCCAGGTCCTTGGCGGACTTGATCGGGGAGCCGGCCGGGACGACGACGCCGCCGACGTCCTTGCCCTTCTCACCGGTGGTGGAGGCGCCGTTGGCGACGAACTTCAAGTCGAGGCCCTTGTCCCTGGCGACCATCACGGAGATCAGGTTGGAGAAGGCGAAATCGAAGCTGCCGCTGACGACGCCGGGGACGATCGCGGCGCCGCCGGTGGCGGTCTGGATGTCCAGCTGGAGTCCCTCGTCCTTGAAGAAGCCCATCTTGTTCCCCAGGTAGACCGGCGCGCAGTCGACGATCGGAATGACGCCGACGCTGACCTTGGTCAGGTCTCCCCCGCCGGCGGCCCCGCCCTGGGCGGTGCCGCCCGTCGAGCTGGGTGATCCACTGCCGCAGGCCGTGAGAGCCAGGACGGACGCGGCCGCCAGCAGAGAGAAGGTACGACGTAACATGTTCACTCCTTTGTGCACTGCGGCCCGGGAGTGACTCGCCCCCACCACCGCCAATGTTCGCTTTTCGAACAAACGTTCAAATATCAAGTTTGGTCTAAGGCTACTGTGAGGTCAACCACATCCGGGGCATTGTTACGGCTCTGAGACAGGTCGCCGGGCACAGCAAAGCGGGGCCACTCCGGGCCCGTCCGGCGGTGCCGGACGGGACGGAATGACCCCGCTGTGCGGTGCTGCGGGAGGCCGCCCGCTAGGGGCGGGAGACCTCCTCGGAGGCCACGTTGCCCTTTTCGTCTGCAGCGCCGGGTTCGCCGGCGCCGGCAGCGGCCGGGCCGCTGACGGATGCCCTCGCCTCGGCGAACTTCTCGTTCAGCCGGGAGTGCCGGCGTCCGTACGAGAAGTAGATGATGATGCCCACCACGAGCCAGAGGGCGAAGAAGATCCAGGTCTCCACGGCGAGGTTGGTCATCAGGTAGAGGCAGAGCACGGCGGAGACCACCGGGACCACCTTGCCGAACGGCACGCGGAAGGAGGGCTTGAGGTCCGGCCGCTTCCTGCGCAGGACCAGGATGCCCAGGCTGACCATCACGAAGGCGGACAGCGTGCCGATGTTGATCATTTCCTCCAGCAGGTCCACCTTGGTCAGGCCGGCCACCAGGGCCACGGCGGCACCGCAGATGATCTGCAGCCGGGCCGGGGTGGCGCGGATGGTGCTGGTCTTGGACAGGGAGCGCGGCAGCAGGCCGTCGCGGCTCATCGCGAGGACCACTCGGGACAGGCCCATCAGCAGCACCATGATCACCGTGGTCAGGCCCACCAGCGAGCCGAAGGCGATCACCTTGGCGGCGTCGTTGTTGCCCACGGCCTCGAAGGCGGTGGTGAGCGTGGGGCTCTCTGCCTCCGCGAGCTTGCTGTAGGGGACCATGCCGGTGAGCGCGAGCGAGACCAGGATGTAGAGCACGGTGACGATCGCGAGGCCGCCGAAGATGCCGCGCGGCAGGGTCTTCTGCGGGTTCTTGACTTCCTCGGCGGAGGTGGCGACGACGTCGAAGCCGATGAAGGCGAAGAAGACCAGCGCGGCGCCGGCGAAGATGCCGAGGGTGCCGTACTGGGCGGGGGCCGCGCCGGTGAGGAAGCCGAAGAAGGACTGCTTGAGCACGTCGGTGGTGCCGGTGCCGCCGGTGGGCTGGGAGGCCGGGACGAACGGGCTGTAGTTTTCAAACTTCACGTAGGTGAAGCCGACGACGATGACGAAGAGGACGACGGCGATCTTGATCAGCGTGAAGACATTCCCGACGCGGGCGGACAGCTTTGTCCCCAGCACCAGCAGCACGGTGAAGATGGCCACGATCAGGAAGGCGCCCCAGTAGAGGTCGATCCCGCCGAGGGAGATGGACGGCGGGACGTCGAGCCCCATCAGCGCGAAGACCTTGCTGAGGTAGATGCCCCAGTACTTGGCGATCACGGCGCCGGCGGTGAACAGTTCCAGGATCAGGTTCCAGCCGATGATCCAGGCCAGCACCTCGCCCATGGTGGCGTAGGTGAAGACGTAGGCGGAGCCGGCCACGGGGATGGCGGTGGCGAACTCGGCATAGCACATGATGGCCAGGGCACAGGTGACGGCCGCGATGGCGAAGGAGATGGTGACGGCAGGGCCGGCGAAGTTGGCGGCGGCCTTGGCGCCGACCGAGAAGATCCCGGCGCCGACGGCGACGGCGACGCCCATGATCATCAGGTCCCAGGTGCTGAGCGAGCGCTTGAGCTTGCGGCCCGGCTCATCGGCGTCGGCCATCGACTGCTCGACGGACTTGGTCCGGAAAAGGTTCATAGGAAGGTCCACGGTCTCTATAGCTGGGGAAAACGGACCTATTAATAGTAGTGTCCATCCACTGGACGGCCGCTTTAATCCCACATGGTGAGACGGTGAGGGTGCCTTAAACCGGCCAGTCCATCAGCGTGGAGCGGATCAGGAAGCGCTTCCCCTCGGGTGCCTCGACCGAGAAGCCGCTCCCCCGGCCGGGGACGACGTCGACCGTCAGGTGCGTGTGGCTCCAGTAGTTGAACTGCTCGCGGGACATCCAGAACTCGATCGGCTGGGCTGCTCCCGCGCCGGTGTCCGCGGCGATGTCGAAGCGTCCCAGCAGCACGTCGGAGCCGCCGGTGATGAACTCCCCCGCCGGGTAGCACATGGGCGAGGAGCCGTCGCAGCAGCCCCCGGACTGGTGGAACATCAGCGGCCCGTGCTGGTCCCACAGTTTGCGCAGCAGCTCCACGGCTTCGGGGGTGAGGGCCACCCTGGAGAAGTCCTCGCCGGGGAGGGTGGACGCCGCGTCGAGCACGGGCTGGGTCATGGCGAACTCCTGGAGGCGGGAAGGGCTGGGAGGGGCGAATGGGGGGTGCGGCGGGCCGGTCCCGGGTGGGGGCCGGCCCGCCGCTGCCGCGGCTTAGAAGAAGCCGAGCTTGTTCTCGTTGTAGCTGACCAGAAGGTTCTTGGTCTGCTGGTAGTGGTCGAGCATCATGGCGTGGTTCTCGCGGCCGATGCCGGAGGACTTGTAGCCGCCGAACGCCGCCCCGGCCGGGTAGGCGTGGTAGTTGTTCACCCAGACCCGGCCGGCCTGGATCTCGCGGCCGGCGCGGTAGGCGACGTTGCCGTTGCGGGACCAGACGCCGGCGCCGAGGCCGTAGAGGGTGTCGTTGGCGATCCCCATGGCGTCGTTGTAGTCGCTGAACCGGGTCACCGAGACCACCGGGCCGAAGATCTCCTCCTGGAAGATGCGCATCTTGTTGTGGCCCTCGAAGATGGTGGGCTGGACGTAGTAGCCGCCGGCCAGGTCGCCGTCGAGCTCTGCGCGGGCGCCGCCGGTGAGGGCCTTGGCCCCCTCCTGCTTTCCGATGTCGATGTAGGAGAGGATCTTCTCCAGCTGGTCGTTGGAGGCCTGGGCGCCCAGCTGGGTGTCGGTGTCCAGCGGGTTGCCCTGGATGATCTTCTGGGTCCGGGCGAGGGCGTCGGCCATGAACGAGTCGTAGATGCCTTCCTGCACCAGGGCGCGGGAGGGGCAGGTGCAGACCTCGCCCTGGTTGAACGCGAAGAGCGTGAAGCCCTCCAGGGCCTTGTCGTAGAACGCGTCGTTGCTGTCGGCGACGTCGTTGAAGAAGATGTTCGGGCTCTTGCCGCCGAGCTCCAGGGTGACCGGGATGAGGTTCGCGGAGGCGTACTGGCTGATCAGGCGGCCCGTGGTGGTCTCGCCGGTGAAGGCGATCTTGCGGATCCGGGGGCTGGAGGCGAGCGGCTTGCCGGCCTCGACGCCGAAGCCGTTGACCACGTTGACCACGCCGGCCGGGAGCAGGTCGCTGATCAGTTCCATCAGGACCAGGATCGAGGAGGGGGTCTGCTCGGCGGGCTTGAGGACGACGGCGTTGCCGGCGGCGAGGGCGGGGGCCAGCTTCCAGACGGCCATCAGGATCGGGAAGTTCCAGGGGATGATCTGGCCGACGACGCCGAGCGGCTCGTGGAAGTGGTAGGCGGTGGTGTCGTCGTCGAGCTGGGAGAGCCGGCCCTCCTGGGCGCGGACGGCGGAGGCGAAGTAGCGGAAGTGGTCGGCCGCGAGCGGGATGTCGGCGTTGAGGGTTTCCCGGATCGGTTTGCCGTTGTCCCAGGTTTCGGCGACGGCCAGCAGCTCGGTGTTCTCATCGATCCGGTCCGCGATCTTGTTCAGGATCGCGGCGCGTTCGGCGACGGAGGTCTTGCCCCAGGAGGGTGCCGCCTTGTGCGCGGCGTCCAGGGCGAGCTCGATGTCTTCGGCGGTGCCGCGGGCCACCTCGCAGAAGGCCTTGCCTGTCACCGGGGTGATGTTTTCGAAGTACTGGCCCTTGACCGGGGCCACCCACTCCCCGCCGATCCAGTTCTCGTAGCGGTCCTTGAACTGGACCTTCGAACCGTCGGTACCGGGTTGTGCGTAAACAGTCATTGCTAGCTCCTTTGCTGTGCAAGGTCGGTGGCGGACGCGGCCGGGACATCGCCGGCCGCCGCTGCCCCCAGCGTAGGAGCGGGAAGGTTGCAACCAGGTTGCATCGGCGTGACCTGGGTCACGTTCCGCACGGCGGGCGCGGTGGCGGCTCCTGCCGCGGGGGTCCGCGGGCCGGTCAGGCGCTGAGTTCGGCTTCGAGCCGCTCCAGTTCGGTGACGACGGCGGCCCGGCGCGGCGAGCGGGCCGGAAGCAGGCGCAGGGCCGCGGAGCGGACCTCGACGTCGTCCCGCGCCTCGGGCAGGGCGGCGTACTTCAGGAGGGCATCGGCGCTGCCGTCGGTGAGGACGGCCTCGCGCAGCAGTGTTGCGACCCGGCCGCGGAGTTCGACGACGCCGGGCGCCTCGGAGCCGGGCAGGACGGCGCCGCGGTAGAGTTCCAGCGCGATCCGGTGCGCGCCGCGCTGCAGGCAGCCGAGCACCTGTCCGGTGTCCGGGACCAGGTCCACCGGCAGGCGGTAGGGCCGGGATTCGGGTACGGCGGCGGGGTTGAGTTGCTGGAGGACCTTCCGCAGCCGCACCATCTCGGCCCGCAACGTGGTGGTGGAACCGTCTCCCGGGTAGAGCAGGGCGGTGAGCCGCTCGGCGCTGAGGCCCTCCGGGTGGGAGCTGAGCAGGGCCAGGATCTCGCTGTGCCGGGCCGAGAGGGTGACGGTCCGGCCGTCGAGGGTGAGCACCGCCTGGTCCCGGCCCAGCAGCTGCAGCCCGTTGCGGTAGAGAGTGCCACCGGCGTTTCCTGTGCCCCGTCCGGCGGCGGTCGCGGCGGATCCGCCGGCCGCCGGGCTGGTCTGGCGGCCTGCGGGGGTGGTGAGCCGGGCCGCTTCCCGCTGCAGGCGTTCCACCCGCAGGTGCGCCTGGGCGGCGGCGACGGTCGCCTCGACGAGGGACAGGGTGTGCGGGGCGACGGCGTTCTCGGTGCCGGTGATGTCGACGACGCCGAGCAGGGCGCCGGAGTCCGGATCGTGGAACGGCACGGCCGTGCAGCTCCACGGGTGGACGGAGCGCTTGTAGTGTTCGGCGCCGGCGATCTGGATGCCGCGGCCCAGGGCCAGGGCGGTCCCCGGGGCGCTGGTGCCCACGGTGGCCTCGGACCAGTCCGCCCCGGGGACAAACATCATGGATTCGGCCCGGCGTTGCAGGACCGGGTTGCCCTCCACCCACAGCAGCCGGCCTACCTCGTCACCCACGGCCACGAGCATGCCGCTGTCGTGACTGGGCAGGATGAGGAGCTTGTGGATGATGGGCATGATGGCGGCCAAGGGGTGCTGCCGCCGGTATTCTTCGAGTTCCTCGCGGTCCATGGCCAGCGGGGCCTCGGGGTTGTCCGGGTTGGCGTGTGATCGGGCGGAGCGCTGCCACGATTCCTGGACCAGGCTCCGCAGGCCGGGGACCGGGCCGTCGGGGAGGCCGGCGGTGTCACCCGCGGCGCCGAGGAGTTCGTGCCCGGCGCGGGCATACCGCTGCCGCAGCTCCGGGTCGGGTCCGGCGTAGGATCCGTGCGGGGCTGGCTGCTGGAGCGGATTCCTCATTGAACTCCCCTGGCCGGCATCGGCGTCGATGCACTGCAACTCGTCCCGTCGAGTCTACGGTCGCGGCACGCCGCCCGCCAGAGGATGGACCGACGTCGTTCGTGGCCTGCGATACGGAAAATGCCCGCCGCCCCGGTTATTCAGGGGGCGGCGGGCATGATGCGCGTCGACAGTGCAGGACTGCCGCGGCGTCAGTCGCGGGAGATCCGGATCATGTCCTCGCGCGGGACCACCTTGACGCGTTCGCGTTCGATTCCGTCGGCCGGGTGGGCGGAGGTCCAGGCGGCGCCGAGTTCCTTCTCGTGGGCGTCGAGCTTGTTCCAGCCTTCCCAGGTGGTGTATTCGACGCCGCGTTCCTCGAGGAGGTCGATGATGGCCTGCGGGTCCGGGTTCTGCGCCGGGGGCAGCGTGAGCCGGTCCTCCAGCAGGAATCCGATGGTCTCCAGGGCGTCGCCCTTGGTGTGGCCGATCAGGCCGACCGGGCCACGCTTGATCCAGCCGGTGGCGTAGATCCCGGGGACCGGGCTGCCAGCGGTGTCCAGCACGCGGCCGCCCTCGTTGGGGATGACGCCGCGGCGGGCGTCGTACTCCAGTTCGGCCAGGGGCGAGCCGTGGTAGCCGATGGCGCGGTAGACGGCCTGGACCGGGTAGTCGACGAACTCGCCGGTGCCCTTGGCGTTGCCGGTGCCGTCGAGCTGCATGCGCTCGAAGGTCATGCCGGTGACCTTGCCGGGGTGGGCGGGGTCGTCGTGGATCTCGACCGGGCTGTGCAGGAAGTGCAGGTGCAGCCGGCGGGACGCCGTGAGTTCGGAGAGGTCCTCGGGCTGCTCGGCGATCCAGTTCGTCAGCGTGCCGACCATGGTCTTGATCTGGTTGTTGGACTGGATTGCTTCGTCGGAGGCCTCGTCGAACTCGAAGTCCTCCGCGTACAGGACGATGTCCACGTCCTTGGAGTGCGAGAGTTCGCGCAGCTCCAGCGGGGTGAACTTCACCTGGGCCGGGCCGCGCCGCCCGAACACGTGCACGTCGGTGACCGGGGAGGCCTTGAGCCCGGCGTAGACGTTGTCCGGGATCTCGGTGACCAAGAGGTCGTCGGCGTGCTTGGAGAGGATCCGGGCCACGTCCAGTGCCACGTTGCCGTTGCCGATCACCGCGATTTCCTTGGCCTCCAGCGGCCATTCCCGGGGCACGTCCGGGTGCCCGTCGTACCAGGAGACGAAGTCGGCGCCGCCGAAGGAGCCCTCCAGGTCGATGCCGGGGATGTTCAGGTCCGCGTCCTTGATCGCACCCGTGGCGAAGATGACGGCGTCGTAGAAGGCCCGGAAGTCGCTGAGGGTGAGGTCACGGCCGTAGGTGACGTTGCCGAGGAAGCGGATGTCGCCGCGGTCCAGGACCTTGTGCAGGGCGTTGACGATGCCTTTGATCCGGGGGTGGTCCGGGGCCACGCCGTAGCGGATCAGTCCGTAGGGCGCCGGGTAGGCCTCGAAGAGGTCGATGCTGACCTCGAGGTCCCCGTCCTTGACCTGGTTCGACTTGGTCAGGATGTCCGCGGCGTAGACGCCGGCCGGTCCGGCGCCGATGATGGCGACGCGGAGGGGACGATTGGACGGTGATTCGGCCGAGTTGGACACCGGGAACCCTTCTGACTCTTGGCGGATGCGCTGGCACGATGCGGCGCGCAGTCTTCCATTCTAGATGCCCGCGCCCGCTCCCGGCCCGGAAAACGGGAGCGGGCGTGATGGACGTCGCAGTGCGGCGGCATCCCGGACACGGCCCGGCGGGAGGAATAGGGTCCGCGGAGGTGATGTTATGTCTCCTGTGCCTACTTCCGACGGATCCTCCGCTCCCACCGCCCTGACCTCTTCGGGAGACGCTTCCCCCGCAGTGAACGGCGTCGCCCGCGGCAGCTGTCCCGGCCCGGCGGCAACGCGCTCGGTCATGGACAAGGCAGCGGACAAGGAAACGACGACGGGCATCCTCTTCGGCATCGGCGCGTACGGGCTGTGGGGGCTGCTCCCGCTCTATTTCTATGTGCTGAACCCGGCCGGAGCCGTGGAGATCGTCGCCAACCGCGTCGTCTGGTCGCTGCTGTTCTGTGCGCTGCTGATCACCGTGTCCCGAGCGTGGCCCGCCATCGGCGCCGCCTTCCGCAACCGCACAGTGTTCGGCACCCTGGCCCTCGCGGCCGGCCTGATCGCGGTGAACTGGGTGACCTACACGTACGGCGTGACCACCGGCCAGGCCGTGGAGACGTCGCTGGGGTACTTCATCAACCCGCTGGTCTCGGTGCTGCTGGGCGTCTTGGTCCTGAAGGAGAAGCTGCGGCCGCTGCAGTGGGCGGCGGTGGCGGTGGGCTTCGTCGCCGTCGGCGTCCTGACCTACTCCTACGGCAAGCTGCCCTGGATCGCGCTGACCCTGGCCTTCAGCTTCGGCCTCTACGGCTTCGTGAAGAAGCGGGTGGGCCCGCGCGTTGACGCCCTCACCAGCCTCAGCGTGGAGACGTTCGTCCTCGCCCCGATCGCCGCGGTGGCGATGGTGGTCCTGGCGGTCACCGGTGCAGCCACCCTGACCAGCAACGGCGCGGGCCACTTCTGGCTGCTCGCCGCCTCGGGCGTGATCACCGCCGTGCCCCTGCTCTTCTTCGGCGCCTCCGCGCGGCGGCTGCCGATGACTACCATCGGGCTGCTGCAGTACTTCGCCCCGGTGCTGCAGTTCATCGTGGCGCTGGTGGTCTTCAAGGAGGCGATGACCCCGGAGCGCTGGGTTGGCTTCGGCGTCGTCTGGTTAGCGCTGCTGCTGCTGACGGCGGACATGCTCCGGGCCGCCCGCAGGAACGCGGTGACCCGGAAGCGCGCCCGCACCGCCGCCTAGTTGTTAGTAGACCTAGTCCTCCGGGCTGCTGTCGATCCGGACGTAGTCCCGCGGGACCACGACCATCGGAACCGGCAGGGCGCGCAGGACCTTGTTGGCCGTACTGCCGAGGAACAGCTTGTTCTTCTCCGCCAGCCGTGAGGACCCGACAATCATGATTTCGGCGTCGTCCCATTCGAGGTCGTCGATGGCTTCCTCGATGGTCCGGCCGTGGGCGACCTCGACGCTGACGTGGTGACCCTCCGGTAGCCGTTCGGCGGCCGCCCTCAGGACCGTGTTGGCGTGGACGTGGGCCGCGTTGACGTTCTCGCCGCCGTCGCCCTCGGCGTCCAGCTCCACCAGGGAGACCAGCCGCAGCGGCACGCCACGGCGTTCGGCCGATTCGATGGCGACGTCGATCGCCGCCTCCGCGCCGGTGCGCTGGCCCACGGCGAGGGTGAGGCGGCTGACGGGTTCGGTGCGCCGGTAACCGCGGGGAGCGAGCGCCACCGGCACCGGGGAGGCGTGCAGCAGGGCGTTGGCCACGCTGCCTATGCTGAACCTCTTGAACAGGCCGTTGCCGGCGGCGCCCACCACGATCAGACCGGCCCGGTATTCCTTCGCGGCGTCGATCAGTCCGGCGGCGAAGGACTCCGCCTGCCGGACGTGGAAGCGGGCCTGCAGCCCCTGCGGGACGAGGGCCAGGCCCTGCCGCTCCGCCGTGAGCACCGACTGTTCCGCCGCGCTGACGCGGTTACCCTGCGGGTTCAGCGCCACGTACGGGGTATTGCGGTCCACCACGTGAACCAGGTCCAGGTGGGCGCCCTGGGCCCGGGCCATGGCGGAGGCGAGGGCGACGGCGTCAGCGCCGCGGTCGTTGGGGGTGTAGCCGACGATGTATCGCATGTGTACCCCTTGTGGGTCCGGGCAGGACCGGGCATCCGCCCGGGATTCCGGGCTGCGCTGGCCGGCCTGCATTCCTGCAGTGTTGGCACGACTCTAGCCCAGCAATGCGCGGATGCGGGAGGTTTGGGGCTCAGCCGCCCAGGACCTTGCGGAGCGCGTCATAGGCGGGGGTGGGTTTGCCGCCGTCGAACAGGAAATCGTGGCCCTGCTGCAGGCTCCCGTCGTCCTCGATCCGCCAGTCGTAGCGGTCGTCAACTCCCCAGGTCGTGTAGGAAACGCAGGTTTGCGAGCGCAGGCAGGTGGAGAGGACGGCGGCGTATTGCTCGGCCTGGGCCTGCTTGCCTTTGCCGTCGGTGACGTCGTTCTCCGAGATCCGTACCCGCAGCCCGGCGTCGCCGAACTTGCCGAGGGTCTTGGTGAGGTCGGCAGCGGAGATGGCGTCGGTCTTCAGGTCGTAGATGTGGGCCTGCAGGCCGACGCCGTAGATGTGGCCGCCCGCGGCGTTGGTGTCCAGGGCGAGCTTGAGCAGGGCGTCCTGCCGGCGGCCGGGGACGTCGGCGCCGTTCTCGTTGATGTACTGGCGGACGTCCGGGTCCGCGGCGAACACGGCTTTGGAGATGACGGCCGGGTAGTTGGCGCCGAGCACCCGGTACCAGACGTTCTTCTGCATGCTGGTGCCCTGGTCCACGTCGAAGGGTTCATTGACGACGTCGAGCGAGGCGAGCCGGCCCTTGAAGTGGGTCACCATGGTTTTCACGTAGTCCAGGAGGGCACCGGCGCTGGCGCGGCGTTCGGCGTCGGTCCCGCTGGGCAGGTCCTGCATCCAGCGCGGCAGTGCCTCGGAGAAGGTGATGGTGTGCCCGTGCACGGCCATTCCCTTGCTCTGCGCGATCGCCAGGATCGCGTCGGCCTCCTCGAAGGTGTACTGCCCGCGCGCCGGGGACAGGAATTGCGGCTTCATGGCATTTTCGGGGGTGAGCGCGCCGAAGTTGCCGGCGAACGCGCGGGCGTAGTCCGGGTCCCCCGTCAGCGGTCCCAGGGCGACGGCGGCCCCGATCCGGAAGTCCGGCCGGATTTTGGCGGCGAGCGCCTGCAGGCCGTTGGTGGCGGAGCCGTCGCCGGCCACCGCGGCGCCGGAGGCCCGCAGCCCGGTGGACGCGGGCGCCGTCGCAGTGAGCGAGGTGACCTCGAAGCTGCCCGCTCCCGTGGAGAACCCGAACCAGAGGCTGCCGGAGGAGAAGATGTTCGCCAGCGGCTGGGAGGAGAGGGTGTCCGGGCCGTTGAGGATTTTCAGGGTGTCCCCCGACCGGTTGACCGTCAGGGCGGCCGCGGGGTCCTTGAGCGTGACGGTCTCGTCGTGCACGGGGGCCGGCCGGGTCACGTCCTTCTTTTGTTTCCCGTCGAACACGGCGATGTGCAGGGCCGATCCCTGGAGCGTGAGCCGGAGGGAGGCCGGTTCGACCCGGAATTCGTCGGCGATGATCGGCGGCTGGTTGTAGACGGTCCACGTCGCGTCGGTGCCGATGTTCGTGAAGGTGGCGGCGAGGGTAAAGTCCCCGGCCGCCTCCAGGTGGGTGCCGGCGAGGTTCACCGGCGGGTTGGGCTGGCCACCGGAGCCGTCCTGTTCGACGATGGTCCGCTGGAGCGCGGAGACCTGCAGGGCGCCGCCGTCGGCCGTGATGCCGGGGGTGTGCCCCCAGTCCTGGCGGAGCAGGTCGATGGTCACGTCGGGTTTCGGGGCGGGCGGCGTGCACCCCGCGGCAAAGGCAAGGACGGACGCCAGCACCACCAACCGTGATGCCCGGCGCCCGCCCATTGCGTCTCCAATCGTCCTTTCGTTTCTACTCTCTTTGTGCCAGGCGCGCAGCCCTCGTGCACCGGGCAGAGGCTCTACGGTTTGGTCCAGCGCACGTCGTCGAAGTACCCCTGGATTGCGGAGTTCCCCTGCACGATGACCTGGAGGCTCGCCTTGGCGACCGACGTCGTACTCGGCGAGTAGGTCAGGTCCACGTTGGTGACACCGCCGGCGGTGACCCCGAGTTTGTACTGGCCGGAGATCCACTGGCCGGCGGAGTTGTACTCGTCGATGTAGAAGCCCACCTCACCGCTGGTCCGTGCAGTGACGTTGAGGTAGCTGGCGATCTTGTACGTTCCGGCGCTGACGGCGACCTGCGGCGAGAACAAGTGCTTGTTCGCCGTCGTGGCCGTCATCTTGACCGAGTTCACCGGGTTGGCGGGGCTGCCGTGGTTGGCGGCGTCGGCCAGGATGGTGGTGGCCGAATCGGTGGTCCAGCCGGCGCTGATGCCGGCGTCGAAGGTGCCGTTGGCCACGAGGTTGGTGGCCGGCGGCGGGGCGGTTTCGGCGCCGAGGGCGAACATCTGCATGTTGTCCACGTAGGCCGTGATGCCGGTCCCGGTGACGTACACCTGGAGGCTGGCGGAGGCGACGCTGGTGGAACTAGGCGTGTAGGTGAAGTTCATCGACTCCACCCACCTGGTGTTCTCCCGTTTACGGAACTGCCCGGAGATCCATTGGCCGGCGGAGTTGTATTCGTCGACGTAGAAGCCCACTTCACCGCTGCTGATCGCGGCCACGTTGAGGTACGCCTTGAACATGTAGTTCGTGGCTGGCGTGACCGGAACCTTGGGCGAGAAGAGGTGGCGGGAGGTGGTGCCGGAGACCAGCTTCACCGATTTGGCCGCGTCCGGGTAGTTGCCGTTGGTACCGGCGTCGGCGGTGATGCCGGCCGGAGCATCGGTGGTCCAGCCGTCGGCGATGCCGTTGTTGAACGAGGCGTTGGGCAGCTTGTTGGGGCTGCCGTTGACCAGGCCCTTGCTGACGTTGACGTTCTTGATCAGGCCCGCGGAGACCTTGGTCTTCACGTACGCGGCCAGCTGGTCCAGCTCGGCGGTGCCGTACTGGTAGTCGTCCGGGACCTGGCTGGGCGAGGGCCGGATGTCGTGGAAAGTGAAGATCACCCACGTCTTGTTGGCGATGGCCGCGTCCACCTGGGCCTTCAGGTTCGAGACCGGGGTGGTGACCTCCTGGACAGGGACGTCACGGAGCAGGTAATCCCCCAGCGGCCAGGGGTTGTTGCCGGTGTCCGCGAAGCCGCGCATCGAGCTGTAGTACTTGGCGATGCGGGCCAGGGCCGACATGTCGTAGTCGCCGTAGGGCGGCGCGAACGCGGTCGGATTGAAGCCGTGCGACACCAGGGCGGAGCGGCTGTTGGCCAGCTCGGCCTCCACCTGCGCGGCGGTGAGCTTGGTGGCCTGGCAGTCATTGCCGACGCTGACCAGGCACTGGTGGTCCACGGTGTGCGAGCCGATTTCCCAGCCGTAGGTGTTCTGCAGCTGCGTGATCTGGTCCCACGTCATGTACGGGACATCGGTGTTCGCCCGGCAGGTGTTGGGCGCCGTCGTCATTCCGACACAGTTGGTGATCACGTAGCTGGTGCCGGTGAGCCCGTACTTCTGCAGCGTGGGGGCGGCCTGGGTGATGGCGCTTGCCATGCTGTCGTCGAAAGTGAAGGACACGAGCGGAGTCGCCGCGGGGTTGTCCACGGCGGCGTTAGCCACGGCGGGCGTGAGCAGTGCGGCACCCATGGCCCCCACCGCCACCCCGACGGTCATCAGCAAGGCGCGCCCCCGCGCCAAGCCGGATCTGGTTCTGGTCATGAATTTCTCCGTATCTCTTGGGTGACCTCAGCTGCGGGGCCGCACCGCCGGACGGCGGTCAGGGTCCCTGCAGCTGCATGAACGCCTTCGCTACCGTCTGCACCGGAATGCCGCTGTCGGCGATGATCTGGAGCTGGGTGGTGAGGGCGTCGCTCGTGATGGTGCTGCGGTCCGCCGCGATGGTGTGTTCCTGGGTGCCCGACGAATCGGGAGCCGAGATCTGGTGGTAGACCACGATGAGCCAGCCGTTGGCCTGTTTGGTCTCGGCGAGCGCTTCTTTGAGGGTTTCCGGCGTGGTTTCGTCGGTGACGTAGAGGACCTTCAGGTCCTCTGGGTCGAGGTTCTGCCGGGTGTTGATGCCGTCGTCGGTGCCGCGGATGACGTTGAAGTACTTCCCTGCGTACCACTGGACCTGTGGATCCATCCGCCCATACGGAGGGGCAAGGTCGTCGGTGGCGAGGCCGGCCGCGGCCAGCCCGTCCTCGCTCTTACGCAGCTGCTCGTCCAGCTGGGCGGTACCGATGGAGGTGAGGTCGACGTGCTGGTAGCTGTGTGCGGCGATCTCATGCCCGGAGCGGTGCAACTGTTGGAGTTCGGCCGCGGTCATGAAGTTCGGCGTCTCTATGGAGCTGGCGTTGATGTAGTGCGTGGAGACGAAGTTGTGCTTGTTCAACAGCGGAAGAGCCCGGTCATACACCGACTGCCAGCCGTCGTCGAAGGTCAGGGAAACCGTCGGCTGGCTCCAGCGCAGCGGCCCGGGCCGGGTGATGTCCTTGAGTGTGTAGCCACGCACCGCGGTGTTCCCGTTGGCGTGGGAAATCAGCGTGACCATCACGGACGCGGCTCCGGCGGGGGCCTGGACGACGTCCCGGAGCGTGGTCCATTCCCCGGCCGGCGGCAGGGTCGCCAGGTTCCGGAATATGCGTGCGCCCCCGGCCAGTTCGAACTCCGCCACGACGTCCACCTCACGGTCGGCCCGGTAGCTCGCCCCGAATTCGTAAGACCGGTCCGGGGCCACCGTCACCGGCGGGTACTGCCACTTCCCCTCGCCGTTCTGGTAATTAGTGATGCGGGTCCAGAAGTAGCTGCCGTCCTGGTCCACGCCACGGCCGGACTGCATGGCCAGCGCCCCGTAGGTGAAGGGGGCCCAGCCGTCGGCGTCGCCGGGCTGGGGCCCGGCCGGGCCGGGTGGGGGAATCAGGTTCGGTCCGGCCGGGGACGCGGGCGGGACACGGACATCGTCGGCCGCCTCCAGGTAGGCACCCTCGACCCGGAGGGTGCCTTTGGAGGCCATCCGGAAGACGTACTCCACCGCCGTGGTCTTGTCGTTGGTGTCGAAGGCGTCGCTGACGGTGAACGGGGAATTGCCGGGCTTCTGCAGCGGGTTGCGCAGTTGTTCCAGGGTGGCGGAGCCGTCGGCGTGGTGGTGCCGGGCGAGCAGGGTGAAATCCGCCTCGCTGGCGGCATACGCCTTGAACAGGTAGGTTTTGCCCGGTTCCACGTTGACGCGGGGGCTGGTCAGCGTGATGTCGCCCGAGGCGTAGCTGGTGACGTCCAGCTTCAGCGCCTGGCCGATCACCTGCCCGTCGGTCACGTCGAGGGAGGTTTTGGCGTCCCCGCTGTGGTTGACGGTCCAGCCAGCGGTGGGCAACGCGGCAGCCGTTCCGGAGACAGATCCGGCGGCGCCGCCCGCAGTGCGCGCCAGCGTCGGCAGCAGGTTCGCGCCCGGGCGGGCCTGGGCGATGCCGTTGGTCGCGCCCGTGTACATCATCCAGCCGGCAGCCACGAGGGCGACCACCGCCGCGATGACCACCAGGGGGTTCAGCAGCAGCCTCAGGATCCAGGGGCGCCTACGTGCCATGGGCTACCACCGCCGTCGTGCTCCCGGCCCGCTGCGGTGACTTCCACGTGTTCACTGCAGGACGGCGGAACAGACCCCGGGAGCGGACGATGCAGCGGACCGCCGCCGTCAGCTGGACCAGGTCCATGATGTAGAAGAGGAAGTAGGCCGTGGGCGCGTAGACGGTGAGTCGGATCTGCTCGCGGGAGCTGAGGTTCTCATCCAGCCAGATGGTCATCAGTGTGTAGGCCGTGATGGTCAGGTAGGCGCCCAGAACCAGCGCCGGTGTCCTGGTCACCAGCGACCAGTACACGGCGTAGGTCCACGCCAGCGGGGAAATGAGCAGGGTGAACTCGCTGAGCAGGGCCATCGGCATCCGGTAGTAGGTCAGGGTCCGGGTGTACCGGCGGCTGGGGTTGAAGATCATGCCGCGGTACTTGATCAGGTTCTGCAGGCTGCCGTACTTCCAGCGGTAGCGCTGCTTCGCCAGCGCCCGGAGGGTCATGACGCCTTCGGTCTTGGCTACGACATCGGAGCCGTAGACCAGGCGGAAGCGGCGGTTTCCGAGGCTGGTGACCTTCTCGCTCAGGCCGATGTCCTCCGTGAGGGTGTCCGTGTCGTAGAAGCCCACCTTCCGCAGCACCCGCATCCGGTAGGTGGAGGCCACTCCGCCGACGACGAACTCGCAGTTCATCAGGGAGTACAGCTTCTTGGAGCGGTAGCCGATCATGTGCTCGAAGCGCTGCAGGATGCCCAGCGCCGTGGTCTCCTCCAGGATCTTGACGTTGGCGGCAACACCGGCCACGTAGGGGTCCTCGAAATAGGCCAGGGCATTGGATATGGCGTCCGGCGCAATGATCGAGTCCGCGTCCAGGGTCATGACGAACTGGCCGCGGGCGTGCCGGCGCAGCGCGGCGTTGAGGGCGGCGCCCTTGCCGACGTTGTGGTGCATGCGCACGATCCGCAGGTTCATGCCGGGGTGGCGCACCTGGTAGTCCCGGACCAGCCGGCCGGTCAGGTCGGTCGAGGCGTCATCCGCCACGATCACCTCGAAGGAGCGGTACAGGCTGCGTCCGATCGAATCCAGGGTCCGGACAATGACGGCTTCCTCGTTGTGGGCGGCGACGACGATCGAGACCAGCCCCGGGACCTCGGGCGCCGCACGACGGGTCCAGGTGGCAGTCGCGGCGCACTCCGGCTCGAAGTCGACGCGGCGGCGGACGGCCCGGACGGCTTTGCGGCGTTGTTGCCACACGTCGTAGAAATTGGCGCCGACCAGGTACAGGCCGAAGTGCATGATGTACAGGATGCTGACGCCGGCGAACAGCCAGAATGTCAGCAGCGGCATATCCAGGCTCACGGCTTCGCTGCCCTCGCTGACATGGCGGGGACGTGCTCATCGGCGCGGGCCGTGGCGTGCCGGTCGCGGGGCCTCCGGTAGGGCAGCGTGATGGCCGCCCCCGCCCCATGGGCCGCCAGGGCCGGGGCCGCGGTGGCGGGGAAGGGCGCCGGCACGGCGGGCGGCATGCCCGCTCCGCGCGGATCCTCCGCCGGGAGAGCGGCCGCAACCGGCGCCACGCTGGCGGCGACGGTGGCCGGGCGCGCTTCGGGCGGCTGGATCAGGTCAACAGCGGCGTCGATCACGGCGGAGACCGCAGGCTGGGCCGCGTCGACGGCTGCGTCGATCACGGCGGTAACCGCCGGAGGCAGCAGGTCCGCCGGGGAGTCCACCGGGGCGACGACGGCGGCTTGGCGTGCGGCACCGCGCCGGGCGGCACGGCGGTACACGCGGATACCGACGAAGCGGATCAGGACGGTGAAGATCACGAGCGCCCACAGCACCAGGCTCATCTGCGCGACGAAGCCCAGCAGAGCCTCGAACAGCGCCCCGTCCCGGCCGAAGGTCGTCTCCGCGGGCACCGCGATGGCAGTGGTCACGGCAACGGCGGCGGTCATGCCCGGACTCCCGGGTCTTTTGGACTCTGGGTAGGTAGAAGCTGAATCATTTGCATGTCCCCTCTCTCGTGCAAAAGTTGGTGCCACGGCCCCCCACGGATCGGCATCGTTGACGTCCATGGCGCGGTGGCCGCGCACGGTGCATACCCCGCCGGAACAGAGTGGGTTCCGGTAGCGGGGCGCGCTAACGCAGGGTGGTGGCCGGTCCGCGGTAGCGGAGTGAACCGGACTAAGCTCCGGTTGCCTGGGCCGTGGGTGCCGTGTCAGGCAGGAGGTCTCCCCTGCGTTCCCCGGGTCCCTCGCCGGGGATTGAGTTGTGATGAGGTTTTCAATGGCGACTCCCCTCATAGGGGCCAGCCAGCATTGGCTGCCGGCCCTTTCTTCACTTCCACGGTACGGAGGCGGCCGAAGGGCGAACACGAGTAGCCGGTACTACAAAAAGGACCGAGTGATTACCTAGGCAAAGGTCCCCCGCCGGCCCCGGTCTGAGTAGTCGGCGGCCCGGGGCTACGCGGACCGAAATGCGGCTCTGACATGGGTATTTCCCGCCGACTACCTGTTGCTACGCGCGCTAGGGCCTTTAGTACCCGGCCAGACTCCGGCGGGGCCCGTGAGTGTTGCCCAAGGGGCCGGAGCGACGGAGGGGAAACAAAAAAGCAGCACCCCCGCGATGCGGGGGTGCTGCTCGGATGGGTACTGCTGCCGGGTGCTTACCGGGCCCGGCTCAGGAACCGGGCCGGCCGTCCGGCCGATTTACCTGAGGCTGAGCGCTCAGGCGTGCGCCTTGATGGCGGCCGCGAGGACCTCCAGGCCGTCGGTGAGCAGTTCGTCGCTGATGACGAGCGGCGGCAGCAGGCGGATGACGTTGCCGTAGGTGCCGCAGGTGAGGATGATGACGCCCTCCTTGAGGCAGGCGGCGGCAACCGCCTTGGTCAGCTCCGGGTTGGGTTCCTTGGAGCCCTGCTGGACCAGTTCGACGGCGAGCATGGCGCCGCGGCCGCGGATGTCGCCCACCACGGAGCCCTCGCCGAGTTCGGCGGCGAGCTCGCGCAGCTTGCCGGTGGCGAGCTCCTCGATGCGGCGGGCGCGGGCGTTCAGGTCGTACTGCTCCATCGAGCCGATCGCGGCCAGTGCCGCGGCGCAGGCCACGGGGTTGCCGCCGTAGGTGCCGCCGAGGCCGCCCGGGTGGACGGCGTCGAGCAGGTCGGCGCGGCCGGTGATCGCGGAGAGCGGCATGCCGCCGGCGATGCCCTTGGCCATGGTGATGATGTCCGGGACGACACCCTCGTGGTTCACGGCGAACCATTCGCCGGTGCGGCAGAAGCCGGACTGGACCTCATCGGCGATGAAGACGATGCCCTTATCCTTGGCCCATGCGGCCAGGGCCGGCAGGAAGCCCTCGGCGGGGACGATGAAGCCGCCCTCGCCCTGGATCGGCTCGATGATGATCGCGGCCACGGACTCGCCGCCGATCTGCTTCTCGATCATGGTGATAGCGCGCTTGGCGGCCTCGGCGCCGGTGATCTGCGGGTTCTCCTCGCGGAACGGGTAGCTCATCGGCATGCGGTAAACCTCGGGCGCGAACGGGCCGAAGTTGGTCTTGTACGGCATGGCCTTGGCGGTCAGCGCCATGGTCAGGTTGGTGCGGCCGTGGTACGCGTGGTCGAAGGCGACGACGGCGTCGCGGCCGGTCGCGAGGCGGGCCACCTTGACGGCGTTCTCGACCGCTTCGGCGCCGGAGTTGAACAGCACGGTGCGCTTCTCGTGGTCGCCCGGGGTGAGCCGGTTAAGCTGCTCGGCGACGGCGACGTAGCCCTCGTAGGGGGTGACCATGAAGCATGTGTGGGTGAAGTGCTCCACGGCCTCCTTCACGGCGCCGACGACGGCGGGGTCGGAGGCGCCCACGCTGGTAACGGCGATGCCGGAGCCGAGGTCGATGAAGGAATTGCCGTCAACGTCCTGGATGATGCCGCCGTCGGCGTCGGCGACGTAGACCGGGACGCTGGACGCGACGCCGGAGGCGACGACGGCCTTGCGGCGCTCGGTCAGGGCGACGGACTTGGGGCCGGGGAAGTCGGCCTGCACGCGGCGCTTCTGCTCCAGGCGGTAGGTGAGTTCGTTGGCGGTGGTGGTCATTGCGGGGCCTTTCTCAGGGTGAAGTGGTCGGCAGGAGCCTGCGTTATGCGACAGCGCTAGGCAGAAGCGTTATGCGACAGCGTTATGCGTCGAGCGCGCTCATGACGTGCTTGATCCGGGTGTAGTCCTCGACGCCGTACATCGAGAGGTCCTTGCCGTAGCCGGACTGCTTGAAGCCGCCGTGCGGCATCTCGGCGGTGAGCAGGATGTGGGTATTGATCCAGACCGCGCCGAAGTCCAGGTCGCGGCTGACGCGCATCGCGGTGCCGTGGTCCGTGGTCCAGACGCTGGAGGCGAGGGCGTAGTCGACGTCGTTGGCCAGCTCGATCGCCTCGGCCTCGCTGCTGAACTTCTGCACGGTGATGACCGGGCCGAAGGTTTCCTTCTGAACGATGTCGTCGGTCTGCTTGGCGCCGGTGATGATGGTGGGCTCGAAGAAGAAGCCCTTGTCCCCGGCGCGGTGGCCGCCGGTTTCGATCCGGCAGTTCTCCGGCAGGTTCTCCACCACGGAGGTGACCGCGTTGAAGTGGTTGACGTTGTTCAGCGGGCCGAAGTAGTTGTCCTCGTCGTTCTGCGAGCCCGTGTGCAGGGTCTTGGTGTGCTCCACCATGGCGGCCACGACGTCGTCGTGGACGGAATCCTCGACCAGCACGCGGGTGATGGCGGTGCAGTCCTGGCCGGCGTTGAAGAAGGCGAACTCGGCGATCGCCGCTGCGCTCTTCTTAATGTCCGCGTCCTTGAAGACGATCGCGGGGGCCTTGCCGCCGAGTTCCAGGTGGGCGCGCTTGAGGCCCTTCGCGGCGCCGGAGGCGACGGCGATGCCGGCCCGGACGGAGCCGGTGATGGAGACCAGGCCCGGGACCTTGTGCTCGACCATCATGGCTCCGGTCTCGCCGGTGCCGAGGACCACGTTGAGCACGCCTGCGGGGAGGATTTCGCCCGCGAGGCGGGCCAGTACCAGCGTGGATTCCGGGGTGGTGTCGGAGGGCTTGAGCACCACGGTGTTGCCGGCGGCCAGGGCGGGGCCGATCTTCCAGATGGCCATCAGGAACGGGTAGTTCCACGGGGCCACCTGGGCGACGACGCCGATCGGCTCGCGGCGGATAAAGGAAGTGTGGCCTTCCATGTACTCGCCGGCGGACTTGCCCTCGAGGAGCCTTGCGGCCCCGGCGAAGAACCGGAGCTGGTCCGCGCCGGCGGCGACTTCCTCGGCGGCGATCAGCGAGCGGACCTGACCGGTGTTGCGGTGCTGTGCCTCGACGAGCTCGTCGCTGTTGGCCTCGACGGCGTCGGCGAGCTTGAGCAGCATCAGCTGCCGCTGGCCCGGGGTGACGTGCTTCCAGCTGGCGAAGGCATCCTTCGCGGCGGTCATGGCGGCGTCGACGTCGGCCTGCACGGAGATCGGGGACTTCGCCACCACCTCGCCGGTGGCGGGGTTGACGATGTCCAGCAGGCCGGTGCCGGCGGGCGTGACGAACTCGCCGTTGATGAAGTTCTGCAAGGTTTGAACCACGGTGTACAACCTCTTTCGTGCTGGCCTGGGTCAGGCAGGGATGAGGGGATCGGTGACTGCTCCGAGCCTATGCCAGGGCGCTTGGGGGTGGAATAGGCAGCTGCACACCGGCCCGGCGGCCCTTTAGTGCGCCTGACCAGCACGCGGCTATCCTGAATCCATGGCAATTTCTCTCGCCGCCCTGCTGGGGGTTCCGTCCCTGCGGCTGACGAAGGCCGGCCTGGCCGAGACCACCTGGCACCAGGACATCCACTGGGTGGCGGTGACCGAGCAGGAGGACCCACAGCGCTTCCTCAACGGCGGGGAATTGGTCCTCACCACGGGGATGCGGCTCCGGTCCGCCCCGGAGCAGCGCCGCTTCGTGCGGCAGGTTCAGCGGGCCGGCGCGGTGGGGATCGGCTTCGGCGTGGGCCTCACCCACGAGACGGTCCCGCCGGCCCTGGTAGCGGAGGCCAACCGCTGGGGGCTGCCGGTGGTGGAGGTTCCCTACGAGACGCCGTTCATCGCCATCGGCAAGCTGGTGGCGGACGCCCAGTCCGCGGACCACTACGCCAAGCTGGAGCGGCTCATTGCCGGGCACCAGATCCTGGCCCGGGCGCTGCTCACCGGCGGCGGCCTGGCCGAACTGCTCAAGCACCTCGGGACGATGTTGCGCACCGATCTGGTCCTGACCCAGTTCACCGCGGAGCTGTACAACAGTGCCCCGGGCGGCCCCTCCCCCAGCACCGACGGCTGGGCGTCCTATCCGATCCCCACCGGGCGCCGGGACGCCTGCACCCTGTGGGTGAAGCAGCCCTTCGAGGACACCGGGATCATCGGCTACGCCCAGAACCTGATCAGCGTCGAACTGAACAACATGGTCAAGCAGCGGCAGGCGCAGCGGGCCCTCGCCGGGCAGGTGCTGGAGGATGTCATCCACGGCACGCTCGAGCCCACCGAGGCGGGCCGCCGGCTCGCCGGGATCGGCGTCGACAGCACCCGCAAAAACGTGGTGCTGCTGGCGGAGTCGCCTGCCCACGCCAAGCAGCTGGGAAGCTCCTCGCTGCCGCAGCCGCTGCGCGCCGCCGTGACCGCCGTGGTGGGCAAGGACCTGGTGGTGGTGGTCGCCGACGACGGCAGCGGCGCCAGCGCCCTGGCCCGCAACCTCAGCGACCACCTGGCCGAGGCGGGTATCCACGCCACGATCGGACTGGGCGGGGCGTACACCAAACCGAACGGGCTGCGCTGGAGCTACTTCGAGGCCCGCGAGGCTGCCAGCCACGGCCTTCCCGTCAACGAACCGGAACGGCTGAGCCTGACCTCGCTCCTGCTGGCCAGCGAGGACGTCCCGCTCGCGGACATGGCCAACGAGTCTCTCAACCCGCTCCGGCAGTTCGACGCCGCGCACGGGGCGGAACTGATGACAACACTGGAGAGCTACCTGAATAACAACGGCTCCGTGGCCGCGGTGGCCGAGGAGTTGACCCTGCACCGGAACACGGTGCGCTACCGCCTGGCCCAGATCACGGACCTGACCGGGTACGACCCGGCCCAGACCGCGGACCGGGTCCAGCTCTGGCTGGCCCTGGCCGTGCAGCGGCTCAGCGCCCGCCACCCGCGCTGAGACCCCGCTCCCCCGACTGGCCCGCCCTTCGGCTCCGAATCTGCCGGATGACTGCCTGCCCGCACAGCACGGCGGGGCCGGATCCGGTGCCGGGAAGGTTCCCGGGCCGATTCCGACCCCGCCGTGGTGGTGCCGTGGAAGGACGGTACTGCTGAGCGGTTAGGAGCGGACGAGGCCCTTGAGGACATTCTTCGGCCGCTGCATCTCGCCGTGCTTGGCGCCGAGGACGATCACCCAGCCGGCGAAGACCGGGATGGCCCACTGCAGGATCTTCAGCTGCTGCTGTGCGGAGCGGAGTTCCTCGGAGGCGCCCGGCTTCGGTTCCGTGGCGCCATCGGCACCTTCGGCGGCGAGCTTCTCCACCTTGGCGCCCTGCATGCCGGCGTAGAGGGTGACGCCCGCACCGGCCGCGGTCACGATCGACTTGTAGATGCTCAGCCGGGTGACGCCGTCCTGCTTGGCCATCCGGCCTTTGTTCTCCCACATGATGGCCAGGCCGGAGAGGAAGTGCGCGCCGAAGGCGGCGGTCTGGTACGGGGCCCACTTCTTCCAGCCGAGGCTGGAGAGGCGGGTGCGCTCGGAAGGGTCCTTGGCCTCCGCGGTGGCGCCATTGAGTCCGATCGCGCCCATCAGCGAGCCGCCGAACCAGGCGCCTGCGGTCAAGTCGTGGATGGAGCGTGCAACGAGGTTTCCTGCCATGATGAGCTGTCCTATCGTCTGTCTGCGGGTCCGGGCCGGCACGGCCAAGGTTCAACCATGCCCCAGCACATAGTAAGCACACTTACCAACAAGTGTGAAGTCCGGGACGGGCGGCGGCGCGGGGTCTGTCGGGACGCGGGCCGGCCACCGGGGGCGGCGTCGGGCGTGAACCCTCCCGGCGCGTAAACTCAGGGCCATGACACAGCGGGCGGACGGGGTGCGCGGCGGCAGCGCGGAGCCGGACGCCGACGGCGGACTCGAGGGTGCCGTCGACGCGGCCGAGGCCGCCTCCAACAGCCGGGCGCTCGACGTCGTGGCCCGCTGGGGATTCGCGGTGATGGCCCTGTTGCACATCGTCATCGGCGCGATAGCCGTGGCCCTGGTGCTCGGCGCGCCGGGCCAGGCCGAGCCGACCGGCGCCATCGAGCAGCTTGCCGACAACCCGTGGGGGCCGGCGGTGATGTGGTCCGGGTTTATCGGCTGTGCGGGCCTCGCGCTGTGGCAACTCAGCGAGGCCACCCTGCGGGCACGGCACCTGCCGCGCGGGGAGCGCCTGGGCAAGCTGGTCTCCTCCGGGTTCCTGGCCGTGGCCTACGGCAGCGTGGGCTGGACCTTTGCGAATTTCGCCATCGGGGTCCGGAGTGACTCGGGTGATTCCACGGCCGCCTTCAGCGAGGACCTGATGAGCCGCCCGCTCGGCGGTCCGTTGCTGATCGGCCTGGGCCTGACCGTCGGCGGGATCGGCGTGTACTTCGTGGTCAAGGGTCTGGGGAAGAAGTTCAAGGAGGAGCTGCGGCACTTCGAGGGCACCCACCGCGGCCACCTGATCAGCGGCCTGGGCGTGGCCGGGCACGTCGCGAAGGGCGTGGCCCTGATCCTCACCGGCCTGCTGTTTGTCATGGCCGAGGTCACCGATGATCCTGCCTCGTCGACCGGGCTGGACGGGAGCCTGAAGGCCCTCCAGCACCATCCGTTCGGCCCGTTCCTGCTGCTGGCCATCGGCGCCGGCTTCATCGCCTACGGCCTGTTCGCCCTGGTCCGGGCCCGCTTCGGGCGGATGTAGCGGGGACCGGGCTGCCGGTCCTCAGCGCAGCGGCACCACGTTGCCCTCCTGGTAGAGCAGGGCGCGGATCTCAGACTCGGCCGAGTCCAGCCGCTTGGGGTCGATGGTCTCCCCCGCGGCGAAGTGATCCAGCAGCCGCGGGTCGACGTAGCTCTTGCGGGCGATCGAGGGCGTGTTGCCGAGGACAGCGGAGGCGTCCACCATGGCCCGGCTCACCGCCCGCTTCCGTGCCGAGACCTTGGGCTGCGGACCGCTCCTGGCCAGGCTCACAGCGGCCGCGACGGTGCCCCGGAGGGTCCGGAAGTCCTTGGCGGTGAAGTCCCCGCCGGTGCGCTCCTTGACGTAGTCATTGATTTCTGCGCTCGTCACGGGGTGCCAGCTGCGGCCGTTCTTGTAGGCGAGCAGGCGGGCGTTGCCGCCGCGGCGCTTGAGCGAGCGGACGACGGCGGCCAGGTCGGCGTCGTCGATGCGGGATTCCCAGGTCTTGCCGCTCTTGGCCGGGAAGGTCAGGCGCAGCTCGTTTTTGCGGACGGTGACGTGGGCGCAGAGCAGGGTGGCGAGGCCGTGGCTGCCGTTTTCGTTCGTGTAGCGCTCCGAGCCGACCCGCAGCGAACCGCTGTCGAGCATCCGGAAGGCAGCCGCAAGCACCCGCTCCCGGTTCAGGCCCTCGGACCGGAGGTCCAGGGTGACCCCACGCCGGGCGGAGGGCAGCGTCTCGGCGAGTTGGAGCGACCGGTCGAACTTCACCCGGTCCTTCCGCTCCCGCCAGGTCGGGTGATAGATGTACTGCCGGCGGCCGACGGCGTCCACACCCGTGGCCTGGATGTGCCCGTTCTCGTACGGGGCGATCCAGACGTCCGTCCAGGCCGGCGGGATGCCGAGGCCTTCCAGCCGGTCCCGGAGCTCCCCGGGCGGAATGGTGGAACCGTCCAGGTCCTTGTAGCTGAACCCGGAACCGGAGGCCACGCGCCGGTAGCCGCGGCCGGAGGCGTTGCTGCGGCGGAGCCTCACCGGAGCGGCCCGAGCGTCGAGTGTGCATTCATGACGGTAAGCCTACTGACTATCCGGCCCGAATGCCGCCACTTTCGACGCGTGGACTTCCCCGCGGTATTCCCTAGACCTGCGCCGCCACCCCGCCTCGGGAGATCTCCACCATCTCGTCACGGGGGACCACCTTGATGCGTTCGCGCCGGAGGCCCGTGTCCGCAGCGCGGCCGCCCAGGTCCCGCTCGTGGGCATCCAGCGCCAGCCATCCCTCCCAGGTGGTAAAGCCGGTGCCGCGGCCTTCCAGCAGGGCAACGATGGCGTCCGGGGCGGGTGCCGGGGCGGCCGGCAGGGTTTCCCGGTCCTCGAGCAGGAGGGTAATGGTCTCGAGGGCGTCGCCCTTGGTGTGGCCGATCAGGCCCACCGGGCCGCGCTTGATCCAGCCGGTGGCGTAGAGGCCCGGCACGTGGGTGCCCGCGGCGTCCAGCACCCTGCCGCCGTCGTTCGGGATCACTCCCTTGCTGTGATCGAAGTCCACCTCGGGGAGGGCCGAGCCGAAGTAGCCGACGGCGCGGTAGACGGCCTGGACCGGGTAGTCGACGAACTCGCCGGTGCCTCGGGCGTTGCCCGTGCCGTCGAGTTCGGTCCGTTCGAACCGGACGCCGGCTACCCGGCCCGGCGCCGACGCGTCGGCTGTTTTTTCTCCGAGCACTTCCACCGGGCTGTGCAGGAAGTGCAGGTGCAGCCGGCGGGACGCCGTGAGTTCGGAGAGGTCCTCGGGCTGCTCGGCGATCCAGTTCGTCAGCGTGCCGACCATGGTCTTGATCTGGTTGTTGGACTGGATTGCTTCGTCGGAGGCCTCGTCGAACTCGAAGTCCTCCGCGTACAGGACGATGTCCACGTCCTTGGAGTGCGAGAGTTCGCGCAGCTCCAGCGGGGTGAACTTCACCTGGGCCGGGCCGCGCCGCCCGAACACGTGCACGTCGGTGACCGGGGAGGCCTTGAGCCCGGCGTAGACGTTGTCCGGGATCTCGGTGACCAAGAGGTCATCGGCGTGCTTGGAGAGGATCCGGGCCACGTCCAGTGCCACGTTGCCGTTGCCGATCACCGCGATTTCCTTGGCCTCCAGCGGCCATTCCCGGGGCACGTCCGGGTGCCCGTCGTACCAGGAGACGAAGTCGGCGCCGCCGAAGGAGCCCTCCAGGTCGATGCCGGGGATGTTCAGGTCCGCGTCCTTGATCGCGCCGGTGGCGAAGATGACCGCGTCGTAGTGCGTGCGCAGGTCCGCGAGGGTGAGGTCCGTACCGAAGTCGACGTTGCCGAAGAAGCGGATGTCGCCGCGGTCCAGGACCTTGTGCAGGGCGTTGACGATCCCCTTGATCCGGGGATGGTCCGGGGCCACGCCGTAGCGGATCAGGCCGTAGGGCGCCGGGTACCGGTCGAAGAGGTCGATGCTGACGGTGAGCGCGCCGCTGGTGACGGCCTCGCTCTTGGTCAGGATGTCCGCGGCGTAGACGCCGGCCGGACCGGCGCCGATCACGGCGACGCGGAGCGGACGGGCGGGGGTTCCTGCGGGGAGGGTTGCTGACACGGCTGTGTTCCTTTGGTTCGGGCGGTGGCTGGTTCCGGGCGTGCCTAGGGGGCGGGGACGCGCGGGGTGTTCGGGGAGGTGGTGCTGTAGTCCGCGGTCTTGAAGTGGGGCGGGGCGTAGGGGCTGACCCGGACGACGTCGCCGATGACCACGACGGCGGGGTTCGCCACCCCAACGGCCGCCGCCTGGTCCGCGATGGTCCCTAGCGTCCCGATCGTGACCCGCTGGTTCGGCAGGTAGCCGTTCTCCACGATGCCAACCGGCGTTGCTGCGGGCAAACCCGCCGCCGCAAGGGTGGCCGCGGAGTCGCGCAGCCGCCCGACACCCATGAGCAGCACGACGGTGTGGTCGGCCCGGGCCGGCACCTCGGCGAGTTCCTCGTGGCCGGTGACCACGCTGAAGCCCCTAGCCAGGCCCCGGTGGGTGACCGGGATGCCGGCGGCGGCGGGGACGGACACCGCAGAGGTCACTCCGGGGACCAGCTCGACATCCACGCCGTGCTGCCGGCAGTATTCGGCTTCCTCGCCGCCCCGGCCCAGGACGTACGGGTCGCCGCCCTTGAGCCGGACCACGCGGTGGCCGGCCAGTGCTTCGGACACGAGGATCCGGTTGATCTCGGCCTGCGGGACGGGGTGGTGGCCGGGGGTCTTGCCGACCTCCACCACGCGGACGTCGGGGGCGAGTTCGTTGAGCAGTTGCCGGGGCCCCAGCCGGTCGGTGACGACGACGTCGGCCTGTCCCAGGAGGCGCCGGCCGCGGACGGTGATCAGGCCGGGGTCGCCGGGGCCGCCGCCCACCAGGGCGACGGAGCCGGTGGCTGCGTCCGTCTGAACGCGGTGGCGGCGCAGCGGCAGGTCGCCGGTGTCCAGGGCGGTGGCGACGGCGTCGCGCAGCGCCATGGCCCGACGCGGGTCTCCCCCGGCGTTGATGGCGATCTTGACGTCGTCCACGACGGCGACGGCGGGGGTCCAGGCGGCGGACGCCTCGTGGTCGGAGGCGTTGACGCACCAGGTCCGCTGCGCCTCGGCGTCGGCGGCGACCTGTGCGTCAACGGCCGGATCGCCGGTGGCGGTCTGGATGAACCACGCGCCGTCGGCATCGCCGGAGCGGTAGGGCCGGGCCTTCCAGGCCAGGAGCCCGGCGTCGGCCAGCTCCCGCACCCCGGCCCCGGCCTGGGGGGCGACGATCGTGACCCGGGCGCCGGCGTCCAGCAGGCCCTTGGCGCGGCGGGCGGCGACGGGGCCTCCGCCGACCACGAGTACGGGGCGGCCGAGCAGGCGCAGTGCCGCGGGATAGATGTCCTGGATGGTCATGCGTCGAGGGTAGGGCGGGTCCGGGCGGGCCGACCAGCGGCCGGGAAACACCGGTTCACGCGAGGTCACAGGGCGTCATCTGTGCTGTCATCTGTGGTCCGTCATCTCTGGTCCGTCATCCCTGGTCTGGCGGAGTCAGCGGGTACTGCCGGCCAGGAGCCCCCGGCGGCGGAGCAGGTGCTTCTCCACGGGGGCGAAGACCAGCAGTTCCACCAGGATGCCGATGGCGAGGATGAGCAGGATCGCGGCGAGGACCACCGTCATGTCCGCGAGATCGCGGCCCTGGTTGAGCAGGGAGCCCAGGCCGAAGCCCATGCTGCCGCCCACGGTGATGATTTCGGCGGCCATCAGCGAGCGCCAGGAGAAGGCCCAGCCCTGCTTGAGCCCGCCCAGATAGCCGGGGAGGGCGGCGGGCAGGATGATCCGGAGGGTCAGGTCCAGCCGGGAGGCGCCAAGGACGGAGCCGACGCGGCGGTACTGCGGCGGGATCTGGTCGACGCCGGAAATCAGGCCGTTGATGATCGATGGGATGGCGCCCATCAGGACCACGAAGTAGACGGTGGCGTCGCTGAGGCCGAACCAGATGATGGCCGCCGGCACCCATGCCACCGAGGGCAGCACCTGCAGTCCGGAGATCAGCGGCCCGAAGGCGCGCCGGAGCGGGGCCACCTGGGCGAGCAGCAGGCCCAGCGGCGTCGCGATGAGCACGCTGATGACGAACCCTGCGGCGCCGCGCTGCAGTGAGGTGGCCACGGCCTGTTGCAGGGTGGCCTCGCCCCAGAGGGCACCGAGCTGCCCGGCGACGTCGAGCGGACCGGGGACCAGGTCGCGGCGTTTGATGCCGAGCCAGACGTACGCCTGCCAGGCCAGGAGGAGCACGGCGAGCGCGGCCACCGGCAGCAGCACCCGTGACCAGTCGATGCGGGCGGTCCGGGCGGCGGCGGACTGCAGTGAGTCCAGGCCGGCCTCCAACTGTCGGAGGTCCTCGACGCCGGGACGGAGAGACTTTTCCCGGGCGGCGGAAGGGAGGGTGGCGGCTTCGGGGGCGGCGGCCGGGGCGGCGGTGTGGCTAGTGGGCATGGCGGCGGATCTCCTCGCGTAGCCGGGCGGTGATGGCGCTGGTGAGCTGTCCGGCCAGTCCGGGGTTGGTGCGGTGTTCCGCGGTGACCTGCCACTCCTGGACCACCCGGCCCGGGCGGGAGGAGAGCAGCAGGACCCGCTGGCCCAGCCGCACCGCCTCGCCGACGTTGTGGGTGACGAAGATGATGGTCCGGCCGGTTTCGTGCCAGACGCGTTCCAGTTCGTCGTGCAGCAGGTCCCGGGTGATGGCGTCGAGTGCGGCGAAGGGTTCGTCCATCAGCAGCAACGGCCGGTCCTGGGCCAGTGCCCGGGCCAGGGCCACGCGTTGGCGCATGCCGCCGGAGAGCTCGTGCGGGCGTTTGCCGCCCGCGCCGGAGAGGTGCACCAGGTCCAGCAGTTCCCCGGCCGTCCGGCGGCGTTCCGCTTTCCCCACGCCGCGGAGCGTGAGGGCCAGTTCGACGTTTTCCCGGGCGGTGAGCCAGGGAAACAGGGCCGCGTCCTGGAACATGAACGCCGCCCCGTCGCTGGGCACCTCGAGGGCGCCGGTGGTGGGAGCTTCCAGCCCGGCGATGATGTTCAGCAGGGTGGATTTTCCGCAGCCCGAGGCTCCCAGCAGCGCCACGAACTCACCGGCGCCGATGCTGGCGTTCACGCCTTCCAGGACGGGCGCGCCGTCGTCGAAAGTCTTTCCGAGGTTTTCCAGCAGTACCGGCATGAGGAGGTCTCCCTTGGTTGCGGTGGGGGCCGGGGCGGTCAGTCCTTGCCCAGGCCCCGGGCGGACACGTGGGTGGCGGAGACGGCGTTGAGCGCCGTCAGGTCGAAGATGCCGGTGATGTCCGCGGGTTTGGTGATGCCCGCGTCCGCCCCGTCCTGGAGCAGCTTCGGGTAGGTGCCGGCGAGCGGGTCGACGGTGAAGACGATGTTCTGCAGGGAGCGGTCCACGACGTCGGCGGGCAGCTCGGCACCGCCGACGTCCTTGAGCGCGGCGTTCAGGGCACCGGCCTTCTCCTCGGCGGGGGCGTGCTGCAGCCAGTCCACGGCCTGGACGTGGCCCTTGAGCAGGGCCTTGACCGTGTCCGGGTGGGCCGCGGCGTAGGCCCTGTTGACGATCAGCACGGTGGTGGGGAACTGTCCCGGGGCGCCGGACAGCGAGCCGTCCCAAAGATCCTTCTCGTCCACCAGGACCTTGGCGCCGGCCTGCAGCACCAGCCGGGACGCCCAGGGTTCGGGCAGCCAGGCGCCGTCGAGCTTTCCGGCCTGGAACAGTTTCAGGGTCTGGGCGTTCTCGGTGGGGTTGATGGTGACGTCGCCGCCGCCGTCGGGGCTGACGTGGAAGCCTTGTTTGCCGAGCCAGGCCCGGAGCGCCACGTCCTGGGTGCCGCCCAGCTGCGGGGTGGCGAGCGTCTTTCCGCGCAGCTGGTCCGGGGCGCTGATCTCCGGACGTACCACCAGCTGGGCGCCCCCGGAGGCGGCACCGGCGACGACGCTGATGGATTCGCCCTTGCTCTTGACGAAGGAGTTGATCGCCGGGCTGGGGCCAATGTAGGTGGCGTCGATGGCGCCGGCGTTGAGGGCTTCGATGGCGGCGGGGCCGGCGTTGAAGACCTGGGTGCTGAGCCTGGTCTGGCCGAGGCTTGCGGCGATGAAGCCCTTGCTGACGCCGATCAGGGCGGCCCCGTGGGTGATGTTGCCGAAGTAGCCGAGTTTGAGTTCGGCCGCGGGGGTGCCGCCGACCGTGCCGGCGTCCGGGGCCGGGCCGCGCCCGCGGCTGACGGTGGAGGCGACGGCGGCCCCGGCACCGATCAGGAGCGCGAGCCCGACGGCGAGGCCCACCTCGAGGCCGCGGCGGCGCTGGGTTTTGTGGTGCCGGGAGGGGCCCGGTTCACCGGCAACGATTCGGGTGGTCCCGGGCTGTGAGCTTGTCATGGCTTCACCCTAGGGAGCCGTCCGAACCGGGTTCAATGGTCCGGAAACCGGGGGTCACGGGGGTTCACGCGGCGTCACACAGCGCGCCGCAACGGGCAGGCGTCAGTCCTCGGGGCGCGTAGGGAAGCTCGGTGAATAGCGGGTCCAGAGGCCGAAGTAGCGGCGGCCGCTGCGGACCAGGGCGACGGCGAGGTACCCGACGGCGGCGAGCGCGCCGAGCCCGACGGTGACCGGCGCCGGGGCGGTCAGGGTTCCGGAGACGGCGGCGGTCAGGAGGCCCGCGAGCGCGGCGTTGACGGCGGCGATGAAGACCATGCTGCTGCCCAGGAACTGGCTGGCGTGCCTCCGGTTGCGGAAGAAGAAATAGGTCTGCTCGGAGCCGGGCCGGTCGTCGTGCGGGGAGGACATCAGGTACGGCGCCAGTCCGGGGTCCAGGCCGAGGTACCCGGCCCGGATCCGGTTCATGGCGATCACGTACATCAGGTCCTCGATGCCGACGTTCATGACGCGGACCTGGGTGAGGACTCCCACCAGCGTCACGAAGCCAAGGACCGAGAGCTCGAACACCGGGAACAGCCCGGTGAACCCCGTCGCCTGGCCCACCAGGGCCAGGCTGAGCAGCCCGGCGGAGGTCAGCGTGAGGAACATGCTGATCCGGGTCAGCACCTCGCTCTGGGTGGTGCTTCGGGAGGCCAGCAGGCTCCAGTGTTCGGTGGCGAGCAGTTGCGCCCGCACCGCGGGCGGCGGCCCGGCGGGTTCAACGGCGTGGCCGGGTTCGGGTCCAGGGCCGCGATCGGGCGCAGGGCCGGGGGCCGGCGCTGGGGCCGGGGTGGGAGCCGTGTTCTCCGGCATGGCGCCCATTGTCCTCCGCCGGTTTGGCGGCGGCTAGGGTCGTTGGGCGCCGCCTCCGCCGAAGCTCAGATCGCGGCTCAGATGCTGTAGCGCTCGTCCTCGTGGTCGCCAGGGTGGTCCCGGACCAGTCCCGCGGCGAGGGTGTTGCCGTCCCGAGGGTCGATCACCAGGAACGCACCGGTCCGCCGGTGGTGCTGGTAGTTCTCCAGCGGCAAGGCGGCGGCAAGCCGGAGCTGGGCGTGGCCGATGTCGTTGAGTTCCAGCGTGGAGGCCGGTTCCACCCGGAAGCTGCCGAGGTCCAGCCTGCCGGTAACGTTCCGGACCAGGGCCTGGACCGTGCGGGTGCCGTGTTTGACCAGCACCTTGGCGCCCTCGCGGAGGGGCTTAGGCGAGAGCCAGCAGAGCGAGGCGTAGAGGTCGGCGGTGGACTTGGATATCGTTCCGGCGGCCGCGATCGTGTCGCCGCGGGCGACGTCGAACTCGTCCGCCAGCCGCAGCGCCACCGACTGCGGCGCCACAGCCTCCGTGAGCTGCCGGCCGGCGAAGTCGATTCCGGTCACCGTGGTGTTCCGCGGCGCCTGCCCGGGCGTCAGGACGCTGACCGGGTCGCCGAGCTTGACCGCACCCTCGGTGATCTGGCCGGCGTAGGCCCGGTAGTCGCGGTACGCGCCGGGGTTGAGGCCGCGGGCGAGCGAGTCGGGGGCCAGCGCCCCCTGCGGCCGAACTACCAGCTGGACCGGGAAGCGGAAGCTTTCCAGGTGGGTTTCGATCTCATCGGCGGCCGGGAGGGTCTCAAGGATCTCCAGCAGCGCCGGTCCGCGGTACCAGGGGGTGCGCGTGGACCGGTCGACGACGTTGTCGCCGTCGAGCGCGGACACCGGCACCACCAGCAGTCCGGAACCGTCCCCGTCCCCCAGCCCCAGTTCGCGGCCCATGTGCTGCACCTCGTCCTCGATGGCGCGGAAGACGTCCTCACTGAATTCCACCAGGTCGATCTTGTTCACCGCTACGATCACGTGCGGCACCCGCAGCAGGTGCAGCACGGACAGGTGCCGTCGGGTCTGTTCCAGGACGCCCTTGCGGGCATCGATGAGGACCACGACGGCGTCGGCGGTGGAGGCTCCGGTCACCGTGTTCCGGGTGTACTGCACGTGCCCGGGGCAGTCGGCGAGGATGAAGCTGCGCCGGTCGGTGGCGAAGTAGCGGTAGGCGACGTCGATGGTGATGCCCTGTTCCCGCTCGGCGCGCAGCCCGTCGGTCAGCAGGGCGAGGTCGATCCGTTGCCCTCCGGACTCCCCGTCCGCCGCGCCGAAGCCGCGGTCCGCGGAGGTGCGGGCGACGGCGTCGAGCTGGTCGGCGAGGATGGCTTTCGAATCGTGCAGGAGCCGGCCCACCAGGGTGGACTTGCCGTCGTCGACCGAGCCGGCGGTGGCGAAACGGAACAGCGAGGCGGAGGCGAGACCCAGGTCTGCGGCGGCGGCATCCTGGGTGGCGGGAATGGTGCTCATTAGAAATAGCCGTCCTTCTTGCGGTCTTCCATGGCGGCCTCGGAGATGCGGTCATCGGCCCGGGTGGCGCCACGTTCGGTGATGGTGGAGGCGGCAACTTCAATCACGACGTCGCGCACGGTGGCGGCGTCGGATTCGACGGCGCCGGTGCAGGACATGTCCCCGACGGTGCGGTAGCGGACCGTCTTGGTGATGACCTGCTCGTCGGCGCGAGGCTGCGAGACTTCCCCGACGGCGCGCCACATGCCGTCGCGGGCGTAGACCTCGCGCTCGTGGGCGTAGTAGAGGCCGGGCAGGTCGATGTTCTCGCGTTCGATGTAGCGCCAGACGTCCAGTTCGGTCCAGTTGCTGATCGGGAAGGCCCGGACGTGCTGGCCCACGGTGTGCCGGCCGTTGTACAGGTTCCAGAGTTCCGGGCGCTGGTTGCGCGGGTCCCACTGTCCGAATTCGTCGCGCAGGCTCAGGATGCGCTCCTTGGCCCGGGCTTTGTCCTCGTCCCGGCGGCCGCCGCCGAAGACGGCGTCGAACTTGTTGCGGCTGATCGCGTCCAGAAGCGGGACGGTCTGCAGCGGGTTGCGGGTGCCGTCCGCGCGCTCGGCCAGCTCGCCGGAATCGATGAACTCCTGCACGGACCCCACCACCAACCGGAGACCCAGCCGTTCCACGGTCCGGTCCCGGAAGTCGATCACCTCCGGGAAGTTGTGCCCGGTATCCACATGCAGGACCGGGAACGGCACCTTCCCGGGCCAGAAAGCCTTGGTGGCTAGATGCAGCATCACCACGGAATCCTTGCCGCCGGAAAACAACAGCGCGGGCCGCTCAAACTCGGCAACAACCTCCCGGATGATGTGAATCGCCTCGGACTCGAGCGTGTCCAGGGATGAAAGACGTGCCGGGGCCGCGACGCCGATTGCCGCCCCCGCCCCTGCGCCGCGCGGCTGATCTTCGATCAGCCGAGCGCGCGGCTCCGACAGGCCCGATGCCACTCCCGGGGCGGCAATCGGCGTCCCAGCCGTGCCGTGGACCAGCCCGGCCAGCTGCAGTTCCTCGTTGGTGGTCTTGATGCTCATACGTGTAGTCCGCATTCTGTCTTGTCGGTTCCGGCCCAGCGGCCGGCGCGGGGGTCCTCGCCGGGGGCGACCTGGCGGGTACAGGGCTGGCAGCCGATGGACGGGTAGCCCTGTGAAAGGAGCGGGTTGACAGGCAGGAGGTTGTCGGCGGAGTACTGGACCAGCTGCTCGAAGGTCCAGGCCGCCACGGGGTTGACCTTGACCAGTCCGTTGGCTTCGTCCCAGGTCACCAGCGGGGTGTTAGTGCGGGTGGGTGCCTCGTCGCGGCGGACGCCGGTGAACCAGAGTTCGTAGCCTGCCAGGGTGCGGCGCAGCGGGGCGACCTTGCGCAGCGCGCAGCACTGGGCGGCGTCACGGGCGAAGAGGTCCTTGCCGAGGATCCGGTCCTGCTGCTCCACGGTGGTTTCCGGGAGCACGTCCACGACGGTGACGCGCAGGTTCGCGGCCACCTCGTCGCGCGTGGCGTAGGTCTCCGGGAAGTGGTAGCCGGTGTCCAGGAAGAGCACGTCGACGCCGGGGATCCGTTCCGCTACGAGGGCGGGCAGGACGGCGTCGGCCATGGAGCAGGCGACGGCGACGGCGGGCCGTTCGAAGGTGCGCGCCACCCAGTCGATCACGTCGCCGGCCGGGGCGTCCCAGCCGAGTTCGGCGGCCCCGGCCGCGGCGTGGGCCTTGAGCTCCTCGCGGCTCCGGAGGGAGGGCCCACGGCCACCGAGGTCCCCGGCCGAGGGCCCCGACTCGCGAGGGCCCCGGTCCGAGCTTGCGAGGACAGGGAGCGAGTTGGGACTTGCGAGGTTGGGTTGTGGCTGGGGAGCGGTCACTGCAGGTCCCCTTCGTCGGCGGCGAAGGCCCATTCGGCGAAGCTCTGGCCGTCGGTACGGGTGTCGGCGAATTTTCGCACCACCCGCTCCACGTAGTCGGGCAGTTCGTCGGCGGTGACCTTGAGGCCCCGGACGGTGCGGCCCAGGCCCGCCTCCTCCCGGTCGGTGGAGGCGAGTCCGCCGCCGAGGTGGACCTGGAAGCCGGGCGTCGGGTCGCCGTCGGGCGTGGGAAGCATCATGCCCTTCAGGCCGACGTCCGCCGTCTGGATGCGGGCGCAGGAATTGGGGCAGCCGTTGATGTGCAGGGACAGCGACTCCGGCAGCTTCCCGGCGTCGACGAGGTCGGCGAGGCGTCGCTCCAGTTCGGCCACCGCCGTCGCCGCCGTCGCCTTGGTTTCGACGATCGCGAGCTTGCAGAATTCGATCCCGGTGCAGGCGATGGTGCCCCGGCGGAACACGGAGGGCCGGGCGGAGAGGCCCAGCGCGTCGAGCTCGGCCACGAGCGGTTCCACCTGGCCGCCGGGGACGTCCAGGACCACGAGCTTCTGGTGCGGGGTGGTCCGCAGCCGCCGCGAACCGCGGGATTCGAGGGTGTCGGCTAGGGCCACGAGCTGGCTGCCGGAGAGGCGTCCGGCCACCGGAGTGGCGCCGATGAAGAACCTGCCGTCCTTTTGTTCGTGGACGCCGATGTGGTCGCCGGGGGTTGCCGGCTTGGGCGCGGCCGGGCCGTCGCTGAGCGCGTAGCCGAGGTATTCCTCCTCGAGGACCCGGCGGAATTTCTCCGGACCCCAGTCGGCGAGCAGGAACTTCAGCCGGGCCTTGGTGCGCATGCGCCGGTAGCCGTAGTCGCGGAAGATGCTGGTGACTCCAAGCCAGACGTCGGCGGCCTGGTCCGGGCGGACGAAGGCGCCGAGGCGCTTGCCGAGCATCGGGTTAGTGGAGAGCGCGCCGCCCACCCAGAGGTCGTAGCCTGCGCCGAGCTCGGGGTGAAGCAGACCCACCAGGGCGACGTCATTGATCTCGTGCACTACGTCCTGGCTGGGGTGGCCGGTGATGGCCGTCTTGAACTTGCGCGGAAGGTTGGCCAGCTCCGGGTCGCCGATGAAGCGCTCGGCGAGCTCCCGGATGAGCGGGGTCGGGTCGATGACCTCGTCCTTGGCGATCCCGGCCACCGGGGAGCCCAGGATCACCCGGGGCACGTCGCCGCAGGCCTCCGTGGTGGACAGCCCCACCGCCTCGAGGCGTCGCCAGATCTCGGGGACGTCCTCGACCCGGATCCAGTGCAGCTGGATGTTCTGCCGGTCCGTGAGGTCGGCCGAGTCCCGGGCGAAGTCCACGGAGATGCCGCCGATGACGCGCAGCTGCTCGGTGGATAGGGCGCCGCCGTCGATCCTGACCCGAAGCATGAAGAACTTGTCCTCGAGCTCGTGCGGCTCCAGGGTGGCGGTCTTGCCGCCGTCGATCCCGGGCTTGCGCTGCGTGTAGAGACCCCACCAGCGGAACCGGCCATGCAGGTCGGTGCCATCGATAGAGTCGAAACCGTGCTTGGCGTAGACCGTTTCGATCCGCTCCCGCACGTTCAGGCCGTTGTCTTCCTGTTTCCAGGTTTCGTTGGCGTTCAGCGGCGCGGTGCCGTCCACCTTCCACTGCCCGTGGGGCTTGGCGGCGGGCCGGCCGGGCCTGGCGGCGCGGGCCGAACGGCCGCCGGCGGTCTGGTCCTGGGGCGCTCCGGCTAGAGCTGTATCAGTCATGGCTCGACTGTAGGGGCGGCCCGAATCGGCCGACAACGGATCAGAAACGCGGGGTCACCGTGGGCAACAATTCGTCATACGCGGACCTTAGGACGCGGCCACCGCGGCGTCGTAGCGGTCCAAGGCGATCCGGGCCAGGTCCGGGGAGGGCAGCAGCGGCGCGGTGACCAGGTCCGCCCCGGCCTTGGCGAGCTGGTTGTGGAAGAACCCGGGCGCCAGCAGGTAGGACGCGATCACCACCCGGCCACCGAGGTCGACGGCGCCGGCGGACGCCCCGGCCCCCGCTCCCCCGGCCGCCTCCTCGCGCAGCATTGCGACGGCTTCGGGAACCGACGGTTTCGCGGAGGCTCCGTAGGCGGCGACGATCCGGTTCGAGCGGAGGTCCCGGAGCTGACCCACCAGTTCTTCGACGTTGTCCGCGGCGGTGGGGTCCGAGGAGCCCGCCGCGGCGACAATCACGGCGTCGTTGTCCGTCACCCCCGCCTCCCGCAGCCGCCGGTCAAGCAGGGCGGCGAGGCGGGGATCCGGCCCCAGCGGCGCCGCTGCGGCCGTGCCGGGGCGGCTGCCCACGGCGCGGGCGATGTCCACCTTGACGTGGTAGCCGATGCTCAGCAGCAGCGGCACCACGACGGCGCTCCGCCCGGCGGGGAGTCCCGCGACGACGTCGGGCAGGGTGGGCTCCTGGACGTCGACGTAGGCCTCCAGGACCTCCAGTCCAGGGCGCAGGGCCGCGATGGCGGCGCGCAGGGCGTTGACTTCGGCGGCGCCGTCGGGGTTGGCGGTTCCGTGGGCGCAGGCGATCAGGAGGGGGCTATCCATAGCCGTTAGCGTAACCTTGGAGCCGCCCCTCCGCCCCGCCGAATAACCAGGACCGCCATGACCTTTTCCTTCAGCCTCGTCCTGGTGTGGTTGGACCTGGCCGGTGTCTTCTTCTTCGCAGTGTCCGGGTCGCTGCTGGCGGCGCGGAAGGAATTCGACATTGTCGGCTCCCTGCTGCTGGCCTCGGTGGTGAGCCTGGGCGGCGGCGTCATCCGGGACATCATCATCAACAATGGCTCCCCGGCGGCGTTCACCAACCCCGCCTACCTCGCTCCGCCGCTGCTGGCGACCGTGCTGGTGTATTTCCTCTACTCAAGCGTCCAGCGGTTCACCTCGCTGCTGGTGCTCTTCGACGCCGGCGGCCTGGCCCTGTTCTGCATCACGGGCAGCCTGAAGGCCCTCGCCGCGGGGATGCACCCGGTGGCCGCGGTGCTGCTGGGTGTGACGACGGCGGTGGGCGGCGGCCTGCTGCGCGACATCACCGCCAACGAGGTACCGCAGCTATTCGACCCGGGCGACCTGTACGCCCTGCCCGCGTTCGCCGGCGCCGGACTGACGGTGGCGCTGTCCGTGACGGGCTCCTTCAACCCGGTCACCGGGCCGGTGGTGGCGGCCCTGGTTTTCGCGTTCCGGGTCACCGCGTGGCGGCGTCGATGGCGGGTTCCGCTGGCCGTGCGCGGCTGGCACCGGCTGGGCCTGGGCCGGGCGGGGAGAGGGCCCTCGGATTAGCTAGGATATGAAGCATGACTGACATGTTCCTCGAGAAGTTCCGCGCGCTTGTTCCGAAATATCTCGAAGACGAATGGCAGGAAGCGGACGGCCTGTCCGAGCAGGAGCTGGACGAGGCCCTGGCCGAGCACCAGTTCACCATCCCGTTGGTTCTCCGCGAGTTTTACCTGGCCCTAGGCGGCTGCGAGGACCTGATGGAGGCGTATCACTACTTCTGGGATCCCGAGGAACTCGAAGTCGACGACGAGGGCTTCCTGATGTTCCTCGAGGACGAGGAAGAGCAGTTCACCTGGGGCTTCCGCGTGGGCGACCTCAGCGTCCCGGATCCCATCGTGTACCGCCGCAACAACGCCCGCGGACAGTGGAAGAGCGAAGAGGGAACCTTCTCCGAGTTCGTCTTCGACATGTTCGAGTGGGCCTTCAACGACGACGAGGACTAGCCTCCCGCCGTCTGCGTCCCTCCGGGGGCACTTTGACACGAACACGCCGCAGTAGGTGGCTGTGAACGTCCGATCCGGCGTCGAACTGCCCCCGGATCGCCGGTGGTTCAGTGTCATGAACGGAAATCTCCCCTCCGCCAGATATCAATGAGTGCTCGGACCTGGGTCACCATCCGCTCCGGGTGGTACACCACGTCGTCATAGCTAAACCGAAGGACCAAGTATCCGCCGATGACGGCCGCGTTGTTGCGTCGACGGTCCTTCTTGACCTGATACGGCTCCAAGTGGGTTGCCCCGTCGGTCTCGACGATCACCACGTCCTCGACGAGGAAGTCGACCTCCCCGACGCCGGGTACTTCTACGTGCCGGCGGACACTGAGTCCGGCACGAACGAAGGCGACGTTTGCGAGTACCTCCAGTAGCGAGTCCGCCCGTGGAATGACCAGATCCAGCACTGCCCTCGACCGGGCATTCCGGTTTCCGGAGAGTCGTCCGCGCGGAAAAGCCAGGCTGATGTCGCCGCGGCCGACGGCGCATTGGACCATCACCAGAGCCTCAAGCTCCGGCAGGCAGCGCAGGGCGTGCAGCAGGACGTCGGCCAGGCCCACCATGGGAAGGTTCGGATGCCGGGGATGAAGGAGGCGGCCGTGCTGGATGACGTCGGGCGGGGACGTGCGATGCCCCATGCAGAGATGCAGCTGCTCTGCAGGATTCAGCGTCCAGAGGCCGTATCCGGGCGCGGCCGAAAGGCAGGTCAGCAGACCCCGGATCTCGCGGGCGGCGCCGTAAGCACCGGTGGTATCCGGCTGGGCATAATGTCCGCGGCGGACCCTCACGACGACGCCAGAGTCCATGCCTGCGGTGAGGTCGTGACGGGTAAACCCGGCCCGTTGCAGCGCCGCCGTCGTCGCCGTTCCACCCCGCACTGCCAGAAATGCGGAAAGCTCCATCAGCTCAATGTCACAGACCCCATGCGCACGCGCACCGATTACGGTGCCGTATGTGGACATCACGGACAGCGTCCCCGGCCCGGTTCAGCCGGGTGGAGGCACTTCGACTCAGAAACGCCGGCGCCTGAGGGGCTAGGTCCGGGCTGAGGAGTTCAATGTGCCCCCGGACCGCAGCGAGGACCTCTCGCAAACCCGTGACACCGAATTTACAGAAACCCTAGACAACTTGACAGAGTTGTCATACGCTTGTTCACGGGTTCACTAAATGCCTCCGGTGAATCTGATGCGAACGGAGAAATGGCCCCGGTTCCGCACAACGGACGACTCGAACGTTGTGAGGACCGGGGCCATTCCGCGTCCAAAGGGATGCCGGCCCGGACAGGGGCCACGGCACCGCAAGGAACCTAGCTGCTGCGCTCCACCACGGCGTGCGCGAAGCTGGTCAGCGAATCCTTGACCACGCCCTCGGGAAGGGGCTCCAAGGCGGCGATCGCCTCGGCGGCCCACTCCCGCGCCACGGTCCAGGACTGGGCGGTGACAGGGTGCTCGCGCAGCCCGGCGACGGCGGCAGCCAGCGCCTCGTCGGAGCTCAGGTCCCCGTCGATCAGGGTCAGCAGGTCCACGGCGGACTGGTCGCCGTCGGCGGCTGCCTTCCGCAGCAGCAGCACCGGCAGGGTCGGCACGCCCTCGCGCAAGTCGGTGCCCGGGGACTTGCCGCTCTTGACCTTGACGCCGGTCACGTCGATGACGTCATCGGCCAGCTGGAAAGCCACGCCCACCTTCTCGCCGTATTCGACCAGGAGGGCCTCGTAGGACTCGTCGGCCCCGGAGAAGATCGCGCCAAGCTGGCCCGAGGCCGCCACGAGGGAGCCGGTCTTGTCCGCGATCACGGACAGGTAGTGCTCCACGGGATCCTCGTCCGGCCGCGGGCCGACGGTCTCGTGCAGCTGGCCGAGGCACAGCCGTTCGAAGGTGCGGGCCTGGATGCCCAGGGCCCGGGAGCCCAGCTCGGAGACCAGGATCGAGGCCCGGGCGAAGATCAGGTCCCCGGTGAGGACGGCCACGGAGTTGCCCCAGACCTCGTGGGCGGTGGGGGCCCCGCGGCGGAACGGCGCGGAGTCCATCACGTCGTCGTGGTACAGCGTGGCCAGGTGCGTCAGCTCGACGACGACGGCGGCCTGCACCACGGCGGGCCGCGAGGCGTCCCCCAGATGCGCGCACAGCAGGGTGAGCAGCGGCCGGATGCGCTTGCCGCCGGCCTCCACCAGGTGGCGGGAGGTGGCGTCGGCCAGCGGGTCGGAGTTGGCGATCGCCTCGCGCAGCTTCTTCTCCACGCGGGCGAGGTTGGTGGTGATCGCGGGACCCAGTTCGGCGTCGCCGGCGATCGCCGCAAACCCTGCCGGAAGCTGCAGCCCGGTGGCGATGGCGGTGGTGTTCAGGTCGGGCTCGGAGCCCTGCAGGCCGTGCCCGGCGTGCGTCCAGCTTTGGTCTGCGGAGTTGGTCACGGGTTAACCCTAACTTTTTGTTGCGGAAACCGCGGATTCGGGGCCGGAACGGTGCCGGTATTGGACGTCGCCGGGACCAGGGCCTCCAGGACCCGGATCATCCGGTCCTCGATGCCCCTGGCGGAGGGGTCGGTCAGGTTAGCCATCAGCCGGACCACGAACTTCATCAGCAGCGGCAGCGGCATGCCGGTCCGCAGCGCCAGCTTCATGACCGCCGGCTTGCCGATCACGGCGGCGAAGGCACGGCCCAGGGTGAAGTGCGAGCCCCACTGGTCACGGACGTAGCCGGCGTACCCGGACAGGTGCGCGTCGGCGTCGTTCCGGTCCCAGCCGGCCGCCGCGGACCGGGAGGCGGTGTCGATCAGGTATTCGGCGGCGAAGCGGGCGGACTCCATCGCGTAGGAGATGCCCTCGCCGTTGAACGGGGAGACCATGCCGCCGGCGTCACCGAGCAGTAGCAGGCCGGGAGCGTAGTGCGGGGTGCGGTTGAAGCCCATGGGCAACGCAGCACCGCGGATTTCACCCTCCTGGTTCTCCGGGGTGAAGCCCCACTCCGGCGGCATCCCGGCGGTCCACTCGCGCAGGACCTGCTTGTAGTCCAGTTTCCCGAATTCCTTGGAGGAGTTCAGGATGCCGAGGCCCACGTTGGAGGTGCCATCGCCGACGCCGAAGATCCAGCCGTAGCCGGGCAGCAGCTTGCCGTCGGCGCCGGGCAGTTCCAGCCAGCCCTCCATCCAGTCGTCCTCGTGGCGGGGGCTGGTGAAGTAGGTGCGCACGGCGACGCCGAGGGGGCGGTCGTCGCGTTTAGGCAGCCCCAGGGACACGGCGGTGCGGGTGGAGTTGCCGTCGGCGGCGAGCACGACGTCGGCGGTGAAGTCCCGGGTCTCCCCCGTCTTCCGGCCGGCGTCATCGAGCAGCGCGGCACGGACGCCCGTGACGCGACCGTCATCGTCGCGGAGCGCTTCGGTGACGCTGTGGCGTTCGAACACGACGGCGCCCGCGGACTGGGCGTGCCGGGCGAGCTCCTCGTCGAAGCCCAACCGGGTCCGGATCAGGCCGTACTGCGGGAAGTCGGAGACCTCGGGCCAGGGCAGTTCGATGGTGCGGCCGCCCGCGATCAGCCGCAGGCCCTTGTTCCGCCGCCAGCCCTCGGTTTCGGGGTGCGGCAGGCCGAGCTTCTGGATTTCCCGCACCGCGCGGGGCGTGAGGCCGTCGCCGCAGACCTTCTCGCGCGGGAAGCTGGTCTTCTCCAGCACCGTAACCTCGAGGCCGGCCTGCGCCAGGTAGTACGCGGCGGTGGATCCGGCGGGACCCGCGCCGACGATCAGTACTTTCACGGCATCGCCGGGCTAGCGCCCGGGCCGGGCGATGTTGCGCCGCAGCTTCGCGACCGGGCCGGTGTGGTTGGCCAGGGCCTGCGCACCGGCGGCGGGGCCGTCCGCCGGACCGGCCGGCTTCTGCGCCCGGTGCACGGCAACGATGCCGCCACTGAGGTTGCGGTAGCTGACGGACTCCCAGCCTGCTTCCTGCAGCCAGGCGGCCAGGTGGTCCTGATCCGGCCAGGCGCGGATGGATTCGGCGAGGTAGACGTAGGCGTCCGGGTTGGAGGAGACCTTGACGGCGATCGCAGGCAGCGCGCGCATCAGGTACTCGGTGTACATGGTTCGCCAGAGCGGCACCACGGGCTGGGAGAACTCGGCGATGACCAGCCGGCCGCCGGGCTTGGTGACCCTGAGCATCTCGGCGAGGGCCTTCTTGGGCTCGTTGACGTTGCGCAGGCCGAAGGAGATGGTGCTCGCGTCGAAGGTGTTGTCGGCGAACGGCAGCCGGGTGGCGTCGCCGGCGATGAAGTCGATGTCCGGGCGGCGGCGTTTGCCCACCTTCAGCATGCCCAGGGAGAAGTCGCAGGCGACGACGTCGACGCCGGCGTCCGCGTACGGCTCGCTGGAGGTGCCGGTTCCCGCGGCCAGGTCCAGCACCCGCTGGCCGGCCTTCACATCCATGGCCTCGACGACGATCCGGCGCCAGCGCCGGGTCTGTCCCATCGACAGCACATCGTTGACGACGTCGTATTTAGGCGCGACGTCATCAAACATCGTGGCTACTTCGTCCGGACGCTTATCCAAGGATGCTCGGTTCACCCCGTCATTGTCTCAAAACTTCCACCCTCCCCCTAACCGCCGGACCGGGCAGAGGTCGGGACACGCGGGAGTAGTGTTGTCTCATCATGACGAGCGCGCCCGGCACCAGACACATCAGGACCCTGACAGTCCCCCTCGATGCTGATTCGTTCCCCGGGGGGCTGCCGTCATTTCTGTTCCGTGACGACGTGCTCTGCTGGACCCGCCGCGAGGCCGGACTGGTGGGCTTCGGCGAGGTGGACCGGTTCACGGCCACGGGCCCGGAGCGGTTCCTGGAGGCCGACATCTGGTGGCGCCACCTGGTCCTTGAGGCCGACGTTACCGACGCGGTGGAGTGCCCCGGCACCGGCCCGGTGGCCTTCGGATCCTTTGCCTTCTCCAAGGTTTCCGCGCACGAATCCCGGCTGATCATCCCCGAGGTCGTGGTGGGGCTGCGCGACGGGACGGCCTGGCTGACCCAGATCACCGCCGACGACGTCGAACTCACCGAAGCAGGCGCGCGCGCCGCCCTGAACCGCTGGCTGGACACCGCTCCGGAGCAGGAGCCGCAGGGCGACCGCGAGGCCAAGCTCAGCACCGGGGCGCTCAGCGAGACGGACTGGATGACCGCCGTCGCCGCCGGTGTCGCCGAAATCCGCACCGGCGCCCTGGAGAAGCTGGTGCTGGCCCGGGACATCGTGGCCACCCTGCCCGACGGCGTGCACGCGGCCGCCATACTCCGCGAACTGGCCGTCCGGTACCGCGAGTGCTGGACCTACGGCGTGGACGGACTGGTGGGCTCCACCCCGGAGATGCTGATCCAGGTGGAGGGCCGCACGGCCCAGGCCCGCGTTCTCGCAGGGACCCTGGACCGGCGGGACGCCGACGGTGTCGAGGGCAGCCCGCTGGACTTCGCCGAGCGGGTCCTGGCCGGGTCCGAGAAGCAGCGCCACGAGCACGACATCGCCATTGCGTCGCTGACCACCCAGTTGGCGCCGTTCTCCGAGGCCATGAACGCCCACAGCGAGCCCTTCATCCTCGAACTGCCCAACGTCTGGCACCTCGCCTCCGACGTGAAGGCCGAGCTGACCGAGGTGGAGGGCCACGTCCCCACTTGCCTGGCGCTGATCAATGCCCTGCACCCCACCGCGGCCGTCTGCGGCACCCCCACCACGGTGGCCGGGGCGCTCATCCGCAAGCTCGAGCACCTGGACCGCGGCCCGTACGCCGGTCCGGTGGGCTGGCTGGACGCGGCCGGCAACGGCGAGTGGGGCATCGCCCTGCGCGGCGCGGTGGTCGAGGGCCCGGACACGGTCCGGCTCTACGCCGGCTGCGGCGTGGTCGAGGGTTCGGTTCCGGAGATGGAGCTGGCCGAGACCTGGGCGAAGTTCCGGCCGATGCTGGAATCCCTCGGCATCGAGAGCTGAGCCCCGGTTCTTCAAGCGCACACGGGCGTAGCCGCTGGCGGCGGGAAGCCGGCACACCGGCGCCGTGCAGGGGAGGCCGGCGCACCGCCGTCGTATCCCTGGCTCACCAGGCGACCGTCCGCCGCGACACCGGAATCCGGGATTCCAGACATCTGCCCGGCGGTAATGGTTGCAAAAGCGTTCACTATAGTTATCCAATAGTGAAACTTAGTTTTCTGTGACGTACATCTCTTGTTCGGCGATACACTATGAACCGATTTAGTTCCCGGCTCCCCTGCAACAAAAGGTAAGAAAAAATGCAGATCTCCCGTTCGCTCCTGAGCGCCTCCACGCTCAAGGCCGCCACCGTCCTTGCCGTCGGTGCTCTGGCACTGTCCGCCTGCACCAACGCCTCCGAGACCGGGTCCGGCGCCGGCAGCCCCGCAGCCTCCGGCGCGACGAAGGCCAGCTTCGACCCCACGACCGTGCAGAAGGACGATTCCCTGGCCGCCATGGTCCCCGCGGCCATCAAGTCCAAGGGCACCCTGACCATCGGCGCCGACACCAGCTACGCCCCGGCCGAATTCCTCGGCCCGGACGGCCAGACCCCGGTGGGCTACGACGTCGACATCGCCAAGGCGATCGGCGCGACCCTGGGCCTCAAGGTCCAGGTCCAGACCGCGGAATTCACCGGCATCCTCCCGGCGCTCGGCCCGAAGTACGACCTGGGCATCTCCTCCTTCACCATCAACAAGGAGCGCCTCGGCGCGGTGAACATGGTCAGCTACTTCAACGCCGGCACCGCCTGGGCAGTGAAGAAGGGCAACCCGAAGAGCTTCTCGCTCGATGACGTCTGCGGCAAGGCCATCGGCGTCCAGACCGGCACCGTGCAGGAAGACCCGGACCTCGCCGACCGCAACAAGAAGTGCACCGCCGAGGGCAAGAAGCCGATCGAAATCGTGACGCTGAAGAACCAGACCGACGTCACCACCCGCCTGGTCAACGGCAGCATCGACGCGATGGCCGCCGATTCCCCGATCATCGGCTACGCCCTCACCCAGACCAACGGCCAGCTCGAGAAGCTCGGCGACGTCTACGACGCCGCTCCGCAGGGCATCGCCGTCGCCAAGTCGGACACGGCCCTCGCGGACCTCGTCCAGAAGACCATGACCAAGCTGATCGCTGACGGGTCCTACAAGAAGATCCTCGAGGGCTGGGGCAACGCCGAAGGCGCCATCACCAAGTCCGAGCTCAACCCGGCGGCGTCGTCTTGAGCCTAACCGGCCACTCGGATGCTGCAATGAAGGACCGGAATGAGGAAGCACCGGTACTGAACAAGTCGGTACCGGTGCGCCACCCCGGCCGCTGGATCAGCGCCATCATCATCGGTGGCGCCCTGATCCTGCTGCTGCAGAGCCTCGTGACCAACCCCAACTTCCGCTGGGACGTCGTCGCCACCTACATCCTGGACGTCAAGGTGGTCCAGGGCGTGGGCTGGACCCTGCTCCTGACCGTCACCTCGATGGTCCTGGCGATCGTTCTGGCCATCCTGTTGGCGGTCATGCGGCAGTCCGACAACCCGGTGCTGCGCTACACCAGCTGGCTCTGGGTCTGGTTCTTCCGCGGCACCCCGGTCTACACCCAGCTGGTGTTCTGGGGCCTGGTCACCGTTCTCTACCCGGCCATCACCCTGGGCATCCCGTTCGGTCCGGAGCTGTTCAGCTACGCGCTCTCGGATCCCAGCAAGGGCCTGATCCCCGCAATACTGGGCCTGGGCTTGAACGAGTCCGCGTACCTGGCCGAGATCTTCCGGGCCGGCCTGAAGTCCGTGGACCGGGGCCAGACCGAGGCCGCCGAGGCGCTCGGCATGTCCAAGGGCAAGATCATGTGGCGGATCATCCTGCCGCAGGCCATGCGGATCATCGTCCCGCCCACGGGCAACGAGACCATCGGCATGCTCAAGACCACGTCCCTGGTCCTGGCCGTGCCGTTCACCCTGGACCTGACCTTCGCCACCAACGCCCTGGCCAACCGGATCTACCTGCCGATCCCGCTGCTGATCGTCGCGGCGTTCTGGTACCTACTGGTCACCAGCATCCTGATGGTGGGCCAGCACTACCTTGAGGCGTACTACGGCAAGGGCGTGGACAACCTGGCACCCGCCGCGGTGAACCCCGCCGCCGCCAAGGCCGCCGCCGCCGGCACGCCCGGCGCCGACGCCCAGCGGTCACTGAAAACGGACTTCCCCGAGGAGAGTGCCCGATGACGGCCATCGCCGAGAAGCCACTGGTCGAAATCCAGGGGCTGCACAAGTACTACGGCCACCATCATGTGCTGCGCGGCATCGACCTGACCGTCAACCAGGGCGAGGTCTCCGTGGTGATCGGACCGTCCGGTTCCGGCAAGTCCACCATGCTCCGCTGCGTGAACCTGCTGGAAACCATCAGCGCCGGCAGGATCTCGGTCGGCGGATCGCTGATCGGCTACCGCGAGGTCAACGGCCGCTTGCACGATTTGAAGGCCAAGGAGATCGCCGCCCAGCGCCGCGAGATCGGCATGGTCTTCCAGCGCTTCAACCTGTTCCCACACAAGACGGCACTGCAGAACGTGATGGAGGCTCCGGTCCAGGTCAAGGGCCAGCCGAAGGACGTCGCCAAGAAGCGGGCACTGGAGCTGCTGGACCGCGTCGGCCTGGCCGACCGCTCCGGGCACTACCCCTCGCAGCTTTCCGGCGGGCAGCAGCAGCGTGTGGCGATCGCCCGGGCGCTGGCCATGGATCCGGAGCTGATGCTCTTCGACGAGCCCACCTCGGCGCTGGACCCCGAGCTGGTGGGCGACGTGCTGAACGTGATGAAGGACCTCGCCAAGTCCGGCATGACCATGATCGTGGTGACCCACGAGATCGGGTTTGCCCGGGAGGTCGGTGACCGGCTGACGTTCATGGACGGCGGCGTCGTCGTCGAATCCGGCGACCCGCGCGAGGTGCTGTCCAACCCGCAGCACGCCCGCACCAAGGAGTTCCTGAGCCGGGTGCTCTAGGGTCCGGATCTCTTCCTGTCGACGCGCAAATGCCCTGTCGCTGCCGGTATTCCGGTAGCAGCAGGGCATCTGCGCGTCGTAGGGACTTATTCGGGTCGCCGACGGGCGGACCGGGCACGACGGCGGGGAACGCCTGCCGCCGACAGCGCACTCTCCAGCCGCGCGGGTGACATCAGGTCCTGCCAGACCCACCGCACCACGGAGAAACCGGCGGCCCGCATCCGGTCTTCCCTCCGTTTCTCGTCGACCACGGCCTGCGATGCTGTGCGGCCCTTCAAATATTCAGGCTTCATGTACTTCACGACCCCGTCGAACTCCCCCGCAACCCGGCCCTCGGCCCAGAAGTAGTCTGAGAAGCCCACCCGCCCCGCGCGGTCCCGGATCTCGTACTGCAGCGCCGGAGCCTCGAAGCCGGCAGCCCACATCAGGGCCCGCCCATAGGACTCCCCCGCCGAACCGGACCTCGGATCTCCGAACTCAACGGCAGCCCGGATCCGTTGGGCCGCGGCGGCTGTGTAGTTCCCTTCGACGGCGGCAAGCAGTTCTTCCTTCGAAACCGGCGCCAGCCCGCGGGTGGTGTCCGCCTTCAGGATGTGGTCTACGGGCACAACCGCCTGGGTGAACGGGGTGTAGGCCGCAAGATCCAGAACGGTTCGGATCCGCCCCGTCACCAGCAGCCCTTCCCGTTCGACGACGTCGAGGCCGGCGAAGCGCGCGTAGTGCCGCTTCACCCCGGCGCGGGACCGTCCGCCGTCGTTCTTCAGCGTCAAGGCGTATATTGGCCGCCCGTAGCCGATCGTGGGAATGCCCCAGACGGACGCTGCCGAGTGCCGGGCAAACACGGTAGGTGCCACGAAGGTCTCCGCCGCCGCACTCACGCCCAGCCGGTACTTCTCCCAGTCGGACAGGGCCGCCCATGCTGGTCCGTCGACGTACACGCCGTGCCTGATCCGTGTGAGGGCACCTGCCCGGCAGCGCGCGGCCAGTTGCTTAGGGGTCAGTCCAAGCTGCAGATGTTCACGGGCCAGAATCAATCTGGGGAGTTCGCTCATGATCCGAGGGTGACTCGTAAGTGCCGCTCGTGGTTTCCGGGGTAGGCACTATGTGGACAGTTCGCAGCGGCCCGGTCCCATCGACCCGCAAAATACCCTGCGCACAGGGTATTCCGCGGGCGCAGGGTCATTTGCGCGTCGCCAGGCAGGCGGGCGGCGCGGAGCTACCCGCCGAGGGTGCCGGCGACGGCGGCGGCCACCGCCGTGCGGATGCTGCCGTGCAGGGCCCGCAGGCGCCGCCGGTCGGTCCGGACCTCGATGATGCTGCGGTCCTCCACCGGTTCGGCCAGGGCCGCGGCGAGCTCCGCCGTCGTGGTCACGGCCCGGTGCGGCACGCCGTACGCCGCGGCGAGGGAGGACAGGTCAACGGTGTGCGGGGTGCCGAAGAGGCGTTCGACGGCGGTGCCGTAGCGGCCGGACTGGTCGATTCCGCCGTGTTCCAGCAGCCCGAAGATTGCGCCGCCGGCGTCGTTGAGGACCACGATCCGCAGCGCCGGGTCCTCCTCCCCCGCCCCGAGGAACAATCCCCCGGCGTCGTGCAGGAAGGTCACGTCGCCCAGCAGGACGGTGGTTTCCTGCCGCCCGCCGACGGCGACGCCGGTGGCGGTGGCCAGGGTGCCGTCGATCCCGGCGAGGCCGCGGTTGGCGAAGACGGTGGCCCGCGGTTCCTGCGGCGGGACACCGGCCAGGTCCACGTCGCGGATGCCGTTGGAGGAGCCCAGCACCAGCTGCCCGGAGGCGTGCTCCCAGACCTGGGCGCCGACGGCGGGACCGGTGGCCTCGGCAGTCCCGGCGAGAACGGAGTCCAGGGCGTGCTGTGCGGCGGCCCCGGCCAGCACCCAGGCGTCCAGCCAGGCGGCGGGTCCGCGGCCGGCGAACTCGGCCAGGTCCGCGAGGGTTTCCAACGGCAGCTCGGTCCGGCGGCCGGGTTCGTACCAGGCCACGGGCACCGGCTGGTAGAGGGCGGAGGGGACGTCGGCGCGGGCCAGCAACGCCGAGACCGGCCGGGACAGGGTGGGCCGGCCGAAGAGGACCACGCGTTCGATGGGCTGGGCCGCGTCCGGGCCGAAGTGTTCCAGCAGCAGCCGGTAGGGGCCAACGGCGTTGGGACCGAACCGGGCGTTGGAGGACGGTTCGGCCAGCAGCGGCAGTCCGTGGGCGCGGGCGAACGCCTCGGCGACGGGGCCGGCGTCGTGCCCGGCGAGGACCACGGTGCGCCGCTCCGGCAGGGCGGCGTCGGCGGCGGGGAAGTCCAGCGCGAGCGGGCTCCGCGGGGCGTGGTGGACCCGGCGGGCGGCGGGGTCGCCCATGCTTTCCCCCTCGGCGGGGACCAGTGGGTCCCGGAAGGCGAGGTTCAGCTGCACGGGGCCGGGCGGGATGTCCTCGAAGGCTCCGGTGGCGGCGCTGAGCGCGGTCTCCACCGCGCGGACCGGGTTGTCCCCGGCGGCCACGTCCACGGCGAAGCGGACGTGCTCGCCGAACAGGTCCGGCTGGATGGTGGTCTGGTTCGCGCCGGTGCCGCGCAGTTCGTCGGGCCGGTCGGCGGAGAGGACCACCAGTGGCACGGCGGCGTGGTTGGCCTCCATGACGGCCGGCAGCAGGTTCCCGACGGCGGTCCCTGAGGTGGTGAGGACGGCGGCGGGGGCGCCGGTGGCGAGGGCCAGGCCCAGGGCGGTGAAGCCGGCGTCGCGTTCGTCGATCCGGACCAGCAGTTCCACGCGGCCGGCGGTGTCCGCCTCGGCCAGCGCGTACGCCATCGGCGCGGACCGGGAGCCGGGGGCGACGACGACGTACCGGACGCCGGCCCCGAGCAGGGCGGCCACGGCCATCCGCGCGCTCTCGACGGCGCCCAGTCCCCCGCCCTGGCTCACATGTTCTCCGGCGTCTCGATGCCCAGCAGGTCCAGGCCCGCGCTCAGCCGGCGCAGCACCAGCCCGCAGAGGGCCAGCCGGGATTCCCGCACGCTGTCCTCGGCCTTGAGCACCGGGCACTGGTCGTAGAAGGAGGTGAACAGCTGCGCGAGCTCGAACAGGTAGGCGCAGAGCCGGTGCGGTTCGAGCAGCTCGGCGACCTTCCGCAGCGTGGCGTCGTACTCGAGCAGGTGCAGGGCCAGGGCGCGTTCGGCCGGCTCGACGACGGCGATGGTCGCCGCCGGCACGGTCACGGTCGCGGCCTCGTGCTGCTCCAGCGCCCCGGCCTTGCGGAGGATGGAGCGGATCCGGGCGGCGGCGTACTGGACGTAGGGGCCGGTGTTCCCGCTGAGGGCCAGCATCCGGTCGAAGTCGAAGACGTACTCGGTGTCGTGGCCGGTGGAGAGGTCGGCGTACTTGACCGCCCCGATGCCCACCTGACGGGCGGTGACGGCGCGCTCCTCATCGCTGAGCTCGGGCCGGTTGGCGTCGATGACGGCGCGGGCCCGGTCCACGGCTTCCTGCAGCAGCGCCATCAGCTTGACCGGGTTGCCGGCGCGGGACTTCAGAATCTTACCGTCCTCGCCCAGGACGTTGCCGATCTGGACGTGGGTGGCCTCGACGGTGTCCGGCAGCCAGCCGGCGTCGCGCGCGGTGGCCATGACCATGCGCAGGTGCACGTTCTGCGGGGCGCCGACGACGTAGAGCACCCGGTCCGCCTGCAGCTCACGGACGCGGTAGCGAATGGTGGCCAGGTCGGTGGTGCCGTAACCGTACCCGCCGTCCGACTTGCGGATGATCAGCGGCAGCGGATCGCCCTCGCGGCCGGTGAAGCCGGCCGGGAAGGTGCAGAGCGCCCCCTCGCTGATCCGGGCGATGCCGCGTTCCTCGAGCTCCTGGCACAGCTGTGCCAGATGCGCGTCGTAGGAGCTCTCGCCGGCGATGTGGTCGTCGGTGAGGCTGATGCCCAGCATGGCGTAGATGGCGTTGAAGTAGCGCTTGGACTGGGCCACCAGGCGCTCCCAGACGGCGAAAGTTTCCGGGTCCCCGCCCTGCAGGGCCACCACGCGCAGGCGTGCGCGGGTGGCGAAGCCGTCCGGTTCCTCGGTGGATGCGTCGAATTTGGCACGCGCGGCCTGGTAGAAGGCGCTGGGGTCATCGACCAGCAGGGCGGCTTCGGGGGAATCCTCGCCCACCTCCAGCCAGTGCTCGATCAGCATGCCGAACGGGGTGCCCCAGTCGCCGATGTGGTTCTGGCGGATCACGGTATGGCCGAGGGCCTCCATGACCCGGACCAGACTGTCGCCCACCACGGTGGTACGGAGGTGGCCGACGTGCATTTCCTTGGCGACGTTCGGGGAGGAGTAGTCGACGACGACGCGGTGCAGCGGGCCGTGCCCGTCGCCCCCGGCGGCCTGTGCGGTGGGGGCGTTGAGCAGCTCCTCGATCCAGGTTCCGTCGAAGGTGAGGTTAATGAAGCCGGGGCCGGAGATCTCGACCAGGCTGCAGACCCCGTCCAAGTCCAGCGCGTCGACGATCCGGGCGGCGGCGTCACGGGGCGGCAGCCCGACCTTGCGGGCCAGGGCCAGGGCGGCGTTGATCTGGATGTCCGCGAACTGCGAGGGGCGGATCACCGGGTCCGTTCCGCGGAACTCGTCGCCGAACGCGGTGGCAATCGCTGCCTGGACTCTGGGGACAACCATTTCGGCCGGATTATTCACACTGTTCAAATTATCAGTTCCGCCCCGCGCCAGACGCTCCCTCATATCCGGCCCTATCAGCTGCAACGCCCCCTCACATCCGGACCCGCGAGAGCCGGACGTGAGGGGGCGTCCACCGGAATAGAGCCGGACGTGAGGGAGCGTCGGCAGTGGCGGAGGGGCTAGTTGCCGCCGCGGAAGACCTGGACCACCGACGGGCGGGGAATCCGGGCCTGGCCGGGCTTCGGCGCTGCGCCGGCAGGCACGTAGTCGGGGAAGGCGGAGTGCTGGTTCGCGAAGGTGCCCTCCTCGCCCGGGTGCTGGACGGCGACGAAGACGCGGCGTTCGTCGTCGTGGATGACCGGCCCGCAGGTCTCGGCGTCCCGGGGCACCGCGAGGAATTGCTCCACCCGGCCGCGCTCGGGGCCGTCGAGGGTGACCTTGAACAGGCCGTCGGCGTAGCCGGTGCTGGAGGGGGCGCCGTCGGTGGAGATCCACAGGTTGCCGACCGAGTCGAAGGCCACGTTGTCCGGGCAGGAGATCGGTGAGACCTGGCTGGCCGGGAAGCCGGCGAAGTAAGCAGACGGGTTCCTGGCGGGATCACCGCAGACCATCAGCAGGTTCCACGTGAAGGTGGTCGAGGCCTGGTCCCCGGTCTCGGAGATCTCGACGATGTGCCCGTCCCGGTTGATGGCGCGGGGGTTGACCTCGGTGGGGCCTTCCTTGCCGGCCTTTCCGCGGTCCGTGTTGTTCGTGCAGACCACGTAGACCTTGCCGGTGTGCAGGCTGGGCTGGACATCCTCGCAGCGGTCCATCTTGGTGGGGCCCACCTTGTCCGCGGCGAGCCGGGTATAGACGAGGACCTCTTCCACGCTCATGCCGGGGACCTTGGACTGGCCGCCCACCACCAGCGGCAGCCATTCGCCGGCCCCGTCGAAGGCGCCGTCGGCCGGCAGGGCACCGGATCCGTCGATCTCCGCCGCGGGCGAGTCGCCGGAGAACCGGGCGACGTAGAGGTCGCCCTCGGTGAGCAGGGTCATGTTGTGCGCCCGGTCGCCCTCCCGGTAGGTGTCCCGGGAGACGAACTTGTACAGGTAGTCGAAGCGTTCGTCGTCGCCCATGTAGGCGACGACGTGGCCCGAGGCGGCGACGATGACGTTGGCCCCTTCGTGCTTGAAGCGGCCCATCGCGGAGTGCTTGCGCGGCGTCGACGTCGGGTCCAGCGGGTCCACCTCGACGATCCAGCCGAAGCGGTTGGCCTCGTTCCCGAACCCGGGGTTGCGGGTGTCGAAGCGCGGGTCGTCAAGCTCCCACTGGCGGGCCGTGGGCTTGTTGGTCAGGCCGTAGCGCTTGTCCGCCGCGGACGTTCCCGCGGTGACGAAGTAGCCGTTGAAGTTCTCCTCGCCGGAGAGGATGGTCCCCCACGGGGTGGTGCCGCCGGAGCAGTTGCCCAGGGTTCCCCTGATGGTCCGTCCGGCGGGGTCGGCGGCGGTGCGGACCAGGGCGGAGCCGGCGGCCGGTCCGGTCAATGTGTACGCCGTGTCGGTCAGGAAGCGGCGGTTCCGGGGCGCGCCCTTGACGTAGGTCCACGGTTTCGTGGTGTTCTGGCGCTCGAGTTCGACGACGGTGAGGCCGTGGGCGGCGCGGCCGATCGCGCGGGCCTCGGCGGGGTCGAAACCGGCGGGGAGCATGATGTTTTCGTTGGTGTACTCGTGGTTGGTGAAGAGCACGGCCCGGCGGTTCTTGGCGTCGATGGGCAGGATGTCCGTGTAGTCGTTGTTATAGCCAAACTGGCGGGCCTGCGCCGCGGCGCTTTGGTGGTCCACTTCGAAGTCCGGCGCGTCGGCGAAGAGCGGATCACCCCACCGGATCACCGGCTGCCAGGTGAAACCGTCTGGGACGGTGAGGGCATCGACTGCGACGTCCACCGGGGCGATGGCGGTGAATTGGAGTTTCGAGGGGCCGAAGCCTGCCTTCGCGGCGCCGGCCAGACTGGCACCCTTGCCCTCCGTGCCGGTGAGGGCGGCGTTGCCGAAGACGACGGCGAGCGCGCCGGCGGCCCCGAGCCCGAGGGCGGAGCGGCGGGACAGGGTGGCGGAGGCGATGTCGCGGAAGTAGGCGTTGGAGCTGGTGTTGCAGACTTCGCCGGAGCACGCGTTGTCGCACTTCAGGGCGCAGGTGACGGGGCTTCGCTTGCCCTTGGTGTGGCCGAGCATCGGCAGCAGCGGGAAGGGGCGTCCGGGACGTTCAGGCATGGCGGACCTTTCGAGAGGGTGGGGTGCGGTACCGCCCACCCTGTCACCGGGACGCGACGTCCCGGCGGCCCGGCAGTGAAATTCCGGTGAACTTCCCCAATGAAACCTGGGAGCCTACCGAATGCTGGGAGCCTACCGGGCGCGGGTCAATTCCCCGTGCACCCGGCGGACGCGGGCCAGCCACCAGTCGCGGCGCTCCGGGGACGCCGCGTGCTCCTCCAGCAGGGCCGGGTCGGCGGCCACGTCGCGGAGGGCGATCGCGCCGTCGTCGGGCACCAGGGAGTCCCGGGCGACGTCGGCGGCCAGCAGCGACACGGTGCCCAGGCCGCACGCGTAGGGAAGCTCAGGGAGGCTGGCGGCGAGCGCCAGGCCCGCGCGGATGCCTACGGAGGTGTCAAGGGCGGAGCTGACGACGGCGGGGAGTCCCGCGGCGGCGACGATCTCGAGGGCGCGGCGCACTCCCCCGAGCGGGGCCACCTTCACCACGATCAGGTCCGCGGCACCGGCCCGGGCAACCTTGAGCGGATCCTCTTCCTTCCGCACGCTCTCGTCGGCGGCGATCGGCACCGGCACGCCCGCGGCCCCGAGCCGGCGGCGCACCTCGGCGAGGCCGGCGATATCCGGGACGGGCTGCTCGGCGTACTCGAGGCCGACGCCGGCGAGCCGGGTCAAGGCGGCCACCGCGGAATCGACGTCCCAGCCGCCGTTGGCGTCGACCCGGACCGCGGCCTCCGGCAGGGCGGCCCGCACCGCCGCGACCCGGGCGGCGTCGTCCTCGAGCGTCTGCCCGGCCTCCGCTACCTTGATCTTGACGGCGTCCACGCGGCCGAAGCGGGCCAGGATCTCCGGGACCCGCGCCGCGGAGATGGCCGGGACCGTGGCATTGACCGGGATGCTGGTCCGCAGCGGCTCCGGGAAGCCGTGCCAGCCGGCTTCGATGGCGGCCGCGAGCCAGCGGGAGGACTCGGCGTCGCCGTACTCCGGGAACGGGGAGAACTCGGCCCAGCCGGCCGGGCCGTTGAACAGCAAGGCCTCACGGGTGGTGATCCCCCGGAACTTCACCCGCATGGGCAGGCTGACCACCCGGGCCGCGGCGAGGAGTTCGTCGAACCCGCCGGGGTTGAGCGGGAGCGGGGCGGGGTCCGGGGCGCTGGTGGGCATGGCTGTACTCTACCGGCGGCCACCACCCCGGGCCGTGCGTCACCGGGCACCTCCGCCCCTCGGCCCAGCGGAGTCAAAGGGTTCTGTGGGAACCTGTATGACGATGAGTTTTCGGTACAGGAGCACCAGCCACGCGCTGACGGCTGCCCTCTTTGTCGTCGGCACGCTCGGTTGCGCGGTGGCCCTGGCGGCCACCTATCTGTTCTTCGTGCGCACCACCACCGGGCAGTTCATTGACGAGTCCGCCCTCGTGGAGGCGGTGCAGCTCTATGGCACCGCCGGAAAGGCGGCCACCCAGTTTCTGGACTGGCTGCCCGCGCTCTCCCTGCTGATCGCCACGCTGGTGGTCCTGGTGGTCACCGTGGTGAAGCGGCGCTGGGCGGCCGCGGGAATCGCCGTCGCCGCCGCCGTGGGCGCGAACCTGACCACCCAGCTGATCAAGAATCTGGTGCCGGACCGGCCCTACCGCGGGATCGAGACGCTGGAGCTAAATTCGCTGCCGTCCGGGCACACCACGCTGGCCGCGTCCGCCGCGGCCGCGGTGTTCCTGATGTCCTCGCCGCGGTGGCGGCCGCTGGCCGGGTTCCTCGGCGGCACCTTCGCCGTCGCCACCGGGGTCTCGACGCTGATCAACCAGTGGCACCGCCCGGCCGATGTCGTGGCCGCCTTCCTGGTGGTGGGCATGTTCACCCTGCCGGCCGGGTGGCTGGTCATGCGCACCGGCCCGCGGTGGAACGGCTGGGAGGGGTACAACCGGCACTGGGCCTCGGTCCGGCTGTGGGTGGCGCTGCCGGTGCTCGCCGGGCTGGCCTCGGCTGTGGTGGCGGCGTACTCGCTGTTGAAGATCGCGCCCGGCCCGGGCCAGGAAGGCAGCACCACCAACTACTTCTGGGCCGGCACGGCGCTGATCGTCATCACCGGGTACCTCGCCACGGTGGCGGGCGTGTGGCTCTTCGGCCACGCCGCGCTCCGGCTGCGGCCGCGCCATCAGGGCACGCCGGGACGGCGGCCCGTTCAGTAGTTCCGGCGGTGCTTCAGCCGGGGAATGGTGATGGCGAAGACGATGGCGGCGGCGAAGCCCAGCACGCCCGTGGACGCCACGCCGGCGCCGAGTGACGCCAGGGCAGTGACGCCGGAGAGCAGCACGGGGCCGCCGGTGGACCCGGCGTCGGCCAGGAACCGCCAGATCCCCAGAAACTGTCCGCGGCCGTTGTCGGGCGAGAAGTCGGCGCCCAGGGTCATATTCAGCCCGGAACTGATGCCGTTGCCGAAGCCGATCAGCAGCGAGGCCAGCAGCAACCCGACGAACCCGGCGCTCAGGGGGATCAGCAGCATCGCGGTGCCCATGATGAGCGTGGACGGGATGGCCACCCACTGCCGGCCCTTGCGGTCCATGAGCTTGCCGGCCGGGTAGAACACCAGCATGTCGATCGCGCCGGAGATGCCGTAGATCAGCGACGCCTGGGTCGCATCGAGGCCCAGATGCTCGGACCAGAGCGGGATCACCACCTGCCGGGAGGCCCGCAGCGCGCTGAGCAGCAGCACACCGATGCCCACGGTGAGGAAGACGCCGGCGTGCGAGGCCGCGACGCTGCGCATGGTGGCCGCCTGCACGGGGGCGCCGTCGACGTCCGCGGCAGGGGTTTCGAGATCGGGGATGGTCAGTGACAGGGCTGCCGCGGCGGCCATGCCTACGACGCCGGCCCAGTACGCGGCGGGGATGCCGCCGAACTGCATGACGGCGGCACCAATGAACGGGCCGATGAAGATGCCGATCCGGTTCACGCCGCCCAGGCTCGACAGGGCGCGGGCGCGGAGGACCACCGGGACGGCCTCGGTGAGGTACTTCTGCCGGGCCAGGCTGAAGACGCTCGCCGCCATCCCGACCACCACCATCGACGCGGCCAGCAGCCAGAGTCCGTGCGGCGCGAACGGGGCCAGGGCGGCCCCGACGAGGGCGACGGCGCTGGCGGCAGCGGCGCCGACGATCGCCCAGCGTTCGCCGAAGCGGAGGGTGATCACAGACGCCGGCAGGTTGAAGAACCAGGAGCCCAACCCGATCAGCGTGACGATCAGCGCGGCGACGGCCACGGAGGCGCCGAGGTCGCGGGCGGAGAGGGCCACCACCGGCAAGATCGCCCCCTCGCCAAAGCTGAACAGCAGGGCCGGCCCGAACGCGGGAACGGCGATGCTGCGGAGGCTGAAGGGGGCGGTCTCTGTGCTGGTCATCCCCTTCATCCTAGGTCCGGGGCACCGGCCGGGAGGGTGTCCGGCGGTGTGTGACATCCGCCATGGAAGGTGTCCGGGCCCTCGGGCGCTTTACCCGTCGAAGTGGGTGTGGACCTCGTGGGAGGTGACGCTGCCGAGAATGTCCGCGGCGACCACCCGCAGTTTCTGGTTGCGGTTGCTGGAGACGCTGGTGAGGATCCGCATCGCCTCGTCCTGGGAGCAGCGGTTCTGCGCCATCACCACGCCGCAGGCCAAGTCGATGGTGGTGCGGTGTTCCATGGCGGCCTGCAGGTCCTCGGCCCGGCCCTGGGCGGTGCCGATCCGGACGGCCAGCCGCAGCGCCCGGCCGGCGATGTCGGCCAGCCCGGCGGCCTCGGAGACCACCTCGGTGGTGAAGACGCCGGTGGCGGGGGCGAAGAAGTTCAGGGCGGCGGTGGAGTCATCGCCGATTTCGAGCGGGACGCCCAGGCTGCTGCGGCAGCCGTGGGCTGCCAACTGCTTCTGGTACTCCGGCCAGCGCGGGTCCGTCACGACGTCTGCCAGCAGGATGACCTTCTTGGTCCGCAGCGCCTCGATGCAGGGTCCGTCGCCCAGGCTTTGCTCGATCTGGTCGAGGGCGACGGCGGTGCTGCTGGAGCCGGCCACGGTCATGGTTTTCCGGCGCCGCTGCAGCGTGACGCCGCATTCGATGTCGGTGCCAGCGAAGTGGGTCAGCGTCGACGCGGCGAATTCCGAGAGGCCGTCCAGGAAGTCCTCGACGGTTTCGGTTCCTGCAACAAGCTCCTGCAGGTGGGCGGTGGCGTCGTCCCCGACGTAGTTGCTCATGGCCTAAATGTAGCGGCTAAACGTACCCGTCCACGATTGCGGCCGCAATCTCCCGGTAGGCACGGCGGGTCTCGGGGCGCAGCGCGTCCAGGGTAACCAGGTCGCCGTCGGCCACGCCGCGGTCGTGCGGAACCGCGATCAGCTGCCGGCAGATGCCGGAGAGGTGGTCCTCGATGGCGTCCTTATCCACGCGGGAGGACACCTCGTCCTTGTCCGTGATGACCACGACGGCGTTGCGCGCCAGGTCCTCGTAGCCGTGGTCGGCAAGCCAGTGCAGGGTGCTGCGGGCCCGCTTGGCGCCGCTGACCGCGTAGCCGGCGGCGATGATGAGGTTGTCCGCGGACTGCAGGATCCCGCTCATGGCGTTATGGGTGACACCGGTGCCGCAGTCCGTGAGGGCCACGGAGTAGTAGCCGGAGATCAGCTTGCGGATGCGCAGGTATTCCTCGGCGGTGAGCGAATCGGAAACTTCCGGGTCCTGCTCGCCGGCGATCAGGTGCAGCCGGCCGGCGTGGTGCATGTAGCGGGCCAGGGCGGTCAGCGAATCGATCGAGTCGACGTTGCGGAGCAGGTCGCTGATGGTCCGCGGGGTCTGCTGCTGGTAGATCCCCTCGCCCAGCGCCCGTTCCACCAGGTCGCCGGAGTCCGGGTTGGCGTCGATGGCGCAGGGCGGATCGCCCCTGTATTCGGCCAGCGTCAGCCCGACGCCCACGGTGGTGGAGGTCTTACCGATGCCACCCTTGAGGCTCAGCACGGCGGTGTTGTAGCTGCCCTGCAGCTGGCGGGAGATGCGGCGGGCAAGCTCGTCCTCCTCGCGCTGCTTGGCGCTGGGGCCCAGGTTCAGGCTGCCGCCGGTGAGCTTGTACAGCGCGCCACGGACACCGCCGACGGGCCGGGGCTTCTGTTCGCGGACGAACAGGCCCGGGGAACTGATGAAGTCCGGGGCGGGCTCGCTCAAGGCCGCGGCGCGCAACCCGGCGCGCGTGGCCCGTGCGGGCGGCGGCGGGACGGTGCCGGATTCGCTGGCGGGCTCGGCGGGCCGGAATTCGTCCGCCTCGTCCAGCTCTGCCGGTTCCACGGCCGGGGCTGCCGACGACGGCGGCGCGACGGGCTGGCGGGGCGTGGCAGGTTGCTGGGCGGGCTGTTCGGGTGCGAGCCGCCGGAAGGACGGCTGGGCGGCGTCCGGCTGCTGGGCGGGCTGTTCCGGGGCGGGCCGCTGGGCGGCCGGGACCTGCCGGATCACGGGGTTGGTGCCGGTGGCGGGGTTGCCGAAGCGCTCGTCGGCGGCTTCGGCGGCCTGGGCCCAGGAGCTGCTCCGGACCGGCGCCGGGCGGGCCGGCGCGGTCGCGTCGTCGGAGGCGCGGGGGTTGATGACCGGCATGGTTCCTGTCCGGGCAGCGAAGTCGTCGTTATCGCCGCGACGAAGGTCGCGGCGGCGCCGGAGTTCAGGCTGTCCTGAGTTTTCAGCAGTGGCAGCTGAGTTGTCTTCCACCGGTTCGGGCATAAGTTGGTTTCTCCCCCAGGACCCGCAGCGGTGACCGTTGCGGCGCGTGTTGGAACTTCTTTCAAGGACCCAGTCTAGGTGCAGTAGTGCGCACCCTTATCTTCTGTCACTGCAGGACGGCCCAAACCGGCGCCGCGGAGGCTAGTGGTGGGCGCGGGTTTCCTGCAGCCGGCGGATGAACCAGCGCGACTGTTCGGGGCCGTAGGGCAGGATCGGGATGGCCTTGGTGGCGTCGTTGGGAGTCTCCCGGGTGGCCTGGGTAGCCTGCCGCACCGCGGTGCTCATGGTGTTCGCCATGGTCTTCACGAACTGGTCGCTGCAGGGTTCCCCGTGGCCCGGGATCAGGAACTCGTAGCGGTGCCGCAGGGCCGAGATGTGCCGCAGAGCGTCCGCCCATTCCTCGGGGTAGGAGTCCTCGAAGGACGGGTGGGCGCCCTGTTCCACCAGGTCGCCCGCGAAGAGGGTGGTGGACGTGCCCACCAGCAGGTCGCCGTCGGTGTGGCCGCGGCCCAGGAAGAACAGGGTGGCGCTTTGGCCGCCCAGATCCACCAGAACGGGCTGGTCCTTCACGATCGCGTTCGGCACCACCAGTTCCACGGCGCCGCCCTCGGCGGCCGCCATCTCCGGTTCGGCGGCCGCGACGAGCCGGCGCTGGGCGTCCCCGTTCTCCTCGATCTCGGCCGCGCAGTTCTCGTGCGCCCAGAACTCGGTCACGCCGTCGTCCGCGAACACGGCGTTGCCGAAGAAGTGGTCGTAGTGGGCGTGCGTGTTGACCACCACCAGCGGCAGGTCCGTCTTTTCACGGACGGCGTCCAGGATTTCACGGCCCTGCCGGGGCCCGCCGCCGGTATCGATCACCATGGCACGTTCGGTGCCCACAATCAGACCCGTGTTGAGCAGCGATCCTTCGGTGGTCAGAACGTAGTTGTCCTGGCCGACTTCGAGCCATCGTGACATGAAATCTCCGTAGTCCGACGCTTGGCCGGCGTGGTTGGTGCGATGTTCAGGGCTCGATTCTACCCACCGGCGCTTAGAGATCCGCCAGCACGGCTCCCGGGTTTTCGATCGCGTCCGCGACGTAGCGCAGGAAGCCGCCCGCGGTGCCGCCGTCGCAGACCCGGTGGTCGAAGGTCAGCGTGAGCTCGGTGACCTTACGGACGGCGAGCTCCCCGTTGACCACCCAGGGCTTGTCGATAATCCGGCCCACACCGAGGATCGCCACCTCGGGGTGGTTGATGATCGCCGCGGAGCCGTCGACGCCGAAGACGCCGTAGTTGTTCAGCGTGAAGGTGCCGCTGCCCAGTTCCGCCGGGGTCGCCTTGCCCTCGCGCACGACGGCGGTGAGCCGGCGGATCTCGGCGTCCAGCCCGCGGGCGCTGAGCTTGTCGGCGTTCCGGATGGACGGGACCATCAGGCCGCGGTCCGTCTGCGCGGCGAACCCAAGGTTGATGCCGTCGAACGCCACGATCTCCTGGCCGGTTCCGCCGTCGGCATCGCCGGTGGTGACGATCCGGGTGTTCAGCTCCGGGTACTTCCTGAGCCCGGCGGTGACGAACCGGGCGATGAAGGCGAGCAGGCCAGGGGTGTGGTGCGGGTCGGCCTTCTTGAGGCCGGCGCGCAGCTCGACCAGCGCGGTCGCGTCCACGTCCACCCAGACGGTGGCCTCGGGGATTTCAGAGCGGCTGCGGCTCATGTTCACGGCGACGGCCTTGCGCACGCCGCGCACCGGCGTCCGGCCGGTGATGCCGAGCCCGGTCCGGGAGTCGGTCCCGCCGGCGGAGGTAATTTCCGGTGTTGAGACCGGCGCGGTCTGCGGTGCGGTCACGGCTTGCTGCTCGGCCGGCGCAGGCTTGATGGCGGCCTCGACGTCGCGCCGCATGATCATCCCGCTGGTCCCGGAACCTTGGAGTCCCCCCAAATCAACCCCATGGTCCCGGGCCATCCGCCGCACCAGCGGGGAAATCACTGCCCCCAGCTTCCCCGGCACCCGGGTCCGCATGAGGATCAGCTCATCGGCGGCCTTCTCGGCCTCCGAAACCTGAACAGCCCCGGCTTCGGCCCCGGAGGCCCGCTTCGGAGCCCGCGTCCGCCGGGCCACCCCATGCCCGCCCGGCGTCCCGTACCCAATGAGCACGTTCCCGGACCCGGCCTTCTCCTCCTCGCGGTAGGCCTCGGCCGCAGCGGCGGAAGGTGAGGCTGAAGCAGCAGGTGAGTCAGCGACGGCGGAAGGTGCGTCAGAAGCAGGCCCAGCCGACGCAGGCAATGCCGCCCCGGGAGTGGCATCGGGCCTTCCGGAGCCGGACGGCATGCTGCTTGCAGAAATGCCGTCCGGCGAAGGGGCGGGGGCGGCATTGCCTGTGGCGGCGCCACCAGCGGCCCCACGGGCCGAAACGGAAGCAGCACCCACGGGAGTCACGGAAATCAGCGGCTTCCCGACGTCGAGCGTCTGGCCGGGCTCGCCGTGCAGGACGGCGACGGTGCCGGCGTATGGCGAGGGGACCTCGACCATGGACTTGGCGGTCTCCACCTCGGCGATGGGCTGGTCGACGCGGATTTCGTCACCGACGGCGACGAGCCAGTTGACCAGTTCGGCTTCGGTGAGGCCTTCGCCGAGGTCGGGCAGGAGAAATACTTTCGGTTCGCTCATGGTCAGTCTTCCCACTGGAGGTCGTCGACGGCGTCGAGGATGCGGTCCACGCCGGGCAGGTAGTAGTGCTCGAGTTTGGGCGCCGGGTAGGGCACGTCGAAGCCGGTGACGCGCCGGATCGGGGCGGCGAGGTGGTGGAAGCAGCGTTCCTGGACCCGGGCCACAATCTCGGAGGCGACGGAGGCAAAGCCGTGGGCCTCGGCGATGACGACGGCGCGGCCGGTCTTGCGGACGGAGGCGGCGACGGTTTCGTCGTCGAACGGGACGATTGACCGGACGTCGATCACCTCGAGGGAGCGGCCCTCCTCCGCGGCCGCCGCGGCGGCGGCGAGCGCGGTGGGGACCGACGGGCCGTAGGCAATCAGGGTGGCGTCGGTGCCGGGGCGGGCGACGGCGGCGCGGCCCTCGGAGGAGGTGCCGCGTGCGGCGTTGGCGTCGTGTTCGGCCCGGAGCGCACCCAGGTCCACCTGGTCCTTGGACCAGTAGAGCTTCTTGGGCTCCATGAACATGACCGGGTCGTCGGAGTCGATGGCTTCGCGGAGCATCCGGTACCCGTCGGCCACCGTGGCCGGCGTGTAGACCTTGAGGCCCGCGGTGTGTGCGTAATAGGCCTCGGAGGAGTCGCAGTGGTGCTCGACGCCGCCAATGCCGCCGGCGTAGGGCACCCGGATCACGATGGGCAGCTTCAGGGCACCCTTGGTGCGGTTGTGCATCTTGGCGACGTGGCTGACGATCTGCTCGAAGGCCGGGTAGGCGAACGCGTCGAACTGCATCTCGATGACGGGCCGCATGCCGTTCATCGCCATGCCGACGGCCATGCCCACGATCCCGGATTCGGCCAGCGGGGTGTCGAAGCAGCGGTTCTGCCCGAAGGTTGCCGTCAGCCCATCGGTGATGCGGAAGACGCCGCCGAGCAGGCCGACGTCCTCGCCGAAGACCAGAACGGAGTCGTCGGCGCGCATGGCGTCAGCCATCGCGGTGTTGAGGGCCTTGGCCAGGGTGAGGGGCTGGGGACCGGTCTGCTCGGCTTCGACGGCGGCCTTCGCGGCGGCGCGGGCGGTGGCGGCGCTGACGTTGCCGTTGGCCTCGGAGGAGGTGGTGACGGTGGGGCTCATCGTGCGGACTCCTCGGAGGTTGCTGCGGCGTCGCGGGCCAGCTCGTCGGCGAGCTGCGCGGACTGTTCCTTCAGTTGCGGTGTGGGGGTGGAGAAGACGTAGGACAAGAGGTCCTGCGGGTTCACCGGGACATCCTCGCCCAGCCCCTCTCGGAGCTGGGCGGCGACCGCCTCGGCGCGGTCGGCGATCCGGGCGGCGCCGGCGTCGTCGAGCAGTTCGCGCTCCGTCAGGTAGGTCCGCATCCGGGTGAGCGGGTCCTTGGCCAGCCATTCGGCTACCTCACTGTCCTGGCGGTAGCGGGTGGCGTCGTCGGCGTTGGTGTGGGCCTGCATGCGGTAGGTGTGGGCCTCCACCAGCAGCGGGCCGGAGCCTTCGCGGGCCAGCTTCACGGCCCGGCCCAGCACGGCGAGCAGCGCCACCAGGTCGTTGCCGTCCACGCGTTCGCCGGCCATGCCATAGCCCACGGCCTTGTGCGCGAGCGACGGCGCCACCGACTGGTGCGCCAGCGGCACGGAGATGGCGTACTGGTTGTTCTGGACGAAGAAGATCACCGGAAGGTGGAAGACGGCGGCGAAGTTCAGGGCCTCGTGGAAGTCCCCCTCGCTGGTGGCGCCGTCGCCGCACATGGCGAGGACCACGGTGTCCTCGCCGCGCAGCTTGGCCGCGTGGGCGACGCCGACGGCGTGCAGCAACTGGGTGGTCAGCGGCGTGCACTGGATCCCGACCTTGTGCCTGGCCGGATCGTAGCCGCCGTGCCAGTCGCCGCGGAACAGCGTCATGGTCTGGACGGGGTCCACGCCGCGGGCCATCACGGCCACGGAGTCGCGGTAGGTGGGGAAGATCCAGTCGCCCTCGGCGAGGCAGAGGGCGGCTGCCACCTGGCAGGCTTCCTGGCCGTGGCTGGAGGGGTAGACGGCCATCCGGCCCTGCCGGACCAGGGCGGAGTTCTGGTCGTTGACCCGGCGTCCGACGACGAGCTCTTCGTAGGCGGCGAGCAGCTCCGCATCGCCGGGGAGTCCGTATTCGTGGCCGGGCTGCGCGCCCTGCTCGGTGTGCGCGTTCGGCGTCCCGTCCGGGCTCACCATCTGGATCGGGTGCCGGGCGGGCAGCATGTAATCCTCGACCGTGATCCCGAACTTGCGTACCGCCTCGCTGGCGGCGCTGCCCTGCCGGGTCTCGGATTCCTGTGCAGCGGAGTCCGCGGAGATCGTCATTGGTCCGTCCTTCTGTAGCCACTATTCGCACCAAGTATGCTTCCAAAGGCGCTTTCGTATCCACGCCCGGGCAAGATCGTGGAGACTTCATCTCAAACGGCTTACTCTTGAAGACAAATCGTAAGTGTGAGCTGGGTTACCGGCGGGAGTTGAAGACAAATGGCAGGAACCGAATCGGAGCAGGCGGTGCCGCTGGACGAGGTGGACCGGAGCATCATCGCCGAGTTGACCCGAGACGGGCGCATGTCCGTGACCCAAGTGGCCGAAAACGTGCACATTTCCCGGGCCCACGCCTATTCGCGCATCTCCCGCCTGACCGGCGAGGGCGTGCTGACCAAGTTCACGGCCCTGGTGGACCCCATCAAGGCCGGACTGAAGTCCTCCGCCTACGTGACGCTCAAGGTGCGGCAGCACTCCTGGCGGGAGCTCCGCGAGCTGCTGCGGGCCATTCCGGAGGTTCACCACGTCGCGTTGGTCGGCGGGGACTTCGACGTCATCCTGCTGGTGCGGGCCGTGGACAACGTGGATCTGCGCCGGGTGATCTTCGACCAGCTGCAGTCCATGCCGGGGGTGCTGGACACCCAGACGTTCCTGGTCTTCGAGGACCTGGACACACGCTGACGCAGGAAGTGGTGGGAATCGCCGGCGGCCCGGGTCAGCCCTTGAAGACCGGCGTGCGCTTTTCCTGGAAGGCCAGGAAGCCCTCGGCGTAGTCCTCGCTCTTGCAGAGCCGGGCCTGCTCGGAGTTCTCCTCCGCCATGGACTGCCAGAGGCCCAGCCGCTGATCGCGGATGTGGGCCACCAGCTCCTTGCTGGCGGTGAAGGCGCCGGTGGGCCCGCCGGCGACCTTGGCAACGATGCCGCGGGTGGTTTCCAGCAGTTCCTCTGCCGGGAGCGCACGGCTGAAGAGCCCCTGCGCCACCGCCTCGGTGCCGGAGATCAGCTCCGCGGTGTAGATCAGGTCCAGGGTGCGGTGCATCCCGAGACGCTCGGTGAAGTACCAGTGCCCGCCGGAGTCCAGCGTGGCGCCGAGCTTGGCAAACGGCGAGCCGAACTTCGCATTCTCCGCCACGTACACCACGTCCGTGGCGAGCAGCAGTCCCAGTCCCACCCCCAGGCAGGCGCCCTGCGCGGCGGCGAAGGTGGGCGCCGGGAAGGCGCTCATCTTCTCCATCAACGGCTGCACCAGGCCGCCGAGGTAGGCCTCGGCGTCGTCGTTCGCGGGGGTGACGCCGGCGATGTCCCGGCCCGCGCAGAATGCCCGGCCCTCGCCGCGAAGCAGCATCGCCCGCACCTCGCCGCGCGCGGCGGCGGCCGCGGCGTCGTCGTAGGCCCGGTCCAGGTCCCGCAGTGCCTGCTCGTCGAGTGAGTTCAGCTTCTGCGGGGCGTCCAGGACGATCTCGGCGACGCCGTCGGCGATGGTCAGGGAAATCATGCGGCTCCTAGGCATGGAAGGGCAGACGGGGAAATGGGGCGGGTTTAGACGTCGAAGTCGACGGTGACACTGGGGGTGGTGGGGTGCGACTGGCAGGTCAGCACGTACCCCTTATCCAGTTCGTCCTGTTCCAGCGCGTAGTTCTCGTCCATCGTGACGGAACCCGTGACCACCTTGGCCCGGCAGGTGCCGCAGACGCCGCCGGCGCAGGCGAAGGGGACGTCCGGGCGGACCCGGAGTGCGGCGTTGAGGATGGACTCGCGGGCGTGGGTGGGGCTGGCCACCTCGCCCTGCAGCCCGTCGAGGGTGAAGGTGATCTTGTAGGTTTCCTGGGATTCGTCGGCCACCACCGGCCGGCCAATGTTGCCCTCGGGACGGTCCGGCTTGCCGGAGGTGAACAGCTCGAAGCGGATGTGCTCGGGCTTGACCCCGCGGGCGGCGAGGGTGTCGCGGCACAGCTGTACCAGTTCGAACGGGCCGCAGAGGAACCATTCATCCACGTCGTCGGCGTGGATGGCGGTGCCCAGCAGCGCCTCGAGCTTCTCGGCATCGATCCGGCCACTGAGCAGCGGGGCGATCCGCTGCTCGCGGGAGAGCACGTGGTGCAGGGCCAGCCGGGACGGGTACTTGTCCTTGAGGTCCGCGAGTTCCTCCAGGAACATCACGTCCATGGCCGCCTTGTTGGCGTAGATCAGGTCGAACCGGGTGTCCGGGTGCGCGGCCAGCAGGGTCCGGGCGATAGCGATCACGGGGGTGATGCCGGAGCCGGCGGCGATCGCCACGAAGTTCCCGGCCTCGCCGGCGAGCTCGGTTTCCATCTCCTGCGGACGGTTCATGGACGTCATGAGGTTTTGCTCCTGGCCGTCCCTGCCGTGCTTTGAGACGAACGCGCCCATCGGGCTCATCACGTCCAGCACGTCCCCGGCCTTGAGCTCCGCGTTGGCCCAGGTGGAGAACAGGCCGCCCAAGTCCTTTTTGATGGCCACGCGGATCTCGCTGCTGCCGTCCGCGAAGCTGCGCGGCTCCGCGCAGATCGAGTAGCTGCGGCGGATCTCGTGCCGTTCCCCGGCGGCGTCCGGAAGGGTGGTGCGCAGGGCAACGTACTGTCCGGGCAGGTAGTCGAACTGGCCGGCGAGTTCGGCCGGGACGGCGAAGGTGACCTCGATCGCGTCGTCGGTGAGCCTGCGGACCTGGTCCACGGTCAGCGGGTGGAAGGACGCACGACGGCGGCCGGTGGCTGCCGCCGTCTCGGCGGCGGTCTGGCGGACAACGGTCATGGTTGCACCTGTTCCTTACAAGACTTTGAAGTAATCGAACGGTTCCTTACAGTCCTGACAGACGTAGAGCGCCTTGCAGGAGGTGGAACCGAAGCGGGTGAGTTCCTTGGTGTGCAGCGAGGAACACTGCGGGCATTTCACGGCCAGGCTCAGCCGGACCGGGCCGGAGTGGCCGCCGGCGCGGGAATGGCCGGAGGGCGGGGCGATGCCATACTGCTCCAGCTTGGCCTTGCCCTCCTCGCTCATCCAGTCGGTGGTCCAGGCCGGGGACAGCACCAGGTCCACGTCGACGCGCGGGTACCCGGCGGCGTGGAAGGCCGCGGTGAGGTCGTCGCGGATGGTGTCCATGGCCGGGCAGCCCGAGTAGGTGGGCGTGATGGTGACCCGCACCGCCGGGACCATGCCGCCGTCGCCCGCGTCCGGTTCCTTCGCCACTTGGACATCCCGGAGGATGCCGAGGTCGGCGATGGTCAGGACGGGGATTTCGGGATCGCAGACCGTCGCGGCAAGGTCCCAGGCCTTCTGCTCCGCGGACTTCGGGCTGGGGGCAGCGTCCGCCGTCGGGTGGCTGAGGTACATCTCGGCCATGGTTACCAGCTCGCTCCGGGATGCTCGCGAGCCAGGACCTGCATCTCGGCGAGCAGGTAGCCCAGGTGTTCGGAGTGCAGGCCGCGGCGGCCGCCACCGGGGGCGGGCTGGACCTTCGGGACCTCGAGTTCGGCCTCGGTCAGCACCTCTCCGGTCAGCCGGTCGAAGTCGGCGCGCAGGGTGGAGGGCTGGACGGAGACGCCGGCGTCGCTGAGCCGGCCGGTGAGCTCGTCGTCGCGGAACAGTTCGTCCACGTAGGGCCAGACCACGGCCAGGCCGTGGATCATCCGGGCCCGGGATTCCTCCGTGCCGAGGGCCAGGCGCAGCACCCACTGGGCGCTGTGGTCCCGGTGGTAGTCGACTTCCTTGACCGCCTTCGCGGCGATGCCGGCAATCATGGCGTCGCTCGACTGGGACAGCCGGCGGTAGAGCTCGAACTGGTAGTAGCTGACGGCGAACTGCCGGGCGATGGTGACCGCGAAGTCGCCGTTGGGCTGCTCGAAGAGCTGCACGGAGCGGAACTCGTGCTCGCGGCGGAAGTAGGCCAGGTCGTCCTCGCTGCGGCCGTCCAGGCCGCCTGCATAGGTCAGGAAGGAACGGGCGTGGCCCAACTGGTCCAGGGCAATGTTGCCCAAGGCAATGTCCTCTTCCAGCTCGGGGGCGCGGGAGATCCAGTGGCTCAGGCGCTGGGCGAGGATCAGGGCGTCGTCGCCCAGGCGCAGGGCCAGCTCGGCGGCATCCGCGTCCGGTGTGGCGGTGCCGCGGCTGACGGCGAGGGCGATGTCCTCGGGGCGGAGGGCGTTGCCGGGGGTGATGCGGGTGGCGCTGGCCATGCCGTCGCCGCCCGCTCCCGCACCCGCGACACCGACGGAGATATCTCCGTGGCCGCCGTCATGGTCCGTCGCCGAGGCGTTGGTGGTGACTGCTTCGGGGGTGCTCACAGGTGCTTCACGCCCTCGCTCTTGGTGTAGTAGGTGGCGTGCCGGTAGTCCTTGCCCTGGGGGGACTCGAAGAAGGAGCCCTTGGCGTCCGGATCGGAGGAGGCGATGGCCTCGGCCGGGACCACCCAGATGGAGACGCCCTCATTGCGGCGGGTGTAGAGGTCGCGGGCGTTTCGCAGCGCCATTGCCGCATCCGGGGCGTGCAGGGATCCGGCGTGGACGTGGGACAGTCCGCGGCTGGAGCGGACGAAGACTTCCCAGATCGGCCAGACATTGCCGGCATGGGGTTCGGGGGTTGTCATGCGACTTCCTTCGCTGCGTTCTTCTTGGCCTGCTTCTCGGCGTAGGCCGCTGCGGCCTCGCGCACCCAGGCGCCGTTCTGGTGGGCTTCGCGGCGCCGTTCCAGGCGCTGGGCGTTGCACTGGCCGCGGCCGGCGATGACCTCGTGGAATTCATCCCAGTCCAGCGGGCCGTGTTCCCACTTCTTCGTTTCCTCGTTGAAACGGATGTCCTCGTCCGGCAGGGTCAGGCCCAGGACCTTGACCTGCTCCATCATCATGCCGACGAAGCGGTTGCGGAGCTCGTCGTTGCTGAAGCGCTTGATGTTCCAGGCCATGGACTGCTTGGAGTTGGGCGAGTCGTCATCCGGCGGGCCGAACATCATCAAGGCCGGGGCGTACCAGCGGTTCACGGCGTCCTGGGCCATCTGCTTCTGCGCGGGGGTGCCGTGGGAGAGTTCCAGCAGGATCTCGAAGCCCTGGCGCTGGTGGAAGGACTCTTCCTTGCAGACCCGGACCATGGCGCGGCCGTAGGGCCCGTAGGAGGCACGGCACAGCGGGACCTGGTTGGCGATTGCGGCGCCGTCGACCATCCAGCCGATCGCGCCCATGTCCGCCCAGGTGCGGGCAGGGTAGTTGAAGATGGAGGAGTACTTGGCCTTGCCGTCCATCAGGTCCTGCATCATCTGGTCCCGCGGCTGGCCGAGGGTCTCGGCGGCGGAGTACAGGTAGAGCCCGTGGCCGGCCTCGTCCTGGACCTTGGCCATCAGGATGGACTTGCGCTTCAGGCTGGGGGCGCGGGTGATCCAGTTCGCCTCCGGCTGCATGCCGATGATTTCGGAGTGCGCGTGCTGGGAGATCTGCCGCACCAGGGTCTTGCGGTACGCCGCCGGCATCCAGTCGCGGGGCTCGATCCGGGAATCGTCCGCCATCACCTTGTCGAAGTAGGCCTGGCCTTCGGCATCACGGCGGGCCGCGTCCTCGGGGCTCATTTCGTGCCGGCTCTCGAGCCGTGAATCGTGCCGTGCCGGCGAAGGCTCGGCGGGCACTGACTGCAGGGTCTGCGATGCCATGGTTGCTCCTATGCGTTTCCGATAAATAATTACCGACCGTTCGTTCAGGATATGCGGAAGGTTCGGAGCGCGTCAAGCACCGGGCGCCACGGCGCAGGCGTGTTTCCGGGCCGGGCCGAGAGCCGGTGGTAGCGTCTGCACCACGCGGACCGGCAGTGCGCCCGGGCCGTGAGGACCACTCCGCGGCACCGGCAACGGGCCGCGGTGGAAGGGGGCGACGTGAACGACGATGTTCAGGGCGGACAGGGAGATCGGGCCGGCAGTACAGGTGGGGCCGGCGGCGCGGCTGCCGCGGGTACAGGGGCCGGTGCCGGGCCGGGCGCGGTTCTTCGACGGCGGCGCATCCTGCTGATCGGCGGCGCGGCACTGCTGGTGGCGGTGCTGGCGGTGGCCGCCATCTGGTTGGGGCGTCCCCAGCCCGAGACCGTCCGGCCCGCCGCGCAGCCGACCCCCACGCCGTCGCCGTCGGCCTCCCCCAGCCCTACCCCCTCCCCCACTCCCACGCCGGAGCCGCCGGCGACCGACCTCAACCTCCTGATCATCGGCAGCGACAGCCGGGTCAACGCCCGGGCGGACGCGGTCGCGGGCGCGCCGTCGGACCAGCGCGGCGACGCCCTGATCTTCGTCCATTTGCCCGCGGACCGGCAGCACGTCTACGGCATCTCCATCATGCGCGACCTCTGGGTGGACATCCCGGACCACGGCCAGGCCAAGGTCAACGCGGCCCTGGAACTCGGCGGCATCGCCCTGCAGACCAGGACGGTCGAGGCCCTGCTGCAGACCCACATCGACCACACGGTGATGGCCGACTTCGAAGGGTTCGCCGCCCTGGCGGACGCCGTCGGCGGCATCGACGTGGACGTGACGCTGCCGTTCACCTCCACCCTGGAATCCGGCCACACGTTCACACCCGGGATCAACCACCTCACCGGCCCGCAGGCCCTGGACTTTGTCCGCGAGCGCAAAGCCTTCCCTGACGGCGACTATCAGCGGGTCCGGGACCAGCAGACCTTCCTCAAGGCGGTCCTCGCCAAGGCGGTGGGCAGCGGCGACCTGGCGGACCGGGCCACGACGCGCGCCTTCGTCACGGGCGTCCTGCCGCACGTCTCGGTCACCCCGGGACTTACCTTGGAAACCCTGGAACGGCTCTCCTACAGCATGCGTGGCACCCCGCCCGGGAACGCCGCCTTCTTCACGCTGCCGACGGCGGGAATAGGCACCAGCACGGACGGGCAGTCGATCGTGCTGCAGGACCCGGCGGCCACCGCCGAGGTGGCTGCCGCGCTGGCGGCCGGGACCCTGCCGGACTACATCGCCGCGCACGGTTTACAGAACGGGAACTGACACCGGTCACGGGTAGATTGGGTCCATGACTGAGACTCCCGCCGCCGGCAGCCCATCCGCCCCCGCCCAGGCCGCTCCGCAGCCGCCCGTCGCCCGGAAGGTTCCCACGCTCCGCACCCACCACGGGGATGTGTTCGAGGACAACTACGAGTGGCTGCGGGACAAGGAATCCGCCGAGGTCGTGGAGTTGCTGAAGGCCGAAAACGCCTACCAGGAGGCCGTCACCGCGCACCAGGAGCCGCTGCGCCAGGCCATCTTCGAGGAGATCAAGGGCCGGACCCAGGAGACGGACCTCTCAGTACCCAACCGCAAGGACGGCTGGTGGTACTACACCCGCTCGGTCGAGGGCAAGGAATACGGCATCCAGTGCCGCGTCCGCGCCCAGGACAGCGGCGACCCGGTGGCGGACTGGACGCCGCCCGCCGTCGAGGTCGGCGTCGCCATCCCCGGCGAGGAGGTCCTGCTCGACGGCAACATCGAGGCCGAGGGCAAGCCGTTCTTCTCCATCGGCGGCGCCGCCGTGACCATCGACGGGAACCTCTACGCCTACGCCGTGGACAACGCCGGCGACGAACGCTTCACGCTGCGGATCAAGGACCTGCGGACCGGCGAACTGCTGCCGGACGTGATCGAGAATGTCTTCTACGGGCTCTCCTTCTCCCCCGACGGCACCCGGATCTTTTACACCGTGGTGGATGCCTCCTGGCGGCCCTACCAGGTGAAGGCCCACGTCCTCGGCACCCCCGTGGCGGAGGACGAGGTGATCTACCAGGAGGACGACGTCGCCATGTGGCTCGGTTTCGAGCTCTCCGCGGACCGCCGCCATCTGGTCCTGGGCATCGGCTGCTCCGAGTTCAGCGAGACCCGGCTGCTGCGCTTCGATGACCCCGGCGCTGGCCTCACCACCGTCATCTCCCGCGACGAACGCATCCTCTACGAGGCCGAGCCGTTCCTGCTCGCCGACGCCTCCGGCGCCCCGCGCGAGACCATCCTGCTGACCCACAACAAGGACGCCATCAACTCCATGGTGTCCCTGGTGGACCCGGCCGAGCTCGCCAAGCCGGTCGCGGAGCAGCACTGGCAGACCGTCGTCGCCCACTCCGACGACGTCCGCGTCAACGGCGCCGGCGTCACCGCCACCCACCTGGTGCTCTCGATCCGGAAGGACACGATCGAACGCGTCCAGGTGGTGCCGCTGGCCGGGCTGGGCACGCCGGAGCAGGCCCCCGCCGTGGAACCGGCCTTCGACGAGGAGCTCTACACCGCCGGGGTCTCGGGCTCGGACTACGAGGCGCCGGTGATCCGGATGGGCTACACGTCCTACTTCACCCCGTCCCGCGTCTACGATTTCGTGCTGCCGACGCCCGAACGCCCCGCCGGCGAGCTGCTGCTGCGCAAGGAAAGCCCGGTGCTGGGCGGCTACTCCGCCGCCGACTACGTCGCCACCCGGGAATGGGCGGAGGCCTCCGACGGCACCCGGATCCCGCTCTCGGTGCTGCGGCACGCCTCCGTGGCGAGGGATTCCAGCGCGGCCGGCCTGGTGTACGGCTACGGCTCCTACGAGATGAGCATGGACCCCGGCTTCGGGATCGCCCGGCTCTCGCTCCTGGACCGCGGAATCGTGTTCGTGATTGCGCACATCCGCGGCGGCGGCGAGCTGGGCCGGCACTGGTACGACGACGGCAAGAAGCTGCACAAGAAGAACACGTTCACGGACTTCATCGCGGCCACGGACTGGCTGGCCGGCTCCGGCTGGGTGGACCCGGCCCGGATCGCGGCGATGGGCGGATCGGCCGGCGGACTACTGATGGGCGCCGTCGCGAACCTGGCGCCGGAGAAGTACGCCGCCATCGTCGCCGCCGTCCCGTTCGTGGACGCGCTGACCACCATCCTGGACCCGGAGCTGCCGCTCTCGGCCCTGGAGTGGGAGGAGTGGGGCAACCCGATCACGGACCCCGAGGTGTACGCGTACATGAAGTCGTACACGCCGTATGAGAACGTCCACGCCGCGGCGTACCCGAAGATCGCGGCCGTGACCTCGTTCAACGACACCCGGGTGCTCTACGTTGAGCCGGCCAAGTGGGTGCAGCGGCTGCGGGAGGTCAACACCGGCAGTGAGCCGATCGTGATGAAGATCGAGATGGACGGCGGCCACGGCGGCGCGTCCGGCCGGTACGTGCAGTGGAAGGAACGGGCCTGGGACTACGCATTCGTGGCGGACTCCCTCGGCGCCACGGAACTGCTGCCGGGGGCCGGGCTGAAGTAACCCGGCCGGGGTGGTGCGTTATTTGCTAATCATGCTTACTATTGAGCGGCGTTAGGTGCCTTGGGGACACTGCCCGCTGGGGGCAGCAGAACGGGCGCCGGAAAATGGAGCCAATCGTGAGCATGGAATCTGCCGCCAACGGACTGTCCGATGAGGAACTGATGGCCGAGGGCGCCACCGCGCTGCCTGACAAGGAAGTCGCCTCCGTCCTGGACCTCAATGCCGACCTCAACCTTGGCATTAGTGCCGCGGCCCCGATCGACCTCGGCGTCGCGGCCAACGCCAACGTCGCCGCCCCGATCGACGCAGCCGCCTCCGCGAACGTCCTCTCCTTCGGCTCCGGGTCCCAGGCTCTGGCCGATCAGGGCACCCTGATTACCCAGGGCATCACCGGCGACGCCACCGCGCACTCCGTGCAGGACAGCGGGATCGACCAGGGTACCGCCACCCCCACCGACGGAACCGCCACCACGGGCACGACAGACCCCGCCGGCACCACCGCCGCCACGGACCCGACCACCACCACGACGGCCGACCCGACCGCGGCCGGCGCCCTGAACGGCAACTTGCTCAACGTCGACGTCAACCTCGACGCGAACGCCGGCATCGCCGCCCCGATCAACGGTGCGGTGGCCGCCAATGCCAACGTCGCCGCCCCGATCGACGCCGCTGTCGCCGCCAACATCGGCTCGATCGACAGCAACGCGACCGCCGTCGCCCAGCAGGACGCCATCATCAACCAGGACATCAACGGCAATGCCACGGCCGGGGCCGAGCAGCAGTCCACCCTGAAGCAGTAATCGGTCCATGACTAGCGTGCAGGGCGGGCCGTCCACCCAGGACGGCCCGCCGGCTCCTGCCCCCGACGCCGCCGCCCCGACCGCCGGCACCCTCCCGCCGCCGGCGCTGGCCGACGGCGTCCAACTCCTGGGCGAGACCAAGGGCTCCGGGTACAAGCAGGCCCCTTCCCTGGTCCGGCGCGCCGACGGCCAGACCATCCAGCTGACCAGTCTCCTGTATCTGGTCCTCGAGGCCGTGGACGGCCAACGCGGCCTCGAGGAGATCGCCGCCCACGCCGGGGCGGCCGCCGGGAAACCCATCAGCGCCGCCAACGTCCGGACCCTGATCGATCAACAACTGCTGCCGCTGGGGCTGTTGCGGCTGGCGGACGGCTCGCAGCCGGAGGTCCGCAAGGCCAACCCGCTGCTGGGCATGCGGTTCCGCTACTCGGTCACGGACCCCGAACGCACACGGAAGATCACGGCACCCTTCGCCACCCTTTTCAACCCGCTGATCGTCGTAGCGGTTACCGCCGCCTTCCTGGCGATCTGCTGGTGGCTCCTCATGGTCAAGGGACTCGCCTCGGCCACGCACGAGGCCTTCGCCAACCCGGGGCTGGTGCTGCTGATCTTCGTCGTCACGGTCCTGTCAGCAGGCTTCCACGAGTTCGGCCACGCGGCCGCTGCCCGCCGCGGCGGCGCGACACCCGGAGCCATGGGCACCGGGCTCTACCTGATGTGGCCGGCCTTCTACACGGATGTCACCGACTCCTACCGGCTGGGACGGGCCGGCCGGATCCGCACCGACCTCGGCGGCCTCTACTTCAACGCCATCGTCGCGGTGGCCATCATGGGCATCTGGTGGGCCACCGGCTTCGACGCCCTGCTCCTGGTGGTGGTCACCCAGATCCTGCAGATGGTCCGCCAGCTCATGCCCATGGTCCGCTTCGACGGCTACCACATCCTTGCGGACGCCACCGGTGTGCCGGACCTCTTCCAGCGGATCAAGCCCACCCTGCTGGCGCTGATTCCCTGGCGCAAAACCGACCCGCAGGCGCAGCTGCTCAAGCCCTGGGCCCGCGCCGTCGTCACTCTCTGGGTCCTCGTCACCGTGCCGCTGCTGGTCTTCAGCCTGGTCACCATGGTCCTCACGCTTCCCCGCGTGGTGGGCACTGCCTGGGACAACGGTGTCAAACAGCAGGCCGCACTCGCCCACAGTCTGGCAACCGGCGACCCCACGGATGCCGCCGTGCGGGTCCTCGCACTGATCTGCATCGCACTGCCCGTGGCCGGCATCCTCTACATCCTGATCCGGCTGGGCCGGCAGCTCATCACCGGGCTGTGGCAGAAGACCCGCGGCAAGGCCTGGCAGCGCGGCGTGGCCCTCGCCGCGGTCGCCGCCGTCGTGGCAGGCCTCGCCTGGGCATGGTGGCCCGCCGGGGGGACCTACCGGCCCGTCCAGCCCTACGAACGCGGGACGCTGACCGACGCCACCACCGCCATCTTCCCCACCGCCACCGGGCGCGACCTGAAGCAGGGCCAGGCGGGTCGGACCGTGGCGCTCTGGCCGCAGGGCGCCCGCAAGCCCACCCGGGAAGAACCGCAACTGAGCATGGTGTTGGTCCCCAGGGCTTCTGCGACGTCGCCCGGCGCCGCGGGCGCCACCGCACCGGCGGCGGCGCCGTCGTGGGTGTTCCCCTTCGATAAGCCGGCCGCCCCCGACGATGGCGGCAACCAGGCCCTCGCCGTGAACACCACGGACGGATCTGTCGTCTACGACGTCGCCTTCGCTCTGGTGTGGGCCGACGACGGCGCGGACGTCCTGAACACCAACGAGGCCTACGCGTTCGCGAGCTGCAAGGACTGCGCGGCCGTGGCCGTGGGATTCCAGGTGGTCCTGATTGTGGGGCAGGCCGACGTCGTGGTGCCGCAGAACCTCTCCACCGCCGCGAACTACAACTGCGTCCGCTGCCTCACCTATGCCCTCGCAAACCAGCTGGTCCTGACCCTCGACGGACCACTGAGCGCCGATGGCACGGCCAAACTGAACGCGCTCTGGCAGCAGATCGCCGACTATGGCCGGAACCTGCAAAACGTGCCGCTCTCGGAGATCCAGGGGACGCTGGAGGGCTTCAAGAAGCAGATCATGGACGTGGTCCAGGCCGACCCCAGCGCCAAGCCGCGCGGGGCCACGGCTACGAGTACCCCCACTCCGGGTGGGACCGGAACCGCGACGGCGCCGGCAACCCCTTCGCCGGAGGCCCCGCAAACGCCAACAACCGGCGCCACGGAGCAGCCCGCTCCGGGTACGACGGCCGCGCCCGGACCGGCCGAAACGACCGTCCCGGATGCCACGGTCTCGTCCGAGCCCAGCCAGCCTGCCGGCGACGCCGTCGCACCCGCCCCGGTTGCGACGTCGGCCGCCCCTACAGGCACAGCCGCACCGTCGCCGTAAGGGGCTGAGCACGGGACCAATTGCCAGAGATGGTCGCTATGGAACTCCCATAGCGACCATTTCCGGCAAGTCGACGGCTTCACTTCGCGAACGTTCCAGCGGAACCTAGCCGAGAAACGCCCACGGACCTACCGGGAAGCGGAGACGACGGCGGCGGTCGCCTCGGCGATGGCGCGCTCCTCGTCCGTGGGGACCACCAGGACGGGGATGGCGGACTCCGGCGTCGAGATCACCCGCGGTTCCTTCGAGCGTTCCCGGTTCAGGGCGGTGTCCAGCTCGATGCCCAGCGCGCCGAGCCGTTCGGCCACGAGGTTCCGGAACTGGTGGGAGTTCTCCCCGATCCCGGCGGTGAAGACCAACGCCTTCGCCCCGCCGACGGCCACGTGGTAACCGCCGATGTACTTGGCCAGCCGGTAGGAGGCCACCGCAAGCGCCATGGCGGCCTTCGCGTCGCCGGCCTCGGCGGCCTCGACCACGGAGCGCATGTCGTTGTTCCCGGCGAGGCCCTTGAGCCCGGACTGGCGGTTCAGCATGGAATCGATGTCCTCGGCTGACCAGCCGGCGCGGCCGAGGAAGACCAGGATCGAGGGGTCCAGGTCGCCGGAGCGGGTCCCCATCACCAGTCCTTCGAGGGGCGTAAACCCCATCGAGGTGTCGATCGATTTCCCGCCGTGGATCGCGGTGACGGAGGCGCCGTTGCCCAGGTGGGCGATCACGGCGTCGAACTCCTCCACCGGCACGTCCAGCAGGGCCGCGGCCCGGTGCGCGACGTACTCGTACGAGGTGCCGTGGAAACCATACCGCCGGATGCCGTGGTTGGTGTACAGCTCATCCGGCACCGCGTAGCGCCAGGCGTGCTCGGGCAGGGTGCGGTGGAAGGCGGTGTCGAACACGGCCACCTGCGGCAGGTCCGGCCACTTCTTCGCGATGGCCCGGATGCCCAGGACGTTGGCCGGGTTGTGCAGCGGCGCCAGCGGGTTGAGCCGCTCGATGGCGCGGGTGATCTCGTTGTTGATCAGCTCCGGCTCCGCGAACCGCTCGCCGCCGTGCACCACGCGGTGGCCCACGGCGTCCAGGGCCCGGTCCCCCAGCGTCTCGTGGATGGCGCCGTCGACCAGTTCCAGCGCCTCGGCGTGGTCGCGGGGGCCCTCGACGGCGCCGTCTCCGCCGCCGCCGTTGCCCATGCCGATCCGTTCCACCAGCCCCTCGGCCAGGACGCTGCCGGCCGCCACGTCACGGACCTGGTACTTCAGCGAGGACGAACCGGAGTTGATGACGAGCACGAGCACGGGGGCCTCCTAGGCCTGGGCGTCGACGGACGGAACGGGCTGGGGCACTTCGTGTGATGCGGCTGCCGGCACGGACTGGGCCTGGATGGCGGTGATCGCGACGGTGTTCAGGATGTCGTCCACGGTGCAGCCGCGCGAGAGGTCGTTGACCGGCTTGCGCAGGCCCTGCAGGACCGGCCCGACGGCGACCGCCCCGGAGGACTGCTGCACCGCCTTGTAGGTGTTGTTGCCGGTGTTCAGGTCCGGGAAGATGAACACCGTCGCCTGTCCGGCCACGGTGGAGCCCGGCATCTTCGAGGCCGCGATCGAGGCGTCGACGGCGGCGTCGTACTGGATGGGCCCCTCGACGGCCAGGTCCGGACGGCGGGCGCGGACCAGCTCGGTGGCCTTGCGGACGGCCTCCACGGCCTCCCCGGAACCGGAGCCGCCGGTGGAGTAGGACAGCATCGCCACCCGCGGTTCGACGCCGAACTGCGCGGCGGTCTCGGCCGAGGCGAGGGCAATGTCGGCGAGCTGTTCGACATTCGGCTCCGGGTTGACCGCGCAGTCGCCGTAGACCAGCACCCGGTCCGGCATCAGCATCAGGAACACCGAGGAGACGATCTTCACGCCCTCGCGGGTCTTCACGAACTCCAGGGCCGGCCGGATGGTGTGCGCCGTGGTGTGCGCGGCGCCGGAGACCATGCCGTCCACCACGCCGAGCTGGACCATCATGGTGCCGAAGTAGCTCTCGTCCTCCATCACCTCCAGCGCCTTCGCCAGGTCCACGCCCTTGTGCGCGCGCAGCTCCGCGTACTTCTCCGCGAAGCCCTGGCGCAGCTCGGAGGTGACCGGGTCCACGATATTGATCCCGGCCAGGTCGATGCCCTGGGTGGCGGCGAGCTCGCGGACCTCGGCCTCGCGGCCCAGCACTGTCAGGTCGCAGACGTCGCGGCGGTGCAGGATCTCCGCGGCCCGCAGGATCCGCACGTCCTTGCCCTCGGGCAGCACGATGTGGCGGCGCTGCGAGCGGGCCCTTTCGATCAGGTCGTGCAGGAACCGCAGCGGCGTCATCCGCTCCGGCCGGGGCAGGTGCAGCCGCTCCAGCAGCTCGGCTTCGTCCACCTGCTTGGACCACAGGCCCAGCGCGGAGGCCACCTTGCGGCGGTGCCCGGACCAGATCTCGCTGCGGACCTCGGAGACACGCTTGGCGGTGACGTAGGTGTCGTCCGGGGCGGCGAAGATCGGGAACGGCGCCTGGGCCAGCAGCGAGTAGATGGTGGGGTCGGGGGCCAGCCCGCCGGTAAGGATGAGCGCGGACGGGACCGGGAACTCGGGCGAGAACGATGAGGCCAGGCAGGCGACCAGCACGTCGGCGCGGTCGCCCGGGACGATTACCAGGGCGCCGTCGTCGAGTACGTGCAGGAAGTTCGCCACGTTCATGGCCGCCACCTTCACCGAGTGCACGTCCCGCTCCAGGTCAGGCAGGCCCGCCACCTGGCCGAGGCCAAGGGCGGACGCCACCTCGCCGGTGGTGGGACGGGCGATGTCCTCCAGCTCCGGGAAGACGTAGACCGGGCGGCCGGAGGCACCGGGCCGGACCGCGGCCGCGATCCCCTCCAGGTCCTCCGGCTCGGCGCGATTGACCATGATCGCCAGCAGCGTGCAGCGCTCGGCAATGAGCTCCTTGCGGGCCACCTCGACGGCGTCGGCGGTCTCCGCCACGGTGCGGCCCTTGGCGCCCACGACGGCGACGACGGGTGCCGAGAGGTTGTTGGCGAGCCGGGCGTTGAGGTCGAATTCGACGGCGGCGTCCTGGCCGGTGAGGTCCGTGCCCTCGATGATGATCACGTCGCAGTGGCGGCCCATCTCGGCGAAGATCTCGACGCAGCGGGAGTCGATTTCCTCGCGCTTGCCCTCGGCGAGGAGGCTGCGGACCTCCTCGAAGGTCAGCCCGCTCCGGCACCGGGCGTCGTCGAGGTCGAAGCGGGCCTTCATCAGCGAAACCATGGGGTCGACGTCGGCGTGGCCGTGGACGACGGGTTTGAAGAAGCCGATGCGGTCCGCGTGCCGGTGCAGCGTGTCCGCGAGGCCCAGGGCGACGAGGGACTTGCCGGATCCCGGCGTGGTTGCGCTGACGTAGATTCCCTTGGCCATGTGTCCCAGCATACTTACACCCCTTGACAGCGGGGCCCGCGATGGGATTACCTAATGAACATTCGGTAAATAAAGCTGGAGGCAACGACGCATGGCTGAACTGACAATTCCGGGGAAGACCCACCCGCTCCTGAACAACGACTATGCCTCCGAGTGGATGGGCGTCGAAGTCCTCGAACTCGCCGACGGCCACGCCACACTGCGGATGCCGCTGCGCCAGGAAATGCTCAACGGATTCGGGATGGCCCACGGCGGAATGATCTTCGCCTTCGGGGACACCGCCTTCGCCCTCGCCTGCAACCCCGCCGAACCCGGGCCGCATGACGAGGGGACCATGACGGTGGCCTCCGGCGTCGACATCAACTTCATCAAGTCCGCCTACCGCGGCCAGGTCCTCACCGCCGTCGCCAACCGCCGCGCCAGCACCGGCCGCAGCGGCATCTACGACGTGCAGATCTACGCCGCCGACCCCGACGCCGTCGACCTCACCGCTGAATCCACCACCATCCCCGCCGGCGCGGGAGAACTCATCGCCGAGTTCCGCGGCCGCAGCCGCACCATCTCCAAGAAATAGAAACGTAGGACGCAGATGACCACCCCCACCGCTGAATCCGCCCTCGCCACCAGCGACGCCGTCCTGGACCGCGAAGAAACCATCTCCCGCGACGAGCTCGAGGCCCTTCAGCTCTCCCGGCTCCAGCACACCGTTGCCTACGCCTATGACCGCGTCCCGCTGTACAAGCGGAAGTTCGACGAGGCCGGGGTGCACCCCACCGACCTGCGCGAGCTTTCGGACCTGGGCAAGTTCCCGTTCACCACGAAGGAAGACCTCCGCCTGGAGTACCCGTTCGGCATGTTCGCGGTGCCGCAAAACGAGGTGGCACGGATCCACGCCAGCTCCGGCACCACCGGCCGTGCCACGGTGGTCGGCTACACCAAGCAGGACCTCGCCGACTGGGCCAAGCTCGTGGCCCGCTCGCTCCGCGCCTCCGGCGTCCGTCCGGGCATGAAGGTCCACAACGCGTACGGCTACGGCCTGTTCACCGGCGGCATGGGCGCCCACGCCGGCGCCGAGGCCCTCGGCTGCACGGTCATCCCGATCTCCGGCGGCCAGACCGAACGCCAGATCCAGCTCATCCAGGACTTCGAGCCGGACGCCATCCTGGCCACGCCCACCTACCTCCTGACCATCGCCGACGCCATGATGAAGCAGGGCATCGACCCGGCCTCCACCTCGCTGAAGTACGCGGTGCTCGGGGCCGAGCCGTGGACCGAGGAAATGCGGCACGAACTCGAGGTCACCATGAACCTCAAGGCCTGCGACATCTACGGCCTCTCCGAGGTCATGGGCCCCGGCGTCGCCGGCGAGGCCGTCGAGACCCAGGACGGCAGCCACATCTGGGAGGACCACTTCCGGCCCGAAATCATCGACCCGTTCAACCCTGCCGTTGGCGTCGAGTCCGTGCTGGGCGACGGCCAGCACGGCGAACTGGTGTTCACCTCGCTGACCAAGCAGGCCCTGCCGATCATCCGCTACCGCACCAAGGACCTCACCCGGCTGCTGCCCGGCACGGCGCGTCCGGCGCACCGCCGCATGGGCCGGATCACGGGCCGCAGCGACGACATGATCATCCTGCGCGGCGTGAACCTCTTCCCCTCCCAGATCGAAGAAATCGCGCTGCGGATCCCGGAGCTCAGCCCGCACTTTCAGCTGGAACTGACCCGTCCCGAGGGCCAGCGGATGGACCAGCTCACGGTCAAGATCGAACGGCGCGACGCCGTCTCGGTGGAGAGCAGCGCGACGGCGGCGAAGGTTCTGCAGCAGCAGATCAAGATCCACGTCGGGTCCTCCTGCGCCGTCGACGTCGTCGAGCCCGGCTCCCTGGAGCGCTCCAACGGCAAACTGCGCCGGATCTACGACATGCGCCCCAAGGGCTGAGAACCGCCCGAACCACTCCGGCCCGTCATGAGAAACTAGCGAGTATGCCCACAACAGCATCCACCAAGCGCGGCCGGCCCGGCTACGACCAGCAGTCCGTGCTGATGATCGCCGTCGACGTCTTCAACCGTCACGGCTACGACGCCACGTCGATGGGCATCCTCGCCGAGAACCTGGGCATCTCCAAGTCCGCGATCTACCACCACGTCCCTTCCAAGGGCGACCTGCTGAAGCTTGCGCTCGACCACGCCCTGGGCGGCCTCGAGGCCATCCTTGACCGGCCCGAGGCGCAGACCGGTTCCGCGGACGCCCGGCTGGAGTTCGTGCTTCGCGAGACCATCTCGGTGCTGGTGGAACGGCTGCCGTTCGTCACCCTCCTGCTGCGGCTGCGCGGCAACACCGAGATTGAACGGGACGCCCTGGCCCGCCGCCGCACCTTCGACCGCAAAGTCGCCGCACTGATTTCCGCCGCCCGCGACGAGGGCTCGCTCCGCCAGGACATCGACCCGCGGACCGTCACCCGCCTGCTCTTCGGCACCATCAACTCGATCGTCGAGTGGTACAAGCCCGGCGGCTCCCTCTCCCCCGAGAAGCTCGCCGACGACGTCATCACCATGGCGTTCCACGGCCTCCACGTCCCGGACTAGCCCTTCCTCCGCGAGGACCTCCTAGCCGGGGATGATTCCCGGGAACCCGCGGACGGCCGCGACCCAGCCCATGTAGGCCAGTACCCCGGACAGCGGGATCACCGCCATCACCAGCACCACGGAGCGGTCCCTGGCCAGGACCAGCGCCGCAAGGTTGGCGAGCACGGCGACGGCCACGACGGCGGCCTGGAACACGCTGTTGGCAAACACCGCCCGGGGCGATTCGAAGAGGGTCCCGGCGCCGGCGAGGTACGTCACCAGATACCAGGACGGGACCAGCCATAGCGGGAATCCGAGCATTACGACGTCGATGGCGAGGGCCACCCTCCCGGTCCGGGTGGTGGGCCACCAGGTCCTCGTCCCGCTTCGGGCGTTCGGCGGCGTCCGTCCCGGGGCCGGTCCCGCAGTCCCGCCAGCGTGTGCCCGCACCGCCGTCGGCCCGTTTAGAGCTGGTAGTCGGCCGGGCCGGGCAGGTTCTCGTGGATGCAGAGAACGTTGTGCTCGGTGTCCATGAACCAGGCGCACTTCTCTGAGTCCGTGGTGCAGATGTGGTTCTCGGTCTTGAGTCCGGGAAGGTCATAATCCTGGAACGTGACGCCCCGGGCCTCCATGTCCTGAACCGTGCGTTCGATGCCGCTGACCTCAAAGCTGAGAGCGGTGTGCTCGGAGTGCTTTCCGTCCGTGACCGGCATGAGCTGGAGCAGCGGGCCCCCGTCCGAACCGAAGATTTCGCTGCCGTCCGCTGCCACGCCGCGGTGCGGGAGTCCCAGGGTGTCCGCATAGAAGTGCCGGGCACGCGCCGCATCATCGACGGGCAGGATGGTTGTGGCTGTGTTGAGTACCAGGGACATGATGCCACCTCCTACGGGCACGATGTTACGCCGGAGCGCGGCTGGATGAACGGGCACTTCGCCCCCACCCTCCCTCACATCTGGCGGCCCCACGAAGGACGCCCCCTCACGTCTGGTGGCCCCACGAAGGACGCCCCCTCACGTCTGGTGGCCCCACGACCAACCCTCCCTCACATCCTGAGGAAGGGTTGGGTTACGAGGCGCCGGACCTGAGGGAGGGTTGGGTTATGACGCGCCCGACGTGAGGGAGGGTTAGGTTACGAGGCGCCGGACCTGAGGGAGCGTCGGGCAAGAAGGCGCCGGACCTGAGGGAGCGTCGGGCAAGAAGGCGCCACATCTGAGGGAGCGCCAACAGGGGTGGGGCTACTTCTCGACCAGGGTGAGGACGTCGTAGGTGGCCACGATCTCGTCGTTCTGGTTGGTCAGGACGGCGTCCCAGGCCACCTCGCCATATTCGTCGGTCTCGCGCGGGGTGATCTTCTTGGCCGTGAGGGTGACCCGGATGGAATCCCCGGCGGCTACCGGCGTGATGAAGCGCAGGTTCTCCAGGCCGTAGTTGGCCAGCACCGGGCCCGGGGCGGGTTCCACGAACAGTCCGGCACCCCAGGAGAGCAGCAGGTAGCCGTGCGCCACGATGCCGGGGAAGAACGGGTTGGCTTCCGCCGCTTCCTGGTTGGTGTGGGCGTAGAAGGTGTCGCCGGTGGAGTTGGCGAACGCGGTGATGTCCTCCAGCGTCACCTCGCGCAGCCCGGAGCGGACGGCGTCGCCGATGCGCAGGGTGGCCAGCGGCTTGCGGAACGGGTGCAGCCCCTCGGTCTCGACGGTGAAGTTCCGGTCCGCGCCGGTGTGCCAGACGCCGGTGACGGCGGTGAGCATGTTGGGTGAGCCCTGGATGGCGGTGCGCTGCATGTGGTGCATGACCGAGCGGATGCCGCCGAGTTCCTCGCCGCCGCCGGCACGGCCGGGGCCGCCGTGGACCAGGTGCGGGACCGGGGAGCCGTGGCCGGTGGAGCTGCGGGCGTCCTCGCGGTTGAGCATCAGCACGCGGCCGTGGTGGGCGGCGATGCCGGTGACCAGTTCGCGGGCCACGTCGGGGTCGTTGGTGCAGACCGAGGCGACCAGGGAGCCGCCGCCGCGGGCGGCGAGGCGGACGGCGTCGGCGATGTCGCTGTAGCCGATTACGGACGACACCGGGCCGAAGGCCTCCAGCGAGTGGATCTCCTCGGCTTCGGGGTCGGCCCAGCGCAGCAGCACCGGCGACATGAAAGCTCCGCCGTCGACGACGCCGACGCTCCCGTCCGCGCTGGTGACCTTTGGGGCGTCGAGGGAGCCGTAGGCGAGCTCGCCGCCGGCGTCGAGCATGGACTGGACAGCGGCGCGCACGTCGGCGAGCTGCTCGAGGGAGGCGAGGGCACCCATGGTGACCCCCTCGGCGCGCGGGTCTCCGAGCACGACGCGTTCGGTGATGCGCTCCCCCACGGCGGCGGCAACGTCCGCGACGAGCTCCTGCGGCACAATGGCGCGGCGGATCGAGGTGCACTTCTGGCCGGCCTTTGCGGTCATTTCGGTGACGAGAGACTTGACGAAGGCGTCGAATTCGGGCGTGCCCTTGACGGCGTCCGGACCGAGGATGGCGGCGTTGAGCGAGTCCGTCTCGGAGGTGAAGCGGACGCCGCCCTTGACCACGTTGGGGTGGGACTTCAGCGTGTTCGCGGTGGACGCCGAGCCGGTAAAGGCGACCAGGTCGCGGTAGTCGAGGTGGTCCAGCAGGGTGCGGACGGAGCCGGACACCAGCTGCAGGGAGCCCTCGGGCAGGATGCCGGACTCGTCGATCGCCTTCACCACAGCCGCGGCGACGTAGCCGGTGGGGGTCGCGGGCTTGACGATGGTGGGGACGCCGGCGATGAAGGCCGGGGCGAGCTTCTCCAGCATGCCCCAGACCGGGAAGTTGAAGGCGTTGATCTGGACCGCGACGCCGGGAATCCGCGTGTAGATGTGTTCGCCGGCGAAGGAGCCGTCCCTGGACAGGATCTCCATCGGCCCGTCGACCACCACCTGGGAGTTAGGCAGTTCGCGGCGGCCCTTGGAACCGAAGGTGAAGAGCACGCCGATGCCGCCGTCGATGTCGATCATGGAGTCGACCTTGGTGGCGCCGGTCTGGGCGGAGAGGGCGTAGAACTCGTCCCGGCGGCCGTTGAGGTACTGGGCGAGTTCCTTGAGCTTGAGGGCGCGCTGGTGGAACGTCAGCTGGCCCAATGCTTCCTGCCCGGTGGTGCGGCCGTAGTCGACGACGGCGGCGAGGTCCAGGCCCTCGGTGCTGACCCTGGCGAGCAGCTCCCCCGTGCTGGCGTCCAGGACCGGGGAGGCGGAGGCGGCGGCCGCTGCGTCCGGCGTCCACCAAGAACCCCGCACGAAGCTGGGGACGATTTCGGCGGTATCCACGGCGGATGCGGGGGCTGTTGCAGTGGTGGTCATCGTTGACGGGTCCTTCCAACGCGGGGCAAGAGCAGCACGTCCGGAACATTACTGACCGGCCGTTCGGTAATATGACCACAGTACATGACTGAGGCCTGCGGCACACTAGTACCGCGGACCATTGCGGCCCCGCCCCGGTCCCGTTCCGGTTCCGCCCCACCCCGTCCCGACCCCGAGGAGACCCGATGACTACCCAGCCCGGCGCCAACGAGCCTTGGAAGATCACCCTCGGCGAGCTCGACGAGAAGATGGGTGTGAAGATCGTCGAGGAATCGGTTCAGCGCGTGGTGGCCACCATGCCCGTGGAGGGCAACCGTCAGTCGTTCGGGCTCCTGCACGGCGGCGCCTCGCTGGCCGTGGGCGAGGCCGTCGGTTCCTGGGCCGCGGTTAAGCACGCCAGCACGCTGGGCAAGACGGCGGTCGGCGTCGACGTCTCCGCCACCCACCACAAGTCCGCCCGGGAGGGCCTGGTCACCATCACTGCGACGCCGATCCACCTGGGCGGCACAGTCACCACCCACGAAGTGGTCATCAGCAACGCCGCCGGCGAGCGGCTGTGCACGCTGCGGATCACCAACCTGCTGCTGGACCGGAAGGGCTGAGCCCGGTCCGGTGCTGGCCCGCCAGGGCTGAACCCGGCGCGCCTTTCGGGGTACCGCCTAGCCGGCGGCCGGCTCCGTGCTGGCCCGGATCACCAGGCGTGCCGGGAAGATCAGCGGCTCCCGGCCGGCCCCGGGGTTCTCGATATCGGCCAGTAGCAGGCGCCCGGCCTGCGCGGCCATGTCCACGGTGGGCTGGTTGACCGTGGTCAGGGGCAGCTCCCCCGGTCCGGACAGGTGGTCGTCAAAGCCGACGACGGCGACGTCGCCGGGCACCGTGCGGCCGGCCGCCTGCAGGGCCGTGATGGCACCCCGGGCCATCAGGTCGGACGCGGCGAAAATACCGTCGATGCCGCCGTCGCGGGCCAGCAGCCGGGCGGCGGCCTCGGTGCCGCCGGCCGCCGTGAAGTCCCCCGGCTCCTCGGGCCCGGCCGGTAGCCCGGCATCCTTGAGGCCCGCCCGCCAGCCCTCGAGCCGGTCCGCCGCGGCGGTCATGTCCAGCGGACCGGTGATGGTGGCCAGCCGGCGGCGCCCGGTGGCGGCCAGGTGCAGCGCAGCCTGCCGGGCACCCTCGAAGCTGTCCACGTCCACGTAGTGGATGCCCAGGCCGGTGTCCCAGGGACGGCCGATGAAGACGGTGGGCAGCCCGGAGGCCGCCAGTTCCTCCGTCCAGCCGTCCGTCTTGTGGTGCGAGACGACGATGGCGCCGTCGACGTGGCCACCGCGGAGGTAGCGGACCGTCCGGGACGGGTCCCCGCTGGCCCGGGACATCAGCAGGACCAGCTGCATGTCCGTCTCCCGCAGCACCTCGGTCACCCCGGTGATGACGGCGGCGAAGAACGGGTCCATCATGACCCTGGCATCGGGTTCGTTGATGACGAGCGCGATTGAGGACGTCCGGCGCGTGACCAGGCTGCGGGCCGCCCGGTTCGGGGTGTAACCCAGGGAGATCACGGCGGCGTCCACGGCGGCCTTGGCCTCCGGGCTGACCCTGGATCCGCCGTTGATGGCCCGGGAGGCGGTGGAACGGGACACGCCCGCTGCCGTCGCCAGGTCTTCAAGCGTGGGAGTGGGACGGGCCGCTCCCGGCCGGGATCCGTGGTGGGTCTGTGCGCTCATCACCTTGAGAATACGGGATCCCCCGACGGTGAGGAGCCCTTGTCCGGTCGTGGGCCCGGTGTTACGCTTCCCCGGTTGGGAGCGCTCCCACAACCTTCCGCACGGAGCCCCGCCACCCCCACAGAGAGCAGGCCGAGCAATGCCGCTAGCCCACTTCCCGTCCCGCCCGGCGTCCCCGCCGGGCCTCCGCACCTCCCCGCACGGCGCAGGCCGGCTGATCGTCGGAGGCGTCGTCGCCCTCGCCGCTGCCCTGGCCGGCAGCACCGCGGCCACCGCCGCCATACCCGCCGGGACCGGCCCCGCGCCAGCCGCCGTCGTCGTCCCGGCAGCCCCCGCCACCCCTCCTGGGCAGCCCGCTCCTGCGCAGTCCGCTCCTGCGCAGCCCGCCGCGGTGGGCAAGCCGGCACCCGGCGCCGCGTCCGCGTTCGGCCCCAACGTCCGGGTCTTCGATCCGAGCATGCCGGTGGCGCAGATCCAGGCCACCGTCGACGCCATCGCCGCCCAGCAGGTCGACGACGAGATGGGCACCAACCGCTACTCGCTGCTCTTCAAGCCCGGCACCTACGGCACCGCGCAGACACCGCTGATCATCCAGGTGGGCTACTCCACCGAGGTGGCGGGCCTGGGCAACTCCCCCACCGACGTGACCATCAACGGCCACGTGGACACCTACAACCGCTGCCTGACCGCGGACAACTGCATCGCCCTGAACAACTTCTGGCGGTCGGTCTCCAACCTCACCATCAACGTCACCGGCCTGGACGGCTGCCGCGCCTCGGCCAACTTCTGGGCCGCCTCGCAGGCCTCGCCGATGCGGCGGGTCAACGTCACCGGCGGGAACCTCACCCTGATGGATTACTGCACCGCCGGCCCGCAGTACGCCAGCGGCGGCTTCATCGCCGACTCCAAGACCGGGTTCGTGATCAACGGCTCCCAGCAGCAGTACTACGTCCGTGACAGCACCCTCGGCGGCTGGTCCAACGCCGTCTGGAACCAGGTCTTCTCCGGCGTCAACGGCGCACCCGCGCAGTCCTTCCCGGACCCGCCGTACACCACGCTGGCCAGCACCCCGGTCAGCCGCGAAAAGCCGTACCTGACCATCGACGGCGCCGGCAGCTACAGCGTGTTCGTTCCCTCCGCGCGGCAGAATTCTTCCGGCACCACCTGGGAGAACGGCCCGACGGCGGGACGCAGCGTGCCGCTCTCCGACTTCTACGTGGCCACGCCCGCCGATTCGGCCAAGGACATCAACGTCCAGCTGGCCCGCGGCAAGAACCTGCTCTTAACCCCGGGCGTGTACAACATCGACCGCACCGTCGAGGTCAAGCGTGCGGACACCGTGGTCCTCGGGCTTGGCATGACCACCCTGACCGCCGTCGGCGGCGCCGTTCCAATGGAGGTCGCCGACGTCTCCGGCGTCCAGGTCGCCGGGCTCACCATCGACGCCGGCACCGTGAACTCCCCGGCGCTGATGCGGCTGGGCAAGGCCAAGGGCAACGCCTCCCACACTGACGCCTCCGGCAAACACGGCGACCCGGCCAACCCCACCGCCCTGCACGACGTGTTCTTCCGCATCGGCGGTCCGCACGTGGGCAAGGCCTCCGTCAGCCTCGAGGTCAACAGCGACGGCGTGCTCCTCGACCACATCTGGGCCTGGCGTGCGGACCACGGCAACGGCGTGGGCTGGGACACCAACACGGCGGACAACGGCGTCACCATCAACGGCGACGACGTCACCGCCACCGGCCTGTTCGTGGAGCATTATCAGAAGTACAACGTGACCTGGAACGGTGAGCGCGGACGGACGGTCTTCTTCCAGAACGAGCTGCCCTACGACGCTCCGAATCAGGCCGCCTGGCAGCACGACGGCGTCCTCGGCTGGGCCGGGTACAAGGTGGCCGATTCGGTCCGGTCCCACGAACTCTGGGGCGGCGGCAGCTACGTCTACACCAACGTGGATCCCTCGATCCACGCGACCCGCGGCTTCGAAGTCCCGGTCACCCCGGGCGTGAAGCTGCACGGGCTGCTGACCGTGAACCTGGGCGCGGGAACGCTGGACCACGTGGTCAACGACACCGGCGCCCCGGTGACCACCGCCGAGGTGGGCAAGCCAAGCTACGTCGCGAACTTCGGCTAAACGCAAAGCCCGGCCGGACCGGACCCTGGATAATTTCCAAGGGGCCCGTCCCGCCGGGCTTTGTTGTGCCTGCTTGGCGTTTCCGGGGACTGCCTATCGGAACGCTTTGCCGGTCCGATGTGCCGGGGCGCTTTGGCCGTCCGATTTAGCGGGCAGATCCCTGCGCTGCCGGCTTTCGGCGGCGGCCCAGGGCCAGCATGCCGGCGCCCAGCAGGACCGCGGCCGCGGCGGCTCCGGCCGCGGGCACCAGTCCGCCGGCTCCGGTGCTGGCGAGGACGGGAGTCCCGGCAGAACGGTCCGGGGACACGGCCGCGGCGGCGGCGGCCGCCACCGGTGCGCTGATCGAGAACGTGGAGGACAGCGGCGCGGAGGCGATGCCGTCCAGGGACTGCGACACGGTCAGGGTGTGCTGTCCCGCGGCCAGTCCCGCGGGGAACGGCACGGACCAGTGCCCGCCGGTGGCGAGGACCGCCAAGGCCAGCGACCCTGCGACGGCCTTGCCGCCGACGCCGGGGCCGCCGCCCTGGCCGGCGTCCAGCGGGACGCCGTCGATGCTCACGCTGACCGAGGCCCCCTCCACCCCGGTGCCGGAGATGGTCTTGGGCAGCGCGTCCTGCCGGAACGTGGCTCCGTCGAGGGACAGTGCCAAGGCGGGGACCGGTGGTTGGACCAGGTATACCGCGGTGGCCGCGGGACCGTCCTCGTGGCCCGGGGAGGTCTGCACCGCCGAGACCGCGAGCTTGCCATACAGCGGGCCGCCCCCGAACGGGACGCTCCAGCGGCCGTCGGCGGCGACCGTGGCCGAGCCGGTGACGGCACCGGTCACCACGACGGTGTTGCCCGGCGTCCCGGTGCCCTCGATCAGGGCGGGTGCCGAGGCGGTGGGGACCGCAGCGGGGGTGGTGATGGCGGGGGCGGTCAGTACCGAGGCCGTGAGCGCAAATGCGGTGGTCTCAGAGTGGCTGAAGCCGTTGACGGTGGCCGCGGTGTAGGCGTATTTCCCCTCGGTCGCCGGCAGGGTAAAGGACCAGGTGCCGTCGGACTGCACGGGTACATCAGTGGGGGCGCCGCCGTCGCGAGTCAGGCGGACCGAGGAGCCGGAAGCGACGGCGGACGCGGGGGCGGCCGCGACACGGCCGTGGATCGTGGTGCCCGGCTGGAGGGTGGCGCCGCTGGCGGTCCCGTCGAGTTGCGGTGCGTTGAGGAAGAGTTGCAGCTGGACGTTGGGAACCGTGGCCAGGGCGTCCTTTAGGGTGGCGGCGATGGCGCGCAGCTGGGTCCCGTTCTGGGTCTCGGCCCCGGTGTGCGTGCCGACGGCGAAGTTGCCGCTGATCCAGGGCCCGCCCGAGTCGCCGCCGGCGGACTTCACCGTGGTCGAATCGAACGCACGGACGGCGCGCAGATCGTTGTCGTCGTTGGGAGCCACGCTGGCCCGTCCCGGGATGAGCATGATGCCCACGGTGTCGACGGTGCCGCACTTCCAGCCGCTGGTCCGGCCCGAGTGGCAGACCGCCTGGCCCTGGACGGGGGCGAGGGTGCCGATGATCCTGACCGACGACGGCGCCGGGTTGGACACGTTGTCCCAAGTGGTGGCGGCGGGCCGGGGCGTGACGCCGGCGGCGAGGCCCTGGATGACGGCGATGTCCGTGCCGATGTTGCCCGGGGTGTCCCGGGTGCCGGTGATGGCGGTGTTACCGGGGCCGCCGAACTGGCTGAAGCCGAACGTACCCAGCGGGTCGCGGGTGGCCGGGAGCGGAATGGTCGCTCCGCCCGCGGTCGAGGCCGTGGCCGGTTCCACCGTGGTGGCCTTGCTGATGCCGTCTTCGGCGCAGTGGCCGGCGGTCAGGATCAGCGGGAGCCCGGTCGGATCATAGGCGCCGAACCCGGCGGAGCAGATGATGCTCACATCCGTGACGTAGCCCTGGCCGCCGAAGTAGTCAGTGCTTGCCTCGGTGGTGATCGGGGCGGATTTTTCCAGCTGGACGTTTTTGTAGCGGGCCACGAACGCGGCCGGAGAGATCTTGCCGGGGGCGGCCGTGGTCAGGGCCGGGCTGGTGCCCGCCGGGACGTTCGTCGCTCCCACGGTGGGAGCGGGCGTCGCCGTCGCCGCGGGAGCCGGGGCGGGGGTGGCGGGGGCGGCGGGGGTTTCCTCGGCGGCGGTCACGCCGCCGGTCCGGATGACGAAGTGGCCGCCGGCGTAGGCCACGGCCTGCAGTCCTGCGGGACCGACGTCGCGGACGTAGGCGGCGAAGAGCTGGTCAGTGCTGGCCGCGATGAGGTCGGCGGCGCTCGGTGCCGGGGCCGGCGCGGCCGGGGCTGCGAGCGTGAACACGGCCGTGGGGCCGGCCGCGTTGAGGGTATCCACCCGGGCCTGCAGCTCGGCGCCCTGTCCGTCGACGATGATCCTGCCGTTGCTGATGCTGATGCCGACGTAGCCGGGCAGTCCGGACAGGGAGGGCAGTGCGTCGGCGGCGCGGCGGGCGAGCTCGCCGGCGGCGTTGAACTGCTCGAGGGTCATGCCGAGGTCGCGGAGGGTCGCCTCGGCGAGGCCGTCCTCGCTGATGCCGGGGGCCGGGGCCGTCGTGGCGGTAGCCGTCGTTGTGGGAGAGGCAGTCGCGGGCGAGCCCGGCGCGGGCGACGTCGTCGGCGCGGCCGTTGCCCCGGAAGAGGCGGAGGGGCTGGAGGTGGCGGCGGGTGTCGGCTGGACGGAGCCCGTTTCGGCGAGCGCGGGAACGGCCAGGGACGCTCCGGCGAGCGCGACGGCCACGGCGGCCGTCATCCGCAGCGCAGGAACGCTTTTTGCTATCTTCACCCGGTCACTTTAGCGTCCGAGTTTGGCCCGAATGGCCGCCAGCTCCCCTTCCGTTACGCCATTGTGGCCCAAAAATGTGGAAGTCCTGAGGTTGCGCAGGAATCCCAGGAGGCTGGCCTGCCGGGTGGTCAGCAGCGGCGCCAGTTCGGCCTCGGTCAGGTAGCGCTCGTGCGGGTGCTTGACCGGGGAGACGCGGTGGTGTTCGTTGATGCCGCGCATGGCCCGTTCGTAGGCCAGGGCGATGGCGTCCTCCCCCGCCCCGGCGAGGTCCTGGAGCATCGCGGCGATCATGCCGCTGCGGTCCCGGCCGGCGGAGCAGTGCAGCACGACGCCGGCGGGCGCGGCCGCGATGGCCAGGAACACGCGGGCCATCCGATCCGGGAAGAGCCGGGCGTTGTCCGGGTAGGACGCGGGGTCGTTCAAGTAGGGCACGCAGAGGGCCCGGAATTCTTCGTTGGCGGGGTCCTCGGTGGGGGCATGGACGACGTCGAACGGCGCCAGCGCCGCCTCCGGCACCCGCGGATCAGTCTCGCGGCGGCGGATCTCCTCCGGGTTGCGCAGGTCGATGACGGTGCGGATCCCGGCGTCGTACGCCTGCCGCCAGCCGGCCTCGGTGAGCCACTCGCGCCGGCCCATCCGGTAGACCGCGCCGCCGACGTGCCAGGCGTTCACCGCCCCGTCCCAGGTGACCGCTCCGCCCACGGCTCCGTTCCTGCTCATCGGGCAGGTTCCTTTTCGGTCCGTTGCCTGGCGAGGCGGTATTCGAGGTTGTTCCGGACCATGGGCCATTCGTGTTCCAGGATCGAGAACACCACGGTGTCCCGCAGGGCGCCGTCGGCGCTCCTGGTGTGGCTCCGCAGCACCCCGTCCTGTTTGGCGCCGAGCCGGGCGATCGCTTCGCGGGACTGGTGGTTGAGCCAGTGCGTGCGGAATTCGACGGCCGGGCAGCCCAGGGTCTCGAAGGCGTGCCGGAGCAGCAGCAGCTTGGAGTCGGGGTTGCTGCCGGTGCCGTGCGCGGACGCGGCGTTCCAGGTGGAGCCGATCTCCACCCGGGGCACGGCGGCGTCGATGTTCATGTAGGTGGTCATCCCGATGATCCGGCCGGGTTCGCCGGTGGCGGGGTCAAGCAGCCGGGTGGTGAACGGCAGCATGGAGCCGGCCGCCTGCAGCGTCAGCCGCCGGTCGATCTCGGCGCTCATGGCCTCCGGGGCGGGGACGGCGGTGTACCAGAGCTTCCATAGCTCCCCGTCCCGGACCGCGTCCACCAGCCCGTCGTGGTGGCTGTGGTCCAGGGGTTCGAGGGCAACGTAGCGGCCGGTCAGGGTGAGCGGCTGGAAGGGGTTCACGGCACCATCCTAGGGCCGCGGCAGCGGCGGACCCTGAGCATTCCCATCCGGGGGGGCTGGACGCCGTGGGTAGGCTGGGCCCATGATCACAGTCACCGGCACGGTCCGCACCCCGCTGGAGGCCGGCAAGGCCTTCGCCTACCTCTCCGCCTTCGAGCACACGCCCGAGTGGGACCCCGGCACGCCGGTGGTCAGGAAGCTCACCGACGGCCCGGTCGCGGTGGGCCACCGCTACCACGCGGAGGCGGAGTTCCGCGGCAAGCGCCAGAGCCTGACCTACGAGGTGGTCAAGCTCTCCGGTTCCGAGATCGTGCTCCGCGGCGAGAACAAGAGCGTCATCTCGGTGGACACCATCGAGGTCCGGCCCGCGGGCTCCGGCAGCGAGGTCAACTACACCGCGGAATTCCAGCTCAAGGGCTGGATGAAGCTGGCCGAGCCGATCGCCCGGCCCATGTTCCAGAAGCTCGCGGACCCGGCCATGGACGGGATGAAGCGGACGCTGGATTCACTGGCCACGCACTCCGGCTAGGCGCCGCGGCTCAAGAGGGCGGGCCGGCTCCCTGACGCCGGTTCAGCTGTCCCAGTCGAAGAATCCCTTGCCGGTCTTCCGGCCGAGCTCGCCCCGGGCCACCTTGTCGCGCAGGATTTGCGGCGGTGCGAAGCGGTCGCCCAGGGTCGAGGCGAGGTACTCGGCGATGCCCAGGCGGACGTCCAGGCCCACGATGTCCGTGGTCCGGAGCGGGCCGGTGGGGTGTTTGTAGCCCAGGACCATGGCGTTGTCGATGTCCTCTGCGGACGCGACGCCCTCCTCGACCATGCGCATCGCTTCCAGCGCGATCGCGACCCCCAGCCGGGAGGACGCGAAGCCGGGGGCGTCGTTGACGACGACGGCGGTCTTGCCGAGTGCCTCGACCCAGCCGCGGGCCGCGGCGGCCGCCGCGTCCGAGGTCTGCTCGCCCAGGACCACCTCGATCAGGGTGGACGCCGGCACCGGGTTGAAGAAGTGCAGGCCCAGGAAGTTCTGCGGCCGGTCCAGTTCGCGCGCCAGCCCGTTTACGGAGAGCGAGGAGGTGTTGGAGGCGAGGTATGCGTCGTCGGCCAGGCGCTCCTCGATGCCGCGCAGTGAGGCGACCTTGAGGTCCCAGTCCTCGGGAACGGCCTCGACCACCAGTTGTCGCTCCTTGAAGTCGTCGTAGTCCACGGAGACGGTGAGCCGGGAGACCATCTCGTCGAGGTTGCCGTCGACGGCTCCGCGCTCGATGCTCTTGGCGGCGGCTGACTCCACCCGTTCGCGGGCGGCCTCGGCCGACTGCTCGTCGCGTTCGACCACCAGCACGTCCGCGCCCTTGATCAGGAAGGCGTGGGCGATGCCGGCGCCCATGCGGCCGCCGCCGAGCACCCCGACGAACTGGGGAAGAACGCCGTCGGCGGTGGGGGCGGACTGTGCGGAATTGCTCATGGTTACTTCGTCCCGTCGTGCTGGTCTTGAGGTGTGGAAGTCGTTTTGGTGTTTTTCCTGTCCAGGAACGCCTGCATCCGGTCGAACTTGGCCTGGGATTCGAAGAGGATGCCCTGGGCCAGCTGGTCGATCAGCGGGTGCGCCTCGGCGGGGGCGTGGAAGACGGATTTGGTGATCCGCACCGCCAGCGGGTCCTGCCGGCCGATCCGGTCCGCGAGATCGTGGGCGGCATCCATGAGCCGGTCCGCGTCGTGGACTTCGGTGATGAGGCCGACGGCGAGGGCCCGGTCGGCGCGCAGGACGGTCCCGGCCAGCAGGATTTCCTTCGCCACGGGCTCGCCGACGAGTTCCTTGAGCCTCCAGCTGGCCCCGGCCGCGGCCAGGATGCCCAGGCCGGTTTCGGGGTTGCCGATCCGGACCCCTGGGGTGCCGATGCGGAAGTCGGCGGCGTAGGCCAGCTCCGCGCCGCCGCCGAGGCAGAAGCCGTCGAGGGCCGCAATGACCGGCATGGGCAGCTTGGCGATCCGGACGAAGATCGTCGAGTTGATGCCCTGCAGCGCGTCGTCGCGGCGGCGTTCGCGCAGCTGTGCGATGTCCGCGCCGGAGGCGAATACGCCGTTGGTCCCGGCGATGATCAGCACCTTGGGGGTCTGTTCCAGGTAGGCGCAGACCCGGTGAAGCTCGTCGACCATCTGCTGGTCGATCGCGTTGCGGACCTCGGGCCGGTTGAGCAGCACCACCAGCCGGTCGGCGCGCTCCTCGACCAGGAGCGTGGCGAAGCCCGTGGTGTCCAGGCCGCCGGCGGCCATTAGACGCGCTCCAGGAGCATCGCGGTGCCCTGGCCCACGCCCACGCACATGGTGGCGAGGCCCACCTTGGCGTTTTCGCGCTCCATCCGGCCCAGCAGGGTGATGGCGATCCGCGATCCGGAGGAGCCCAGCGGGTGGCCCAGGGAGATCGCACCGCCGTCGCGGTTCACGATTTCCGGGTCCAGGTCCAGCCGGCGCATGCTGGCCAGCGACTGGGTGGCGAAGGCTTCGTTGAGTTCGACGGCGCCGAGGTCGCCGACGCCGAGCCCTGCGCTGGCCAGGGCCTTGCGGGTGGCGGGGACCGGGCCGATGCCCATGATCTCGGGCTCGCAGCCTGCGGAGGCGCCGGCGATGATGCGGGCGCGCGGGGTCAGGCCTAGCTTCCGGATGGCGGCCTCGGAGGCGACGATGATCGCGGAGGCGCCGTCGTTGAGGGTGGAGGAGTTGCCGGCGGTGACCACCGAGCCATCCGTGACGACGGGGCGCAGCCCGGCAAGCACCTCGGCGGTGGTGCCGGGGCGGGGGCCCTCGTCGGTGTCCACCACGGTCTCGCCCTTGCGGGTCTTGACGGTGACGGGAACGATTTCCTCAGCGAACCGGCCCGCTGCGATCGCGGCGAGTGCCCGTTCGTGCGACCGGACGGCGAACGCGTCGGCGTCGTCGCGGGTGATCCCGTCGACCCGGGCCACCTCCTCCGCGGTTTCCGGCATGGAGTAGGTCATCTTCCCGTCGCGGGAGAGCTCACCCTTCTGGAACAGCGGGTTGGTGAAGCGCCAGCCAATGGAGGTGTCGAAGATCTGGCCGGGCTTGGCGAAGGCTGTCTGCGGCTTCTCCTGCACCCAGGGCGCGCGGCTCATGGATTCGACGCCGCCGGCGATCACGATGTCCGCGGCGCCGGCCTTGATCATGTGGCTGGCCATGATGATGGCGCTCAAGCCGGAGGCGCAGAGCCGGTTGACGGTGATTCCGGGGATGTGCAGCGGCAGGCCGGCCAGCAGCGTGGCCATCCGGGCGACGTTGCGGTTTTCCTCACCGGCCCCGTTGGCGTTGCCGAGGATGACCTCCTCCACCGCGTCCGGGTCGACGCCGGCGCGGGCGACGGCCTCACGGACCACCAGCGCCGCCAGGTCGTCGGGACGGACCGCGGACAGGGCTCCCCCGTACCGGCCAACCGCGGTGCGGGCACCGCCAACGAGAAAAGCCTCGACCATGAGAACATCCTTCACCAGAGAGGGGGCCGGCAGTAGAATAAATTACCGACCGTTCGTTCTATAAAGATTACACGGCGGGTCAAGAGGGTCAACCGGGGACGCCTGCATGACGTTCGGGCATATCCCCAACGGCTCAGGCGACAGCGATCCCCAGATGCGCGGCAAGCAGCGGGGCGAGCAGGTCCAACTGGCGCTCGTCAACCACCAGCCCGGACACGCTGCCCAGGCCGCTGACCGCTCGGAAGGCGCTCCCGCGCAGGTCCACGTCCTTGAGCCGGGCGCCGGTGAAGTCCAAGGCGCCGATGGTGCAGTCCTTCAGGACCATCCGGGTGGCCGTAGCCGCGCCGAGGTCCAGCTCCCCGATGATGCAGTCGCTGATCAGCACGTCCACCAGGGTGGCGCCGCGGAGGTTGACGTAGTCGAGCTTTCCGCCGTCGATCCGCACCGACTGCCAGCGCCCCTCGTAGAGTTCGGCGGAACCCCAGCGCGGATTGCGGATCTCCACCTCCGTCAGCCCCGCCCGGGCGGCGGTAAGCACGGGGGCGTTCGGGTCGGACAGGATGCAGTCCCGGAACCCGGCGCCGCGCAGCTGCGTCTCGTGGAAGGAAATCCCGGCGAACGAGCACTCGACGAAGTCCGTGCCGGCGAGGTCCAGCCCGTCGGCGATGGCCTGCCGGTAGGAGCGGCCCTCGTAGCGTTCCCCGCGGCGGAAGTCGGGGTCCGCGTCCTCCTGGAGATCATCCAGCCGGAGGTCCGGGAGGCGCGGGGCGGTGATTCGGGGCTTGCCGGGTTTCATGACGTCGAGCCTAGCGCCGACCGGAAAAGACTTGAACTAGTAAGCATGCTTTGCTTATGCTGGGACCGAAGCAGCCAACCGGAGAAAAAGGCGGTTCCCCATGGGTCTCGGCGACAAGATTCAGCACGAGGCGCAGCACCTTGGTGGCAAGGCCAAGGAGGCTGCCGGGACCGCCACCGGCAACGACCGTCTGAAGGCCGAAGGCCAGAAGGACCAGGTGGTCTCCGATGCCAGGAAGGTTGGCGAGAACGTCAAGGATGCGGTCCGGCGCGACTAGCCGCCCCGCCGCGATGGCCGACGACGCCGGGCGCTCCTTTGGGGGCGTGCCCGGCGTCGTTTTTTCACCCCTCACCCAGCGACTCCACCATCCCGCCCGACGAACCGAGGAGCCCCCGTGGCCAGCACCGCCAACCGCCCCACCGCCGGCAGCACCGACCTGCACAACGTCGACCTCGGCCCGGCCGGGCCGGACGGGTCCCGGACGCTTCGGGGCTACCTGGCCACCCCGGACGGGGAGGGCCCCTTCCCGGCGGTGCTGATGATCCACGAGGTCTTCGGGCTGGACGACATCACGGTCCGCCACGCGGACCGGATGGCCGCCGCCGGCTACCTCACCCTGGCCGTCGACCTCTTCAGCGACGGGGGCGCGCGCCGCTGCCTGGTCTCCACCATGCGCTCCCTGGCCTCGGGCCACGGCAAGGCGTTCGCCGACCTTGAGGCGGCGCGGCGGTGGCTGCTCGACTCGGGCCGGACCAACGGGAAGGTGGGGGTCATCGGCTTCTGCATGGGCGGCGGCTTTGCCCTGTTGCTGGCCAACGACGGCTTCGACGCGGCCGCGGTGAACTACGGCAAGCTGCCCTCCAACCCGGAACGGGAGCTGGCCGGGGCGTGTCCGATCATGGCCAACTACGGCGGCCGGGACCGGGGACTGCCGGGGGCCGCGGAGAAGCTCGCCGATGTGCTGGAGCGGCTCAACGTCAGTCACGACGTGAAGGAGTTCCCGACGGCGGGGCATGCCTTCCTCAATGACGTCGAGGCCGGCCCGCGGCCGCTGCGCCCGCTTCTGCGCGTGATGGGCGTGGGCCCGGACCCGACGTCGGCGCCGGAGGCCTGGCGGCGCATCGAGGACCACTTCGCCCGGCACCTGAGGGGCTAACGGGGCGCGCCCGATACCGGACTGGACGGCGACTTAAAAGCCGACGGCGGTCACCCGCGCCGCAGCGCGGGTGACCGCCGTCGTCCGTGGGTGGCTGAACCCTGTACAGCGAACCGAACGTGTCCGAACAGGAGGAACTAGCTGTAGAGCTCGCTCTTGGGGGCGTTGTGCTTGACCTTCTGCCAGCCCAGCCACAGCACCACCGCGAAGAACGGGATGGTGGCCAGCGTCCAGAGGCCCAGCTGGAAGACCTCGCCGGTCTTGCTGGTCATCGTGTCGAAGCCGATCAGCACGGTGATGGCCAGCAGCGCCACCAGGCCGGCCCAGCTGGTCCACGGGGAGCCCGGCATGGGCAGCGAGGAGGCGTCGTTGCCCTTGATCCTGCGCAGCGCGATCTGGCTGGCGAAGATCGAGCCCCAGGTGAAGATGACGCCGATCGAGGCCGTGTTCAGGGCCAGATCGAAGGCGTGCGAGCCGCCCAGCCAGATGTTCAGCAGGATGCCGACCAGGTAGACCGCGCCGATCGCCAGGATGGCGGCGTAGGGCACGTGGCTCTTGGACATCCGGGTCAGCCACTGCGGGGCGTGGCCGTTGTTGGCCATGGTGCGGAAGATCCGGCCGATCGAGTACAGGCCCGAGTTGCAGGACGAGAGCGCAGCGGTGATGACGATCATGTTCATCACGTCGCCCATCCAGGGCAGGCCCATCTGGCCGAAGACGGTGACGAACGGCGAGGTGCCGGCCTTGTACTGGTCCGAGGGCAGCAGCATGGCCAGCAGGGTCACTGAGCCGACGTAGAAGACCACGATGCGGATGACAACGGCGCGGATGGCCTTGGGGACCTCCTTGGCCGGGTCCTCCATCTCGCCGGCGGTGATGCCGACCAGTTCGATGGCGTTGTAGGCGAAGATCACGGCGTTGAGCACCAGGATCATCACCAGGGCGCCCTTGGGGAACATGCCGCCGTCGCCGGCGAAGAGGTTGGTGACGGAGGCGTGGCCCTCGCCCACCTTGGCATTGGTGACCACCATGAAGGTGCCCACGGCCAGGAAGATCACGATGGCCCCGACCTTCAGGACGGAGGCCCAGAATTCGAATTCGCCAAACGCCTTCACACTGAGCAGGTTGACGCCCACCAGCAGCAGCAGCGCGGCCACCGCGGTCAGTTCGACCGGGACGTTGGGGAAGAAGAACTGGAAGTAGAGGCCGATCGCGATCAGCTCGGCGATGCCGGTCATGGCCCAGTTGATGAAGTACATCCAGCCGGAGAGGTATGCGCCCTTGCGGCCGAACATCTCGCCCGCGTAGCTGACGAAGGAGCCGGAGGTCTGGCGGTACATGATGAGCTCGCCGAGGGCCCGCATCAGCAGGTAGGCGATGACGCCGGCGATGGCGTAGGAGAAAACCAGGGCGGGGCCGGTGGAGGCGAGGCGCCCGCCGGCTCCCATGAAGAGGCCGACGCCGATGGCGCCGCCCATGGCGATCATGGTGACCTGGCGGCCGCTGAGGGACTTCTTGTAACCCTCGGCGCTGAGGGAGGAGTCGACGGCGGTGGGGGCGGCCGCGGTTTGCTTGTCTGTGGACGTACTTTGAGGCACAGCTGTTCCTTGCGGTTGGGGATCTGGCCGGGACAGGGCGGCGTTTTCCGGGCGTTCGGCAGCAGGGGCGCCCGGCGAACGGGGCAGCCGGTGGTACCGGAGCCGGCTGCGGCTCGGCGTCGCGCGGCTCGTCTATAGTACTAGCTGGGCCGGGCCTGCCGTGACGCGGGCAACACCGGGCCGACGCCGGATAGTCTGTTTCCATGGGCACCGATCTCCGCCGCATCCCGGCACCGCGACCGGATTTCTACGTGTTTTCCCGGCTGGATTTCACCGCCGCCGGCATCTATGTGGCGGTTGCCGCGTTCTTCGCCACCGCCGCGGATCTGTTGACGCCGGTGGTGCTGCAACTCTCCCCCAACCCCGCCGCCGCGTCGTACGCGATCAACCTGGTCTTCTACGGCGTGATCGGCGCGCTGGCGCTGACCGCGGCACGCCGCGTAGTCCGGCGGGACCTGCAGGTCCTGGCCACCCGCCCCTGGTTCACCCTGCTGATGGTGCCGGCGTCCGTTGTGGCCGCGATGATCCTGACCGCCGTCCTGGTGGCGCTGACCGGCCCGCCGCAGACCTCCGCCAACCAGGCCGGGCTGCAGGCACTGATGCAGCAGGTGCCGGCCTGGCTGATGGTGCCCCTGCTGGTGGTTGTGGGCCCCTTCGTGGAGGAGTACATCTTCCGGCACCTGCTGATCGGCAAACTCAGCCGCAAGCTCAACATCTGGGTCTGCAGTGCGCTCTCCGTGGTGCTCTTCGCGGGGCTGCACATCGTGGGCCAGGAGGCGCTGACGCTGCCGGTGCTGATGCCGTACATCGCGATGGGTGCCGTCCTGGTGTTCGTATACGTCTGGACGGGGCGGAACCTGATGTTCTCCTACTTCGTGCACGCCGCCAAGAACCTGCTGGCCGTCATCTTCATCTACGCGATCCCGCCGGACGTCCTGGACCGGCTGCAGTAGCCAACTGGTTGCCGGCACCAGCCTCTGGCGCCCCGCGGGCCGCCGTCGTAGGTTTCTGCCATGACACTGAACATCCAGATCGCCGTCGACTGCACCGACCCGCACGCCCTCGCCGACTGGTGGGCCGAGACCCTGGACTGGGCCGTGGAGCCGCAGGACGAGGACTTCATCCGGTCCATGATCGAGCAGGGCTTCGCGACCGAGGCGGACACCCTCCGGCACGGCGGGAAACTGGTCTGGCGGACCGGCGCCGCCATCCGGCCTCCCGAGGACCTGGCCAGCAGGCCGGCCACTCGGAGAATCCTGTTCCAGACCGCCCCCGAGCCCAAGACCGTCAAGAACCGGGTGCACTGGGACGTGAACCTGGCCGGCGGCGACAAGGACGAGGTCCGCGCCGCCCTCGAGGCCCGCGGCGCCACCTACCTCTGGACCGCCAACGAGGGACCGCATTCCTGGTACACGATGGCGGACCCCGAGGGGAACGAGTTCTGCATCAGCTGAGCCGATTACTAGACTCGGTGTGTGAGCAACGAAATCCCCGCCAAGGTATCCGACGTCTTCGACCCCTCCCGGTGGCGCAACGTGTCCGGGTTCGACCTGCAGGACATGACCTACCACCGGCAGGTCGAGCGCACCGCGGACGGCACCGTGGTCCGGGACCTGCCCACGGTGCGGATCGCGTTCAACCGGCCTGAGGTGCGCAACGCCTTCCGGCCCGGCACCGTCGACGAGCTCTACCGCGTGATGGACCACGCCCGGATGACCCCGGACGTGGCCACGGTGCTCCTGACCGGCAACGGCCCCTCCCCCAAGGACGGCGGCCACTCGTTCTGCTCCGGCGGTGACCAGCGGATCCGCGGCAGGGACGGGTACCGCTATGCCGACGGCGAGACCCAGGAGAGCATCGACCCGGCGCGCTCCGGCCGGCTGCACATCCTGGAGGTCCAGCGGCTGATGCGGACCATGCCCAAGGTGGTCATCGCCGTCGTCAACGGCTGGGCGGCCGGCGGCGGGCACTCGCTGCACGTCGTCTCCGACCTCACCATCGCCTCCCGCCAGCACGGCAAATTCAAGCAGACCGACGCCACCGTGGGCAGCTTCGACGCCGGCTACGGTTCGGCGCTGCTGGCCCGCCAGATCGGGCAGAAAGCCGCCCGCGAGATCTTCTTCCTGGCCCGCGAATATTCCGCCGAGGACATGGTCCGGATGGGGGCCGTGAACGAGGCCGTGGACCATGAGCGGCTCGAGGAGGTGGCGCTGGAGTACGCGGCGGACATCGCCCGGCAGTCCCCGCAGGCCATCCGGATGCTCAAGTTCGCCTTCAACCTCGCCGACGACGGCCTGGCCGGCCAGCAGGTGTTCGCCGGCGAGGCCACCCGCCTGGCGTACATGACCGACGAGGCCGTGGAGGGCAAGGAAGCCTTTCTGGAAAAGCGGGACCCGGACTGGTCCCAGTTCCCCTACTACTTCTAGGCCCGCCGTGACAGCCGCCCCGCCAAACCTGGACCAGGTCCTGACCGCCCTCGCCGCCGCCCTCGGCGGGGAGGGCCCCGCCGTCGAGCTCTCGGCCGGCCCGGACGGCTCACCCGTGGCCAGCCCGGTGGGCGTCCCCGGAGTAGAGGGCGCCGCCGTCGTGGTCCGCACCTCCGGCTCCACCGGCACCCCCAAGGCCACGGTCCTGACCGTCGACGCACTCGCCGCCTCATCCATGGCGACGGCGATCGCGCTCCGCGGCGAGGGCCAGTGGCTGCTGGCCCTGCCGGTGCAGTTCGTGGCCGGAGTGCAGGTGCTGGTCCGCTCGCTGTTCGCCGGGACCCGGCCCTGGGCCATGGACCTCTCCGGCGGATTCACCCCCGAGGCCTTCACCGCGGCCGCCGGGGAACTGACCGACACCCTCCGCTACACCTCCCTGGTGCCCACCCAGCTGCAGCGGTTGCTCGATGACCCGTCGGCCGAAACGCTGGCCGCGCTGCGCCGGTTCAACGCCGTCCTGCTCGGCGGCGCCCCGGCCTCGGCGGAGCTGCTGGCCGCGGCCCGGGAAGCCGGCGTCCGCGTCGTCACCACCTACGGCTCGGCCGAAACCAGCGGCGGTTGCGTGTACAACGGCGTCCCGCTGGAGGGCGTCGAGGTGGCGGTCGACGCCGACGGGCGGATCCTGCTCGGCGGCGCCACGGTGGCTGCCGGATACCTGGGAGAGCCCGACCTGACGGCGGCGGCCTTTGTCGAAAGCGACGGCCTTCGCTGGTACCGCACCAACGACCTCGGCACCCTCGCCCCCGACGGGACCCTCACGGTGCAGGGTCGCGCGGACGACGTCGTCATCACCGGCGGCGTCAAGGTTTCGGCCGCGCACGTGCAGGCAGAGCTCGAACGGCTCGACGGCGTGCGCGCCGCGTTCGTGACCGGTGTGCCCTCCGCCGAATGGGGGCAGGCGCTGGCCGCGTACGTGGTCCTGACCGACGGATCCGAGGACGCCGCGGCGGACTTCCGCGCCCTTCTGGGCTCCGGAACGGCGGGTCCGCTGACCGGCGCGCTGGCACCCAAGACCATCCACCTTGCCGAGGACTTGCTGATGCTCCCCAACGGGAAACCGGACCGGCTGGGCATGGCCGTTCGGCTGGACGCCCTGCATCAGGGAAAATAGTAGAAGCTTCCACCAGGCCTGTTCCCAGCAGGCCGCCACCCCCCAAGCAACGAGGTACTAAACGTGGCCACAGCCGCACAATGGATCCAGGGCGCCCGTCCCCGCACCCTCCCCGCCGCGATCGCGCCGGTGCTGATCGGGTCGGCCGCCGCCTACGAGATGGACGCGTTCCGTCCGGTCAACGCCGTGCTGGCGGCCCTGGTGGCGCTGTTCCTGCAGATCGGCGTGAACTTCGCGAACGACTACTCCGATGGCATTCGCGGCACCGACGAGGACCGGGTGGGCCCGCTCCGGCTGGTGGGGTCCGGCGCCGCGGAACCGTCGCTGGTGAAGCGGGCGGCCTTCGGGGCCTTCGGACTGGCCATGCTGTTCGGGCTGGTGCTGGTCATCATCACGCAGGCGTGGTGGCTGATCCTGGTGGGCGTGGGCTGCGTCCTGGCCGCGTGGGGCTACACCGGCGGCAAGAATCCCTACGGGTACCTGGGCCTCGGCGACCTGTTCGTCTTCGTCTTCTTCGGCCTGGTGGCCACCCTCGGCACCACGTACACGCAGGCCGGTCAGGTCAGCCTCGCGGCGGTCATCGGCGCGATCGGCACCGGCTTGATCGCCTGCGCGCTGCTGATGGCCAACAACGTCCGGGACATCCCCACGGACACGGTGGCGGGCAAGAAGACCCTCGCCGTGCGTTTGGGCGACAAGCACGCCCGGGAAAGCTACGTGCTGATGCTGGCCGTCGCCATCCTGCTGGTGATTGTGCTGGCGCCGGCGAAGCCGTGGATGCTGATCGTGCTGCTGCTGATCCCGGCCAGCCTGATGCCGTCCTGGCTGATGATCGCCGGCCGGCGCCGCAAGAGCCTGATACCGGTCCTGAAACAGACTGGCCTGATCAACCTCGGCTATGCGGCGCTGTTCTCCATCGGACTGGTCCTCAGCCACGGTTTCTAGGCGGCGCCAGGCGGGCTCGGGGCCACCTGTCCGCTCACGAGGATTGCGGGCCTGCTCCGGGGGGTTAGGACTCGTCGGCGTCCTTGCGGCGCTCGGTGCGGACCGTGACGTCCGGGTGGGCCTCGACCAGGCGGTCCTCGGCCTCGGCGTCGTCAACCTCGCCCGCGGTGCGCAGCGGCTTGGCCTTGCCGGAGAACCGGTTGTGCAGCGACGCGGTGGCCTGGTCGCGCTGCTTCTGGAAGAACAGGAAGCTGATCGCGAACGCCATCATCCCGGCGCAGAGCGCGGCCAGCAGCCAGCCCAGCTGCAGGTAGACGAAGAGCGCAAAGAGCGGCGCGAACAGCACCAGGCGGATCAGGGAGTATTTCAGGAAAGCCACGGTCCCAGTTTAGCCGTCCGGGACCCGTCGGTCCGCGGCCGGTTGTTCCACTGGAGGTCCACGGCAGAGTGTTATTGCTCCGTGCCCTGGCCCCGCCGCCGAAAGGCCGGGCGGCGGCTAGACTGAAAGTATGCTCCGCGTGGTGGTACCAATCATTGTTTTGGTGGTCTTTGTCTACGGACTGATCGACCTGATCCGCACGGACGCCCGCGACGTGAAGGGTATCTCCAAGCCCGCCTGGATCGCGGTGCAGATCGTCCTTCCGGTACTCGGTGCCGTGCTCTGGTTCCTGATCGGGCGTCCCCGCGGCAACGCAGGACCGGCCCCCGCGACCTACCGCCACCCCACTGCCCCGGACGACGACCCCGAATTCCTCCGCAACCTCGAGCTGCGCCGGCGCAACCAGGCGGAGGCGGACCGGCTGAAGAAAATCAAGGACGACCTCGAGGCCCGGGAACGGGACCTGCGCGGCGACTCCGGGTCCGGCGAAGCCCACGGCACCGGCGACCCCGCCCCGGGCACCGACGAGGTCAAGTAGCCCCTCCCCGCTGAACCGCCCGTTGGATTCCACACGCGACGTTGCTGAGGTCCGCCAGGGCCATCGACCGCGGCCCCACTTGCCACAAACGGTCGCTCAAGCAGCCTCCGAACAGCCATCTCTGGCAAACCGGCGCCGCCAGGAACGTCTCCGGCCTAGCATCTCGGCCCCGGATCCGCCGGTCCTGCTACGGGTCCCTTCGGCCGGTCCGACGCGCACCACCCCTCCCCCACACCCCGGGTCCCCTGTGGACAACCCACCTGCCCGGCTCCAACCGGCGCAGAATGACCTCCATGCGCCCACCCAGCACGCTCCCGCCCCAGCTTCTGCACCGGCCCTTTAGCACGGCGGAGGCCCGGGCGGCGGCGGTGTCCCGGGGCCGGACCCGGGCGCGGGATCCTGTCAGCCCCTGTCACGGCGTCCGGGCGGACATCACCGAACCGGACACGCTCCTCAGCCGGGCACGCGCCTTGGCCACGGTCACCGACGCCGTCGTGAGCCATCTTTCGGCGGCACTCCTGTGGGGGTTCCCGTTGCCGTTGGCGTCCGCCGACACCGCCGTCGTCTATCTGACAAGTCAGCCCGGGCATCGGGCAGTGCGGCGCAGGAGCGTCGTAGGCCATCAGCAACTCCTGGCGTCGGACGAAATTGTCACGGGCGCGCACGTCCGCTGCACCTCACCGCTGCGGACCGGGTTCGACCTCGCCGGCAGCCTGAGCCCCGACGACCTGGTGATCGCCGGAGACTTTCTGCTTAGGCGCCGCAACCCGCTGTCCACCCTGCAGGCCGTGGACGCCTACCTTCAGACGCGGGCCGGGAAGGCCGGCTACCGGAAAGCCACCCGGGCGAGGGCACTGATGCGGCAAGGCACGGACTCCCCCAAGGAAACGGAGCTCCGGCTCCTGTTGCTCAGCTATGGGCTGCCGGAGCCCGGAATCAACGTCCCGATGCTGGACGAGACGGGCGGCTGGATCCAAGACCCTGACATGTCTTACGAACGGGAGAAGGTGGCGGTCCAGTACGACGGCGGACACCATGCCGGACCCCGCCAATGCCGCAGCGATATCTTCCGGGACGAGCGGGCCCGGGACGCCGGCTGGCGGGTGGTGGTGCTGACCCAGTGGGACCTGACCCCGTTCGCTCCGGGGCTGGAGCCGACGGCGGTCACCCGCGTGCGGGCGGCCCTGCTGGACCGCGGATGGACGCCGTACCCCCCGAGGAGCAGAGCACCAGCGCCCCAAAGTGGGCCTCCGGCCTTACAGCCCCGAGTAGGAGTGCAGGCCGTTGAAGAACTGGTTCACGATGGTGAAGTTGAAGACCACGCACAGGTAGCCAACGATCGAGAGCCAGGCCGCGCGGGTACCGGTCCAGCCGCGGGTGGCGCGGGCGTGCAGGTATCCGGCGTAGACCACCCAGATCACGAAGGTCCAGACTTCCTTGGTGTCCCAGCCCCAGAACCGGCCCCAGGCCTTCTCGGCCCAGATCGCGCCGAACATGAGGGTGAAGGTCCAGCCCACGAAGGCGATGGCGTTGATCCGGTAGGAGAGGTTTTCCAGGCTCAGGGCGTTCGGGACCAGCCGCATGAAGCCCAGCTTGTCCTTGCCGCCGGCCGCCACGGTCTTCTGCCGGTGCGACTGCACCAGTTGCAGGGCGGACATCGCGAAGGTCAGGGTGAACAGCGCCGAGGACAGCACCGCGATGGACACGTGGATCAGCAGCCAGTAGCTCTGCAGCGCCGGCACCAGGTGGCCGACGGGGGTCCAGAAGGCGACGGACGCGGCCACCAGCATGATGATGGCCAGGCCGATCACGAAGGTACCCAGGAAGCGCAGGTCGCGGCGGATCAGCACCAGCAGGAACACTGCCACGGCCACGAACGCACCGGTGGTGAGGAATTCGTACATGTTGCCCCACGGCACTCGGCCGGCGCCGAAGCCTCGGGTGATGACGCCGGCGGCGTGGATGGCCGCACCCAGGACGGCGAGGGCGACGGCGACGCGAGCGGGCACCCGGCGCTCGGAGCCGTAGCGCATGCCGCCGTCGGCGGTCAGACCGGCACCGTCGGCGGCGGAGGAGGTGGGCCGCTCCGCCCGGTCGGCGGGACCGGTCAGTCGGGGGGCGTCAGAGCTGCCACCGGCGGCACCGACCCCGGCGCCCACCGGGACGCGCGCGGGCTCGGCGGTTGAGCGCTCTGAGGCGGACAGCTCGGCCGCCTTCTGGTCCACGGCACGGAGCATCTTGCTGCTCTTGGCCAGGTCCCAGGCGAAGGCGATGAACGCGACCGTGTATGTACCGGCCGCCAGGAGCATGAAGAGCTCGCTGTACTGGCCCATGGTTTCGTTGATGGGGAACATTACTGATCCTTCTTTGACTCGGTAGAGCCGGGTGTGGGCTGGGTGGCGTCTGCGGCGGCGTCCTCCGGGGCTTGTTCGCCCTCGGCGCCGGGCAGCACGGTCTCCGCCCGGCCATTATCCGCCATGGTGCTGGGAGCGGGCTGGGAGGCCGGGGCCCCGTCGCCGGGACCCTTCGCGGAGTCAGGTTCCTCGTCCAGCGGCCAGGCGACGGCGAGCATGGCGCGGATCGCGGCAGCTTCGCCGGCCAGGCGGTGGTCCTCGCCGCGGGCCAGCAGGCCGTATTCGACCATGGTCCGGCCGTCCGGGTGCGTACCGGTCCGGACCCAGGCCCGGCGCCGGTTGACGTAGAGCGAGGTCACCAGGCCGGCGACTGCGATCAGAGCGAACGCCAGGGCGGAGGCCTGACCGGGGTTGTGGTGGATGTCGACGCCGACGTAGCGCTTGACGCCGTCGAACGTGATGGAGCCCTTGCCGTCCGGGAGGGTCTGCGTGGCGCCGGGGGTGAGCACGATGCCCTTGGTGGGCAGGTTGCGGGCGTTCAGCGGGGTCAGTTTCTTGACGTCGAGCTCGAAGACGTTCTGCGGGGCGCCATCGTTCAGGCCCAGGTCGCCGTAGTAGGAGTTCAGCGTCAATTGCGGGTTGAACAGATCAGGGTCCCCACTGAAGGAGACGCCCTCGGGGGTGATGAAGGCGGTGGGCAGGAAGAACCCGGCGAACGCGAGCTGGTCCGGCTTGGCGTCCGGGACCTTGATGACCACTGAGGAGTAGTAGTTGTCGCCCTGCAGCTTGGCCACTACCGGGCCCTGCATGGCGATGTTTCCGGCACCGTCGCGGACGGTGACCACGGGGGCGTAGCCGTTACCGGTGAGGTAGACGCTGGTGCCGCCGAGGCTGAGCGGGTCGTTGACCTTCAGCACTTCCTGCTTGGCCGGCGAGTCCGGAGTTTCCTTGGTGGTGACGTCGGCCTTGAAGTCGATCGGCTGGCCGAACTTGCCCTTGGACTCGCGGTCGAAGGTGATCTGGAACTTGTCCAGCTGGATCGAGTACGGCTGCAGCTGGCTGGACTGGAAGTTGGTACCGGGGCTGAACTGGTCGTAGCCCACCAGGGTGTTGACGAAGGTATCGCCCTCCACCAGGATCCGCTGGCCGCTGTAGCCGAAGAGGCCGCCGGCCGCGACGGAAACCAGCACGCCGATCAGGGCGGTGTGGAAGACCAGGTTGCCGACTTCCTTGAAGAGGCCGCGTTCGGCGCCAACGGAGGGCCGTTCGCCGTCGCGGTCCCTGACCTCCACGCGGTAGCCGCGCTTCTTCAGCAGCGCCGCGGCGTCCTCGATGGCGCGCGACGCCGGGATCCCGGCGTCGGCGGGGATGATCAGGGTGCCGTATTCGGGCAGCCGGGACAGCCGGGCCGGGGTGCGCGGGGGCTGGGAGCGCATCGCCTTGTAGTGCACGATGGCGCGCGGCACCACGCAGCCGATCAGCGAGATGAACAGCAGCAGGTAGATCGCGGAGAACCAGGCCGAGGAGTACACGTCGTAGAGCTGCAGCGAGTCGAGCAGCTTGCCGTAGTCGGGGTGGTCCTTGATGTACTGCGTGACGATCGCGGGGTTGGCCGGCCGCTGCGGGAAGAGGGACCCGGGGACGGCGGCGACGGCGAGGAGCAGCAGCAGGAACAGCGCGGTGCGCATGCTGGTCAGCTGGGTCCAGGCCCAGCGGAGCATGCCCAGCGGGCCCAGCGTGGGCAGCACCGCCTCGGACTTGGCCGAGGAGACGGCCTTCTTCCGGGGCTTGGTGGTGGTGCCGCTTTTGCCGTCCGGCGTGGTTTTCGTTTGTTCGTTCACTCGCTCGCTCATCAGATCGGCAACTTCACATCGGTTTGGAACCAGTACTGCAGGCCGGACACCCAGGCGCCCCACACGCCGGTGGCCATCAGCAGCCCCAGGGCTATCAGGATGCCGCCCCCGGTGCGCTGGATGGCGAGCCGGTGCTTGCGGAAAAAGGACATGACGCCGACGCCGCGGCGCACGGCCAGGGCGATCAGCAGGAACGGGATGCCCAGGCCCAGGCTGTAGACGAAGGCCAGCAGGGCGCCCTTGGCGGCGGAGGAGCCGCCGGAGAGGCTCAGGAGCTGGACGGCGGAGTAGGTGGGGCCGATGCACGGCGCCCAGCCGAGGCCGAAGGTCACGCCCAGGAGCGGCGCTCCCCAGAGCCCGGCCGGCGGTTTGGCGTGGATCTTGGCGTCACGCTGCAGCCAGGAGAATCCGCCCAGGAAGACCACGCCCATGATGATCACCAGGATGCCGAGCAGCTGGGTGATCCAGCCGTTCTGGGATCCGGTGATCAGCGTGCCGAGCTGGCCGAACGCCCCGCCGAGCAGGACAAAGATGACCGAGAAGCCCAGTACGAAAAGCCCGATCCCGGCCAGCATCCTTCCCCGCCGCTGTTTCTGCAGGTCAACGCCGGTCAGCCCGGTCACGTAGCCGAGGTAGCCGGGCACCAGCGGCAGCACGCAGGGGGACAGAAATGACACGAACCCTGCCAGCAGGGCCACCGGGATGGCCAGCAGGAGGGATCCGTTGAGGATGGCTTCGGCGAAGGGACTGTTCACGGCGGCAGCTACCGGCTCACTCGGCCACGGCCGCGGCGATGAGGGACTTCAGGGTGCCCTTCTCGATTTCGCCGAGCACGCGGGAGGCCACCCGGCCCTGCTTGTCGAGGACCAGGGTGGTGGGGACGGCGCCGGGCGGAACCAGGCCGGAGACGGCCAGCAGGACAGCCCCGTCCTTGTCGTTGAAGCTCGGGTAGGTCAGGTTGAAGGTCTTGTCGAACGCGTCCGCCGTCGCCTTCTCGTCGCGGAGGTTGACGCCGTAGAACTGCACGCCCTGGTCCTTGAACTCCTGGTGCAGGGCCTCCAGCGAGGGTGCCTCCACCCGGCAGGGGGCGCAGGCGGCGAACCAGAAGTTCAGGACGGTGACCTTGCCCTGGAACTGCGCGGCGGTGACGGTGGTGCCGTCGAAGAGGGTGCCCTTGAGGTCCACCGGCTTCTTGCGGTCCGCGGCTGCGAATTCGGTGACGGAGCCGTCGCCGGCAACGTAATTCTTGTTGTCCCCGGCTTTGGCCTGCTTGGCCAGGTCGTCTTCCTGGGCGCAGCCGGTCAGGCCCAGTACCGCGGCCAGGCCCGCACCGCCGGCGGCGAGGAGGCCGCGCCGGGTGACGCGGACGTTCGTCGTCTCCATGCTCAGGCTCCCGGCGTGCTCGACGCGCCCGGAAGCAGGGCGGCGGCAGGTTCGCTGTAGTCCACGCGCAGCAACGTGCCGTCGTCGTTGAACACCAGGGAGGTGACGGACGTCAGGGTGCATTCGCGCTTGCGGGGATCGTGCCACAAGCGGCGGCCTTCGGCACTCAGGCGCGTGGCCCAGATGGGCAGCTGGTGGCTGACCAGGATGGCCTGGGCGTCCTCACCGCCGAGTTCCATGGCCTTGAGCCGGGCGTCCTGGACGGCGGCGCGGACGCGGGTGGCCTGCTCCTGGTATGGCTCTCCCCAGGAGGGGCGGAGCGGGTTGCGGAGCATGGGCCAGTGCCGGGGCTTGAGGATCTCGGAGCGGGACACCTGCATCCCCTCGAAGTAATTGGCCGCCTCGATAATGCGTCCCTCGGTGGCGATCGGCAGGCCCAGCGCCTGCGAGATCGGCTGCGCCGTCTCCTGCGCCCGGGTCAGCGGCGACGCCGCCAGGTGCACGATGTTGGCGCCCTCGGCGACGCGGCGGCTGAAGTGGTCCGCGACGGTCTGCGCCATCTCCCGGCCCAGCTGGGAGAGGTGGAATTCCGGGAGCCTGCCGTAGAGGACGCCGTCGGGATTATGGACCTCGCCATGGCGGAGCAGATGAACAGTCGCGTGGGGCATGTGTACCAGTTTCTCAAAGGGCAGGGGCAATGACGAAATCTTCTACGAGGAGTAGAACTCAAGTTTTTTCCGAAATGTTCCCCGCAGGTGGAATAAAAGATGCAAATGCATGTTTATACTGGGTGAAGCAGTTAGTTGAGACTTCAACCAATGAGGCCGCGACCGACGATCAGACAACGATCCGAACGAATCACTTACTCAAGGAGAACCACCATGGCACTTCCCGCTAACCTCACCGCCGGCACCTGGACCCTCGACAACTCGCACAGCGAGATCGGCTTCACCGTCCGCCACGCGGGCATCAGCAAGGTCCGCGGCCAGTTCAAGGAAGCCGACGCCACTCTCGACCTCTCCGAGAACGTCGCCGACTCCAAGGTCAACGCCACCATCAAGACCGCCAGCTTCGACTCCGGCGACGCCAACCGCGACGGCCACGTCCGCGGCGAAGACTTCTTCGACGTCGAGAAGTTCCCGGAGATCTCCTTCGTCTCCAACGGCATTGTCGAGAAAGGCGACGCCTACGAGCTGCAGGGCGACCTGACCATCAAGGGCATCACCCGCCCCGTCACCCTCGAGACCGAGCTCAACGGCGTGGCCGTCGATCCCTTCGGCAACACCCGCGCCGGCCTGACCGCCGAGACGACCATCAGCCGCAAGGACTTCGGCCTGACCTGGAACGCCGTGCTCGAAGCCGGCGGCGTGCTGGTCAGCGACAAGGTCGCCATCAACCTGGAACTGGCCTTCATCGCCCCCGCAGCCTAGTCTGCACACCCCGGCAGCGCCGGGCACTTCCGGCCACCGCGGCCGGCCCCTCGAATGCCCCGCACCTCTTAGGATGGTGCGGGGCATTCGCTCATTGGGGCGGCCCCCGGGTGGCGGCTCGAAACCGTCAGCGGGTCCGTCTACAGTGAAATTCATGAGCACCACCGGCGACCTTCCCGAGCCACCCAAGCCAGGCGCCAACCGGTTCGCGTGGCCTGCAGACCATCCCCGGAACTTCCGTGAGGTTCTGCCGGTGGGCGGTTACGCGGGAATGTTCATGGTCCCGCCGATGCCCGTTCCACTGAGGATTTCGTACTGGATTTGGGTGGCCGGCGGTCTCCTCGGGCTGCTGGCCGGCGTCGTCGGGCTCTTTGGCGGGTTGGTCCTCTTCGTCGTCTCCCCCGGTCCCGGCATCCTGCTGCTGCTTCTGGTGCTGATCGCCCTCGCCCTCGCGGCGGCCCAGGTCACGCTGGCCATGAAGATGAAGGAGGGCCGGGAGTGGGCCCGGTACGCCCTGACCGTCGCCGCCGGCGTGAGCCTCCTGCTGGCCGCCGTCAGTACCGGGTTGGCCGGGGGCGGAAGCTGGCCCAGTTTCGTCATCTGCCTCGCTGCCACGGTGCTGATGTGGCTGCCGGCGGCCGAGGCCTGGTTCGAAGCCGGCAAGTCCCGGACCTGAGGCCGCCGTATTTCACGGGAAGTGCGCGGCATCCGTTCCCCCACAACGGCGCGCGGTCGGGGTACGGTGGGACTATCCACGCTGGGGGCAGGGTCTAGGCGCTGATCCCGGCAGTTCGCCTTCAAATGCAGAGGACCGCCATGACCAACCCGCCAGTCGAGCCCTCCAGCCCTGACGGGCACGAGTCCGGCACACCCCAGTACGGCCAGAACGCTCCCCAGTACGGCCAGCAGGCATCGCAGTACGGGCAGCAGCCGCAGTACGGCCAGAATGCGCCGCAGTATGGCCAGCAGGCACCCCAGTACGGCCAGCAGGCGCCTCAGTATGGGCAGAACGGCTCCCAGTACGGCCAGCCGCAGTATGGCCAGCAGCCCCCGGCATACACCCAGGGCCCCTCGCCGTACGGGTACCCGTCCGAGCAGCCGCAGCAGTCAGCCGCGGGCCAGCCGCAGCTGCTCAACACCGCCTTCTGGCTGCTGGTGGCCTCCGGCGTCGTCTGGGTGATCTCGTTGCTCCTGGCGCTCGGTACCCTGGACAACCCCGCGATGCGTAGCACGGTCGAGCAGCAGATGGCCGCCGGCGGCGCGGACATCAGCTACGACAGCATCAAGGGCGCGGTGATGGTCAGCATCATCGTCTTCGCCGTGATCAGCGCCGGCCTGTACGCCCTGGTGGCCCTGAACGTCCGGAAGGGCCGGAACTGGGCCCGCATCCTCGGCACCGTGCTGGCGGCCCTGTCGCTGCTGAGCCTGTTCCCGCTCAGCCTCGGCACGCTGGCCGTGGTCCTCGGCGTCGCCGGCATCGTCATCCTGTACATGCCCGCCGTCGCCCCGTACTTCAAGAAGCAGCAGCCGTTCGCCAACCCGTACGGCCAGAACCCGTACGGCCGCTAGACGCCGCGTTCACGCGCCGGGCGCGGGACCCGGGCGAAGGCCCCCGGTGAGGCGGGGGGGTCCGGGGGCGGGGGCGCAGGTGGGGGGTGGTGGTGGTGGAGCAGGTGTGTGTGGCCGGGGCCCCGAC
>NZ_JBHUYA010000010.1:0-92168 GCF_042668995.1 Arthrobacter sp. NPDC057259
GCGGCCTCCGCGTGCGGTACCCGGCCGGAGGAGATGCTCTTGGTCGCGGTCCATCCCTGGGACATTCACGGCGCGGCCCGCGCGGGCCTGGCCACCGCCTGGATCAACAGGACAGGGGGGACGTACCCGGCCTATTTCCAGACACCGGATCACACCGTGTCCTCCCTTGCTGATCTGGTCCCGGCCCTGGCCGAAGGAAACTGAGTCCCGACATGGCTGTTCGGTTGAGTTCGGAAATGCGGGCCCTTGCTCACCAACTGCGGTACGAGCCAACACCGCGCAGGATCAGGGCGGACGCCGGCGGCCGGGCCATCGTGGATTCCCGGGATGCTTTTCTCGTCTTTGAGCCGCGGAAGCTGACCCCCGTCTTCGCGGTCCCGGAACAGGACATCGCCGCAGACCTCCAGCCCTCTCCCAATGACAAGGCACGGGCCGGGCAGCGTTCGCATTTCGCCGCCCACACAGCCCAGGGCCAGGCACTGACCCTGAGGAGCGGGGGCCTGGAACTGCCGGACGCCGGGTTCCGGCTCACTGACGCAGGCCTGGCCGGTCATATCCTGCTGGATTTCGACGCCTTTGACCGCTGGCGGGAGGAAGACCAGGTGATCGAAGGCCATCCGCGGGACCCCTTCCATCGGGTCGACGCACGTGCCTCCTCGCGCCGGGTCAGGGTGGCCTACGGGACAACGGTCCTGGCCGAGAGCGCCCGGCCGGTGATTCTCTACGAGACGATGCTACCGGTGCGGACCTACCTGCGGCGGGCGGACGTCAACTTCAGGGTCCTCGAACGCTCCTCACACAGCACCATCTGTCCCTATAAGGGCACGGCATCGTACTGGTCACTCACCGGCGCTGGATCTAAGGGCGAAAATATCGTCTGGAGCTACGAAAATCCCCTCCCGGACGCAACCCAACTCACGGGCCTGATCGGCTTCTATGACGAACAGACCACCATTGACGTCGAAGGAAAAACCCATGCGTGAAGAACAACTATTGTCCAAGGCAGTAGATGTCAGGGACCGCGTTGTCCAGGCAACGGGCAGGACGGGTCGAGGCCACGAGGGAAGAAGGTGTGATCAGGAGCAGGCACGAGATGTTGCCGCAGTGTGAGGGAGGGAAGGACATCCCGGCTTTGCCCGGCTGTGATGCCGGGGCTGCGGGCAGAATCGGGTTCGTACTTCGGGAACTTGGGCACCTCCTGGCGCGCTGGCAGGACCGCAAACCGGCCAGCTACCCGGGCGTGAGGGACCGAGAGGGAACGCGCTGAGATGCTTTTGCAGACGGCGGGGCAGAGCGTCCTGGAGGCATTTTTCATGTTCTGGGCCACTTTGTGGGCCCTGATTTTCGGATTCACGTTGTCCGGGGCCGTGCAGGCGTTCGTGTCCCGGCACGAGATGCAGAAAGCCATGGGTGACCACCGAGCCGCGACGGTGGTGCGCACCGGGTTCCTCGGTGCGGCGTCTTCGAGCTGTTCCTACGCGGCCACCGCCTTGGCAAAATCTCTGTTCCAGCGTGGCGCGGACTTTACTACCGCGATGGTCTTCATGGTCGCCTCCACGAACCTGGTAGTTGAACTCGGCATCGTTTTGTGGCTGTTGATCGGCTGGCAGTTCGCGTTGGCCGAATTTGTGGGCGGGGCGATCATGATTGCCCTGTTCGTCCTGATCGCGCCACGCGTTTTCCCCGCCGCCGAACTCGCCCAGGCCAGGGAACGACTGAACGCCCGCGCTTCCGTCAAGGGACGTGCCGCGGGATCTGACGAGGGCGAGTGGCACGGGGTGAGCCTGTGGCAGCGGTTGCGGTCGAAGGCAGGGTGGGCGGATGCGGCCGGTTACGCTGTCTCGGACGTGAGCATGCTCCGCCGCGAGCTGCTCATCGGCTACCTGGTCGCCGGGATTCTGGCTGTCGCCGTGCCCGCTTCGGCCTACAGCGTCGTGTTCTTCTCCGGCCATGGGTTCTGGACGGATTTGGAAAACGTCATCGTGGGCCCGTTCGTGGCGTTCATTAGCTTCGTCTGCTCGATCGGGAACGTTCCCTTGGCCGCGGCCCTGTTCAAGGGCGGCCTGAGTTTCGGCGGTACCGTCGCGTTTGTGTTCGCGGACCTCATCGCCCTGCCGCTGGTCATCATTTACGGCAAGTTCTACGGGCGCCGGATCGCCGCCCGGATCTTTTTCGCGTTCTGGGCGGTCATGAGCGTTTCCGGGCTGATCGTGGACCTGCTGTTCCGTGCCCTGGGCATCCCCGCCCCGGACCGCCCGACAGAGATCGCCCGCACCTCCTTCGAGTGGAACTACACCACGTGGTTGAACATCATCGCCATCGCCGTCGGCGCCGTCGTGTACTGGCTGTACCGGAACAGGGAACGCTTCGGCGGGATGGAGAAATACGCCAAGGACCCGGTGTGCGGGATGCAGGTGGAACGCGCACACGCCCCGGCCATCCATACCCACGCGGGAGCACCTATTACTTCTGCTCGGACCGGTGTCACGAAAAATTCGTCAACGATCCCGGAAAATACATCAACCAGTCGGCTGCCGAGCCCATGCCACCGGGCACCAGTGCTTCGGAGCCGAAGGCAAACCGTGGCGAAGAGTCCCCTGGCATACCGCAAGAAGATACCGGTTTGGCGGCCGGCACCGGGACGGACCCGGTGTGCGGTATGAGCGTCGATACAGCCAGCCCGGGCGCAGCCCATGTTCACCACGGCAGAACCTACTACTTCTGCTCAGAAGGCTGCCGGGATACCTTCGCCGCTGACCCAGCCCGATACTCACATGTCTGATGCGCCTTAAGCGCCCGCCTGCAGTGGGTTGGTTCGCCGAACCTCAGCTGCTGCCGAGGTTCTTTTCCTTGAGCCAGGCCGCTGCCGCGTCCCGCGGGCTTTGTTTGGCATCCCCGGAGACTTTTTTGTTCAGTTGCACCAGGTCGTCCGTGGCGAGGACCCGCGATACTTTGTTGAGGATGTCCTTGGCTTTGCTGCCCACCCTGTCGCTGCGGATCAGAGGCAAAACCTCCTGGGCCGCGAAGTTGTTCTTGGGATCTTCAAGGGCAATAAGGTTGTTGTCGACAATCAGCGGCGACGTGCTGAAGATGTCCGCCGCCTGGATTTTGTCATCCAGCAGCGCCCGGAGGGTCACGGGGCCGCCGCCGTCGTTGAAGGGGACAAACTCCTTCGGGACGCACCCGTAGTTCGCCTTAAGTCCGGGCAAGCCCTGGGGCCTTTCCTGCGCCTCGGGCGGCATCCCCAGCGCAATCCGGTCGCAAACCTTCCCCAGGTCCTCGAGGGTTTTCAGCCCGTACTTGGCGGCGGTTTGTGCTGTGATGACGATGGAGTCTTTGTCCTCAGCAGCGGCCGGTTCGAGCACAGCCAGCCCGGACGGAAGCCTGCCCGGCAGTTCTTTCATCACGTCCGCCGCGCTGGTTGCCGTGGCGCTCTTGTCCACCTACCGCAGCAGGTTGCCGCTGTAGTCGGGGACCAGGTCGATTGAACCGTCCTGCACGGCCCTGACGTAGACCTCCCGGGATCCGATTTGCGGTTTGGTCTGGGCGGGGACGCCTCCTGCATTGAGGGCACCGGCATAAATTTCAGCCAGTGTCTCACTTTCGGGAAAGTTTGCTGACCCCACGAGCAGCGGCCCTGCGGCTGTCGCCGCGCCTGTCCCGGATTTGTCTTGCAGAGGGTTTGATGGTGAGCTGCAGGCGGACACGCCCAGAACGAGCAGGAAACCGGTCATTATGCTGGCCGGCCGGATAAAAGAGTTCCACATAAGTCTTCCTCGAGGGTAGGTCCTGGATGACCGGGCTGTAGCTGCAAAGGATGCCGGCAAGAGGTCAGACGGGAGCAGCCGCCGGTTCCCCCGAGGCCCCGGCAGCATGCGGGGACACCCGTGGGAACGGCGTGGCGCTAGGAGTTCAGCGGCGGTGCAGCGGGAACGTCCAGCTCTGTCCCGGCGTAATGGTTGAAGTAGTTCGTGAAGAGGTTCGCGGCGATATGTGCGAATGCCTCGGCGAGCTCTTCATCGGTCCATCCGGCGTCCAGTGCTGCCTGCCACACCGGCTCGGAGACGTTCCCGGTCCGGGCCGCCGCTTCGCGTGCCACCTCGGTGATGGCGGCGAGTTTGGGGTCGAAGTCCACTTCACCGGCGCGGATCGCGATGATTTGTTCTTCGCTGAGCCCGGCTTTGCGGCCCGACAGCGTGTGCGCGCCCTGGCAGTAGTCGCAGTCATTCTGGTTGCCGACGGCCAGGGCGATCGCTTCCTTGGTCCGTGCATCGAAGGTTCCGTGGGCTGCTATGGCCTGGGAGATGCCGTTGTAGGCCGCGATGACAACCGGGGAATGGGCCATTCCGGCGTGGATGTTCAGCAGCTTTCCCATCCGCTTTTCCATGGTGGCCGCCAGGTCTTTGGACCCGCGGGGAGCGGTATCGAGGGTGTGTGCGGGAATGCGGGGCATGTGTGGCTCCTTTTGATGTCTTCTGTCGTGCGTCGGGTCGATAAGGGCTGTCCTCTTCCGGGGTTGGAGGTCCCCGGATACCGGAACGTGCGCGACCGGTGGCGTGGCTGCAGGTCACGGGCCGCTGCTTACTGCCGCCGAGCGCAGGGCTGCCGGCTTCTGGATGGTGATGCGGCCGCGGCCCTGGCGGATGATTCCTTTGCCTGCAAAGTCTGCCAACGCCTTGCTGGTAGCTTCCCGGGTTGCGCCCAGAAGACCGGCGATCTGTTCGTGCGTGAGGCGGATGGCTTTGCCCTGGCCAAAGCGGCCGCTCGGCGCGGCAGCATCGAGGCTGATCAACAGAGAAGCGGTGCGGGCCAACAGTGGCCGCAATGCGAGGTCTGTGAGGCGTTCCTCCAGCCGGGCTACCTGTTCCCCGAGCAGCCGGGAAATGCGGATGGCGATGCGCGGGTCAGAGATCAGGTACCGCTCCACGTCCTCGACGCCGAGCTGGCAAATGGCGGAGTCCTCGATGGCCTCGGCGTAGTTGTCATACATGCGCTGGCCCACGAGCAGCATTTCCCCGAACACTGCCCCGGGTTCGAGGATCGCCATGGTGAGGGCCTTACCGTCCTCGGTGACACGGAAAATCCGGACCCGGCCCGATTTGAGGATAAACAGGGCGGTGACGGGCTGCGACTGGCTAAAGACAAGTTCCCCCCGGCGGAACATCCGCGCGGGCGCCATCATGTCCATCGCGCGCATCTCCTCAGCGCTCAGGTCCGCGAAGAGATCCACCTCGTTGAGACAGGTGAACGGATCATCGGGCCCCGAGGTGAGAGGGTATGGTTCACGTTGGCCCGGAGACCAGGGCCGGGGGCCACCGACGGCGGCCTCCAGCCCCTCTTCCCATCTATCGCTCATCGGCGCTCTTCAGGACCCGGACAGCGACCACGGCAAGGATGATGCCGTAGATCAGGTGGCCGATGAGAGACCATCCGGCCGTCGCGTTCACCATGAAGAGCGGCATGCCGAGCATCATGGGCATGATCAGCAGGGGGCCAAGAACCCACCAAAGCGCCCCGTACGCCATTCCGACCAGCGCTCCCCTCTTATAGGTCTTCAGAAGCCAGGCGAACGGCACTGTCAGGCCCAACCCGATCAGGATGGAGATCACCATGTGGATTCCGAAGCCCACCACGGGCGAGTTCGAACCGACCATGGAGGCGATCATCGGAAGCATACCCATCATGGCCATCAGCACGCCGAAGACCAGGCCACCGGCGATACCGCCGATGACACCTGCGCTGATGCGCCTGGCAAGATGATGCGTGAGGGCGTGTGGCTGGTGTGCCACGGGAGATGTAGCGGACATCGTCGTGCTGCCTTTCGTTGAAGCGGAACTGCTTACCTTCGAAAGATAGGCCTGGAGCAATGGGCTGCTCTGTAAACGTGAACACATAACGGGGCGGGTTAAGACGAGGTGCCTGGAAGGGCAGCCCGGCCCTGATCGGGAGGCCGGGCATCAGGTGTCAGCCCGCCTTTTCCATGACGTGCCCACAGCAGCATCTGGGATTGCTGTCGCCCCCGTGCCCAGGGGCCGCACCCTTGGTAACGGTAATTTCGCAGCCACAGTCCCGATCCGGGCAACGGTAAACCTCACCTTCCTGCAATGCCATGACCAGCTCCTTTCCTCAAGTAATGATCGCCGGTAAATTCACGCTAAAACCTTCCAGTCAGGGGAAGTCAAGGGTGTACGGGGGGCTCTCCGTGTCCGCGAGGGGTCAGTGGAAGGAGTTTGCGCAGGCCGGCGTTCTCGGCAGGGTCAAGCACTGAGTGCTGCACGCACGCGGGAACGAGCTGGCCGGTGTCGGGATGGCTCATCGTGTACATGCAGGCGCCCAGCCGTTCCTGGACCTCCCGGGTTTTCGGGTCCTCACTAACCACGCCCTTCTCCATCAGCTGCCAGGCCGGTGCGACGTCGGCCGCGTCCATGAAGTTGTGCACGACGAAGGTCCGGAAGGAAAGTTGGCCGGCGCGGGCGGCGGCGAAGATATGGCGCAGGCCGCCGGCGCGTCGGGCCAGGCGCTGCCCGAAGCGCAGGACCACGGGGACCTCACCCGGGTGGGCGATCAGGGCCCTGATGATCTTGGCGGCAACAATCCAGTGGGGTGTTCCGCCGAAGTACATGCCGCCAAAATGGGCCAGCAGCCGGTCCCGGGCATCAATATCGTCCGGGTCGTCCGGGTCAATCAGGGGCGCGAGAGTCCCGCCGGCCCGCAGGACCACGGCGGTCCGGTTGCAACGTATGTCCCCGAACTGGGTGCCCTGCCACGGAATCCGCTGCCCGGCACCTTGCTCGATCCGGTCCCAGACTGCATCAATGGTGACGTTGGCGAAGTCCTTGCCCCATCTCCTGTCATCGCCCATATAGGCGGCGGGCTGGAAGGAGAGCATGTCGAACGGCATCCCCAGAACAGAGCCGGTGACACCGGGGACCTGGTCGATGTTCGCTGGGGTGACGGTCATATTGTGGGCGATGTAGGAGCCGACGCCGTGGTCCTTCCGGAGAGCCGTGAACATGGCGGCGAATCCCTCCCGGTACGGATCCAGCTCCGACTCGCTCCGCGGCCGGGGCACTCCCCTGCGCCCGCGCATGAGCGAGTCAAAATGGGCGGCGAACGATACTTTCCGGAACCGCGGCTGTCCGTTCCCGTCCAGGGCGACGTCGAGGAGGTACTGGTAGTCGAAGTCCCCGTGGGTCATGGACATCGGTTCGCGCCCGGCTGCGCGCACGGCAAGAAGCGCTGCCGCGTGGTCCTGGGCCGGGAGCAGGCTCACTTCCCCGCCGATCAGCTGGGCGTGCGCGCGGGGTCCGCGCAGGCGGCGGAGGAGTGCCATCTGCTCGGTCACCGCGTTGACGGTGTGGCCGCCGTCGATCCTTACCTTGTTCGCATCTGCTGAGTGGTAGCACGGCGTACAGGTCAGGTTGCATTTGGGGAAGACGCCGTGGGTTCCTTCGCAGCCCACCGCGGTCCTGCCCAGCAGCTGGGCAGGGGTTTTGACGTGCCCGGGCAGCTCGGCCCACCGCCGGTCCAGCGCGGCGCGGCTCTCCGGATGAACCGGCCTGGTCACCCGTTCAAGGTGGCTTAAAAAGGCCGCAAATGAGCGCATACCGGCAACCCTACGGTGCGCGTCTGCCGTGTTAAGTAATCTCGCGCACAGAGCCGGGCGCTGGAAGCGGCCAGAATGGGTCTTTGTGAAGAGCTCCTGCACGGATCTGCAAATGTCCTGCCCGCGCGGAAGACCGGATGACCTGGGGGCAGTCATCTTCAACAGCCTGCCAGGGGTGCGCAGTGATGTCTGCACCACCCAGGGCACACGCCGCCCGCGCCAAGGGCGTGAGCAGCCGGGCCCACCCCTCCGGATCCTTCATGTCGACTACCGCCACCCGCGCCTCAGCCCGTACCAGTGCCTTGAGGTTCGCCCAGGCCCGCCGCCACTCGGGCATCAGCGACAGCGAATAGGTAGCCAACGCGGCATCGGACTCCGGGGATCCGCCCTGTTCCTCGATGGCCGTCCGGATCGCGGCCGGGTCCAGGAGGACGGCGTCGGCCTCAACGAGGATCACGTTCCTCCAGCCAGCCCTGGCGGCGCGCCGGCGGCACTGTTCAAGCATCCGGGCGCTGCGGTCGATCCCGACGATCGTTCCTGCAGGACCTATCAGCTCCTGAAGCAGGGGAAAGTTGAGACCGGTTCCGCAGCCCAAATCCAGGACCTGCTCCCCCGGCCGTGGCCCCAGCGCTTCAATTCCCCGGTCCCGTCCGGCCCGATACACCGGGTACTCGCCGGAGAGCGCGTCGTAAAACGGTGCGAATGCTGTGTACTTGTCAGGAATATCTCTCTCCCTTGAACCAGGTCCCACCCCGGACCAGCAAAACATCCCGGACTCCCGGAATCCTGCGTGGCAGCAGGCAGGTATCAACCGTAAGGAACTTCATCATGGCACCCACCGACGGAATCATTGACCTCCTCGTCCTTGGCGGAGGGACGGCGGGAATCATCGGTGCGAAGACGGCAGCAGGTTTCGGCGCCCGCGTTGTCCTGGTGGAACAGGAACGTACCGGCGGGGACTGTCTCTGGACCGGTTGCGTCCCTTCCAAGACGCTCCTCTCCGCGGCCGCGCAGGCAAGAAGCCGGCGCCCGGCTGGCGGTGGGAACCCCGACTTCTCTGCAATCCGGGAACGCATCGCCGCGGCCATCCGGGCCATCGAGCCCGCGGACAGTCCCGAAGCCCTGGAAGAGGCCGGGGTTGAAGTCCTCTCCGGACACGTGTCCTTCACCGGCCCGGGAACGGCCGTCCTGAACGGGGAAGTACTCCGGTTCCGGCAGGCCCTGATAGCCACCGGCGCTGAACCCTCCAAACCCCGATTCACCGGGCTGGACCCCGCCCGGACGGTCACGTCCGAAACGGTGTGGGACCTCACCGCCCTGCCCGGCAGGCTTGCCATCCTGGGCGGCGGCCCGATCGCCTGCGAATTGGGCCAGGCCTTCGCCCGGCTCGGCGCCGACGTCACCATGATCGTCCGCTCCCGCATCCTGGCCAAGGAGACGCCGGAAGGGGTGGACATCATCCGCGAGAGCCTCAAGGCAGACGGCGTGACTATTTTGGAAAATTCCAGCATCAGCCATGCCACCAGCCCCGCTCAGGGGCACAGGCTGCATCTGGAAGACGGGACCACAGTGGACGCTGACACCGTGCTCCTGGCAGCCGGACGAACCCCCCGCACCACCGGCATCGGCCTTGAACACGTGGGCGTCCACCTCGACGACCGCGGGCATGTCCTCACCAATGAACGCATGCAGACCACCAATCCCCTGATCTGGGCGGCAGGAGATGTCACCACCCACCCGCAGTTCACCCACCTTGCCGGCGTCCACGCCAGCGTGGCAGCATCCAACGCCGTCTTGGGGCTCCGACGCCGGATCAGCCCCGCTGTCCCGCGCGTCACCTACACCTCACCGGAGATCGCCGCCGTGACAAGCGGCGGGTCCGGGCAACCGGTAACCTCCCGGACCGTGTGGGATTCCCACCTTGACCGGGCCGTCACCGAGGACAGGACCGAGGGCTTCACCGAGCTTCTGGTGGGCCGCGGCGGCCGCGTTATGGGCGGCACCATCGTGGGTCCCCGGGCGGGGGAATCCCTGGCCGAACTGTCCCTGGCCGTGCACAAGAAACTCACCACGTCCGATATTGCCGGCGCCACCCACGCCTACCCAACATACTCTGACGGGGTCTGGAACGCCGCAGTCCTCGATGTCCGCGAACGCCTCCGGTCCCCGCTGCGCCGCACCGCCATCAAGGCGCTGGCGACACTCCGGCGCCTGGCCCTTGACGCCCGCCGGATCAACTCAAAGCCCGGTAACCGGCCACAATCCGATGTCCGGCACTGACCCCCACCGCCAGGGCCCAGACGGCGGCAATAAACCAGGCGAAGTCCGGGAGGACCAGCCACAGGCTGTGCACCACCACGGTCTCCGCTCCCTCTGCCAGTCCACCAAGAAACGACAGAGACCGTCCGTCATCAATGCGGCGCCCGGTCTTCTCCGCAATGGAAGAGAAGGCCAGAAACACCGCACCATTGATGTAGTAGGTGAAAAGGACCAGCAGGAAGGGCAGCCACGGGGCGCCGAAAGCCGCCGTGGCACCCATCCCCACGCCGACCACCGTGGCGCCATACACAACGAAGTCCGCGCTGATGTCCCAAAAGCCGCCCCGGCCCGGATCTTCCTCCCCTGACCGGCGCCGCCGGAGGCGAGCCAGGGGGCCGTCCAGGCCGTCAGCGGCCCGGCACAGCAGCCAGGCAGCCAGCGAGGGCATCCACCACTGGGCCGCGGCAAGCCCGGCACTGCCCAGGCCCAACAACAGGTTCAGCCCGGTCAGCCGATCCGGTGTAATCCAGCGCCGGTCAAGGACCGCGGCCATCCGGCCCAGCACCGGTCCCGTCCGTGCCCTCAGTGCAGCGTCAAACACGTTCCGCCCCTTTGCGGCGCTTCCGCACAGCCACGACCAGCCCGGCAAGGGTCAACAGGCCAAGCACGGCCAAAGCCGCCTGTACCTGCCAGCCAAACCGCAGCCCGAAAGCCCCCAGCGTCACATAACTGACCGTGCCGGGCAGGATGCCCAACGCCGTACCCAGCAAATAATGCCACCAGCCAACAGACGTGGCCCCGGCCAGGTAATTGATCGCCGTGAACGGCAGCACCGGAACCAGCCTCACACCAACCACTGCAACAAACCCCCGCCGCCCCAACACCTCATCCAGCTTCCCCGCCCTGGCGCCCGTGTAATTCTCCACAGCCTCCCGACCCAACCAGCGACCCAACCAGAACGCGGCCGATGCACCCAGCAGCGCTGCCGCCACCACCAGACCTACTCCCCCGACAAAGCCAAAGACCACGCCCGCGCCGATCGTCAGCACGCTCTTGGGCACCGGTGTAAGAGTCAGCGCCGCATAACCAAGGATGAAAACCGCCGGACCCCAGCTGGTCCCCGTGAAGTACCACCGCACCTCCTCCACAGTCGGGACAGGGAACAGCAGCGCGGCCACAGCAGCAGCTGCGACAAACAAAACCAACACCATCAGACGTACCCAAGCACGGCGGTGGCCCGTCATGCCGCCACTATTCTGATTCCCGCATCGTCGCTCCTCATGAGGTGGAAAGCGTCAGCCAACGCCTACCGAATCAAGCTAAGCCCGGCTAACGTGCTGGTCTGTAATCTTTCGCACAGAACCCCCTGACCCTCTCGCCCGGAGTTGATATACACGACGCAGCACCTTCCTATTCTGTACGTGCCAAACGTAACTAACCCGCCGCCGCTGCTCTGACCTGCAGAAATGGAGGTAAAGGGTAGATAATTCGCCTGGGAACCAATTCCACGCTGCGGACTTTCACGCTTCGGCGCGATCCCCTGGCAACCCAATGGCTCCTTGAGAGCATCAGCGACTAGATAAGAGCCCGTCGTGCCAGCTCACCCCATTCCTGCACAAGCTTGGGACAACATCCGGGCTGAGTTCACCCTGCCCGCGCTCGATCAGGTCCGTCGCCGGCTCTCCGAGCTGACGGAAGACCCCGAACCCGTCATGCGTCAGCTCGTGCGGGTCTTCATCGGCGAAGGGACGTACTGCCCGGGCTGTCAATTCCTCCCGGGAGGGCAGCTCCAGCCCGTCGTAACAGCGTTGTTCCAGCGGGCCATGGAGCTGAAGATTCCACACAACTACTTCACGCTCTGGATGGCCACGCCCTCCCGGGCACTAGGCGGGACCCGTCACGTCGACCAGCTGGAGAAGGACCCCGCTCCCCTGCTCCGGGCGCTGGAATCCCACCGCTGGTACTAGATGACCGCCCTTGACGGGGCCGGCGGCGGGCGTAGCGTTGTCTAGACGGTCTCTGTTAGGACGGCACCCATCCTGCTCTTTACTGCTGGTGACGAATCACTTGTTGTGAGCCCGGCCGAAGGCTCATGGCTGAGTCCCGTTGGTCGAGGGCGGAGATTGAATCAACCCGGCGGTGCGTTGTCTTTCATGCCATAAGGCCTGCCATACGTCAGGCGTGAAATCTAATTGGAACACAAGTAGTCCTAAAGATTTACTTCCTGGCGTGCGTTCAAACTCCCAAACACGCCATTAGGCCAGCCAAACCTTTTGCGAAGATTTACACGTTATGAATCGCATGAACCCTTGCTTATCTAGTCATGGTGTTTACAACCATCCCCCAAACCGACAAACACGTAGATTTCAAAGCCTTGCAGGCCACAGGATCTACGGTTGGGCACCCAACCCGTGTCAATACCGGAGATCGAACGAGCACTCGCGTAGCTTTGACGGTAGGAACATCCGCCTTCCAGCACGTAGGAGAACAGCCGGCCGATGGCACGATCACTGCAAGCCTCAGTACCAGCGAAGTATCGGGAAACGCGGGCAATCGACCGCGTGATATCTCTGGCGAACGGTAAAGGGGGAGTGGGTAAGACAACCACCGCGGCCAACGTAGGCGGATATGTAGCCTTGGCCGGTTCCCGGGTTCTAATGGTCGACCTCGACCCCCAGGGCGACCTCGCTCGGGATCTCGGCTATGAACGGCAGAGCGGACGCGAGCTATTCCATGCACTCGTGGCCGGGACAGCACCAATGATTCTCCGCGACGTGAGGGAGAACCTGGACGTCATTCCCGGTGGGCAGGACCTCGAGGACATTCAGGGCCTTATGGTTTCGAGGAGCAACCGATCCGATGCTGGCGACTTCGGGGACATGCTTTACACCGTGCTCGCACCTCTGGCAGACGACTACGACCTCATCTTGATCGACACGCCGCCAGGGGAACGCATTCTTGTTGAGGGTGCCTTCGCTATTTCGAGCGCCGTTGTGATTCCTACGCGTTCAGATGATGCCAGCATCGACGGTGTTGAACGCATCGCGCGTCGCTTCATGGCCGTCAGGGACCGGAATCCGAACCTGCAATTGGCCGGCATAGTTCTATTCGGCGTTGGGCCCCGTTCTCTGCGGCTGGAGCGCAGCGTGAGAGAGACGCTCGAGGAAATGCTTGGCACCGTTGCTCCGGTCTTCGAGACACGAATCCGGAACTTGGAGAGCGCCAGTGCAGACGCGCGTCGGAAGGGCTTACTGTTCCACGAGCTTGAGGGTGCAGTTACGGACGCCCAGAAAATTCGGTTGAAAGCCCTCAGAGCCGGAGAAAAGCCGGCCGACGGGTTCTTCTCCCGCAACGCCGGAGGACTGGCCGAAGAGTACGAGCAGCTGACCGGGGAGATCCTGGCTCGTCTCAACGACATCGAAAGCGGTAACCAGTCATGAGCGGTCGGCCAAACCTTTCCGGTGCATTCGCTCCAGCGGCGGTTCCAGTCCGGGGCGCAGCTTTGCAGGGCTTACTGGCCCCGAAGCGGCGCAGTCAAACTACTGAACAGGTCAATCAAGCCGTGAAGCCTGAACGACGGGAGGAAGCGCCGTCGCCGAAATCCGGCCGGGTTCTTTCAACACCCGCGGCGGACCCAGACTCCGATGGTATTGACACACTCGAACTGACATCTAGGCAAGATGAGAGTGTTAAGCCTGAGGCCGAACAAGTGTCTGCCGGTCCTCAAACAAGTCCATCAGCCGGCAGACAAAGGACGGAGTCCACAAAGACTGCATCCCAAGGTAAAAAGGCATCCGAAACGGTTCCAGGAGTGCTTCGTAACGTCGGAGTTTACCTACCGCCAGCCTTGCTAGCTGTTGTTAAGGATGCCGTACACCAGGCACGGACGACGTACGCGGACCTGCTCATCGATGCATTCGAGGCATTGGATGAAGAAGCGCTTTCGAACGAGTTCGCTGTCGAAACAGTGATGTCGAGCTCTGGCATGCCGCGACGCGCGCCTCGAAAGAGGGGAGAGGCCGGTATTCAGATTCAGCTTCGGCTCGACGGGCTCCAAGTGGCCTGGCTTGATGAGAAGGTCGTAGAAATGGGGGCCCCGTCGCGCAGCGCCCTTGTATCGGCAGCTCTCAAGCTCCACGTGCATGGGAATCTCGCCAAAGAATAAAAAGCACGTCTCACGGATCCCCTCTATTCACCTCCTATAGGTCCTATGGCATGGGTTATGGCACGAGATCGCGGACTGCGATGCTCCTTGAGCGGACAAGGGGCTTGAGCCACGGCTCTTCCGTCTACGCGCCTAACTAGCTCTGCCAAAGGCGATATCCGGCAGTGACCACTCGTCCGGCGGCCCTTCAAATTCGTGCCAGGGGTAATCCTCACCCGGGGAGAGGAGCTCGGCGACGGTATTCACGTGCTTGGCCAACCATTCGCGCCAGATAACTCGGTCCTGGCGGTACCGCTGGAGCTGCGCGGCGACGGCTTCGAGCACCCCGAACTGTTCTGCGAGCTGCCTCAGCGAAGTCGCTGTCACGATCGACCAGAACCTGCCGGCGTCTCTTGACAGCAGGTTCCAGGCGGCAAGGATCTCGAGTGCTTCGTTCACTGCAGACCTGGAAAGCCGTGTGACCCGCACGATCTCGGTAGTGGACATGGCGGGGGAGTGCTCGAGGGCCTCGTAGACGAACGCGGCCGGTAGACCCAATTCCCTGAAGACCGGGCGGAGGGCGTGGATCTTTCCCTTCTGCCAGGAGGCGTCCTCCGCGGCGGCTCTCAGCCCTTCGGGAACGGTCAGCATGTACAGGTCGCCCTTTGTACCTCGTGCTTCCTCAACGAGAGTGATTAGGGGCTCCCTTTCGCTGCGCAGCGCCTTCAGGTGGAGCGCGACCGTGGTGTGATCGAGGCCGGTCGCCACGGCAATGGACCGGACTCCGAACTCGATAAACCGCGAAGACGTCTTGTGGGCAGCCTCACCCAAGGATCTGAGCACCATCCTGCGAGCCAGTCCTGTCCTTGATTCCTGGTAGGTCACCTCCCTTATGCGAAGCGCATTCCGCCAGGTCCGGATGAACCGATGCTCAGCATCGGGGTTTGAAGTTAGGGCGCTTCCCTTTAGTGGTGGGGGCTGTGTAGTTGGCTGGCTTGTGGGGGATCTACGGACATTGTTGTTGGCTTCGTTACCGGCGTTCTTTTGGAGGTGAGCAACGGCGTTGGTCCAGTCGCGGCGGAGCGCAGGCATGCGGTGTTTGGAGGCGTACCGGGCGTAGAAGGATGCGAGTCCGGGCCAGGTCCCTTGCATCATGCGGCGTTCGACGTCGACTAGCTGGAGGCCAGCGGCCGCGGCGCCGGTGAGGATCGCCTGGCGGGCGTCCGAGTCGGAAGCGTACCGGTTGGTGTCGTAGAGGCCGGTCTGTGCCATGAGCTGCATGGGGCGCGACATCCGACCAACGGAGGCGCCCACGGCGGGCGCGTCTGCACTCTTGTCGGCCATTGAGTCGAAGACCCCTTCGAGGCGAAGGGCCCGCACGGCGTTGATCTCCCCCTTCAGGTCGGCGTTCATGGTGGCCCAGACGGCCGGTGAATTGGGCCGGCGGGCGACGTCGTATGCCATGGACAGGCTCATCGCGAGTTCCTGGTGGCCGCCTCGCTTGTGCGGGGAGCCGGGAGTTCTCATGCAGCCGTGGAGGAGGTTCTGATGTGGGGTCTTGTCCAGGGTCCGGTACCGGGCGCCCAGTGCCTCGACAAGATCACGCGCTTCAGAGAAAGTGACCCGCTGAGCGAGCGGTATGTAGACGTGACGGCCACCGTTGGGGGAGTAGTCCTCGATCCAGCGTGCGCCAACTGAGTGCAGCCAAGTTTGGACAGCCTGAACGTCCTTCAGGACCCCTTCAACGCCGGCCACAGAGGTGTCGAAATCGAGGAAAATGGCCGCGCAAGTGCCGTCTTTGCCGAAAATTCGAACCGCAGCTGGAAGCGTCGGGAGATCTACAGTGAGGTTGCGCTCGTGCTTCTGCGGGTACGTCTTTCCGCCGTCCCTCGACAGACGGACTCGAGGCTGCCCCGCAAGCATCGGCGCGAGGGCAGCCCAAACCTCGGCGGGCGAATGTGACCCGGCACCGTTGCGCGACACGCCAATTGCGGATATGGCTGGCGGCGCACATGGGACTCCATGTACGATGAGAACAATCCTTTCGGGAGAGTTGTTGCGAGACAACGAAAGAGGCCGATCCTGGCAGATCGGTTTGCAGCACAAGTGAAGTCCTGTGAAGGTCTTCTATTCGATCTACGATCTGTTCGCCGGCAAGCTTCCCGGATCGTGGATCTTCAGCTTCGAAGGCCCGCCTAGTGCGGGCCTTCTTCTGTTATGACGCTATGCGGATGGGCAGTTCCTCCTGGTGTGCGAAGTGATCCAGCAAGGCCAGATCTTCTCGCAGGGAACGGTCTACGGCGGAGGAAACGTAGTCAGTGACAGTCATGCCCTTGGCGGCAGCGATCATCTGAACGTCCTCCGCAGTCTTAGCCTGCGTGCGGAAGCCAATGTATTTGCGGAGTCCCTTGCTGGGCCGGCCGCCTCCACGATTGATTACTGCGCTCATGGTCATGTCCTTTGAATCTCGCACGACTTGCGGTCGTGGCTGCTTCATCGCTGGTGCTACTGCTGTCGATCGCCCTATGTTTCTGTTTACAGCTATCAACTGAGTCGAAACTAGCACTGCCCTTCCAAGCATCGGGGGATTTGTTTACAGAAAACGATCCCCGCGTGTCGCCTGCCCCGGTAACCAGCAGCCACCTCGACCGGAACCCTTGCCCGCCCCGTTCTCGTCGACCTTCCGTGACAACTCCAACACCTTGAACCTTGGTAGGGTGGCCCCTTGCCATGGCGCTTTCGACGCTAGACTTTCATAGTACACATTACTGAAATTATTTCAGTTGGATCCCCGGAGCCATAGGAACATGGAACAGGCCACTCTGAACACCGACGTAATCGCCACCTTGAACCTTCCCGCATACCCGGAGCTGAGTGACCTGGTGAGGACTGTTGAAGGGAAGTACGGTAAACGCCTGGTCTTCGAGGAAAGCACTGCCGACAGCCTCGGGGAGGGTGTCACCGGGCAGTGGATCGATACTCCCAACCAGGGCATTGTCCGCTACCTGAGCGGCCCCAGGGCATGGAGCGTCCACGTCGTGTTGCATGAACTTAGCCACATCCTGTTGGGCCACCAAGGGAAGCCCCTGGACGGGTTGATTGCAGGGTCGTTCTTCTCCGGCATCGGGAAGCGGAACGGTGTCAGCTGGATGTGCCGTGCAGTGGACGTTCCTCTAGATGAGGCTGAAGCCGCTGCCGAAAATTTGGCCTTTGGCTTGGCGCGCGTGCTGCACGCCACTCCCGTGAAGGAAGCCACGAAGGCTGAACGAGTGTTTGGCCTATGATTGCTGCCGCATTTTGGATTCTGGTGGCAGTACTTGTCTTTCGCCTGTACTTCATCGCTCGTTGGGGCGCCTCAAGCTCCTTTCTCGGCGCGATCGGAATCGGTGTTCTCGGTCTTTTTTCGACAGGTGTAGTCATACCCGAGGCAATTCTTGATGCCGCCCTTGGGAGCGTGAACGTCCTTCACCTTGTTCGCAATTTGTGCGTCACGGCTGCGGTCTGGCTAATACGGGAAGGGATCTTCGCCGCCTACTCTCGGGACGAGAGCTACCGCTCCCGTTTCAGCCACAGACCCCTTGCTGCGGTCCTCGGAGCGACCGCGATCACCGTACCGTTCCTGTGCCAGCAGTTCGTCCCGACTTCGCTAAGTTTCGTACCGGAAAATGTCCACCAGTTGCCCGTCATCGTCTACGCCGGCACTTACATGGGCATTTTGGCCTCTCTGGCTGTCTCGGTCCTTCGGATCTGCGTCAGGCCTCAGGAAAGCCTGCCCGTCCGCGTTAGCTCCCGGGTCGTTGCGGCCGGGATGGCTCTGGTTGCAATCGCGTCTGTCGAAGAGATCGCATACATGAGCGCCATGCACATTGATGTGGGCAGTTCTTCTTTACGCCAGGTCTTGTACGCGCTCTTCAGTCCGCTGTTCTACGGCGGGGTACTGCTGACTTCTCTTGGGCTGGGAATTCCACCGATCGTCAAGGCATGGCGTCGTTTACAGCTCTGGGACCGGGCCGCATTGGTGTTTCTTACGGCTACGCTGGGCAAAGACTACTGGGGCCTCTCTCATTCGGCGTGGATCGCGGGCGTGATAAGCAGCGTCTGGATGAAACACCCTTCCGCGGGCCTGTACGAGTACGTTATTCGCTCCAGCGATCATAAGGTTGCCCTCTCGGGGCGATCCGCCCCCCAATTTTCCGGCCGTGTCCTGGACGCGGTACAAGCTCGATTTGATGGTGGCGTTGGTTCTTTGGAATCGATGCTGCCGGTAAAGGCACCTCAGTGACAACAGCAACCGCGCCCCAGACCCCAGAGCGGTCCTCAACGGCAGTCGGGCGTGTGGCCCGGTCCGCGACCGAGATCGCGCAGCCACCTCTGGTGCTATCCTTCCTGCTGGTTTTGGCTTCTCTGCTCAGCGATCAGTGGATGGTCTCAGTCTGGTCGGGGATTATTGCTGCACTTTCAATCTGCTTGGTGCCTTTTGCGGTTGTCTTGATCCTGGCGAAAAGAGGCCGACTCACGGACCACCACGTAGGCGATAAGAAACAACGCCGGCCGGTCATGCTCTGGACTTTGGGTTCGGCGCTGCTAGGCTGCGCCATCCTCTCGTTGATGGACGCACCCAAGCCTGTCTGGGGGCTAATTGGCGGCATTATTTGCGGGATTGTGGCCCTCATTCTGATCAGCCCCATCTGGAAAATATCGGGTCATGCGATGACGCTGGGTGGTGCGACCGTGTCTTCTGTACTGATGTTCGGCTGGCTAGGGCTTCCCTTCGTCGTGGCTGCCCCCCTGGTCTGCTGGTCCAGGGTCTATCTCCGGGATCACTCAGCGCCTCAGGTCATTGCCGGATTTATAACCGGCATCGTCGCCTTCGGAGCCTCATATACTCTCATTGTCGGCTGATGTTCACGTGCTATCCCACACGGCCGCTGAGGCCGGACACAAGGCCTTGACGATGACGGACTTAGAAGGAGGGCTTTGACCTCGCTACTGCTGGCAGGGCCCCGCACTCGCAATCTGGCCGCCCGCGCTGGACTGGAGCAGGATCACGCGTGAAATCAAACGACACACCCATGGATCCTCGCACCGATAAAGAGGTTCTTGCATCGAAAATCCAGCTCCTTTTGGACATCGTTCATGCTAAAGATGCGGACAGCTTCACGTACGAAGATGTGCGTCAGGGTCTGGCGGAGCAAGGGCTAACGCTCACGAGAACACGCTGGCACAGGCTGCTGGCCGGCTCTCCTGATAACCGGTGGGACCCGGCACTACTGAAGGGTCTGGCGTACTTTTTTGACGTTGACGAGAATTACCTGCTTCAACGCAGCGGTCCTATCCCGGAACGGGTGGAAGCCGAACTTCGCCTCATAGAGGCCTACCGGATCGCCGAGGTTGAGCACTTCGCTGCGCGCGTTCTTGGAGAAGTGAACATCGACGCGCTTCGTGCAGTCACTGAAGCCCTTCGAAGCCTTCCCCCCAGGCCAGAGAAAAAGTCCAAATAACTGAAAAATTTTCACTACTGAATATTTTTCAGTAGACTTTTGAGCATGACATGCTCCAGGTGCCCGCTACGGCCTGATCATGCCCATTGAGTGGCATAACAGGTGCGGCCCCTACGACAGTTTGGGGGGGTAGTAGGGGCTGCACCCCCGCAGTCCGTATGTTGCGGCGGCTTCGTTCCACCGTTCTAAGGCGCCCGCCTTTGGCCTCCGATGACTTCTCACCAAAGCCAGCCGGCGCGAACAGTCCGCTTCGGTTCCATGGCATTCGGAAGTCATTCTCCCTCCAAGTACCTCATGTAGTTGATGCCCTGCTCCCGCAACCTTTCCAGGTCGATGGAGTACTGGACGCGATGTCCGCTTCGGACCGCAGCCTCGCCCGCAGCCGACACCAGGCCCTCTGTCTCAAGTGTCTTTATGTGCGCATAGACCTGCCGGTAGTCCACGCCGATGCGTTTTGCGATGCCTCCTGTGGTGTCGCCGCCCGGATGCTGTGCCAGGTCCCGGATCACGGCCGCACGCAAGGCGTTGGCATTGAACACGATCAATGCTTGTCCGGCTTCTGCGGGCTGTCCTGGGATGGGTTTATAGGTGCGGGGCATTCGTCAATTCTCACCCACCTCTGCGCCCGCATGAAGCACGTACATATTTTTAGTGATGCTAGCATCATGTTAAACATGATGCTTATTTGCCCGATGGACGGAGAGGGGCCCAATCGTGAAACTGCCCAAGCCGCTGAGCATTGGAAGCGCAGTCGTGGTGCCAATGGCGGTGTTTTGTGTGGTGTTCTCCCTGCTCCTGCTGCTAGGACCCACGAAGCCCGCGGCCGCCGACTGCGGGCCGGCAATGTCGGTCTCCATGGATGCCGACACCAAAGTCGCCGGCTACACCCAAGAGCAGCTGAAGAACGCCGCCTCGATCATGGGGGCTGGTAAGTCTTTGAACCTTTCCGTGAATGGTCAGATGATCGCGGTGATGGTTGCCCTGGGCGAATCCGGCCTTCGCGTTTTGGACAACGGCGACACCGCCGGTCCCGACTCCCGCGGCCTGTTCCAGCAGCGCGGCAACGGCGCGTGGGGATCCTATGAGGACCGCATGAACCCGACCACGAGCGCAACGAACTTCATGAAGGCGCTGCAGGCGGTGCCTGGGTGGGATTTGCTTGAGCCGACCATCGCTGCCAACAGAGTCCAGCGCAACGCCGACCCGTACCACTACCAGAAGTACTGGCCCGAGGCCGTGAAGCTCATCCAAGCCCTCTCCACCTCAAAGTTCTCCCTTCAGGGAAGCGAGTGCGGGATTCCCGGCCAGTCAGGTGCCGGGAACGACTACCCGTGGAAGAACTCACCGACCTGGATGCAGGCCGGGGCCACCGCCGTCAGCACTTCACCGTTGGGCATGTATTACCGGGAGTGCGTGGACTTTGCCCTGTGGCGGGTCAACCAGCAGATGGGATCCACGAGTGCACCGTTCAGGTTCCTCAACAGCAACTTCCGCACCGATGGTCAGGGCCTGGGTTCGGCCCTGACGTGGAAGGACGGATGGGACTCCAAGGGCTGGCCCACCGGCCGCGCACCCAAAGTCGGTGCCGTGGTCTGGTACGCGCCCGGGGCCGGGGGAGCGGACCCCAACTTCGGCCACGTCGGCGTCGTGAAGGAAGTCAAGGACAACGGCACCTACGTCGAAGAGGGCTACAACGGCAACCCGGCCCCGGATGACCACAACTACTACACCCGGACCGTGTCCAACACGGTCCCCTCAGCCTTCCTGTACCTGCCCATCCAAGGGGAGACGAAGTGAAGAAGCCCCTGACCCTGATCGCGGCGGCGCTGCTGTGCGCGGCCTGCGCCCCTGCCGCCTCCACCGGGACCACACCCGCGTCCTCTTCCAGTGCCAGCCCCACCCCCTCCACCCCAGTCTCATTGAGCGCCAACAGCGGCCCCCAGGCACCCGGCGGCACGGTACCGGCCACCACCGGCATCACGTGGGACCAGACCAGCAAGGACGCCGCCGTCGACGCGGCCGAGAACGCGATGACCGACTTCGCCCGGCCCACCCTGGACGAGAAGCAGTGGGCCAACGACCTGGCCCGCTGGCTGACGCCTCAGGCCACGGCCGACTACTCCTCCGTGGACCCCTCCAATATCCCAGCCTCCCGCGTCACCGGAGCGGCCACCTTGTCCGTCGATGAGGCCAACGGCTACGGCGCGACCGCCGCCGTCCCCACGAACGCCGGGACCTACACGCTGCAGCTGCTCCGCACGGGCAAGGACGCTCCGTGGAAGGTCAACCGTCTCACCCCGCCAGCCTCCTAAAAGCCACTACCTTTCCCCTTCTCACACCTAAGGAACAAGCCGATGGGTACAACACCGACGCAAGTTATGGCCTTCCCCAGCATCAAGGCCATCGTCCGCGACAACGGCACCGCCGAGGTCATCGTCGCGGGCAACTCCCGCATCGTTCCCGCCGGGGAATCCCTGCAGGACCTTCGCAACAACGCCCTCGCCCTGGTCGTCGGCGAAGCTCAAACGCTCCAGCGACCGGTCCGGGTCCAGATCGAGGACCCAGAGGGCCACGGCGAACTCATTGTCCACCCGGACAACAAGCTCGAATCCGTCTCCTATGAACCCCGCACGGCCCGTCGCCGGGCCGAGACCCCCGCCACCACCCCGGAGACCGCCGCTCCCGCCGTCATCGAAACCACGCCTCTTACGGCACCGAAGCCCGCCAAGCCTGCCGAGACCGCGCCGCGCCAGCCGTGGCCGCCCGCCGCCTCGAACGTAACGGAAGCTGCAGTGGAGGAGCCGGCTCCGACGCTGCGCAGCCTGAAGGACACCTCCTTCCTGGTCAGCGCCCCGGTCCTCGAGCCGGCCACCCAAGGCTGGCGCGGCGCGCTCACACGCCTGGGTATCCGCATGAACCCCTCCGACGAAGAACTCTCCGAACGCGAGGACATCCGCACGGTCAGCCAGCACTGGCCCGGCCCGCGCACCATCGCCGTGGTCAACCGCAAGGGAGGGGCCAACAAGACCCCCACCGTCGTCATGCTCTCGGCCATCCTCGCCCGCTACAGCGGCGCGGCCACGGTCGCGTGGGACAACAACGAATCCCAGGGGACGCTGGGCTGGCGGACAGAAAAGGGCTCCCACGACCGCAGCGTCCTGGACCTGATCGATTCCTCGACCGAGCTGCTGTCCCCGTCCACGAACGCGGCCGAAATCGCCAAGTTCGTTCACCACCAGACGGCCGACAAGTTCGATGTCCTCCGCTCCGATGAGAACGAAGAAGGCGACCACGAAGTCACCGCGGAGGAAGTCGATATCGCCCACCAGGTCCTGACCCGGTACTACCGGCTCGTTGTCATGGACTCGGGCAACACCGCCCGCGCCGCGAACTGGCGCCGCATGATCGACCACACCAACCAGCTCGTCGTCCCTGTCACCGCTATCGAGGACCGCGCCGAAGCCGCCCGGCTGACGCTGCAGACCCTCGAATCCCGCGGCGGCCACGACGCGGAGCTTGCCCGCAACGCGGTCGTGATCGTCTCCGAGTCCACCGACGCGAAACGGTCCATGAGCGGGGATGCCCTGAAGCGGGCCAAGGACGAGGCAGAGCGGATCGCCAAGGGCTTCGAACCCTTCGTCCGCGCCGTCGTCCGCATCCCTTACGACCCGGCCCTGGTCAACGGACCCATCCGGTACGAAGCCCTCCAGCCGGCCACCCAGCGGGCCTGGCTCGCCGCGGCCGCCGCCGTCGCCGACGGCTTCTAACCACCCACTCAACGGACATTCGAAAGGAGGACCCATGCAGCAGACCCTTAACCCCTGGATCAGCCGCCCCGCCGCCGAGACGGAAACTCCAGAGACGGAGGTACACACGCCGCCGGCGGCAGCTATTACCGCTCCGTTGCGGGGCATGGTCGAACCCGACGCCGCCGACCGGCTGGGCCGCAGGACCGTCGCCGGAACCGCAGGCCTCTGGATCACCGGCGCGCACGGCGGCTCCGGGGAAAGCCGGCTCGCTGACCTCCTGGACGGGGCACGCGCCACCGGACACTGCTGGCCCGTTCCGCAGGACGGAAGCGCCCCGAAGCTGCTCCTGGTCTGCCGCGCCGATATGCGCGGACTGACCGCGGCCCGCAGCGCCCTCACTCAGTGGGCGTCAGGGGCAGCTCCGGCCGTTGACCTCCTCGGCCTTGCCGTCCTGGCCGACGCCCCCGGCAAGACGCCCAAAGCCCTTCGCGACTTCACCGCCATTGTCGGCGGGGGAGCGCCCCGCCTCTGGACCCTGCCCTGGGTCGAGGCCTGGCGGCACGAAGACACCCCCAGTGTCCCCTCGGCCCGCGAATACCAACGCTTCACCACCGACATAGCTGCACTCGTAGCTGACACCCGCACCACCAAATGAAAGGTCTCACCATGAACTCCCTGGCCCGCTTGGACTCAAGCGTCATCCCCAACCCGACCCCCGTTGTACCGGCCCAGGCCGGCGGCCTGCTCACCATCCTGAACTGGGCCTCAGGCATCGGCCTGGTCCTCGGCGTCCTCGGCGTGATCATCGTCGGTATCGGCATGGTCATTCAGCTTCAGCGCGGCGAGGGAGCCCAGGCCATCGGCAAGCTCGGTTGGGTACTGCTGGGCTGCATCATCATCACCGGCGCCTCCGGCATCGTCCAGGCATTCGCCTAAACCACCACCACACGGGAGGTTCACCATGAGCCAGTCCACCGAAAGCACCCCCGGAGCCAGCCCCTTCACCAAACCCGGGTTCATCATCGCTGCGGCGCTGGTCCTGGCGCTCCTCGCGGCCACCGTCGTCATCTTCCTGCTCCCCAAGGGCGACACCACAGCCCAGCCCGCCCCAGCCTCACCCTCGTCCAGCACCTCTTCACCCTTGTCAGCTCCGGCGGACGCGGCAGGCAAAAGCGTTTGCGGGCTGCCCTCCAGCACAGACACGGCGCTGGGCGCTGCGCCGAAGTCGAAGTGGGAGCTTGTCGGAAAGATGGCTACGCCCACTGACCCTAAGACCTTCGGTCCCGGGCTCACGGACTCGACCGGCTTTAGGTCCTGCTTTGCTCACTCACCTACCGGCGCCCTCTATGCGGCTGTGAATCTTGTCGCCCTAGGGTCCTCTAAGTCACAGCAGATGAATATGGAGCTGGCGGACAAGCTCGTTGTCCCCGGCGTCGGGCGGGATGCGGCTAAGCAAGAGGCATCAACACTGGACCCCACTTCCGGCGCGACGGACACCGTTCAAGTTCGCGGTTTCATGCTGAAGTCGTACTCGGCCGCTGACGCCAACGTTGACCTGGCTTTCCAGACCGCCGGCGGAAAGCTCTTCCACGCCGTTCTTCCGCTTCAGTGGCTTGATGGGGACTGGAAAGTCAAGGTTTCCGACGACGGGCAGCTCATCAATGATGTGGCCGCGCTCAGCGACATGAGCGGCTTTATCGCATGGGCGGGTGCCTGACGTGGCCGACTGCGCACCCCTGGATCTGATCTGTAAGGGCGGCAACGCGGTATCCGGGATGCTCAACGACGCCATGACCAACATGGCGAAAGCCATCTTGGAAGGTATGAGCCAGATGGTGACTACGCTCTCCACTTTCTGGGTCAGTATGCCAACAGCCAACCTCGCATCTCAGGACGGAATCACGGCCAGCCCCGTGGTTGGGTTCGTCAATTCCGAACTGGGCTACTGGACTCTGTCCCTGGCAGTTCTCTCGGTCATCTTGGGGGGCACCCGGATGATCTGGGAGCAGCGTGGGGCGCCGCTGAAAGACCTGCTCAGGTCCTTGCTCACCCTGACGCTGGTCTCCGGGCTTGGCCTAGCGGTGATCTCCATTCTGGTGATTGCTGCCGATGCCTTCTCAGCCTCGATTATTGACCGAGCCACGGATGGCAAGGGATTCGCGCAAGCGATGGCCATCCTGGTCATGACAAACCAAACCGGCGTGGGCGTCTTCATTCTCATCATTCTGGGTCTGGTCGGTCTGCTGGCATCACTGGTGCAGATTGTCCTCATGATCGTCCGTGGCGGCATGCTGGTCATTCTGGCCGGCATCCTTCCCACCACCGCAGCCTTCACCAACACTGAGATGGGACGCCAGTGGTTCCAGAAAGCCATCGGCTGGACCATCGCTTTCATTCTCTACAAGCCCGCCGCGGCCATCGTCTATGCGGTGGCTTTCAAGCTCATGGGGTCCTCCGGGGGCAATGTCCTGCTGGGGTCCATTACGGGCTTCGCCTTGATGATTGTCGCGCTGCTGGCACTACCGGCACTGATGCGATTCGTCACCCCAATGGTCGGAGCTGTCGCTTCAGGTTCCGGCGGAGGAGCCGGAGCAGCTGTAGGTGCCATCGCCACCGGCGCTGTGTCGATGGGACGTTCCGGCAGTGGCCGCGGTAATGCGTCCCCCACGCCGGCCAGTCAGCCCGGCCTGGGCGGGGGCGCACGGGGCAGCAAGGGTACCGGCGCTAGCAACGGTGGCAACGGTAAAAGTACGCCCGGGTCGATGGGTCCCGGCGGGGCACCTGGGAAGGGCACCCCCGGAAGCGCTTCAACCGCGGGAACTGGCGCCACCAGCGGAGCCGCAGGAGCAGGTGCCGCATCGAAGGCGGCAACCGTTGCCGGCCCTGCCGGCATCGCCGTCGCCGCCGGCGCGCAGGCAGCATCAAGGGCCTCTCAGGCCGCACAGCAAACCGCACAGGACTCAACCGGGGAGGCCCCCAGTGGCAGCAATTAACACCGAATACAAAGAACCGTCCTACGGCAACTGGCGGGTTCCACGCTCAGCCGGCCTCGGTAGCCTGGGAGCCATCGGCACCGGCATTGTCATGGCCGGTCTGCTGGTCGGAATTATCACCTTCGCCATCTGGGGCCTGCTCCCGGGTCTGAGCGTCCTCGCCGTCGCCGGCGTGCTTGTGCTGCTGCTGACGGTTAAGGACAAGCACGGGCAGTCCATCGTGGACCGCTTCGCTACGCGCATGAACTTCCGCCTCGCCCGGTCCTCCGGAACGAATCTCTACCGTTCCGGCCCGCTTGGGGTCACCGAATGGGGCATGTACCAGCTGCCAGGACTGGCCGCGAAGTCCACACTGTACGAATTCTCCGACTCCTACAAGCGTCCGTTCGCCCTCCTGCACGTCCCGGCCACGAACCACTTCACCGTCATCTTCTCCACCGAGCCCGATGGCGCGTCCCTGGTTGACCCTGAACAGGTCGATGCCTGGGTGGCGAACTGGGGCGGCTGGCTCGCCGGCCTCGCCGACGAAGCCGGGCTGGATGCCGCAGCCGTCACTGTCGAAACCGCGCCAGACTCCGGCTACCGTCTCCGCAACGAGGTCGAGATGAACATCGACCCGAACGCCCCGGCCTTCGCCCAGGCAATCCTGCGCGAAGTCGTGGACACCTACCCGGAAGGCTCCGCAACCGTGCGGGCATGGGTTTCCCTGACGTTCAACGCCTCCCTCCGGTCTGGATCAAAGAAGCGCACCCCCGAGGACGTCGCCCGCGACCTGGCCTCCCGCATTCCGGGTCTCTCGGCCCGGCTGCAGTCCACCGGTGCCGGTATCGCCCGGCCCATGTCCGCGCAGGAACTCTGCGAGGTCGTCCGGATCGCCTATGACCCGCCGGCGGCCCTGATCATTGACGAAGCCCACGCCGCCGGTTCCCCTGTCTCCCTGAGCTGGGGCGAAGTCGGTCCCACTGCGACCCAATCGAGCTGGGACGACTACCGCCACGACAGCGCATTCTCCGCATCTTGGACGATGACCGGCGCGCCCCGCGGCTCCGTGAACTCCTCGGTACTCTCCCGTCTCCTGGCCCCGCACGGGGACATCGACCGCAAGCGCATCTCCCTGCTATACCGTCCGATGGACTCGGCCCGCGCCGCGGCCGTGGTCGAACGGGACCAGAACAACGCCAACGTCCGCATCACCTCCGGGACCCGCCCCTCGGCCCGCGCCTTGGTCGATGCCCGGTCCGCCGTGCAGACCGCCCAGGAGGAAGCCCAGGGCGCGGGCCTGGTCAACTTCGGCATGGTCGTCACCGCCACCGTCACCGATAAGGAACGCCTCGCGGACGCCGTTGCCGCCATCGAGCAGACTTCCGGCACCGCCCGGGTGCTGCTGCGCCGGGCCTACGGATCCCAGGACACAGCCTTCGCCGCGTCCCTGCCCCTGGGACTGGTCCTGCCCAAACACAGCATGGTGCCCTCCGAGATTAAGGACGCGCTCTAATGGCCCGCATGCGCCTTTTGACTGCAAAGAAGTCAAAGACAGTAAAGGAACCAGCGGCGCGTCCGGAGAAGCGCCCCGCCCGGGACGCCGGCCCGGGCGCGCGCGGCTGGACCGGACGCGGCGGCGGCATGGCCGCGCTCGTTCCTTCCGTCACCGAATACCGCGGCACCACTGTTCAGGTCTGCGGCCTGTGGCCGTTCTCCTCGGGCGCGTCCTCACCCATGATCGGTGTGCCGCTGGGCCGGCACGAGGAAACCCAGGCCACCGTCTGCTGCGACCCGATCAGCTGGTTCCAGCGGGCCCGCCTGATTTCCAACCCGTCCGCCTTCATCCTCGGCAAGCCGGGCCTGGGCAAGTCCACACTGGTCCGCCGCATGTTCTTAGGGCTAGCCGCTCAGGGCGTCAACGCCCTCGTCCTGGGCGACCTGAAAGGTGAGCACGTCAAAGCCGTGCAGGCCTTGGGCGGACAGGTCATCAAGCTCGGCCGCGGCGTCGGGTACCTGAACATCCTCGATCCCGGCCAGGCTGTCGAAGTCGCACAGCGACTCGAAGATGCCGGCCACCACGAGGCCGCCACCCGCGTCCGCGCCGACGCCCACGGCCGCCGCCTGAACATGGTCGTCTCCCTGATCACCATCAGCCGGAACAACCCGCCCTCGGACCAGGAACAGACCATTCTCGACCGCGCCCTCCGCGTCCTCGATGACCGGTTCGACGGCGTCCCTGTCCTCAAAGACCTGCTCGACGTCATTGTCTCCGCCCCCGACGAGCTGCGCCAGGTCGCCCTGGACCGCGGCGATATCAACGTCTATCTGAAGGAAACCCGGGCGCTGGAGGCCACCTTGCTCGGCCTGGCCGGCGGCGGGAAGCTCGGCGAAATCTTCTCCCGCCAAACCACCAACCCCATGAGCCGGGACCGCGCCGTCGTCTTCGACGTCTCCACCATTGACGAGACCGAAACAGACCTGCAGGCCGCCGTGCTGCTGGCCTGCTGGTCCTACGGCTTCGGTACGGTCAACGTCGCCAACGCCCTCGCTGACGCCGGCCTCGAACCGCGGCGGAACTACTTCGTCGTCCTGGACGAGCTGTGGCGGGCGCTGCGCTCGGGCAAGGGCATGGTCGACCGGGTCGACGCCCTGACCCGGTTGAACCGTTCCGTAGGCGTCGGGCAGATCATGATCTCCCACACCATGTCCGACCTGCTCGCACTGCCGGCAGAAGAGGACCGGATGAAAGCCCGCGGCTTCGTTGAACGCTCCGGCATGGTCATCTGCGGCGGCCTCCCCGCCTCAGAAATGCCGCTACTGACCCAGGCAATCCCGCTCTCGCGGCAGGAACAGCAGAAACTCATCTCCTGGCAGGACCCGCCCGCCTGGGACTCCCGCGGCGCCGACGTCGAACCCCCGGGCCGCGGAAAGTTCCTCATCAAGGTCGGCGGCCGCCCGGGCATCCCGGTCCAGATCGGCCTGACCTCCATCGAACGGGCCGAGGGCCTGAACGACACCAACACCCGCTGGCACGAACCCGCAGCCCCCTTGATGGACCCCGCGGCCGCGGAGCTGCCCGCGACAGGAGACGCACTGTGAGCGCACCGAACCGTAAAGGCATGGGCCTGGGGGACGCGATCCTGGTCTGGCTGGCTATCGGCTTCATCGTCATCCTCGGCGGCGGAGCGTACGCCGCCGTGCACATCGGCTCATGGATGGCCGGCCTGCCAACGCCTCCGGGACACCCCATCGACCTGATCGCCGGCCTCGTGAAGGGCAAAGTCATCTGGCCGGTGCAGGCGACCGTCGTTGTGGCGGTCATGGCCGGCCTGGTCCTCGCCCTGGCCGCAGTCGTGTTCTGGGCTTGGCGGAAGGGTGCTTCCAAGCGTGCCCGGGTCGACAAAGCCGCCCGGTATCTCGGGCGCGGTAAGAACCTCACTGCGTTTTCCGAGAAGGGTGCCCAAGCCACCGCAGACCGGCTGGGCGTCGCCGGCAAGCCGGGCATCGTTGTGGGCAAGGTCGTCTCGACCGGGCAGACGTTCATTCAGTCCTGGGAAGACCTGAGCCTCGATATTTGGGGCCCCCGTACCGGTAAGTCCACTTCCCGGGTTATGCCGGCAATCCTGGACGCGCCGGGCGCTGTCGTTTCTACTTCGAACAAGCGGGACGTCGTTGACGGCACCCGCGGCGTCCGTGCCGCCACCGCACCTGTCTGGGTCTTTGACCCGCAGAAAATCGCCCAGGAAGAGCCGGACTGGTGGTGGAACCCGCTCTCCTACGTCACCGACGAAGAGAAGGCCTACAAGCTCACCCAGCATTTCTCCGTCGGCTCACGCGTCCCGGGGTCCAAGCCGGATGCTTACTTCGATCCCAAGGCCGAAGACATTCTCTCCTCCTACTTCCTCGCCGCTGCCCTTGGCGACCTGCCAATCACGCAGGTCTATTTCTGGGTCACCGGGCAGGTCAGCCAGGAACCAATCGAAATCCTGAAAGAGTACGACTACGAGCTGCAGTACCGGGGCTTGGAATCCACGCTCAAGCTCGCGGACAAGCAGCGCGACGGTATCTTCGGCACCGCCGAGAAGATGATCCAGTGCCTCAAGAGCCGCAACACCCTCCGCTGGGTCGCCCCCACCGGAGGCGCGACGGTTGCCATGGACGCCCGCCGGCAGTTCAACCCTCACGCCTTCGCCGCGTCCCAGGAAACGATCTACATCCTCTCCAAAGAAGGTGCAGGGTCCGCCGCTCCGCTCACCACAGCCCTGACCGTCGCCATCGCAGAAGCCATGGAAGAACGGGCGGAGCGCAGCGGCGGACGGCTCCCCAAGCCAGCGCTGTTTGCTCTGGACGAACTGGCCAATGTCGTCCGCTGGGCCGGTCTGCCGGACCAGTTCAGCCACTACGGCTCCAAGGGCCTGATCGTTATGGGCATCCTGCAGTCCTGGTCCCAGGGCGTCGAGCTGTGGGGGGAGGCGAACATGCGGAAAATTTGGTCCGCCGCGAACGTCAAGGTCTACGGCGGCGGCGTCGCCGAAGAAGGATTCCTCCGCGCCCTCTCAGACCTCATCGGCGACTACAGCTACACCAACGTCTCCATCAGCTCCGGCAAATCCGGGTCCAGCCGTTCCCGCCAGGAAGGGAAGGAACGAATCTTCGACGTCTCCAACCTCGCTGAGCTGGACCGCGGACGCGCCGTCGTCCTCGCCTCCGGCGCCCCCGCCACCCTGGTCCGCACCATGCCCTGGTACACCGGGGCACACAAGGACGCCGTTGAGGCGTCCATCAAGCAGTACAGTCCCCGCCCCGAGGATGAGCATGTCCCGGCCGCGGCCGCTACGGGCACCAACCCTTGGGTGACGGGCTAAGAGGGTCTGAGATGACTACCGAAATCGGCCTCTTCGGCTCACTCGACCCCGAAACGCCGGGAGATACCGCAGCGGAGGATCAGAAGGCACCGCAGCTGGTTTACGGCTCGGCCGAGGACTTTCTTCACGAGCAGCTGCTGCCTACCTACGTCCGCGACGTCGACGGCCGCGCCGCCAAATGGTGCATCGAGTGGTACTTCCATCCAGAAGCCGTCAGCCGGATAGAAGCCCTGTGGCGGGCATGGGAACACCTCAGGCTCGACGGGGCGACGGGAATCAGCGTCTGGTACAGAGACCACGCCGACCACCACATGAGCGTGCTCCTGGACCCCCGCGGGCCGTTCTACAAATGCGACATGCAAAAACACCGCGACCCTGAACACCTCGAACCAAAACGGGCACCTGAGGGCTGGTTCCCGGATGCGAGGGCTTAGCACAGCAGGGGGTATGGGGCGGGGGGCGCACGGCCGAAGCCCCTGCTCGAGTGTCATTGAGCGGGGGCTTCGGGCTAGGGATACCTATGCGGGCTGGCCGGAGAGTCCGTAGGCTTCGTCGTCGGACGCGTGGGGGATTTTCATCTCGAAGGTCTCCGTGATGGAGGCGTAGTCGTGGTAGCCCATCCTGGCCAGGGGCCGGATTTTCGGGATATCGAGCCGCCCATCGACGGTGAGGACCTCGTCGTTGATATGAATCCGTTCAACCTGTGCGAAGACGATGTCGATGGTTCCAACGTTCGAGTTACCTGTCATTCGGTGGGTCGAGAGGTACCTGCACTCAAAATGGACAGGGCTTTCGGCCACCATGGGTGTGGGGGAGAGCTCGGCATAGCGCTTCGTGACGCCGGCGTGGTCAAATTCGTTCTCCTCGAATGGCAGGGCCATGGCGCTGATATTGACCGCTTCGCGAAGGTCGTAGGTGGCCATGTTCCATACGAACCAGCCGGTTTGCTCTGCGTTTAGGACGGTGTCTTTCCTGCGGCCGTCCGGGTACTGGTTGGCGGAGAACATCACCATGGGGGGATCGAAAGTCAGGTTCTGCCACTGACTGTAGGGGGCCAGGTTCTCCACGCCGTCCGGGCTGATGCTGGAGAGCCAGCCGATGGGTCTGGGGACGGTGCAGCTTTTGAAGGGTGAATATGGCAGCGGGCTGCGTTCAAGTGCGGGATCGTATTTCACGGGGTTTCCTTGGAGGTGGTTGCGGCTGCGGGGAGAGTGACTTCACGGCGCTGTTCCGCGATGGAGTCGGGGGCGGGGAGGGGTCGTCTGCGAACGTTCCGGGATGTGGCGTAGTAAAGGCCGCCGGCGACGACGAGGCCGATGAGCCAGGCAATCTCTGCGCCTCCAAGCAGGTTGGCGATGGGGCCCACGTAGAGCGAGCTGTTCATGAATGGGATCTGGATGAGCACGCCGATTGCGTACGCGAGGAAGGCGCCTTGGTTGAAGCGGCCGTATTCGCCGTCACGGAGGAAGAGCTGGGCGATGTTGTACCGCTCCTTGCGGACCCAGTAGTAGTCCACGAGGTTAATGGCCGACCAGGGTGTCATGAAGTAGAGCAGGAACAGCAGGAAGTTTGTGAAGTTGGTCAGGAAGTTGGCGGTGGCGGCTAGTGCAATTGCCAGGGAGACAGCGGAAATCACCACGACGTAGAGCGAGCGTTGCCGCGGCCCGACCCGGTTCTGTCCGGTGAGGCTTGTGATGATGGTGGCGAGCGACATGTACCCGCCGTAGGAACTGAGGGTGTTGCCGGTGAGCTTGCCCAGGATCACGGCGAGCAGGACCAGCGGCCAGATCGCCCCGCCTAGGCCGGCGAGGTATCCGACCTGGTCATGCCCGAAGGCTTTGCCGCCAAGGGCTGCCGCCAGCGCGCCGAGGATCATGGCCAAGGAGCCGCCAAGGACGCTGCCCAGAAAGGTCCAGCCGATTGTGGCCCTCTTGGGGGTGTCTTCGGGTAGATACCGCGAGTAGTCCGCGATGTAGGGGCCGAAAGTCAACTGCCACGATGCGGAGAGGGAAATGCCGAGGACGAACGCCGCGCCGTCAAAGGCGTTCGTCTCGACCGCCGCGCCGATGTTCCCATCGGTGATGATGCGGACGAGCAGGATCACGAACACAACGGCGCTCAGGACCGCCGCAATGTGCGAGAACTTGTGGATGTAGCGGTATCCGATGATCGCCAAGGTGGTCGACATAAGTGCGAAGATCGTGGCGCCCATCTGCGGGGAGACCCCGAACAGGGTACCGATAGCCTGACCGCCGAGGACCAAGCCTGTGGCGTAAAAGCCAACATAGATCATCAGCGCCAGGACGAGCGGCAGGATGGCGCCGAAGTAGCCGAACTGCGCGCGGCTCTGAATCATCTGGGGGACCCCGAGCTTGGGGCCCTGTGCTGAGTGCAGTGCCGTAAAGAAGCCGCCCACAGCGTTACCGAGGATGATGGCGGGAATGGACCATAAGGCGCTGTTGCCCAGGATCACGAACAAAGCGCCCGTCACGACCGCGGTTATGGATGTGTTGGCGGCGAACCATATGAACAGCAGGCTACGGGGCTTTCCGTGCCGTTCTTCGGGTGGGATGAAGTCAATGGAACGCCGCTCAACGGTGACGGTCTTCGCCATTGCTGACCTCGAATCTGTAGAAAGTTGGGAGGCTCGGAGTAGCCTGCGTCACACTAGTATGCGACCAATATATCGGTTGTGCAATGGGGTCGGTTAGAGTTGTTTCATGATGCAGCAGGGAAAGGCCGCACAGGCCTACGAGGAGATTGAGCGGCTCATCGTGTTTCAGGAACTGACACCTGGCTCACTCGTCTCCGAGGCCGTCCTAATGGAAAAGACGGGCCTCGGCCGGACCCCGGTCAGAGAGGCTCTCCAGCAACTGGCCCGTAACCGGCTCGTTGAGATCCATCCGAACAAGGGTGTCCTCGTCCCGCCTGCATCCGTCGAAGCTCAGTTGCGCATGCTCGAGCTCCGCCGCGTGCTGGAAGCCCTGGCCGTGAGACTGGCATGCCAAACAGCAACGAACAACGACCGCGAGGCCATGCACGAAATGGTTCAGCTGCTCGAAGCTGACCGGTTCACACTCCGGCAGTACCTCGAGACGGTCAAGGAAACCCACCTGATGATCGTCAACGCAAGCCACAACGAGTACCTGGCGGATGCCATGGCGCCCCTTCAGGGCCTTTCACGCAGGTTTTGGATCACCCACGTTCGTGATGAACAACCTGAAATCAGTCAGGGCTCACGCCTCCACGCCCGCATCCTCCACGCAATTCTGGACCGCGACTCGGAGGGCGCGGAGAAGGCAAGCCACGCCCTTAACGACTACCTGGTGGAGTTTGCCTACCGGACAATTCACACCCGGGCCGGCTCTTCATGACAGGGTTTACCCACAGCCCTGCCAGGCTGGTTCCCGGACGTGCGGACCATTCCCATCTAGAATCCGGCAGCTAAGGATCTGTGGCCAAACCAACGGAGTACTTCGCAACTACTCTTCTGGCGGTGAATCTTCGAAACCGATCTCTCGTCAAGCTTGAGCGCGCAGCCGTGTACGTATGAGAGACGCCCTCGTCATCGGAGCTGGATCGAGGCAGACAGCCTCGGGCGGGTCACGTCGCCCGTGGCCGTCGCTTTGTACACCTTCGACGATCTCCGCGCGGCGGAACATCAGGCACTGCCCGATGAAGACGCCTCCTCGGCGCCCTGGAGCGGGCCGAACCCGACATCGCCGAGGCGTAAACCGATAGCCCGCCCAAATGCTTTTACTGGGCAATTTTCGGCGGCGATAACAAAGACTATCTCGATTCAAAAAATGGATATCGTGGCTCCGTCAGAAGAGACTACGGCAGAATATCGCGTCGGTGGTGGCCATGGACGGGGCGGTGGATGTACTTTTGCTCCATGCTGACAGGATTCAAGAACTTCATCATGAAGGGCAACGTCGTAGACCTTGCCGTCGCCGTCGTGATCGGGGCCGCCTTCGGCGCCGTTGTCACGGCCCTAGTTCAAAGCGTTCTCATGCCGTTCATCGCGGCATTGGTCGGTTCACCGAACTTCGATAGCTTCGCCGTCGTGACCCTCAACGGAAACGACATTAAATTCGGTGTTCTGCTCACCGCGATCGTTAACTTCTTGCTCGTGGCGGCAGCTATCTATTTCGTTATCATCGTGCCCATGAACCACATGATCGAGCGCCGCAACCGGCGCCTGGGCATCCAACAGGATGTCAAGGAAGAAGCGGCCGAAGACCCGCAAATTGCACTCCTCACGGAGATCCGAGATGCCTTACGGCAAGACCGTCGGTCCTAATCAAGCCTCCGCCCCAAAACCTCGCCAATATCCGCAATCAAGCGATGTTGTACTGGGCAAGGTTGCGGTAGCGTGCTCTTAGGGTTCAGGAATGCATCCTGGCACTCCTACGGCCGCACGTTTGGCTTTGTTGTTTTCGTCATCAATGAAAGGACATGAAAGTGGCTGTTTCGATTGAACTTGGCAAGGCATTGGACAAGGCCTACGAGAACTCGACTCTGGACGAAGTCTTGTCGGCTCCGCCATCGGCACTCGCCGGCCTGACCGAAAAGCACGACGAACTGCTTGCCGGCATGGGCATCAAAACCCTCAGAGATCTGGGAAGCAACAAGTATTTTGCTACGGCCGGCGTACTGGTCGCGCTCTCCGGCAAGGTCGGTTGACCCTGCAGCAGGAAGAACTTCCCAGCACGATCGGAACCTAGCAACTACCCGTTGACCTGTTAGCCTGCCAAACGTATTTTGATAGGGATCGCCCGGCTCAACCACTGGGCATCACCTCCTGAGCCGCCCCGCGCATGACGTTAGCCCCCTAGCTAGCGCGGGGCGGCTCCTCCACCGTCGGATGACTTCTTGGCGCCCGGTCCAACGCCGTTCGCCAACTTCAAGGATCGTCCGGACCGAGGACGGCCGTCCAAGAAGCGCGGACAGCCCGGATTCCTCGCAGGCGGGTGGTCGCCAGCCCTGCGGTAGCGATGGCCTCGGCCCCTCCCTGGCCGGTTCCTGCTAAAACGGCTTCTCAGTCGATCGGTGAGAGGCTCTTACCGAGCAGGACCGCTCTTGGTTCTTTTCGCACCGATGACCTCACCTGCGCCGGTCGTCCTCGCTGTGGCTACACCCGTCCCTAAAATGGCTGAGCTCGGGTCTGCGCCTTCGCCGCTGGCTTCGACGAGCCGCCCACGGATCTGGGCTTCTCCCGTCCCAGTGCTTTCCAGTGAATCGGTGACTTCCCTAGGCGCTCCGCCGAGCCGAACCCAACGACGTTCTGCTTGAGTACGACTACGGGTATTTACATGGACGGATGCCGTTCTCAACCGCCGTCCGCCAGCAGACCTACTGAAGTACGACAGGCAGAAAAGATGGTCTCTTTGCCTCAAAGGATCCAATGTCGGCGTTCGATCTTTCCGTAAGGTCGACTTCGTCAAGTCCTTCGAGGAAGCGCCACTTGACGTAGTCGGCGCTGCCCACCCAAGGACACCAGATCGCCGCCCTGGGATGGGCCGAACCCGACGCCGCCGAAGGGCTCAACAGAAAAAGACATGTTTGCGCGGTTACAGCGCACCCCCTTCACGAGTGCCGCTAATTTCCGGCAAATGCGCCGCAGGCTGTGGCACATTTGCCGGAAGATAGGGTTGGGGCATGGTGTCTCCGGAAATCGACCTGCCAGCGAACTACGTGGAGTTGCTGGAGGCTCTAAAGGCCCGCATTGCGGGGGCAAGAGTTCAGGCGCAGCGGACCGTGAACGCTCTGGTCATCGAGCTCTATTGGTCGCTGGGCAGGGACATCATCGGTCGGCAGGAGGCCCAGGGGTGGGGGAGCGGCGTCGTTAGGCGGCTTGCCGATGATCTCGCTGTGGCGTTCCCTGATATGAAGGGCCTCTCGTACCGGAACCTGCAGTACATGACCGCCATGGTCCGGGCTTGGGGGAGCACCGAGAATGTGCCACAGCTTGTGGCACATTTACCCTGGGGCCACATCCGCACGATCTTGGACAAGGCAGCCACCAGCGAGGAACGTGACTGGTACGCAGCCGCGGCCGTCCAGTACGGCTGGTCCCGGAACGTGCTGCTCAACATGCTGATGAACCGTTCGATGGAACGCACAGGTACGGCGCCATCGAACTTCGACCGGCAGCTCGGCGCTCCTGACTCGGAGCTGGCCCAGCAGATGGCGAAAGATCCCTACAACTTCGAGTTCCTCGGCCTCTCCGGCGAGATCGCCGAACGCGATCTTGAGAACGCGCTGACAAGTCGAATCACCGAAACGCTCCGCGAGCTGGGCCCTGGCTTCTCATTCGTAGGCCGGCAGGTGCCCTTCGACGTCGACGGTGACGAGTTTTACGTTGATCTGCTCTTCTTCCACATCGAGCAGCTCCGCTACGTCGTGGTTGAATTGAAGACGGGCAAGTTCAAGCCCGAGTACGCCGGAAAGCTCAACTTCTACGTTGCCCTGGTGGACGACACTCTCCGCCGAGACCAGCACAACGAAACGGTCGGCATCCTGATCTGCGGAACGAAGAACGACCGCAGCGTCCGCTACAGCCTCGGCCGGGCAACCTCGCCCATGGCTGTTGCCGCCTACACCTACGACAAGCTCCCTGCAGCGGAACAACAGGCGCTGCCCAACGAAGGACACCTCGTCGCAGCCCTGGAATGGGCCGAACCCGACGCCGGCGAAGCGTAGCTCTGACGGCCCATCCGGGCCTTCTCCCCCGGCCAATTTTTCGCGCCGATAATGAAGATTATGTCAATCTAACAGGGTTGATTGCGATTGCGCAATGGGGCTGAATGGCGTCATCCTGTCGGAAGTCTGGAATGCCCAATGCTGACCCTGTAGGCCAGCTGGTCCGCCGCCAGCCCAAGCCTCATGGTGCTGAATATGGGCGGATAATTGAGCCGCACGAAAACTCCACTGTCTAGGGCTGCCGGTGGGCTTGCTCGATGGTGGCGTCCGGGTCGGCGACGGCGAACCAGGTGAGCCAGTAGTTGGGCATTCCCTCCGCCAAGGAGGTGTCGTGGCTGATTCCCCCGACGGTCTGAGAGTCTGCAGCGCGTTCGATGGTGGCGTAGGTGAATTCGTCCCCGCCCTCGAAGTCGGTGTAGGCGTAGCCGAAGACCTGCGCGTAGAAGTCCCGGGATCGCTGGTAGTCGCGAGTGTGCAACTCGTCCCAAGTCACGGATCCGGGTTCGCCGTGGCGGGCGATGCCGTGGTGTGCCTTGGCCTCCCAGAGCCCGAAAGTGGCGCCGGGGTGGCTCCCCTACCCATAGAAATGCGTGCCTTCGAGATGTCCTGGCGGCTCCTGCACATACTCGTAAGTGGTCCCGGTGAGCGTGAACGAAGTCATGCTTCAATGTTGGCAAGATTCTCGGCTGAACAATGTCGACTTCCATGAGGCACGCATCGCCGAGGGGGAGAGTGCCTCGCCCACGCCGATAGCGAGGGGACCGGACGGTTAGCGTCGCTCGCGACGCAGAAGCCGGCCGACTGCGCTCAGAAGCGGGCCATCATCGACAATTGGAAGCGGCGCGCCGAGTTTGCAGATGTTTCGCTCCCGGGCGACGATCGGCGAAGAGCCTGTCCTGATGCCGTGGCCATGCTCGCGATCCTGTCGGCCGCTTTCCTGAGGCACCCGGATTATCCCGCGGGGTGGCGATATAGCTCTGGCGCGTCGACACCTGGGAAGATGTTGGTCTCCCCGCCCGCTTCTTAAGCGAAGAGATCAACGGATAGATGATAGCGCAGGAAGTTGAAGGGTCAAGCATAGGAACGCCCCCACGGGAGCCATTTGGGGGCGGCTGGGCGTGGGGGCGTTTCGATGGCTCCCCGTACATGGGGGATCTGGGAGCCTCAGCAAACGTACGTTTTTGGTAACCTCCCGGTCAACCTATGGCTATTGCGACCGAAGCCTAGTAGCGTCCCTCTCAAGTCGGTGGTTCCAGCCAACTTGTCTTTGGGGGTGGCGCTACCTTCTCCTCAAAGAATCGCCCCCGCGCTGGCCTTGGGGAAGGCAATGTGCGCGGGGGCGTTTCAGGGGTGGACCCTCCGATATTGGAGGAATCCGGAGAGCCACGGCCAACGCAAGTTCACGCGGTCCCAATCGGTGTCCTGTGGTCAGCGCAGCTTTCCGCATTGCGGATGCCCCTATTGACCCACTCAAGTCGCGGGCATATTTTGAAACGGATCGCCCGGCTAAACCACTGGGTATCACCTCCGGAACCGCCCCGCGCATGACGCCAGGCCCCTGGCTAGCGCGGGGCAGTTCTTGCGTTACCGGGTCCGCGCCGAGGACCGTGGCGTCGACATCGTCCGTGTTTGGTGGTCATTGTGTTGCCGGGCCGGGCGCGGTCTTCGAAGCCGCCGATGGCGCCGTGATTTTCGAGGAAGCCAGATTTGATTCCGCCTCTGACCACCCGGACACCGCGGGGTGCTTCAAGCGAACCCCGAGCAAGACCTCATGTCCCTGCGACATTCTTCTCAACACGCGTCATCACTTAAGCGGCTGAGTCCCTTCTGCCGGCAGCGCCGAGGCCCGCTCCACGATGGCGCCGCCCACGTCCTGGATAATTGCTTCATGTCTTGCCCTACCACTCCAGGCGCAGTGAATCACCCGGATGAAGTCGAGCATCGCGCGGCTCTTGGACCGGTCCTGATCAGCCACCCGAACCAGCGTGCGGGAGTTATCATGGCCCGGGAGCTGAAAAACGCAGGGTGGCTGGCGTCCGTCGTGGCCGAGAGTCCCGGCGTCAAGAAGCCTGCCGTCCTGATTGTTGATGCTGGTGACGCCGAGCGCGCTGTTGCCGATGTTGCGCGGACCCGACGTTCAGACCCCCACACCCCCGTCCTATTCCTGGCCACCACCGAGTCCTTCGAAGATCTGCTCCGCATAGGCACCCGGCCCGGAGACGACTATCTGACAGCGCCCTTTACGGCCGCGGACGTGGCGTCGAGGCTGCGGTGGCTCACCCGAACTGCGGTAAGTGCCTCGGATCCGGAACTCACCGTAGGAGACCTGAAACTCCGTCCCCGGTGCCTGCTTGCGCGCCGAGGAGACCATGAGATCCCGCTTACAAAAACTCAGTGCTCGCTCCTGGGACTCCTTATGCAAAACCCCGGAAGGGTGATCAGCAAGGGCGAACTGGCCAATCGAATTTGGCCGGACAACAACGTACGGGGCGCCAACAACGTCGAGCTCCACATCTCTTATCTTCGTCAGAGAATAAACGCGGCCGGACCGCCGATGATCCACACTCGACGTGGCGCCGGTTACCTGATCCGTCCGGCTCAGGTGAGCTGAACCAGCCAGGAGCAACCCCTGGCTGGTCTCTGGAACGTCCCGGGTGAAAATCCGGGTCATCCATACTGGGCACGTCCACCCGGAGTCCGGTGCGGCCTTGCATTTCACGGCTAAGGCCCGGTCGATGCTCTCGATGTCCGCGCCAGTTGCTGAGGCTTTGTGAGAGCCTCCGCGTGACGCCCAGCGATCTGGGCAATTGCAGGCGACGCGGTGGGGACTGCATGCGGGAAAGTTGAGAGGCCATGAGCAATCAGAATGATCACATCGGCTGTGCGTGAGATGTCGATGGTGTTCGGTAGCGGTGGTTCGGTGACCGGAGACTGCCTATCTCCGAACGGAGATCGTTCCCTAAACAGTCCATGGGGCGTATGAAGGAACCCACCTCGGCGCAAGCCAAAAGCACCCTATTGGCGAAACGCCCCCGTGCTGGTTGGGGGCAACCGTGTGCGCGAGGGCGTTTCAGGGCGTCCACCAGGGTTGGTTCTAGTGGCCAGTTTCCAGTGTGGAGCTGATCTCGGACGTCGTCAACGGTTGGCCGAGCGTTTGAGCCTGTTGCAACCCACCGGTCGATCGGATGGCTAGGCTGCGCTCTGCGGCTAACCGCAAATAGGCATCTTGCTGGAAACAAGGACCATGCCGGGTTTTGAGTTCCAAGGCCGGCCTGGTCAGTTCTTGTTTCCCGTCAGGAGCGGCCAGGGAACCATCTTCCGGGGTGACTTCAGATCACCTGCCTCCAGGGGTTGGCCGTTGGGACGACCTGGCAAACAGCCTTGACCCGTTGTGGCACCGAGGCTGCGAACAGCGGCCAGCCGTGAAGCGTTTTCGATAACCTGGGCGACAACAAAGATGCCGATGTACCCCGCGAACACAACCACGGCTCCGCCCAGCGACGCACTCCGCTCTTGACAGGAACGCAGCTGCCGTCAACGTGTTCCCGATACGGGGCTGTTACATTCCGGGGATCTGCTGGGCTTCGTGGACTTCGATTGCGCAGCCGCCGGGCATGTTCAGGTGCGGGTGGACCTTGGCCAGCTCCACGGCCTCCTCAAGGCTGTCGGCCTCGATGATGCTGTAGCCGGCGACTTCTCGGGTGCTCGGTGCCGTCGCACCCCCGGCGGAAACGCGGACGCCGTTGGCCAGGGGCGTGCCGAAGTCGAGCAGGCCGTTGCCGACTTTGCCGGCCCAGATGTTCCACTGTTCCATGACGGCGGCCATGTCCTCGGGGGAAGGCGGTGCGGCTTCTGCCGGGGTCATGGGGGCGTGGTAGATGAAGACGAACTTGGACATGGTGTTCCTGCTTTCTTTGGTTTTTCTTGCGGATTTCTGGGGTTGAGGATTTTAGGCGGCTACGGTTCGGCCGGTGAACCCGATAAGGCGCTCCAGGCTTCCGGCGCTTTCGGCGACGGGCTGGGCGGCGGCGAAGCTGCCGCTGGCGCGGACCTGCTCGGAGATGGTCAGCTGGGCAAGGCCCTCGACGTAGTCGGTGAGGACGTCGGAGACGATGAGGTCCTGTCCGGTGGCTTTCGCGAAGTCCCAGGCGTGAACGAGGAGTTCAAGGTTCAGGATGCCGGCCACGACGGTGGCCGGGAGTTCGGCGAAGCCCATGTCGATGGTGCCCTCCGTGCCTCGGCGGGTGAAGGCCTCCAGGGTGGTCTGTGCCAGGGCGGCGATGCGGGTCTCGGGAGAGGCGTCCGGGTGGTCTGTCACGGCGGCGCCGAGGGCTCCGCCGATCTGCCTGAGCGATCCGGCCAGGTGCTCGAGCAGTTCGTGGGCGGTGAAGTCCGCGCAGGGGGTTGCTTTGTCCCGGTCAGCGGGGGTGAGCTTGCGCAGCACGCCCAGGAGCACGGCGAGTGATGCGTCGGCCGAGCTGAGGGGATCGATCCCTTCGGGGGCTGCGGCCCATTCGTCCGGTCCGGCGCCGGCAGCGGTGGAGGTTTCGGCGATGAGGCGGTCCAGGTAGTGGTTCCAGCCCTCGGCATGCGCAGCGGCTTGTTCGGGGGTGAGTCCGTCGTGCACCAGGCGCAGCGAGGTGCCCTCCGCGTCGGGCTCGAGCGTGATGGTCACGGTGGATGCCCCGGGCGCCAGGTCCATTCCGGATTCCCAGCCCCAGGTGAAGACGACGCGTTTTCCCGGTTCGATCTCCTGGAAGGTGCCGGCCGCGTGGTGGCCCGGGGTGACTGTCCAGCGGTATTCGCCCCCGATCCGAAGGTCGACCCGTGCGGCGACCGTCTGCCAGCGGCGCAGACGCTCAGGGTCGGTGATGAGGGCAAATGCCTCGTCGGCGCCGACGGGCAGGTGGATGGTTTTATCGAAGCTCATGGCAGGGGTCCTTAGGGTTTGGGAATTATCCGAATGTGGCTGGGGGTGTTACGGCGGGCCTCGGCGTTGGGCTGCCAGTTCTGCTGCATCGGAGACCAGAAGATCCAGTTCATCGGTCCAGAACTGCTCGACGAGTTCACGCAGCCGGCCCATGCCCCCTGGGTCGAGCTTGTAGAACCTGTTCCGCCCTTCTTTGCGGGCAGCCACCAGTCCGGCCTGCTCCAGTAGCAGCAGGTGCTGGGATACAGCAGAACGGCTCACCGTAAAGTGCGCGGCCAACTCCCCTACAGTCTGTTCTCGGCGCGCCAGGAGGTGCAGCAGCCGGCGCCGATTCGGCTCTGCGGCTATCTCCAAAGCATCCAACACAAGAAATACGTTAGTGGACGCTAACGCATAGCGCAAGGCGTCGGGAACGGGCTGTACCGTGCCCGCTCCCCCACTGCGTGCTTGCCACTAGAGCCAGCTGTCACCGTTCGTCACCTGATTGATGGTGGCCGTGTCGACGACATCATGTGTCCTGGGCGTCCACGCCCGGAGGCTGACAGTCGCTGGGCCAACATTTTGAGAAAGGACCTGACCATCTGGATTCGCCGTTTCGGACTGTACGCCCGGCTTCCCGAGCCCCGACAGACCGAAGTGCGGGTAGTCTCACATCATCTACCACCGCTCCCACCCCAGAGAGGATCCCCATGGCACACGCCGAAAGCGAGATCACCATCGATCGTCCCGCGACGGAGGTGTACGCGTTCCTGGCTAACGGACTGAACAACCCTGCATGGCGTCGGAGCGTGCGCAGCATTGCTCTCCAGAGCGGTGCCCCCGGCGAAACCGGGGCCGTCTACAGCCAAACCATGACCGGGCCTGGCGGCCGGTCGATTCAGGGCGACTACCGGATCACCGCCTCAGACCCCGGCCGGTCGCTGGCCTTTCAGGTCATCGCCGGCCCCGCACGCCCGGAAGGCCAGTACCTGCTGACAGAGTCCGGAGACCGAACGACCGTCCGGTTCATTTTGGACCTCAAGGCGTCCGGCCTCATGAGGGTTCTCGACAGATTTATCACCAAAACTATGAAGGCCGAGGTCGGTCAGCTTCAGGAACTGAAACGGGTCCTCGAAGAAGCCTGAATGTTCTACTGACTGGACCGGCCACACCCTAGGATTGCCACATGTCCACCTATGAAGTCACCCGCACCTCAATCATGCCGGCTCCGGCAGAGGAAATCTTTCCGTTGGTCAACAACTTCCACGAGTGGACCAAGTGGTCACCCTGGGAATCAGTTGACCCGGCCATGCAGCGCAGCTATACCGGCCCCGACTCAGGGGTCGGCGCTGGGTACGCCTGGAGCGGCAACCGCAAAGCCGGTTCCGGCACGATGGAAATCGTTGAATCTTCCCAGCCGAACACCATCAGGATCCGTCTGGAGTTCACCAAGCCCTTCAAGACGGTCAACCCGACCACTTTCACGTTCGCCCCGACGGCTAACGGCACCCAGGTGACCTGGTCCATGACCGGCGAAAACAAGGGCATCGGGAAAGTCTTTGCCCTTTTTATGAACATGGACAAAATGGTCGGTGGGGACTTCGAGAAGGGACTGGCATCTCTGGCTGCCGCTGCACAGCGGCGCGCCTAAGCGAAAAACCGGCCGGCGGGAATTTGGCTTGAGCGCGCTGCCACATTAAGGATTAGGCCCACGGCTACGCAGGGATGTCCACCGGCGGGAACCTCCTGGAAGCACGTCCCGCGTGCTTGCGCCCAAGCGGTTCCGGGCCAGGAACCGTCTCATGGTATCCATCGATCGGTTGCTCTTCCGCGCGGCCGTCGCAGTGACCCAAACTTCGTTTCCCGGCCTCAGTGACCAGCCTTTGACGGTAGCAGTTTGCGGGCCTAGGTTTCAATCAACCAAACGATATGAGGATGGATCCGCGGGAGGCCACGGTGTCATACGCCCCAGCTGACGAAACCGGGAGCGGTGCCGGGAAATACCCAGTCACTGCCCCCGCGGTGCAGGGTTTTGGGTTGCACATTTCACGGGGGCGCACGAAGATTCTGCGGGGTCTTGACTTCACGGTGGAAACCGGCCGGATAACGGGTCTCCTTGGACCATCCGGCAGTGGAAAGACCACCTTGATGCGCGCCATTGTCGGCGCTCAGAAGGTCAGCGAGGGATCTCTCCGTGTGCTCGGCCGGCCAGCCGGTGAGCGCACGCTGAGGCACGCCATCGGATATATGGCACAAGCGCCGGGTGTTTACACCGACATCAGCGTGGAGGCCAACGTCAGGTATTTCGCCGCCGTGTATGGTCTCGGGCGGGCCGACGCCGCAGCAGCTATCGCCGCCGTCGGCCTGGAACCTTTCGCCCGCCGAAGGACCGCGGATCTCTCCGGGGGCCAGCTCAGCCGGGTTTCACTCGCCTGTGCGCTGGTCTCGCATCCGAAACTCCTGGTACTCGATGAACCGACGGTGGGCCTCGACCCGGTCCTTCGCGCCGATTTATGGGAGCGCTTTGCCGCGATGGCTCAGGCCGGAACGACGCTGTTGGTATCCAGCCACGTCATGGAAGAAGCCTCGCACTGTTCGTCACTGCTGCTGCTGCGCAACGGCCAGCTGCTGGCGCGACTCACACCAGCCGAGCTCGCCGAGCGCGGAGGGAGCACTGACCTCGAACAGGCGTTTCTGAGCATCATCAGGACAGCGGAGAGCGGCCCGGAGCCGGACCCCGCGGCAAAGGCGAAGGAGACGTAGCGATGAACCATAGGATGATGCTGGCCACGGCGGGCCGAGTCCTGGATCAGCTTCGCCACGACCACCGCAGCGTGGCCCTGATCCTGGTGGTCCCGGCACTGCTGCTCGCTGCCGTCTACTTCCTGTTCGAAAACGAAAACCTGCCCCCGGGGCTCCCTCGGACCTTTGATCGCGCGGGCCTCGTGATGCTTGCCATTTTCCCGTTCGTGGTCATGTTCCTGGTCACCTCCATAACAATGCTGCGGGAGCGGACCTCAGGGACTCTGGAGCGGCTGCTGACCACTCCTATCCACAAAGCAGACCTCCTCTTCGGCTATGCCCTGGCCTTCTCGATCATGGCTGCCCTCCAGTCGGTGGTGGCGACCGCGGTGGCGTACTGGGTTTTCGGCCTCAACATCAAAGGCGGCCCGGGCCTGGTGGTCATGATTGCGGTCATCAATGCCGTGCTCGGTGTGGCCTTGGGACTGTTGTGTTCGGCTTTTGCACGCACGGAGTTTCAAGCCGTGCAGTTCATGCCCGTAGTGGTCATCCCACAGATCCTGCTCTGCGGACTCTTCGTCGCCCGGTCCCGGATGAACGGGGTCCTTGAATCGATCTCCAACGTGCTGCCGCTGACGTTCTCGGTCGACGCGCTTCAGGAGGTCGCAGGGCATGCCGAAGCCACACCCGCAATGTGGCACGATATCGTGGCGGTCTCGACGATGGTTGTCGCGGTCCTGGTGCTCGCCTCCCTGACGTTGCGACGGCAGATCCGATAATCGAAGAACCATGATCCATCTGACAGGGTAGTAAATTGGCAGGCAACTCGAAGCAAACGTACTGCTGGATGCGGGCTTACGTGTGACATGGTTCCGGAATCGGATAGGGTACTGCGCTAAGCCACCGGGAGAGTCCATGACTGATGTAGTCCGCTTTGGCAGAATCGGACCCGAGAGCTCTCGGAGCAGGCGGCGTTTCCTGGGCCTGCTGGTTTTTCTGACGTCGGTGATGGCGGCCGTTTCGGGTTGCGGGTCGATATCGGCGTCCGATCCCTCTCAGCCGGGGACTCCCGCGGCCCGGGCCGGCACCCCGGGGCACGTCTTCGTTATCAACCTGGAGAACAAAGGCTACGACCGTGTCTGGGGCAGCGGTTCACCGGCGCCGTACCTTTCCGGAACTCTCCGCTCCCAGGGCGTCCTGCTGAGGAACTACTACGGCATCTCGCACAACTCATTGCCTAACTACCTCGCCCAGATCTCCGGGCAGCTTCCCAACGACAGCACCAAGCAGGACTGCCATACCTACACGCCGTTTACTTCAACCGGGGTCGATGCCCAGGGCCGGCTGCAGGGCGACGGCTGCGTGTTTCCGGTCGACGTGCCGACCCTCGCAGGGCAACTGAGCGGCGCCGGTAAAACCTGGCGCGGCTACATGGAGGACATGTCCTCTCCTTGCCAGCACCCTGACCTGGGCGCTCCGGACGCACACGTTGCCGCCGTTGCCGGCGACCAGTACGGCACCCGCCACAACCCTTTCATGTACTTCCGTTCGGTCACCTCCAGCCCTGACTGCGCGAAGAATGTGGTGAACTACTCCGCGCTCCAGCAAGACCTGCGATCGGTCGGCACCACCCGTAACCTGTCCTACATCACCCCGAACCTTTGTCACGACGCCCACGACAGCCCTTGCGTCGACGGCACCGCCGGGGGCTTGGGAACCGCTGACGCCTGGCTTAAAAGCCAGGTTCCAGCCATCCTTTCCTCCCCGGCCTTCCGCCAGGACGGGATGCTCGTCATCACTTTCGACGAAGCCGACGGCGGCGCCGTCGGACCTTCCACCGGAGTTACCGGAGGCACTGAGGGAGGCAAGGTCGGCGCCTTGGTCATCTCCCCGTTCTCACCCTCCGGGGCGACGTCGGACCGCCCCTACAATCACTTCAGTCTCCTGGCCAGCCTGGAGGACTTCTTCGCCCTCCCCCACCTGGGCGGCGCCGCGGAATCCGGCGTCAACACCTTCGGTGCAGACGTGTACCGGTCAGGGGCTTAGGACCATCTGCCCGCCGTGAGCGACCCCGCCGCGGCCGACGATGCAGAGGTCTTTAGCGCCGGATCGGTTGTCCCTCACCTGGGGCTTGGTCATTCACCCTCGGGCCGGCGCGTTGTCCCGTTGATCAGGCCGTAGGAAGCCGCCACCAAGGGAATGGACGCGACGCATCCGATCCCGGCCGGAAGCAAATGAAGCGCCCCGGAATCCGGAACCAAAGCCCAGATCAACGCACCGATCAGGGCACCACTCAGGATCTGCACGACGGCCCTGACCAGAAAATACTGCCGTCGTTCCTCCTCATTCATGAATCGCCTTCCGTAGGACGTGCCGAATCATAAAAAGTCACCCCTCCATACTGCCCCGGAGACGCCCCGCACGTAACCGTAATCGGCCGCCTCCTCGCCCCGCTGCGGCGGACACCCGCCCTCGCCGCGGGCCGTACCGGTCGTGTGATCACGGCCTGAAGCAGCTGGGCGCCGCATTCGAGAAAGCGGGTGTCATGTCACTGGACGGTGAATCCCGCTGACTTTGAGCCGCCGATTAGCGGGAGAGCCCGCCTTTCCCCCGCTGCGCGCCGACGGTTGCACCGGTGCGGGACTTTCGCGCCTTAGTTGCGTCCTTCCCCATGGTCGCGGCTGCGCTGGGGTGAGTACCTTCGCTTCGGGCCGCAACGAGCCGTCCACGGATCTGGGCTTCGTTTGCCCCGGTGTTCTCCAACGAGTCCGCGAACTTCCCCAGATGATCAACTGATCCGTACCCGGCGCCTGACGCGGTTTCTGCCTTTAGGCCTTGGTCTTTGAGCCGGCTGCTGTCGTTACCTGTAACCCGATCCTCGATTTCGCGCCCGACGCTTTCCAAACGGGTGAAGAGTTCTTTCTCGGCCAGTTCGTACCGCTGTTCCATCGGGGTCCGTTCCGAGCCCGTGAAGCCGGCCTCAGCCAGGAGTTTGGTTTCGTGCATCTCTTTTGCGGCCTGAACGAAGCCAGGGTCTTCGAAGTGTTCGATGCCAGCACCATTCACGTTTTCAGCTGTCTCCTTTCGGAGCTGGTGGATGTCGGGGCCGTTGATGCCGTCCTTGCCGATGAGGAAGAGACGTTCCTTCACGGTGGCGTCCGCGGCTTCTACCGCTGCGGGGGTTTTCGCCGCGTGGGCGGTCTGCAGGGCGGCCGCGAGTTCGGGGTTGGCCAGGTATTCGACGGGGACCTGGTGGCGTTCCATTTCGGGTGCGAGCACAGCTGCTTGGGCGCGGAGGTCTTCGATGCTGGCTGCGGCCAGGAGGCTCATGGCCTTCTCGTGCTCGGCGGCGGCGTCCCGGGTTTCTTGCTGGCTGCGCGCAAGCGCGTCCTGCCGTGTGCTGTCGGTTGCGGCGTTCTGGATGCCAGCTTCGAGGGAGGCGGCGTTCGTTGCGACGTCGCGGGTGTCGATGCCGTACCGGTTGAGGACTTCCTGCCGGATCTTCTCCGAAGCGGCCAGGGCCGCGGGGTCGTGATTCTTCCACGATTCAGCCGCGGTGTACGCCGTGGCGATGTCCCGCGGCTGGGCCTTGTCCCACCATTGGCCTTTGTTGACCGGGGCGAGGGCCGCGCGTGCTGCGCTGCGCTCGGCTGTGAGGCGGGCGTTCGCCTCGTAGGCTGCCTGGGTGGCTGCGTGTTCTTCCTGGCGCTGGGATTCCTGCCGGCGACGGGCCAGCGTTTCGGCAATGCGTGAGCCGATCATCAGCGACTGCCGGAGGCCGCCGTCGACAACGTCATCCATTCCATCAGCGTCACTCATCGTGTTCCCCTTTGCACTAGGTGGTATCCGTCTTATCGGTCCAGGCCCGGCCCGGTGTCGCGTCGGCTGGGTTGGAAGCTCTTCGCTGGAGTCGCCGGAGTCGGTGTGTGTGGCACTGCCGAACCTGGACGGATCGGCACCACTCCGCGCCGGGCAATATCGACGGCTCTGGCCGGCGCGGCAGCTCCGGTCGCGGCTTGCTGTTCGGCGCCTACCAGGACCGGTTTCGGCATGGTCGCGGTGAACGGTGCCAGCTGCTGCTCGACGACTGCCCGGATGCGCTGGGCCTCACGCGTTCGTCCGGACTGCTGGTGCATTTCGTAGACCACAAACGCGGTGTTGATCAGCTGGACCATGAGGGCTGTCTGCGCCGCAGACTTGTTCTTGCTTGAGGCTGCCATGAACAACATGGCAGCGCCCGCAATGGAGGGCAGGGCGACCGGCTTGCCGTGCTGGCGCGGCGACCGGAGCTGGGCCGTGCGGGACAGTTCCGCGGCGGTGGCGGCGAGCGGTCCGGGTGTTGTTTCGAGCCGGTGCGACCATGCTGCGAAGGCGCCGGAGACGTCTCGTGCTGCTTTCGCCCAGGTCGCGTGGTCGTCGCGGGGAATGGACCGCAACTGGTCTGCCAGTGCGGTCGCATTACGGGTGTATTCGACCCACATCTTTTCCGGCGGTGTTCCGTTCTCGGGACCCGTCTTCGACACGGTGCGGCGGTTGCGGGCTGCCGCGTTCCACTCTGCTGCAGCGGCCGTGGCCAGCTGAGGTGAGTCCATCCAGTTCTCACGCAGGGCGCCTAGCTTCAGGTCCGAGGCGAGGGTCCCGCCGCCGAACCAGATGGGCCGCTGTCCGGGCGTGGGTCGTTCGGCCACGGAGTAGCCGACGATGACGTCCGTGGTGTTCTTTGCGTAGCGCGGGCGCACGAGCAACCCGGTGTCGCGGGCCCGGCGGACGAACTCATCTTCGGTCGCTGAAGCGCTGGCACTGGCGCGTACCTTTCGTGCCAGAGAGGCCCGGTGCATCTCGCGTTCGTCGCGGACAGCGGTGGCCTTCTCGGCGCGGTCGTAGCCGCGGGTGGCGTGCACGCTGGAGAGCTGTTCGAGGCCGTACTTGACCTCCAGCTCACGGCAGGTCTGCTGTGCCTTTTTGTAGTCGCCGTGCGTCGATGCTTTGGTGCCGTCTTCGCGGATCAGGGACACAGCCAGGTGGATGTGGTGGTTGCCGTTCTCGCTTGTGCCGTGGTTGATCGCTGCCCACCGGCACTGTGCCTTGCCGCTGGCTTCGGTGAACCCCATAGCGTCCACGAAGTCGTTGGCGATATCCCCCCACTGCTGGTCCGTCAGCGAGCCTTCCTCGGCGCGCAAGCTCAACGAACAGTGCCACACGCTGGCGTCCTTGTAGCCGACGTGAATGCGTTCCTTCTTGGACGCATCCCACTGCATGTCTTTGATCTGCACGGACACCCCGTACGCCTTGCGCGGCTGGTCCAGGTGTTTCGCAATAGCCAGGGCGTCGTCACGGTCCAGGACACCGTCGTCGTACCACGCCATGATCGCGGCGTCGCCGGCGACCAGGTGCGGATCGGTGTGTGCGTTCTTCGTCTTGTTCTCATCGGTCGACGCGAGGTAGACCATGAGGCCGCTCATCCGGGAGCCGCGCGTGATGTTCGGGATCATCCCTGCATCAGCCCTTCGATGGTCAGGTCAATACGCATCGCTACGGACCGGATGTGCTTCAGCGCTTCCCGCGCTTCGGCAGGGAACTCGCTGGTCGCGTTGGCCTGTCGCGCGAGCTGGTTGATGTTGTTGGATGAACGAGCCAGGAGATTGTGCAGAGACATCAGCTCGGCGATAGCGGCGCGCCGCTCCACCGTTGTTTCCTGCGCGTCGGAAAGTGCGGAACTGATCAGCAGATTCGGGACGGTCACTTTGTCCCGGGCGGCGCGGGCAACCAGAGCCGCTTCCTCTTCGGCAGTGACCCACAGGTCACGGCGCTTCTTCGTCCCTGCGGGCGAATTCTCGCGGCGGCGGCGCGTCAGATTGAAACGGCGGGGAGCTTGCTCATCCGACATCCAATCCATCCCTTCCATGCCCAGCGCAGCGACCCCGAGACCGGGGACCACACTGACAAGTGTGCCGCACTCGACCGTCAGCGTCGAGCGCGGCAACCATTTACACCCGTGTAAGTGTATAGCTTGCTCCGTCAGACCGACTTTTCGCTTCTGAGTCACCCGGGCGGAGGTGACCGTCCAGCCATCCCCGCTCGCGGAGTGGTTGCTCCGGTCTATCTTCGGACCCAAGCGCTAGGCTGGAGGCATGGCAACCATCGACATTGAACGGACACGCAATCAGGCCAAAGCGCTGCTTGACTCCCGTATCGAGTCCGTCACGGACCTGGTCAAGACGCGGCAGCGGATTGCTGACCTCCGCGAACAACTTGCCGAGGCAGAGCGCGAGGACAAGCGCGCCTACGTACGTGCCACCAAGGACGGCTGGAGCCCGGAGGAACTGAAGAAGCTGGGCCTGGAATCGGCCGCTGCCGGCCGCCGACGCAAGAACGCCGCACGTACCACCGCGGCTGCCTCAGATGCCGCCTCCGGCAGCGAAGTCAGCGACGAACAGTAACGTTCCCCTCGCCCACCTGGGCACGGCAAAAGCCCAACCGCTCCGCTGCTTTTCCCGCACACAGGGGGACGACGGGACCCACCTGACCGGCTGCACACAACCGCCAGGGAACCACGTCCCGTCGGCCCGCCACAGTGACCGGCGGCCGTGCACAGTCTGGATGGCCAGTGGTCACCACCGGCAGAGTTCCCCATGGTCCAAGACAAACGCTTCCGGCCGAAGGCCCTACGCGCGGCTGGGACATAGGTCAGCAGCTTTCACACTCAGGAGGCCCCGCCCAAACAGGGGCGGGGCCTCCTGAGAGGAGCCCACCGCATCCCTTTTATCATGGACTCCTCACGGAAATTGCGAGTCCAACTTTCGGGGACCACTTCTTGCAGGGTGCCGGCCTTCGTCTGTTTTGAGTGCCGTGGTCAATCGTTTTCGATGACGTGCTCCTGGGGAATCTGCCCAGCAGCGATCCGCTCCGCAGTCTTGGCGAAGGCGCCGTCGATATAGGCGGCAAGGTCACTCTCCCGGACCCTCCAAATACCTCTTCCACCGAACTTAGCTGCGGGAAGTTCCCCGCTTCGGACCAGGGCGTAGACGAGGCTGCTCTTGACGTTCAGGATCTCCTGGACCTGCGCCAGCGTCAGCATTCTCGACAGGCCAGACTCGGTCTGGGGCGCTGGCATGTTCTTCACGTCATCAGTCCACTGACCCATAGTTACTCGCTCTCGTTCCGGTGTCGCAGCTCGTCCCTGGTGCGTTGTCCTCTGCGCAGCGATCCCGGCGGAACGGGGTCCCATTTCATGCCCTGGTTGTGTTTGCGCTGAAGGCGTTTCACTTCCCGCATCGTCGCCCGCACGATGAAGTCAGACACGCTCGCATCGCCCTCGGCCACTCCGGCGGCAAGGAAAGCGGCACGAACCTGGCCCGCCTCATCTTCAGTGAAATAAGGGGTAAACGCTGCGGTCTTTCTAGCCGGCATAGGTCTCATCTCCTGTGGGATGAATGTTCCCTTCCGGGTTGGCGGTCAGCCCGAACCAGAGCTCGTCGTCGGCGTAGGCCCGGCCGCTCAGGACGAAGCGGTCGGCCGGGTGAGTGTCCTCGTGCTGGCGGTCGTCTTCAGCGGCGTCAGTGTCGGCCTTCGGGGACCGCTGCACGGTCGCTGTCGCGCAGCGCAGCGAAGCGCCGATTTCCTCGACGTCGAACTCGATCACGGTCCGCTTCTCCCCCGTCTTGGTCGTGTAGGTGCGCGGCTTCAGTGCCCCCGTGGCGATGACTCGTGTCCCTTTGGCCAGGGACGCTGCGGCGTTCTCGGCCGCGCCCCTCCAGAGGCTTGCCCGAAGGTACAGGGTCTCCCCGTCCACCCAGGCGCCGCGGGCCTGATTGAACACCCTGGGCGTGGAAGCGATGGTGAAGTTAGCGACGGCCGTGCCGGCGTCCGTGAACCGCAGCTCGGGATCCGCGGTGAGATTGCCCGCAACGGTGGTGCTGGTTTCTCCTGACATAAGAGCCCTCCCCTGCCTTCCCGGTTCAGGCTTCGGTGCCGTGGGATTCGATGGCGATGATCTGTTCGATACCGCCCGGGTTCAGCCCTGACCAGTGGTTCTCCGTGCCGTCCTTGTCGTAGACGACGACGGGAACCTGGGAGTAGCCCAGCTCTTCGGTGATGTACTCGAATGCGGCCTGGTTGGTCGTGACGTCGACCTCCCGGAAGGGTACGCCGGCCTCGGTGAATTTCTGCTTGGTTTTGGTGCAGCCAAAGCATCCGGCGGGCTTGGTGTAGATGGTCAGAGTCATTGTCCAGTCCTCGGTTTCGTATCACGTCAGTTAGGTTCGTCTGCTTTTCCAGCTACCCCCATTTTACCGAGCATTCATGTGAATGAAAACGGTTTCCCCCTTTGTTTTAGAGGTTTTCTTGACCGCCAATCAAGGTGAAGACGGCAACGTTGGAATGCTGGAGCTGGTTGCATTCACCGTCCCTGCCGAAGACAACTCCTCTCAGGAATGGGTCGGACCGGCCCCTTAAGTCTTGGACCATGGGAAAGGTATCCGGCGCGCCGGTCGGCGCACGGGCTTGAAAACTAAGCATGCTTGCTATTAGGTTGGTGTCAGCTTCTCCGCCCATCCCCCAATGAGACGGGGAAGCCTTGGAAACGCCCCGCGGTCCCCCAGTGCTGCGGGGCTTTTCGCTATCCAAAGTCAGGTAGCAGTACCGAACGGCGAAGGAGTGTGCAGTGGCTCAGCGAGACATTGAGACGTACTACGAAAATGGCCAGTGGAAGAACAAGCGCGAGGGCACTGATCGGGCCTTCGGCGCCGGCTACAGCACCAAAGAGGATGCGGTAGCGGCTGGACGCGAGGCGGCCCGGGCCGACAAGGTCGAGCACATCATCAAGAACCAGGACGGCGTGATCTCCGGGAAGAACAGCTACGGCAACGATCCGAGGAACGTCCCCGGCTAAGCCAAGGAGTTGCCCCTGGGGCAGAGACGGGCAGGAGGGAGGGGCCGATGGATTGTGGCCCCTCCCTTTAGCGTTCGACGGTTCAAGCGACCCCGTGGGCTCCCTCGGCGGCCGGTCTGCCGCGAAGCGCTCCCAGTGTCATTCGGTAGGCGTGTTTGCCTTCGAGCTGCTTGGGTTCGACCCATATCTGGTAACCCTCGGCCGATTCGATGATCTCCCGTCCCGTCAGCCCGTCGGCGGCAATCCACACCGCCGATGAGTCCGGCATGGCATCATCAACAACGCCTTGGCGGATGACGACCCCGTTTTTTCGGACTTCCACCACGGCGCCTAATAGCCCGCACCATTTGTCATGGCGGTAGTAGGTCATGAGACGCCTTTCTGAATAGCGGTGGTGAATCTTCGGAGAGGACCGTGTGGGGCGTCCGGGCTGCTTCCGGATGCCCTAGCGGGCAATGATGACGTCAAGTCTGCGGGGACCGTGGACGCCTTCGACTCGCTCGAGCTCAATGTCGCTGGTGGCGCTGGGGCCGCTGATCATTGTTATAGGGCGGGTCCCGTCGAGCCTCCGGAGAGCTTCGGGCAGGATCCCGACAATGTCGCCGGCCCTGACAACACAGATGTGATGGTCGGGAACAAGGCTGATGACGCGGCGACCCTGGTTGGGGCTGCCGTCCAAGATGATGGTCCCGGTTTCGGCAACTGATACAGCGCTGCCGGTGATGACGGTGTCGATGTCGTCCAGCTCGGAGATCCCAAGCGGAGCATCGATGGAGTCCATTCGACGCCGGCGGTCGTCACCCTCGGCCGTGGTGAGCCAGTCGGGGTCCAGCCCCGATGGCACAACATAGCTGCTTGTGCCTGCAAGCAGCTCGTTGATCCGCGTGGAGACGTCTTGGTGGTCAGCGACGGAGACCTGCGCCTTGTAGTCGACGAGCCGGTCTATTAGCAGCCGGATCAATTCTGCTTCGTCGAGCTCCGATTCCGCCCTGTATCCGCGGGGGACCGTCGGCACTTCGGGGCGGTCACTGAGCGCGCCGTGAATCCGGTCCAGGATCTCTGTGCGTGCGCTCATGGCTGTTCTTCCTTCTTGAGGGGCGTTCCGACGCCGGCATCCGGGGTGTGGTGTTCTTTGTTCCACCAGGCGCGGAACGACTGCGTGGGTGGTGCGGGAATATCGCGGCTCTGTGTCCAGCCGGCGGCGATGCCGGGCAGCTTGGTGATTTTCTTGTCCGGCCCTGCGGCGAGACGGCTGAGCGGTAGGCCTTTTTCGATGAGTCCGAGCCGTTTGCCGGAGGACAGCGCCCAGGAGGCGGCTTTCATACCGACGTCCATCTGGTTGGGTACTTTTTTTGTGCCGCGTTTGCTGTCCACGTCCACGCTGCGCAGATGGACCAGAATGTCGGGGATGTTGATCTTCACCGGGCAGGCGTCGTAGCAGGCACCGCACAGGGATGAAGCGTAGGGAAGTGAATCGTTTTCCTCGGCCTGGATACCGGTCATGAGAGGAGAGAGGATCGCTCCGATCGGGCCCGGGTAGGTGGAACCGTAGGCGTGGCCGCCGGTTCGTTCGTAGACGGGGCAGACGTTCATGCAGGCGCTGCAGCGGATGCAGTGCAACGCGGAACGGCCCATCTCGTCGGCCAGGGCGGCGCTGCGGCCGTTGTCCAGAAGGACCAGGTGGACGTTCTGCGGTCCGTCCCCTTCGGTGACGCCGGTCCATAGCGAGGTGTAGGGGTTCATCCGCTCACCGGTGGAGGACCGGGGCAGCAGCTGCATGAAGACTTCAAGGTCCTGCCAGGTGGGCAGGAGCTTCTCGATCCCCATGACGGTGATGAGGGTTTCGGGCAGCGTCAAGCACATGCGCCCATTCCCCTCTGATTCGACGACGGCCAGGGTGCCGGAGTCCGCGAGGGCAAAGTTCGCCCCCGATACAGCTACCTTGGCGGTGAGGAATTTGCGGCGCAGATGGGTCCGGGCGGCGGCGGCGAGCTTTGACGGTTCGTTGGTCAGGTCCGGGTCAACGTTCTCCATTTCGCGCAGGAAGATATCCCTGACCTGGGTGCGGTTCTTGTGAATCGCGGGGACCAGGATGTGGCTGGGTTTGTCATGGTCCAGCTGGACGATCAGCTCCGCCAAGTCCGTTTCAAAGGCCGCAATGCCCTGCTCGTCCAGGTACTCGTTGAGCCCGATTTCCTGTGTAGCCATTGACTTGACCTTGACGACCTCCGTCTCGCCGGTGTCCCGGATCAGGCCGGCGACGATCCGGTTGGCTTCCCCTGCGTCGCGTGCCCAATGGATCACTCCCCCACGGGCCGTGAAGTTCTGCTCGAACGCCTCCAGCAGCTCCGGCAGCCGGGCCATGACCGATTCCTTGATGGCGGACCCTGCGTCGCGCAGCTGCTCCCAGTCCGGCAGCTCGGAGACCACCTGGGTCCTTTTGTCCCGGATGGTGCGGGTGGCATGGCCGAGGTTGGACCTGAGCTGGGCATTACCCAGCTCCCGGTGCGCGGATTTCGGGAAGGACTCGGACGCGTGCAGATTTCCGGAGCCGTAAACCGGAAGGGCCGGCATCCCAAGGAAGGTGCTCATCGTGCGGCCTTTCCGGTGGAAACGAGAACCTCGCCGGTGACCGACGCGGGTTCGTCCATGGTGCTTGCAAGGATTTCGGCCAGGTGCAGAGTGGTGATGCTGCTGCCCTGGCGGGAAAGGCCGCCGCCGATGTGCATGAGACAGGAGGCATCCCCGCCCGTGCACAGGCTCGCGCCCGTGGTTTTGATAGTGGCGGCCTTGTCCTCGAGCATGGCCGAGGAGACGTCGGCGTTCTTCATCGAGAAGGTACCGCCGAAGCCGCAGCACTGGTCCGCTTCGGGCAGGTCCACCATGTCGATTCCCTGGACCGTGGCCAGCAGCCGGGCTTGCCGGTCGCCCAGACGGAGCAGACGCATCCCGTGACAACTGGGGTGGTAGGTCACCCGGTGCGGGAAGAAGGAACCGAGCTGGGCTCCTGCGTCAGTGACTCCGAGAACGTCCACCAGCAGTTCGGAGAGTTCATAAATCCTTGCCCCGACCGCGGCAGCGCGGGCTTCCAGGTCCGCGTCCCCACAGGAGCGGGCCACCATCGGGTGCTGATGTTTAACCGAGGCCACGCAGGAACCTGACGGCGCGACCGCGACGTCGTAATCCTCCGTGTCGAAAGCGTGCACATGGTTGGCGACCACGGGCAGGGCCTCCTTGAGGTATCCGCTGTTGACGTGCATCTGCCCGCAACAGGCCTGACTGGAAGGGAACACGACCTCGTGGCCTAACCGCTCCAGGATCTTCACAGTGGCCCGCGCCGTGGCGGGGTACATCGCGTCCACGATGCACGTAGCGAACAAAGCGATTCGCATAGCAGCCTTTCGAGGTCAAAAACTTTGTGGTCTGACCACAGTTGATCATATGACACCGGTCACTGGCAACTATCGCTTCTGAGTGAAGGGGATCACATCGCCGGGAAAAATGTGCGTTACACTCTGATGGTCCGACCACAGAGGTCTGACCACAACTTTTCCCTGTCACCCTCACCGTGGAGGAACTCCGTGGAACACTTCACCCCCAGCACCGACCCGGTGCTCAACAGTGTCGCCTGGTCAGCTGCCGTTGCCCTGCTGCCGCTGATCACTTTTTTCGTCCTGCTCGCGGTGGTCAAAACCCGAGCCCACGTAGCCGGTGCATTCGCTCTTATGGCGGCGCTTTTGGTCGGCATCATCGCTTTCCAAATGCCAACCGGCCTCGCATTGCTCGCTGCGACCCAAGGCGGGGTCTTTGGCGCATTCCCGGTCCTCTGGATCGTCGTGATGGCGGTCTGGCTTTATCAGGTCACAGTTCTCAGCGGACGTTTTGAGGACCTCCGCCGGGTCTTTGATGTGATCGGAAAAGGCGATGTTCGCCTCCAGGCGGTCCTGATCGCGTTCTGCTTCGGTGGCCTGCTTGAAGCCCTGGCCGGTTTCGGCGCCCCCGTCGCAATCACAGCGACCATGTTGCTGGCGCTCGGGCTGCCGCCGCTGCGTGCCGCCGCGGCCGTGCTCGTCGCCAATACCGCCCCGGTCGCGTTCGGCGCCATGGCCATCCCCATCACAACCGCGGCGGGACTTACGGGTCTGCACGCCACCGACATCGCCTCCGTCGTCGGTCGTCAGGCTCCCCTCCTGGCTACCATCGTGCCCCTGATCCTCCTGTTCATCCTGGATGGGCGGAAGGGCCTCAAGGACTGCTGGCCGGCAGCACTGGTCATCGGTTTCTCTTTCGCCATCGCACAGCACCTCTGCTCGAACTACTTCTCCTACGAACTCACCGATATCGTCGCCTCCCTGGCCGGTCTTGGCGCAGCGGTGCTCTTCTTCCGCGTCTGGACGCCCAAGGGCAGCTCCGCCGCCCGGGAACGCCTGGGCGTCGCCGCTGAAGAGGCCACAAAGGAAGTCATTACTTCCGGACGCAGCTCACACCGGGCAACCACCACCCGCCCCGCCCGCACGTCAGCACCGGCGGCAGTATCCATTTCAGACGCCGCTTCTGACCGGCTGACTCCCACCCGGACATGGCTGGCCCTGTTCCCTTATTTCCTGGTCATCGTTGTCTTCGGTATCGCAAAGCTTTGGAAAGTCGGCGTGGACATACCCGCCTTCCTTGCCTCTACTGACATCAAAATTCCCTGGCCGATCCTGCACGATGCCCTGGTTGACGCTTCAGGAAAACCCGTTTCCTCCACCGTCTACTCCTTCCAGTGGCTCTCGACCCCGGGCACGCTGCTGCTGATTACTGGACTGATCGTCGCGGTCGTCTACTCGAAGTACGACGACGGCGGCCGCTACCGGCTAACTGTCACGGACGCGGTCAAAGAGATCGGGCGCACCATCGTCCGCATGCGCTGGGCGGGCCTGACGATCATCACCGTCCTGGCCCTGGCCTACGTAATGAACTTTTCCGGTCAGACAGTATCCATCGGCACCTGGCTGGCTGGCACCGGCATATTCTTTGCCTTCCTCTCACCAGTCCTGGGCTGGATTGGCACAGCCGTGACCGGCTCCGATACGTCCGCTAATGCATTGTTCGCCAAACTGCAGCAGACCGCCGGCATGAAAGCCGGCATCGACCCGAACCTGCTCGTAGCCGGAAACACTTCCGGCGGTGTCGTAGGAAAGCTGATCAGCCCTCAAAACCTGGCCATCGCCGCGTCCGCGGTCAACCTCGAAGGTAAGGAATCAGTGATCCTGCGTAAAGTGGTTGGCTGGAGCGTTGCGTTGCTGTTGGTGCTTTGCACCCTCTCCTACCTCCAGTCCACTCCCGTCCTGAGCTGGATGTTGCCCTAGCACCCGGCCCGCTAAGCAGGGCGTGTGCGGGCTGCCTGCCCGCACACGCCCAAGCCACAAGGAACCGCCCGTGACAACCGCCTCCGCAGAGCATGCTCCACCCCGCCGCCGCACCCACGAGACGCTCCTGCAGGACATAGAAGCGGACCTCCGCTCGGGCAAAATCAAGATCGGTGACCGGCTCCCGGGCGAACGCACACTCGCCGAAACCTACGGAATCTCCCGAGCCTCGGTCCGCGAGGCCATCCGGGTTCTCGACGCCATGGGAATACTGCGCAGCTCCGTCGGGTCCGGCCCCACATCAGGAGCCATCGTTGTCTCCGACCCCGCCGCAGGACTGTCCTCAGCACTACGACTTCACGTAGCCAGCAACCGGCTCCCAGTAGCCGATATCGTCCAAACCCGCATCCTGCTCGAAACCTGGACCGCCCGGGCCGGTGCCCTCCGCCCTGAAAACGACGAGCTCATCAAACAGGCCGGCCAGCTATTGCACGCCATGGACGACCCAGCCATCAACCGGGCAACCTTCCACCAGCTCGATGCCCGGTTCCACGTAGCCCTGAGCTCCCTCGCAGGCAACACGGTGGTCGGAACCATGATGGAATCCCTCAGCGGCGCGATCGTCAATTACGTCAAAGATGCCATGGACGCCATGGAAACCTGGCCCGATGTCATCTCCATCCTGCGTAACCAACACCACGATATATTCGACGCCGTTCAATCGCGCAACGGAGAACTCGCAGCACGCCTCCTGACAGAACACATCGAGTGGTTCCACCAAAAGGCAAACGAAGCAACCTTTACCGAAAACACGCAGCGCACCAACTAAGCCGAACCGGCAACGTCTCGAAACTCTAGGGTTTCGAGGCACGGAGGTTATGAGACACATAGATCCACCGATGGTGACCGGTTCCGGTGTCCGTAAGGGGATCCCCTACCGGGCTTTCGCACCTTCGGAGGTTGCGGATCCAAGTCCCGGTTCAACGGAACCGGTCTAGTTAGGATGAGGGGTGAGCAACCTAGCCACCTTGTGGCCCCCCTTCGGATTAGTCCTCTCCGCTCCACGTTTGGTTCTGCGACCGCTTCAAGACGGGGACTTGCCGGCAGCAGTGGAAGCCGCGGAGGCTGGCGTACATCCCCGAGGGAAGATGCCCTTTCCCATCCATGGACTGAGGCGCGCCCCGAAGATCTTCTCGCAAATACTGCACGACGAATTTGGCGTGCACGGGCCGAATCGACACCCGAGAAGTGGTCACTCCATTTCGGAGTTTGGAAAGGCGGCGATTTTGTCGGCTGTCAGGACTTGAGCGCCCAAGGGTTTAGAACTCTCAAGACAGTGTCAACGGGCTCCTGGCTCCGCCAGGATGCTCAGGGCAATGGCCTCGGCAAGGAGATGCGAACAGCAGTCATCCTTTACGACTCCATCAGCAAGCGACGGCAAGCCGGGCTGGACCTGGGTGGCCGGCTTCGACGGATTACCGACAGTCAGATCCGCAGCGCCGTGCACTTGGTCGAAGGGGGCGCTCCTGCCGCACAGGTAGCCCGAGACCTCGGGATGTCTCGCGCGACCTTCTATCGGCGCAGCCAAGCCCTTTCGACGTAGAGGACCAGCGCCACCGACCCCCACCCAGCAGACAGTGGGCACGTTCGTTAGGTCACTGACTTTACTTTCCCATGACTGGGTCATCGGTTGACTTGCAACCTGCTGAGGGCTGAGTTAGCTTCGGCTAGGCCCTCCAGCGGGGGCTATATTCAAATATTGGGGAAATGAACAACATGAAGAGATTGCCACTTATTGCTTTCCTCGCTCTATCGCTAGCCGCAGCGGCGGTTCCCGCGCCGGCATACGCCGATACACCCGAGAGACCCCGCATCCAAGTCGATGAAGCCCTCGTTCCATGCGTCAACCTGGCCGTATAGCACCGCATTCAACAATGGACCTGTACAGGCGAGGGTCTCTACGTAGAGAAAGACAGCAACGGCGACGTCAGCCGCGACACTGCGGGCAGACCTACTCTTTACAACCGCGGTCTCGAGATCGGGAACGGAAAAGCACCCGTTCAAAAACTCTCCCCGGCGCAAGCACAAAGCCTCTTGGCGCCTACATCAATGACGACGATCGCAGACGAGTACGACACTTGGTGTGAAAACGGCTCTATCTGTCAGCGTCTAATAACTGACTACATCGCTGAAACCAAGGGAAATGCGGCTTACGGGGACCAGAACGGTGCCATCGGCGCCTACGACATCATCATCCGCACCAACCTGAATGGTCGCCAGGCGAACAACACTGTCACCCTGTACCACGACGCCGGACCGGCCCTAGGGTTTACGGAGGCCGCAATCGAATGTTTCGAGATGCGCCCATGGACAACGTCCAACCCCTGTGGGAGCGTTCCCCTACCACCCTTCTCCATCTCAGCCTCCAATTGGCGCTACAGTTCGGGCCTGAAGTACGGCAACTACTTGGCGAATGAGAATCCATATCTCGTAGAGGTTAGCTATTCCTTCCTCCCAGCTGGCTACAACCTCTACATTCCCCCGCCACTGACGAATATTGAGTTCAGCTGCCCGTCATCAGGAAACTGCAGTTTCTAAGTAGTCGAAGCGAGGAGCGCGGCGTGGACTGGGACCTCTTTGTAATTTCAAAAAAAGATAGCGGCTGGTCACTTCTCGAAGAAACAGGATGGCACTCGATGCTAATCGCTGCGGTAGGTCCAGCTAGAGTCATCCGCTCACTGAAAGTGCGGGCATCGCCATATCAAACCCTGATCGATGACACCATCGATGAATACCTGGCCGCTGCCGACATCCCACCCCGCCCTCGGGGCTTCGACTGGTACATTCGTACCCCCCCCAGGCATGACACTGAACGACGTGGACGTCGTCCTAAACCGTGGAGTTGAGCTGGGTCCCTCGATAGCACCCACTGCTGAAGAAGTTTTGGCCATCTTTGCGAGGGAAGTGGACCGCATCTTCTCGGACTAGCCAGCACACGACCTCGGACCAACTTTGAGCGTTGGCGACTTGCTCGCTCACAATCGCACACCTTGCCGGGACTGGACTGCCCTCAGTGTGCTTCTTCGTACGCTTTCATGATGTCCTGGCTGATGCGGCCGCGGGCGCTGGGATTGTATCCGTTTGCCCCGGCCCATTCCCGGATCCGCTGCGTCTGTTCCCGGCTGGAGGTGGCGGCCCTGCTCCTCTGACCGGCTGTGGAGCTGCGGATTCGCCGGCCGCCGGCAATATAGGGTTCCAGAGCCTTGCGCAGCCCGGCCGTATTTTCTCGCGTCAGGTCGATTTCGTACTCGACACCATCGAGGGCGAAACGAACGGATTCCTGGGCCTCTTCACCTGAGATGTCGTCGATTAGCTGAACATGAACTTTGCGGGCCAATGGGATTCCTTTGCTCGGATTAGCGGTGCTGCTCCCCCATGCCAACGCCAGTCTTGAAGACTCAACACTATTTCAAACTCGAGGTTCAGCTCGGTTCCTCCCGTCGATCGCGTCAAAACCCGTCCCTCATCGGGTTCTGATCAGAAACCTCCCAGTACATTTCGCAGTCGGGATCTGCCGCTTCACCTAGGTGTCTGAGGACCCTCCTGGGCGCGCCTTCAGGCGCTTGCCAGACCAATCACAAAGGGTCGTTTTTGATTTGCCTAGCGCCAAAGGAAAACAAGCAAGTGCGATGTAATGGAGCATGGCGTTTACCAGTTGGCTTGAACCGGTTCAGTTCTTGGAGGAAGGCAATGGACCGGCCACTCCCGAACAACACAACTTGGCTGCCCTCTTCGGCCTACCTTTGCACCCAGAGCTAAGTCGAAAGGTTGCATCGGCGCTGTTGGAGGATCACGTCGAACCGGCGATCCATGGTCGAACGGTGCTTGAAGCAACTGACGCTCAACTGAAGTTCCTCGGAGAAATCGCCCCTAAAGGAGCAGACATTCCGCCGCCGAAGTCAAAGAGGGTTGCATCAGCGTGGATCGATTACTACCTTGCCCAGAGAACTATAGCCGCGCTCCGCACGCTCAGGCCTCAAACCGGAAGTCGAGTCGTCAAGACTGAGCATTTCACCCTTGAGGGAGGCCAGCCCCAAACCTTTGTTAGCTGCCACGTCGTTTCAAGTATCGGGGCAAATGGACGTGTGTACTTCAAAGGAGGGGGCGGCGCGGGAGCGTGGCCCTCACAACTTCGAACCGAGTTACCTGTTACCGGAGGGGTAGATCGACCCTGAGGCGAGTAATCTACGACGGCTCGCCCCGGGCACCAAACAGCGAAATTTCAGCTGCTCGATTCTCTCGTGGCTAACTTGCGCAGGCTGAAGGCAAGACGAAACCTTACCTGTTCCCCTTTGCCCGGTTGTGCGTAACACACAGCATCTCGCAGTTGACGAGGTTTGAGGCCCCGCCTTTCGACCACGCCGTCACGTGGTCGGCATCCATCTCGTTCTGTTTGTAAATGCGCGTCTTGTTGGTATTGTCGCCGACCGCGCACAACGGGCAGTTCGACTCACCTTTGGCGTTCGCCTGCTGGGTCTGCTGCTGATACGTGAGGGCCTTTGTCTTGTCGTCGAACAGCCTGATCGACAACAGTTGTGCGTCCCTCTTACCGCCCAGCACGTACTCATAGATCCCCTTGGTGTTGCGTACTGCGGGGTCTCCGATCAGCTCGTTGACTTCATCGTCGATCGTTTGCGGGTTGTAGGGCTTCGAGTGGTACTTCTCGTAGAGCCGTCCCCATTCGAGCCCACGCATCTCTTTATCCGGCGGACGGGTGAAGACGCTGCCAACCCAGTCGATCACCGAAGTGAAGTAGGTCTTTAGGCCGGCGATGCTGTCGTCGTTGCGGTGCTGCGCCAAGTAGCGATCAACGCTCACACCCTGCGACTCAGAAACCCACTCCAAGGCGACAGCGAGCACTTCCTGCCGCTTCGGGTCTCCTTTTACGTAGGAGGACCACTTCTGCATGTTTGCGTTGTTCGAGTTGCTGTACTCAGCTTTTGCTTGGGTGATGAAAGGGCCGGAGTAGATGGCGTTGAGCAGCTCCTGCTTGTTCAACGGCACCCCGGAGATGTTAATCGTCTCGAACCACTGCTTGATCTCGTTCTCGGTGCCGTCGCACTCGTAGATGTCGAGCTTGGCATCCACGATCTTGCGGCGCTGGTCGGCGGACAACGATGAGAAGGTCTGCTCTTTGCCATCGACCTTGATGGCGAACTTACCCGTGATGAACCGGCCGATGGTGGTGATGCGCTGCTGCCCATCGAGCACTTCGAACGCGTCGCCCTCCACGTTGAAATAGATCAGACCGAGCGGATAACCCTTCAGCAGCGAATCGATGACGGCTACGTCTTTTTTGCCGTCGTTGTAGATGTAGTTGCGCTGGTACTCGGGTTGGATGACAAGTCTTCCGGCCAGACCGAACAGCCCCTTGCCTTCCAGCTCGTTGTAGACGAATCCTTCGAGGATCTGGTCGACGGTGTAATGCTTGAGCTCGGTCTCCACTATGCGTCCTTTCGACGGATGAGGATGCGCTTGAATACCTTCACATCGTTGACAACCCCAGACATATTCAGTGGGATGGTGCCAGGCTTGTTGAACCGCCGGAAGTACGCATCTTTCTGGTCTTGAGATGTGTACCAGCGGGTGCGGCCAGGGTTCTTGGGGTCACTGGATTCAAGGGTTCCGACAATCTCGAACTGATCGGGGTTGTACTTGTCCAGGAAGGTGATGGGAACGCCCATGAGGCCATCGTGGTCAGCCGGGATCGAGTCTACGAATGGCACTTCGATCGCGTCGTAGTTGTCGTAGCGCTGGTAGCCGACGCCGCGCACTTCCTTGTGCTTGCTGAACTTGATGTTGTCGGCCTCTGTCATCAACTGGAGGGGTTCGTGGCGGCGCCCGTGATCGATGTTCGTGAACCAGCATGAGTTGCCTAGACGCGTGTAGGTAGACGTCTCGTCCGACGGGTAGCCCATACGAGCCGCTTTTTCGCGATCAGAGTCTTTGACTTCGGCACCTGCGGGTACTCGGAACACCATGTCGGTGTTGTTTGCAGTTGCTCCCTTCCAGAGCTTGTTACTCCGAACTAGGGGAAAGATCTCGTTGTAGGTGGCTGCATTACTGCTACCGATCACGGAAAATTTCACCCCGCCATCGGCTAGCCAACCGATGAACGACTTGAACTGGCTGAACGGCGGATTGGTGATCACGATGTCAGCCTCGTTGCGCAAGGCGGTCACTTCAGGGCTGCGGAAGTCACCATTGCCTTCGAGGTATTCCCATTGCAGGTCGTCGATGTTGACCACGCCATCACCGTTAATATCCTTGCGTTCCAGGACAAACTTTTTGCCGTTCAGGCGCGTCTTGGTGGGGTCGAACTGAGGGTTCTCTGTTTCGAAGAGGGTTGGCGCGTAGAACTGACCTGCAGGGTTGCTGTCGGGAGCATAGGAGGTCGAAATGAGCTTCTTCAGACCAAAGTCTGTGAAGTGCAGGGCAAAGAACTTCGCAAAGTTCGACCATTCGGGGTCATCGCATGGAAGTAGGACGACCTTGTCGCGGAATACATCCGGGTTGTACTCGAGGTATGCATTGACTTCACGCTCGATGTCGGCCCACTGGGTATAGAACTCGTCGTTCTTTGCTGTTCGCGCAGCGATTAGGTTGCTGTTGGCTGTCTGCGTGGTCATGCTCGTTCTGCCCCCTGGTCCGGCTTGCACCGCCGGGAGCGGGGCGTCGTCTTGCCTGACCATCATATGAGGTCGAAGGGTACTTCCGGGGCGAAGGACATGGCCTCATCGAACCTATGACGGCTAGTCTGCTGCGGCGGTGGTACACATACGCGCTCAAAAGGGTGACCGCGCAGTCCTAGCTACTCCTGGCCCAGTAGGATTCAGGGCGATAGTGAATAGAAAAAACATGGGGGTCACTCGTGCGTTTGGGGGAAAATCCGTTCTCTGCAGCTGTCAGGTCGAGTTTGATCAAGGTGCGGAAAACAGAGAGAGTGCTGCACGTGAATACCCGAGAGAGCTCCACCAAGGAGTTCAAGGAGAACTTCACCTGGGGGTCTATAGGTCTTTACGCCCGGACGATGGCCGCGTTTGCAAATGCCAGGGGCGGGTACATCTTCTTCGGCATTACAGACAACCCTCGTATCGCTGTTGGGCTTACCGACAGAGCCAAGTCTGACTTCGACAATCTCGACCAGGCGAAGCTCACCGAAGGACTCAACGAACTCTACTCACCTGAAATCCACTGGGAAATCGGTCTCGTCGAACTGCCCTTGGGCCGTGTCGCCGGCGCAATCTATACCTTCGAGTCCGACGACAAGCCGGTGGTTGTCAGGAAAAGCTATCAACAACAAAATGCCAAACTGGTAGAGGGCGACATCCTTTACCGCTACAACTCCCGATCCGAACGAATCAAGTTTCCTGAACTGAAGCGGCTTCTCGACGACGCAAAGCTCCGCGAACAACGCGCGATGATGAGCCATATCGAAGCGCTTGTGCGCGCTGGCGCTGCTAACGCAGCAATTCTAGATTTCTCAGCCAACACGTTGCAGGGACCGGCAGGTCAAAAAGTGATGATCGACGACGGGCTGATCAACCAAATTTCATTCATTAAAGAGGGCGAGTTCGACGAGGTCGCGGGTGCTCCGACTCTTAAGTTGGTGGGTGAGTTGCAACCTGCAACGACGATCACACTTGGCGCCGATCGTATCGTTCGCTCAGCTCTCTCCAGCGACGACGTCCTCAGCGACTTCTTAGAAAGAGGGAATGTCAGCAACCCGGAGCAGTACATCCGTCAGGCCGCTACTGGGACGACGGGCTTCCTACCCATACAGTTCTATAGGGCTCTGGCCCAGATGTCCCATGAAAATCTTCTTCAATTTGTAACGGAGATTGCCACCAGATCACCGGCGAAGAAGAAGTTGCTTGAGAGATTGACCTCCGGCGATGACATGCGCATGTCAGCCCCGCCAGCATCGTCCCAGTACCCTTCGACTGTTCAGCGAAGGGCTTACTATGACCAACTCAGCAATGGACAATTGGACGGAGTCTCTTTCGCGACCGTCTCAGATGCCCAGTACTTTTTGGATGCAATAAAGAGCTTGGAAGACGAGCTAATACAGGCAAACGTAGACAAACTCTTGGTTCTGATGAAGACCATTTTTGACGAACACTACAGCTCCAGCGCCAAGGTAGCTGATGCTCTGAGACGCGCTTCCTGCAGAGTAGACAGCGCGATGTTCGCGGAAATGTAAAGCTCGTGACTGAGCTCGCGCTCGGGTGCCGGCCGGGAGCGGCGTCGCGGTGATGGCGGTCCGTCGCTGGTGAGTGGCTGCTGTGGTTCGCACTGGGCGGCGGACCGCCCGGCGTACGGCAGGCTCCGTACCTTGGGAATGTTGGGGCCGGGCGGCTGTTTTGGGGGTCAGCCGCCCGGCCCAGTTCTCGTTATTCGGTCGCGTCAGCGTGCTTGTCGAGGATGATCTGCTCCACGGCACTGGCCGTGTACCCCCACTGGGTGAGCTGGTTCAGGTAGTCGAAGTGGCGCTTCTCGGCTGAGCGCCATGAGTCTTTCTGGATGGTCTTCTCGTACCCGGCGCAGATCAGGGCGATCAGGGAGAACTCGGGCCGGGCGGTGGTTTTGGCGGTGTGGTCCCGGAGCGGGTTCCAGCCCCACCGGTCGGTGTCCTCCCCTGTCTTGGTCCCGAGCATTTCGGTGGCGACCTTGCCGTCGTAGCCGCTGGCGGTCTCGGAGTGGTGGGTGATGGCGTGGACGGTGAAGTACTGCCAGCCCTTCGGCGCGGTCTTGCGGGAGAGCAGGGTCTTGATGAACTCGCGTCGGACGACCCCAGCAGATTCCATTGCCTTGTTGTTCGCGATCAGGGTCTTACGCTCGGTTTTCTCTTCGTCGCTCATCGGCCCTTTCTGGGCCTGGGTGCCGCCGTCGTACCGCTTGTACCGCGACACGAAGCCCAGCTCTTTCCAGCCGGTGATGACGGGTTCGGCGTTGTGCTGGCCCCGGTAGTCGGGGGTGATCTTGTAGGCGTTGGCGTCCTCGTCGGTGGCCGCTTCACCGTCGGCACGCTTGGCGGCGCTGACGTACAGGTTCTCGTCCTCGGCGTAGTACCCGGCGTCCTCCACGATGGTCTTCCCTGCCGCCTCGAGCTCGGTCACGAGCGCGGCGCGTGCGGCTTCGCTGGCCCGGCGGTCGCGCAGGAGCTGCGCGACGTGCAGGAGCTGGTCGGCTTCGTCTGCCAGCACGGACTCCAGTTCCTCGGTGGCGTCTTCGTCGCCTTCAAACTCGGCCATGATGAGCGCTTCGTCAATGGTGTAGCCCTTGCCCAGGGCGGCGGAACCAGCGTCGGAGGCCTTGGCCTTCAGTGCGCCCTCGACGGCGGTTTTGGTCCGTCCGGTCTTCTTGGCGATCGCGGCGGCCGAGACACCGATCAGGGACAGCTGGTGGTAGGCGTCTGCTTCGTCCGCTTCGGTCAGTTCGGCCCGCTGGATGTTCTCCACAACCTGGGTCACGATGCGTTCGGCTTCCTCGGGGGATTCGATGATCATCACCGGAATCAGAGGCCGGGCGGCCTCCACGGCGGCGCGGGTGCGACGCTGGCCCATCAGGACGTGCACGGTGCCGTCCTCCTTGCGGTGGGCGATGACCGGTTCCATCACGCCGTGCTCTTTGATACTGGCGATGAAGTCGCCCGTCAGGGCCGCGTCTTTGCGGACGTTGATGTCGACGGTCAGGGTGGCCGGGTCGAGCATTTCGAGGGTCGGGTCGGTGTTCATGGTGGTGCTCCTTTTTGCCCAAGGATTCGGTGGGTGGGGCGGCTCAGGTGACCGGCCAGCGTCCCCTCTCCCCCCTTTGTTTTTTGGCTGCTGGCGGAGCTTGCGGAGCTGTGCCCGACGGAGGCCCGTCTACCCGTCAGGGCAAGGGGCAGGAAATTCCCTCAAGGAAATAAGCGACGAAGGAGCGCCGCAGGGAAATTCCTGCACCGCAGGCCCCTGGAGGAACGACAGGGGCTAGACGGGGTGGAGCGGGCACGTACGATCCGAAGGACAGCAGCCAAAAAACGTCGAAGACGTAAACAATAGGGCCAGGGCAGCCGGAGCTCTGCGACGGAGGCACTGGACCCAACAGCCGGCCGCGCCAGCGGACGACCAATAACTGGTTGAAGCGCAGCGGAAACCAGCGCGAGCCCTGCGAGCATGCCTTCCTGAGTATGGTGGGGGCATGGATGACCTGGCCCCGACCGATGGTGGCGCCCGGGGCCGTGCGGGGCACGGTATCGGGCGGGACTCTGCGCGGGTCTACCGGGTCCTGGCTGTGGTGTTCACAGTCGTTGCCGGCGGAACGCTGGCTGTGGTGGTCGTCGATTTCGTTATTGCCCGGCCGGTGGCCGGCGATCTCTTTATTTCCGCCCTTAACAGCCTGGCCGCGATTGTCCTCTGGCGGCTCGCGTCGCCCAGGACGCGGGCATGAAGAAGGCCAGCACCTTGCGGTGCCGGCCTTCTCGTTTTCCCTTCGGCAAAGTAAATCTGCAGGGCGGAGGAAGGGCCGCGGGACGACTCCTTCGAGAAATGCGAACCCCTCAGCCGCTCTAGTGGATGAGCCCGGACACCAGGTTGATGGTGGTCGCGAGGACAATTGCCCCCAGAAGATAAGACAGCAACGCCTGGCGCAGAACCGTGGTGCGGATTGCATCGCTTTTCAGATCGGTGTCGGAGACCTGGAAGGTCATGCCGACAGTGAAGGCGAGGTAGGCGAAATCCGCGTACCGGGGTTGTTTACTTTCGTTGAAGTCAACCCCCGCCTTGTCACGGTAATAAATAGAGGCATATCGGAGCGTGAAAAGAGTGTGGACGAGGAACCAGGAGAGCGCCACACTCGCGAGGGCCATGGCAATGACGGCAGCCTTGGTGCCGCCCTGGGCATCGGCGGCGTCCATCAGGATCAGAGCTACCCCGGCGAAGCTGGCGATGGTGGCCGTGAGGACCAAGGCATCCGAGCCCGCACGTCCCGGATCTTCGCGCCGCGCGTGAGCGGCTGTGGCAGCTGACTGAAGCCGCCCGATAACGGCCCACACCCAGACCAAGTAGGTCAGGGAGGCCGCGGCCCAGCCCACGGCAGGGGCGTAGGTCCAGGACTTCAGCAGTCCGACCGCGAGGGCGGTCACCAATCCGACGACGATCATCACTGTCACCCGGAGCCTGGAGTGGTGTGCCGTGGTGTCGAAGTTCAGTTCGGGTTCGGTGGAGGCACGCATATCAGTCATTTCCGTATTTTCCCTTTTAGATGTCATTTTTTGGCGTTCGTCCCAGGTTGGGCGGGCGCGAGAGAGCCGGGTTCAGGCGAAACGGTGTGAGAGTTTCTGGTGACGGCAAGGATCATGCCGATGCCGGCGAGGGATGACACCATCGCGGAGCCGCCGTAGGAGATGAACGGCAGCGGCACGCCGATCACGGGAAGCAGGCCGCTGACCATGGCGATGTTGATAACGGCCTGACCGATGATCCAGGTGACGACGCTGCAGGAGAGGACCCGGGCGAAGGTCCCCTCGGTCCGGGCGATGGTCTTGAAGATCGCGACGGCGAGCACGGCGAAGAGTGCCAGTACCAGCAGTGTGCCGGCGAACCCGAGTTCCTCACCCAGGATGGTGAAGATGAAGTCGTTGTGCGCCTCGGGGATCCAGTTCCACTTCTGCCGGCTCTGGCCCAGCCCGGTGCCGAACCAGCCCCCGGAGGCCAGGGCGTACTGGCCGTTCAGCGCCTGATACCCGAGGCCCTGGGAGTCATCCGCGGAGCCGCCGCCCAGCCAGGAGGAAATCCGGCCCATGCGGTTGCCGCTGGTGGCGGCGAGGATCAAAGCCGCGAAGGCGGAGACGCCCCCGGCTATGTAGATCACTTTCATGGGCACCAGGCCGTAGTAGAGGGTGGCGACGAGGATGAGCATGACGATCATGGTGGTGCCGAGGTCATGGCCCAAGGCGACGAGGGCCATGATGATTCCTCCCACGGGCAGCAGGGGAACGACGGCGTGTTTCCACTGGCTGAGGAGCTTCTGCTTGCGGGTCAGGATGTCGGCGGCCCAGACGATCAGGGCGAGCTTGGCGAACTCGGACGGTTGCGCGGTGAACCCACCCACGTTCAGCCAGTTGCGGTTGCCGTTGACCGTCATACCCAGCGGCGTGAACACCAGACCGAGCGAGATGACGGCCACTATCAGCATGGGCCAGGCCAGCTTCCGGATGTGCCGCTCCGATAGCCGGGCCAGCGCGAGCATAACGACGACCCCGGCGATGGTCCACATGCCCTGTTTCAGCGGCAGGTCGTAGGGGTTGGCGCCGGCGGCAACGGATTCCACGGAGGAAGCGGAGGCCACCTCCACCAGCCCGATCGCGGCCAGCGTCAGCACCACGGCCAGGACAATGGGCCGCTGCCGGTCCGAGGGGTCATCCCCGATCCACGTGCGGATCCGGCCGGGCTCCCACCCCGCGCGGTCCAGCCACGGCCTGGGTGTCCTGGCGAGGATGCCCCTCACCATACTCAGGGTGCCCATCGCTGTCCTCCTTGACTCGTGTATTCCCGTCGGGATGTCCTGCCTCGCCCCCTGATACAGAACACGCAGATTATCCGGACGACCCCGCAGGGCAACTCGACCGCGCCGCGTAGCAGCAAACTCCCGGCCTTTTAACAGCGGATCATCATAGTGTGCTCCTACGGTCACCATGCCCAACCGCGGCAGGATACTGACCGCGCCCCCGAGGAAGACGAGCAATGAGCACACCCACCCTGGCCGCGAAGCCCCGCCGCAACGTCGAGGCCCTGCTGCTCCTCGTCGCCCTGACGATCGGCGTGGGCGCCGGAGCGCTGGTCAGCCTGGACCGCGGCCAGGCGCTGCCGCCCGGATTCTGGGTGCAGGCCGGGACGTTGACGGCGCTCGCCGTGGTGTTCCATGTGGTCCTGCGGATCCGCGCAAGCTACGCGGATCCGGTGATCCTGCCAGCCGTCGTTGCGCTGAACGGCATCGGCATTGCGGTCATCCAGAGCCTGGACACCCCCACGGGGTCCGACGCCGGCGGGAACCAGCTGAAGTGGACCGTCGTCTCGGTCCTCGTCGCGGCCGCGGTCCTGTGGTTCCTGAAGGATCACCGGTTGCTGCGTCGCTACACCTACACCGCTTTGGCCGTCAGCGCGGTGCTGCTGGTCCTGCCCCTGGTCCCCGGCATCTCCGCCGGCGACATCAACGGAGCCAACGTCTGGATCCGGCTGGGGCCGCTGCAGTTCCAGCCCGGGGAAATCGTCAAGATCACCCTCGGTATCTTCTTCGCCGGGTACCTGTCCACGAACCGCGACCTGATCCTCCTGGCCGGACGGAAAATCGGCCCCCTGCGGTTCCCGCGCTTCAAGGACCTGGGCCCCATGGTCGCCGCATGGGTCGTCGCCGTCGGCGTCCTGGTCTTCCAGCACGACCTGGGCATGTCCATCCTGTTCTTCGGCCTGTTCATGGTCATGATCTACGTCGCCACCTCCAGGGCGTCCTGGCTGCTCCTGGGGCTCGTCCTCATGGCCGTCGGCGGCTATGCGACGGCTACCATCTTTCCCCACGTCCGCCTACGAATCGACGCATGGGCCAACGCCTTTGACCCGAACGTCTACGGACGATTTCCCGGCGGCAGCTCCCAGATCGTGCAGGGCCTCTTCGGAATGGCCGACGGCGGTCTGGTCGGGACAGGGCTGGGGCTCGGACGCCCGGACCTGGTCCCCTTCGCCAACAGCGACATGATCATCGCCTCCCTGGGCGAGGAACTCGGCCTGGTTGGGCTCTTCGCCCTCGTGGCCCTCTACCTCGTGCTGTTCACCCGGGGCTTCCGCGCCGCCCTCGGCACCCGCGACCCGTTCGGGAAACTCCTCGCCGCCGGGCTCTCCTTCGCGATGGCGCTCCAGTGCTTCATCATCATGGGTGGGGTGACCCGGCTGATTCCCCTGACAGGGCTGACCACGCCCTTCCTCTCGGCGGGCGGGTCCTCCCTGCTGGCCAACTGGATCATCGTCGCGTTGCTGCTGCGGGTCAGCGACGCGGCCCGCAGACCCGACGCACCGGACCTCCAGGCGCAACCCACCCTCACGCACCAAAGCAACTAAGCCCTAACGAATCCTTTCGCACCGTAAGTTGCCGGAGCGGACCACCGGGTCGGGACCGTTGCCAAGGGGACCGTCCGAGGATCCATAGGCTGTCTTTGGGACCCCGGGCAGGCCGCGGCGGGTCCATTTCAATGAGGCCAGAGTGCCTCCACTCCGTGCGTAGGCGGCTCAGCCGCCGGCGTTCGTGGCCTGGCAGGTCTGATCGCTGGCCGTTTGGGCAACAACACCGCCGGCGTCAGACGGTGGCGCCGCGGGCTTGGAACCGGTGGCGAAGTCTTCGCCGGCGTAGAGCTGGACGCCCTGCACCCCGGGGACCTGCTGCACGCTGGAGGCCGGCAGGCCGAACACCGCCGCGACGTCGGCGGCGACGTCTTCGAACCCGGCGCCGAAGTAGACCATGGTCTGCTGGCGCGGCTGGGCCGGGATGCGGGAGAGCTTCGTGAACCCGGCGTCGGAGAGAATTGTCCCGATCTCGGCGCCGCGGCTGGCGACGTTGGTGCCGTTGGCCACGGTGACCGGCTGCAGTGCCTTGTTGTAGGCGGGGGCGGCCGGGGCGCTGGAGGTCTCCGGGGCCGCCGAGGCCGGCGCGGGCTGGGACAGGTCCGGGCTGCGGCGCAGTGCGGCGAAGAGGTTGTCCGCCGCCGGCTCGTCCAGGGTCAGCCGGTTGGGATCCGACGGCGCCGGGACGGTGGGGGTGGTGATGAAGTTGACCTTGGCCGGGTCGATGTTCTTCAACCGGTTGGCGAGGGTCAACATGGTCGGGACCGAGGCGAGCCCGTCGTCGACCGTGAGGTTCTTGGTCATGGTGTCCGCGATGCTGAGCACCTTCTGCGGGTCGCTGAGCGTGCCGTCGGCCTTCAGCTTCCGGGTCAATGAGGCCAGGAACGACTGCTGCGCCTTGATCCGGCCAAGATCCCCACCGTCAGCAAAACCATGGCGGGTCCGTAGGAAAGCCAGTGCCTGTTCGCCCTGGACCTGGGACGTGCCCTTGGGCAGCTTCAAACCGGAATCGGGGTCCGAGACCGCAGCATTGACACAGACGTCGACGCCGCCGACAGTGTTGGAGAGCTCCTTCACGGCGTTGAAGTCGGCCATAATGAAGTGGTCGATTTCCATGCCGGTGAGCTTGTTGACGGTGTCCACCGCGCAGCCGATGCCGGCCTCGGCCATAGCCGAGTTGATCATGACGCCGGAGCGGGCCGCGTGCTGTTCGTTGGTGGCGCTGTCCTTGCAGGCGGGCACGTCCACCAGCAGGTCGCGCGGGAAACTGACGACGTTGACGTGGTTGTTGTCCGCCGAGATGTCCAGCATCATCATCACATCCGACTGGCCATACCCCGAGGAGTCCGCCGTCGAGCCGTACTGGCCGTTCTTGCCGCTGCGGGTGTCGCTGCCCAGGACCAGGATCTGCACCCGGTCAGTGCTGTCATTGACCGGGCCCTCGGTGCGGACCCCGCCGGCGCCGAGTGCCGAGGTGCTGATGTTGGACTGGAGCCGCCAGAGCCAGTAGCCGCCGAAAGCGATGACCCCCACCAGAAGCACGGCCGCGGTAAGGCCAGCGATCTTCAGCCAGGGACGTCGACGCCGCGCCGCCAGAGCGCGGCTACTCTCGACCAAGGTTCCATAACCGGGGTACGGGACAGAACGTGTCTTTCCGGACACCGGGTCCGGCACATTCTGACTTGCTTTGATCACGCTTCTCCTCCGCTTCCATCGGTCCGTGGCGACTGGCCACGGACCAGTTCGGACAGCGTCCGGGACGCTGTGAGAATGCGGCGGGCGAGGATGATGCATTGGTCATCACCGAGGGCCCCGGCGCTGGCTGCTGCGGATCCGCGTTCTGAGTCCTGTGCCGTGTTCATGGCGGCCAGAAGGTCCTGCTGCAGGGCGTATACATCCGGCGGGAGCGCGGGGTTCAGGCTCGCTTTCTCGTCCAGGCGGCTGCGAGTGGCCGCCTCGGCGAGGCGTTGTTGAATGTGGCCGACGCCGGTCGCGAGGGTCTCGACTGCCTTGTCGAACTGTTCCGATGCCTTGGCCAGGGCATCGATGCTGTTCTGGTTCATGCGGAGGCTCCTGTGGTTTGGCCGGCCCTGGCCGCGTCGGGGTGGGTGGGGAGAAGGATGCGGTCGGAGTCCGCGTCGTATTCGTAGAGTTCACCGTATCGGCCCCAGTCGATAGCGGTGTCCAGTTGGGTTTGAGCGTCAGCATCGCTGAAGTGTCGGCGGAGGTCGTTCAAGATTGTCTCGGATCGGATGAACCCGTTCTCGCTGCGGCGCAGGATCCTGACGATGTTGCGCACCAAGGGTGCCTGTTCGACGGCGAGGGTCGCGAATTGTTCCTTGGCGCGCAGGAGGTCAGCGGCGGCGTATCTGCGTCCTTGTTCACTCAGGTGCAACCGGCCGTTGCGGGCATAGGCGAGTTTGAGCATGTGGGCGGCGTCGACCAGTGGCAGGAGGTCATCGAGTTCGTAGCGGAGTTCGTCGGCGATTTCGGCCAGGCCTTCCTGGCCGCCGCGTGCGGCGAGGAGTTCAAGGAGGCCGCCCAGTTCACCGGTGCTGGCCGGGGGCAGTGCGATGTCGAATTCCGTACCTTCGGCTCCGAACGGTGACGTTGACGATGTGGGCGGGGCTGGTTGGCGGGCGGCGCTGGGCTGGCCGGTGAGGATGCTGTAGACCTCATCGACGAGGGCCTCGAATTCCGGGCTGCGCCGGTCGCGGGGCTGGGGCAGGGTGATGGGCAGTTCGGCTTTGATCCGTCCAGGGTTAGAGTCCAGGACGATGACGCGGTCCGCGAGCTGGATTGCTTCTTCGATGTTGTGGGTAACGATCAGGGCGGTCCGGGTCGGGATGTCCCCTTCGGCCCACAGGCGCAGCAGCTCGCCGCGGAGGTTTTCGCTGGTCAGGACGTCCAGGGCGGAGAATGGTTCGTCCATCAGCAGGGCATCGGGTTCGACGACGAGGGCGCGGGCGAATCCAACGCGCTGGCGCATGCCGCCGGAGAGTTCTTTGGGGTAGGCGGATTCGAAGCCGTCCAGGCCGATCAGGTCGATTGCGCGCAGGGCCCGTTCGCGGCGCTCGACTGCCGGGACGGCCCGGGCTTCGAGGCCGAGTTCGACGTTTTCCTGCACGGTGAGCCAAGGCAGCAGGGCGAAGGACTGGAAGACCATGGCAACGCCGGGGTTCGCCCCGTTCAGGGCCGTTCCCTTGTATTTCACGGCACCGGTGGTGGGGGCGGTGAGCCCGGCGATGCAGCGCAGCAGGGTGGATTTGCCGGATCCGCTGCGGCCAAGGAGCGCCACAATTTCCCCTTCGTGCAGGGTCAGGCTGACGTTCTCGAGGACGGTGAGGGATCCACCGTCTGTTGCGAAGGTCATTCCGACGTTCTCGACGGTCACCAGCTCGGTGCCGGGAGTGATCTTGGGTGTGATGGTCATCGAAGCCTCCTAGGGCTGCGGGAAGTGAAGTTTGGAAGCGGGGCCGGGGTGTCAGAGGGAGAAGCGGGTTTCGGCCAGCCGGTACAGGCGCCGCCAAAACAGGCGGTTCAGTCCCACGACGTAGACGGACATTACGATGACCCCGACCAGGACCTTGGCCATGTCTCCGGTTCCGGTGGCGTCCGCGATGTAGGAGCCGAGTCCTGTCGCGGTGAGGGTCTGGTGGTTGTAGGTGACGATTTCAGCGACGATCGAGGCGTTCCAGGCGCCTCCGGCGGCGGTGATCCCACCGGTGACATAGGACGGGAAGATGGCTGGCAGTATCAGCCGGCGCCACCGCAGCCCGCGGGGCACGCCGAAGCTGTTCATTGCCTGGCGCAGGTCGGTCGGGATCGCGCTGGCCCCTGCGATGACGTTGAAAAGGATGTACCACTGGGCTCCCAGGGACATCAGCACGATCCCGCCAAGATCGAGGGTGATATGGCCGGCGATGAAGAACGCGATGATGAAGGGGAAGAGGAAGTTCGCAGGGAAGCTGGCCAGCAGCTGCACGAGGGGCTGTGCCAGGCGGCTGATGCGGGGGTTCATCCCGATCCAGACCCCGACCGGTACCCAAATCAGGGTCGCGGCGACCAGAATCACGACGACCCGGGCGAAGGTCACGCCGCCGAGGGCGAACGCATCACCGAACGCTCCCAGGCCGGTGCTGTCCTGAATGAATACGAAGGCGTGCCAGGCCCCGAAGAGCACCACCACGCCGATGGCAGCCGTGACGAGCACATCGGTTCCACGGCGGACCAGCACCGGGGTGTGCAAGGGGTGTTCGGCCAGCCCGAACGGACGTGTCAGGGCGTCCAGGGCCCGCCCTATGGGTCCTGCAGCGCGGGCGAAGGCGTGCGGGAGGACGGAACGGCGCAGGGTCTCCAGAACGAGGCTTCGCGGTTTCTCAGCGGCGGAGGTCTCTTCCTGCCGGAACTTCTCCGACCACGCCACCAGGGGGCGCCAAAACAGGAAATTTGTTCCCAGTACCATCACGGCCATGGACACGATGGCCCACCAGACCCGGTCCAGCTGGCCCTGTTCAACCGCGGCGGCAACGTATGCGCCGACGCCGGGCAGGGCGTAGGCCTGGTTGTTGACCGAGATGGCCTCCGATGCTGCGAGGAAGAACCAGCCGCCGCCGAAGCTCATCATCCCGTTCCACACCAGCGGGATCATGCCGGCCGGCACGTCCAGCTTCCAGAACCGTTGCCACTTCGTCAACCGCATCAACCGGGCAGCTTCGTCCAGTTCCCGGGGCTGGCTGACCAGGGCGTAGTAGAACGCGAAAGCCATGTTCCAGGCCTGGGATGTGAAGATCGCGAAGATCGAGGCGCATTCGAGGCCGAGCATGGAGTGCGGGAAAAGGGCGATGAACCCTGTGACGGTCACCGAAAGGAAGCCCAGAATTGGAACGGACTGCAGGATGTCCAGAACCGGCAGCAGGACCTTCTCCGCCCGTGGGATCCGCGCCGCGGCGGTCGCATAAACGAAGGTGAACAAAACACTCGCCCCCAGCGCGATGAACATCCGCAGCAGGGACCGGGCCGCGTAATAGGGCAGCTCGGCCGGGTCGGTCGAAACCTCCGTGGGGGCCGATCCGAGCTCGAACGGGGCGTTCAGCGATGGGCTCAGCCTTACCAGAACGAACAACAGCGCCAGCACCGCAGCGCCGACGAGCAGGTCAACCCAGCGAAGGGCCGGCCGGCGCAGGACACCGGCGCCGGGAAAAGAACGAAATGAGGACATGACGAACTCCGCGCATACACAGGCCGGCGGAAGCGCAGGTCACCTGTTCAGGCAGGGCAACGTCATCCGACGGCGGGAACAGAAGAAAAAGGGTAGGAGAGAAACGCATCTATGGGGCCCGGGTTTCACACCCTCACCTCCTCCCGCTCGATCTGCGGCACCGGCCGCAGACAACCATCAGTCACCGTTCACGGCGCAACGGGAGCAAAGTCTCCCGGCAGACTGGGCCGGAGACTTCAAACACCTCCTCGTCAGAGCTTTGGCACTGCACGGCGTAATCCCGTCCCCGGCACAGCGCCGGCGGGAAGCCACTTGGGGTCACCCCTTAATCCGGGGAGACCTGTCCTGACCGGGGGTGTCTTTCGACAGGAAGGGTCAGTAGCCTGTGTCCATGCAGAAGCCTCACCGAACAAGGTGTTGCGACGCCCTGACCTTATCCCCCACCAACAGGCCGGACCAACTCCGCCGGGGGTCCTTAACGGAACCTTAACGCCACCCACCACGACGGCCGAACACGGACGTCAGTGTCCCAACAAGGCTCGTTTTCGAGGCGCTCGATGATCCAATCGATAGTTTCCGCCCGCCGTTAAGCGGCGATTCGCGTGGACCAATCTTCGGGAACAAAAGGGGCCGGCACCTTGCAGTACCAACCCCGGGCAGAACTGCGCCGATTCGTCCCGGTACGGAGTGGGATGTGCTGAGCCGGCCGGCAGGCATGACGGGGACGACAGAGCAGGATCAGGCACATGTTCCCGGACACGAACTTGCCGGTGCTGTGCTTCAGAGAGTGTTTTACGTCCTTAGCGTTGGGTCCTTCACCTGTACCCGTCAGGGATGGCTCGCAGCCGGATTCTTCTCGTCGTTTTGGCGGTGCATGTGCCGCAGCCGCTGTCGGCGGTATTCCCGTGCGGTGATCCACACGATGAAGACGTCAAAGACAGTGAGTAGGACCATGCCCCAGGAGAAGGCAACGACGATCCGGTAGAGCTGATAGAAGATGAAAACGAGCAGGAAGCCGATCATCCACGGATAAGCCCAGAGTCTGTCTTTCAGTACCGCCCAGACCAGAACTATTTTCACCAGTCCATGGAGCAGCAGATAGATCGCGCCGAAGACGGACGCAGACAGCGAAGCTGCAGAAGCGGCGTGCAGGACAGCATTGGCGAGTGGGTCGCCAGGGTCCTGAGCCAGTTCGTGCTGGGTGACAAAGCGCGCCACGTCCCCTATTTGTGAGGGGGAAACGAGCAACAGTAGAACGCCGCCGATGAGCTCGAGGACACCGTCGAGCCCCTTCAGCGTCAGGCTGATCCGGAACGTCCGGTCCAGGAGCGCGTCTCCGGAGGTGCGGCCTGCCACTACGCTCCGCCTAGTCCGGAAAAGTCACCGAGGCGAAAAGTAAACCTAAGCATGCTTAGCATCGTAGTCCTATGGCGGTACGCACTGTCCAGACGCTCGGGCTTAAAAGTGTGCGCAAAAGCATTGCAGCCATGGCGTTCGGGCACCACTCTGAGGTCGTTCCCGGTCCCGAATTGGCCACCGGGTCACGTCAGCGAGGGCTTTTGCTGACTCTTGCGGCCGAGCCGCCCATATCGTTGCCCACGCACCCTCCCGGCTGTTGGGCGACAGTAGTTGTCGAGGGGTCAAGTCGATTCAGAATCGAAAGGAGCCGCATGTCCCGCGGCAACCCGTTCCGCGGCCCGGCGGGGCATCGCTGTTCCTGCCGAGGCTGACGGAGCCTCAGGTGCAGGGTTCTCGGCGAGGGCTTCGCGGATGATGCGGCGAGGGTCGTACTGCCGGGGGTCCAGCGCTCCCCACTTCATGTCATCAAAGTCGTCCCCGAGTTCCTGGCGGAGCTGCTCCTGGGCCCCCGAGGCCATTCGGCGTACTTCCCGGACGAGCCGGCCAAGCTGCGCAGCGTACTGTGGAATCCGTTCAGGCCCCAGCACGAAGATCCCGATGATGAGCAGAACGAAGAACTTCTCTGCACCGATACCGAACATGTCTTAATCGTAAAGTGCCGACGCGGCGCGTGCAGCCCGGGATACGAAGCAGCACCCGCCCGAGCGCCAGCTCGGCAGCGGTGGCTATTGCGCCGGCAGTGGGTGTTCAGCCTGGCTTTTCCAGAATCGCTGAGCCTCGTTGCAGTTGATCCTGGTACGGGTCGGTCCGTGGCCGGCGACCTGTTCGTGGCCGACCTGAATGGCGCGGTGGCCGCGGCGCGGTGGGCGTTGCGGGCGCGAGGATTTTAAAAGCGAAGGCGCCGGCACGATTGCTCGTGCCGGCGCCTTCTGTTTTCCCTCTGCAAAGGAAATCTGTGGGGCAGCGTCTCGCTGCCTGGTCGTTAGAAGTTGTGGTGTTCCTGGGCCCATTCGGTATCGACCGGGCCGATCTTTTGGCCGGCGGTGAGCAGGCTGAGCTCAATGATGTCCTCAGCCAGGCTGGGGCGGGCGGACCGGGCGTCGTCCTCGGTCATGGTGAATTCATGGCTCATGGTGGCGCTCCCCTGCGTTGGTGCCGTGTTCGTTCCTCCACTCTAGCCGGGATCTCTGTCTGATTCCTGGATCCGCTGGCTGCGCCCGCGCGAGCGTCTGGGCGGCCGGAGGAGCGCCAGCGGGGGAGGCCGCCCCGCCACCGCAAAAGGACGGCCCGGGTCATTCGATCCCCGGGCCGTCCTTGTTTCGCGCCTAGATCATGCGGCGCTTGTAGGCGGTTTCGACGTTCCGGGCGACTTCGGCGATGGTGCCGCGGTTGATCAGTTCCTGCATGAGGACCGCGAGCCGGAAGCCGGGGACGTCGTTGGCGGCGTGCTTGAGGTAGCGGGTGGCGCCGGTGGCGTTGCCTTTGAGCCATTCGAGCCAGCCCATCAGGGTCAGCATGGGTGCGCGTTGGCCGGTGGGGACGGCTTTCATCAGTTCGAAGGCCATCGCTTCGGCGCGGTCGATGCGGTCCCAGTCCGGGCGGCCGGTTAATTTACCGAGCATCACGTCGGCGAAGCTGCCGTTGTGGGTGGTGATGGTCTCCCGGAACATGAAGTCTCGGATGAACTTGTTCTGGAACGCGGCCGCGAGGTCCCGGGCGCTTTGCCCGTCCGGGGTCGCGGTGCCATCCAGCAGCACTGCCCACGCCTCGCACGCTGCCTCGGTCTGAGCCTCGGTGCCTTCGGGTGCTTCGACGCGCAGCGCCCAGGTTCCCAGCAGGGCGGGGTTGTAGACGTCGACGTCGGTGGCGCTGCCCAAGTAGGTGAGGGCGGCGTTGGCTTGGCTGTCGGTGATCTCGTCCAGCGGGTGGTTCTCGTCGGTGCCGAATTCGGCCCAGTGGGTGGAGGTGACCAGCCAGACGTTCCGCACGGGCATCCGGGCCGCTGCGAGTTCGTTGACCAGGGCCGCGACGTGCGCGGCGTAGGGGTAGCCCTCCGGGTCTTCGTCGGTGTAGACGATGACGTAGGACGCGGTGGCTTCCTCGTCGTTGGCCGCGTGGCTGGTCAGGGTCTGCGCGTAGGGTGCGGGTTCGGCGTGCTCCGGGGCGTCTACCCGCAGGGTCGCGCCCAGTGCGCCCGCCCTTGCTGTGAGGACGACGAAGGACTCTGTGGGCGTGGTGCCCAGCAGGTGCGGGACGGCGGCGATCAGGTCGGCGGGGCTTTTGAGGTTCAGCTTCTCGTTCATGGTGTTGCTCCTTTTGCAGAGGATTCCGGTGGGTGGGGCGGCTCAGGTGACCGGCCAGCTCCCCTCTCCCCCCGTTGTTTTTTGGCTGCTGGCGGAGCTTGCGGAGCTGTGCCCGACGGAGGCCTGTCTACCGAAGGCAAGGGGCAGGAAATTCCCGGAGGGAATAAGCGACGAAGGAGCGCCGCAGGGAAATTCCTGCACCGCAGGCCCCTGGAGGAACGACAGGGGCTAGACGGGCTGGAGCGGGCACGTACGATCCGAAGGACAGCAGCCAAAAAACGTCGAAGACGTCAGAAAAGGGCCAGGGCAGCCGGAGCTCTGCGACGGAGGCACTGGACCCAACAGCCGGCCGCGCCAGCGGACGACCGATTGGGTGCGAGCCCTGCGAGCATGCTCTTCGTGCAACGGCCTGTTGCACCACTCCCCTGCGTTGCCGGCCACCTGCCCTGGCGGGCCGGGGGCGATGCGGGATCAGGGCCGGGAAGTGGCCGTGAATGGCGGTCCGCCGCCGGTGACCAGCGACGTTCCCCGGCCACGTGCGGCGGACCGCCCGACCCCTGGGGCGGACCGCCCGACCCCTGGGGCGGGCCGGGACCTAGTGGTGGGTCCCGGCCCGTCGTGCTGTGGTTAGTGGAGTCCGGGCCGGTGTTCGGCGGCGAAGAGGACAGCCACGATTTCGTTGTGCCAGTCCAGCGCGGCGTACTGACGGGTCGTGTCCAGGGTTCCCGGGTCTACGCGGGCTTCGGTGGTCACGGTTTCGGCCATGCCTCGGATGTGGGCGGCGAGGTCGGCGGCCGCGTCGGCGCTGTAGGCCACGGGGGACTTCTGCACGATGGCGGCCAGAGTTTCGAGGAACACCACGGTCTGGGCCGGGTTTTCGGCGATGCTGTTGCCGGTGGTCATGGTTCTTGGCTCCTTGGAGGGTTTAGGGGCCTGCCGGGCGGTGTCCGCCCGGCAGGGGCGTGGGTGGTGGTTAGGCGGCGTTGGGCCGGAAGGGCATCCGGTAGCGGGACGGGAGTTCCGCGGCGGCTTCGGGCAGGTCGTCGGGACCGTGGGCCTGACCGTTCTTCCAGTGGTAGAACGCCTGCTCGGTGATCGCGTCCCACTGGCGGGCTTTGGTCCGGTAGTAGGTGCAGGTCACGTCGCCCTCGCAGTAGGTCGTTCACCCGCCGCAGCGGGCTCTGCAACATCTGCACGGGCCGCTACATCCGGCACACCAAACGCATGGGCGCCATGAGAGCCGAAGACTGGATCAACCGGGCAGCCGAGCTACAGAGGACGAACTGGGTATCCCACATCATCCCGATCCTGTGCTCAGTGGCAAACTGCACAAACCGCAGTAAAGGCCTGGGCGTGCCCCTGATGGCCGCCACCGACGGAAACCCACGACGATGGCACCAGAAAAAGGACCGACTGCCTCCCCTATGCCTGGGCCACCATCCCATCAGGACAGTTCCAGACATTGCAACGTGGGTGGCCGCCCAGGAAGCCAAGCCGGTCAAACCGCCGGAATACTGCGCCGTCCCATGGTGCGGCTACAAACGGCACCCCGCCAACTGGATCGGACTCTGCCGGCGCCATTCAAAGCTGATCGCCACCCAGGGCGAGCTGGCTTTGCACCTCGAGCGGGAAGCTGTCGTCTCACTGGAACCCGACGGTTACCGGGAAATCCACGCCCCTGCCGCAGCAACAGGCGGATACGAACTGAACCTCGCTGCATTGCGCCGCCGGCACCCGGGCTTGGCCACCGAACTGCTGTGGGCCCTTCAGCACCAGGACCGCATTGGCTTCCCTATCAATATCGTCACGACCCGGGCCCTCATCCGTTCGGCCATGGACTTCCCGCAGGCCACGAAATCCTTCCTCAACGCCGAGACCCGGGCACTGTCCGAGAGCAAGGTCATGCGCTCGGTAAATGCCTGGTCGATGTTCCGTGTGGTGCGGGCGCGATTACTCGAACGCTACGTCCCGTGGTCCACCAACGGTGATCTTCTCCGGTCAGACCTCATCCCGTTCGGTCTGCTGACGACGTCATCCAACCGATCCGGGTCGGCCCGCTCCCTAGCAGCCCTGGACTTCCGGCCGATACCTCTGGAGTGGGCCCGGCAAATGGCCAAGCTGTGGATCTTGGAGCGATCCACCACGGAGACTTCCGCGACTACCCTCATCACTCACGTCGCACGGCTTTGCACGGACTTTGTCGTCCAGTGCGCGGCCCGGAACCTCCCCTCGCCCACGAACGCGTCCAAACTCACCCGGCAACACGGCAAGGTCCTGGCACAGGCTCTGGCAGGCCTGCCCCGGCTCGACGGGCAACCCCTGTCCAACAGCTACAAACGGCTCCTTGGATCGACGCTGGCCGGCATGATCGACTACGCCCGAAAAAACTCGGACCTGTTCGAAAACACCACTCTCTCGTTCGCTCTGGACTACGACCTGCAGATCCCCCTCGAAGACAACCCGCGGGCAGACGAAGACGATGAGACCGGACGGGCAGTTCCCGAACTTGTCATCGAGTACCTCTTCGAGCAGTTGCCCACTGCACGGGTCTCCAACCCCGCATCAGCCGCTGCCCCCAATGACGTCTACAAAGCAGCGTTCACCTGCTACATGACCCTCCTGCGCGACGCCGGACGCCGACCCAGCGAAACCGCCAGCCTCCGCCGTGACTGCCTCAGCTACGACAACACCGGCCAAGCCACCCTGCTCTGGCACAACGGCAAAGGAAGACGCAGAGGCAGGCGCCTGCCCATCTGGGCAGAAACCGCACAAGCCCTGGAGACATGGTTTAGCGTCCGGGACCAACACATCACGGCGATGCCCGCCGGGCAGCAGGATTGGCTTTTTCCCACTTTCCGTCCCAGGGCCCGGGACAAACACCTCAAGACAACGTGGTTCAACAAACGGCTCCGGAACTGGATCGACCTCGACCTTCCCGACCTGCCCGGCCCTGCGGAGGGGCCCGGAGCAGGAGCACCGTTCTGCAAGACGAGCGTTTTCGCGTACGCGTTCCGCCACTCCTACTGCCAACGACTGGCCGACGCGGGAGTCCCCCAGGAAACCCTCCGCCGCCTCATGGACCACCGGTCCGCCGACACCACAGCGCAGTACTACACGGTGAGCAACGCACGAAAACGCAAAGCCATCGACTCCGTCAAAAGGCTCTCCTTCGACGCCCAGGGCGCCCACTCCCCCGTCGCCGAAGACCTTTACTCCATGGCGGCGGTCGCCGTTCCATTCGGCAACTGCACCGAACCGACCAACATCAAAGCAGCGGGCAAAGCATGCCCCGCACGTTTCCAATGCGGCGGCTGCACATTCTTCAGATCCGACCCTTCCCACCTCCCAGACCTCAAGGCGCATCTGGAACGGATGAAAGAAGACCTCGCCTGGCAGATCGCGCAGAACCTTCGGCCCTCACTCATCACCGACACCCGAAACGAAATCGAGGCGTTCACCGCTCTCATCGCCGCGCAGGAAACACGGCTCGCTGATCTGCCCCACAGCGAAAGGGAGTCCCTCGCGGAAGCCTCCGCCGTACTGCGCCGGCTCCGTGCCAGCGTCCCGGCCGCTGTCGAGAAACCCTTCATCCCGGTCGGAAGCCTCAAAATCAAGACCCGCACAGTCGAGGATGAAGGATGAGAACCCACTCAGGCTCGAAAACGGCTGCAATGGTGCAGCAACGAAAGAAAGACAGCAAAATCAAAAGACAGGCAGTCCTGGCCACCATCGATGCGATGACAGGGACAAACACTCCTATCACCGTCGCAGATGTTGCGCGCCGTGCCGGCGTCAGCCCCTGGCTCGTCCGCCAACCACCCCTCCTCGCGCACCTAAAAAAGCACAGGCCACCGACAACTGCACGGACACCAAACCCAGCCACCGGCTCGCTCCTTGTCGAACGCGACCTTCTGCGCAAGGAGAACCAACGGCTCCGCCATGAACTACAGCGGCATCAGCTCCGCATCTCCGAACTGCTTGGGGACCAGATCGACGGCACGGACGCCCACTCCCAATCCGTCAAAGTCCAGGAACTGATAGACCAAAACGCCATTCTTACCCGGCACGCCAGCGACGCGAGCCAAGAGCTCCGGCAACTGAAACAGAAAGCAGAAGGGCTTGCCTCCGACCTGGACGCAGCCCACAGCGTCAACCGATCCCTACTGGCCGAAATAAACCGCCCAGCACGGGGCCGCTCCTAATTCCCGGTGAGTTCCGGCGAAGAACTTCGGGGCTGTAACACTTGTTGTCAGCCGGACCAGACGCATTCCAGGCTTTCGGTGCCCCGGACAGTCACCACCGATCCCGATGGGTGTGTGTTCCAGATCGCAGAAAAGGTGGCAGGGTCCGCCTATCGTTGCCGCTACCGGAGCAACATCATTGGCCCGTGTTGGTAGGGGGCATTGTCCGGTACATCCGCTTTAAAGGAACGGTGAGAGGTAAGGACATGGTCAGGGCAATCTGGAATGGGAAAGTCATTGCCGAGTCGGAGGACACTGTCGTGGTTGAAGGCAATCACTACTTCCCGCGTGAGGCAGTGAATCCGCTCTACCTGAAGGACAGCGACATGTATTCGGTCTGCCCGTGGAAGGGGCGGGCCAGTTATCACACGCTGGAGGTAGACGGCCAGGTCAACGTTGATGCGGCATGGTTTTACAGTGACCCGAAAAAGCGGGCTGCGCCGATCAAGGACCGTGTTGCTTTCTGGCGGGGCGTGCGGATCGAGGAATGACGCGGCGGGGATTAGAGGTAGCTGCAGATCCTGGACTGGTCACACGCAGCCGGATCCCCGGCCGCTACGACCTGGTAGGAGGCGGCGACCCCTGCCCGCAGTGCGGTCAGTTCCGCAATCCTCGAATCCAGCTCGGCCAGCTGGCCGGCCAGAATATCCCGGACATGGGCACAGGGGGCGCTGCCGGGTTCCCGGACTGCCAGGATGCTGCGGATCTGGTTCACGGACAGCCCCGCCGCCCTGCCCCGGACAATGAAATCAAGCCGGTCCAGGCTGTCTGCGTCGTAGTGACGGTAGCCGTTGGTCCCCCGTGGCGCAGGCGGGAGCAGCCCCTGCTCTTCATAGAACCGCAGGGTCTTGGGCGTCATCCCCACAGTTTTGGCAACTTCACCGATACGCATATGTGGTCCTCATTTCCATGATGGGCCACGACACTTTTAAGGGCCCGGGCGATCTATACATTCCAGTTTAGGTGAAGGTTTCCCCCTCTCTTGGAATCTTCTGCGCCCAGAAGCGTGGTCTTCTTGACCTTCCCCCACAGGGGAAGGTGGAGAGTGGGAGGAGGAAATGCAAGCACCTGTCCGAAACGGAGCCAGGCCCGTCGCGGGCTCGTCGTCAATGCCATCAATGGAGGTTCCATGTCTGCCGTACAGCGCTTTGACTTTGATCTTGCGATCATCGGTTCAGGTGGCGGTGCCTTCGCCGCGGCCATCCGTGCCACGAACCTGGGCAAGCGTGTTCTGATGGTCGAGCGGTCAACCATCGGCGGGACCTGCGTGAACACCGGGTGCGTTCCTTCCAAGGCGCTGCTCGCCGCCGCCGAGGCCCGCCACGTAGCGATCGATGCCGGGGGCAGGTTTCCGGGGATCGCTGCCGGTGCCGGGCCGGTGGACATGCCGGGCCTGATCGGTGGGAAGGGCGCCCTGGTCGAAGCGATGCGCTCGGAGAAGTATGCCGACCTGATTGAGGACTACGGCTGGGAGCTCCGCCAGGGAACCGCCGCCTTTGCCGGCACGCCTGAAGACCCGGTACTGGACATTGTCTCCGCCGGCGGCGGCCAAGAGTCGGTCGCCGCGGCACACTACCTGGTGGCGACGGGCTCTGAGCCGTGGGCTCCCCCGGTGCCGGGACTGCAGGACACCGGCTACCTGACATCGACGACGGCGATGGAACTGGAGGAGGTCCCGGAGTCCCTGCTGGTGGTCGGCGGAGGTTTCGTGGCCCTGGAGCAGGCCCAGCTGTTCGCCCGGCTGGGCTCCAAGGTGACCATGCTGGTCCGCTCCCGGCTCGCCTCATCGGAGGAACCCGAAGTCTCACTGGCACTAATGAGCGTCTTCACCGACGAGGGCATCCGCGTCCTCCGCCGCGCCACTCTGGCCTCGGTCGCGACCGATGAGAGCACGGGCGGTGTGACGGCGGTGGCTGACGTCGCAGGCAGCCGCCAGGAATTCCATGCAGCACACCTGCTGATGGCCACCGGACGGCGCCCCGTCACCGAAGGACTGAACCTGGACACGGTCGGTGTGAAGACCGGGGACCGCGGCGAAATCCTGATCCAAAACACCCTGGCCAGCACTAACCCGCGGATCTGGGCCGCAGGCGATGTCACCGGGCACCGGGAGTTCGTCTACGTCGCGTCCGCCCACGGCGCCTTGGCTGTGGACAACGCCTTCAACGACGCCGGCCGCGAAGTCGACTACCGGCACCTTCCCCGGGTGGCCTTTACCAGCCCGGCCATGGCCGCCGTCGGGCTGACCGACAAGGAAGCCAACGGCGCGGGCGTCAGCTGTGAATGCCGTGTCCTGCCGCTGGAGTACGTTCCGCGCGCCCTGGTGAACCGGGACACCCGCGGCTTCATCAAGCTCGTGGCGGAGAACGGGACCGGGAAGATCCTGGGACTCACCGCCGTCGGCAAGGAAGCAGGGGACCTGGCCGCCGCAGGGGTCTACATCCTGGAAGCAGGCATGACCGTTGAACAGGTCGCAAACCTGTGGAGCCCCTACCTGACCATGGCCGAGGGCATCAAAATCGCGGCCCAGTCCTACACCACCGACATCTCCCGGCTCTCCTGCTGCGCAACATGACCACGGACCCGGGGTACGCCAACACCAACGAGAAAGGCAGGAACTGATGGAGAAACACTTCGATGTTGCTGTCCTGGGCATGGGCCCGGCGGGCGAAGTGGCAGCCAGCCGGCTTCTGAAGGCTGGGACAAAGGTTGCCGTGATCGAACGCGAACTGATTGGCGGTGAATGCGCCTACTGGGCCTGCGTCCCGTCCAAGACCCTGCTCCGGCCGCCGGAAGCGAAGACTGCGGCGGCCCGGGCGGCCGGGGTCAGGGGAGCTGAGCTGGATTGGGCTACTGCCAGTGATTACCGGGACTACATGATCCGCCACCTCGACGACAAAGCGCAGGTTGACGGCTACACGGGTCAGGGCGCCACGGTCATCAAAGCCGAAGCGAGGATCACCGGCCCCGGCACTCTACAGACCGGCGACGGGACCATCACCGCCGACCACATCATCATCGCCACCGGCTCCGAAGCAGTCATCCCCGACCTGGAAGGCGCAGAAGACGTGACCACCTGGACCAACCGGGAAACCTTCACCGTCACCGAATTACCAGAGCGGGCGGTGGTGATTGGCGGCAGCGCGGTGGGCATCGAAACAGCCACATTCCTGGCCCGCTTCGGCGTGGACGTGACGCTGGTGCACCGCGGCACGGGCTTGCTGGAACGCGAAGAACCCCGGGTTGGTGAACTGACCGGGCTCTACCTGCAAGAAGCCGCGGTGAAGGTGCGCCTTGGCGTTCGGGCTGTCCGTGCCAGGCGGGACGGAACAGACAGCTTTTTGGAGCTCGACGACGGCACATCGGTGAGTACCGACGTCGTCATCTTCGCCACCGGCCGCCGGCCACGGAGCAAGGACCTCGGCTTCGAAACGGCAGGGGTAGCCCTCGATGCCCGGGGCGCGGTACAGGTCGATGACCATTGCCGGGCCGGGAACAATGTATGGGCGATCGGTGATGTCACCGGCATCATGCCCTTCACGCACGTTGCCAAGTACCAGGGCCGCATCGTGGCAGACGCCATCCTCGGCCAGCCACGCCCGGCCAGCTACGAGGGCATCCCCAGGGTGGTTTTCGGGGACCCGGAAATCGCGGCCGCCGGGATCACCCAGGCCCAGGCCGACGAGCAGGGACGAGCAACAGCGTTCGCCGAACTGGACCTGGCCAAATCACTTACCCGCCCCTGGACCTACGAGCAGGAACCACGCGGGAATCTCGGACTCCTCACCGACACCGACGAGGGGATCCTTATCGGGGCCTGGGCGGTGTCGCCCTTGGCCGGGGAATGGATCCACCAGGCTTCCCTCGCGATCCGCGCCAAAGTACCCATTGCCGTCCTTCACGACCAGGTCGCCCAGTTCCCCAGCTACAGTGAGGCCTTCCAGATGGCCCTCGACAACCTCAAATACCGAAAGGAAACGCTATGAGCAGCGCAAAAGCTGTCACCGACAACACCTTCGAACACGAGGTCCTGCAAGCAGACAAGCCAGTCATCGTGGACTTCTGGGCCGACTGGTGCGGGCCCTGCAGGATGGTCTCCCCCGTCCTGGACCAGATCGCGGCCGAGCACGCAGGAACAGTCGACGTCGTGAAGGTCAACATCGACGAAAATCCCCAAGTCGCGGCGGAATACGGCATCACCTCCATCCCTGCCATCTACCTGTTCAACGACGGCGAACTGAAATCCTCAGTGATCGGTGCCCGACCCAAGCAATACCTCGAAAAAGAATTCGCGGAGTACCTGCAAACCTCACACTGAACCTCGGTGGAGATCATTGAAGGAGAACGAAGCGTCGAAGACGCAATTCAGCTTTACGCACCGACGGCCGCCGCCTATGTGATGGGCCGGACGCCCCGTACGCCGGGCGGCTCCCCTTCACCCCGGCTTCCGGTGGTGCCGCTGATCCTGACGCGTCAGTCGCCGCCCCCGCCCTGGTTGAGCAGATGATTGAAAAGGTCAGAGATGCTTTTGGGGCCGGCGAATCCCCACGGTGATACCAGACTGTACCGTCCGGAAGCTCGTGGCCGGTACCGACCGCACCCTGCACGTACTACTGAAGGAGCCCCTGCATGAAACCCTCACTCATTGTTTTTGACGTCAACGAAACCCTGTCGGACATGTCCCCCATGGGCCAGCGGTTCCTCGACGCTGGCGCGCCGGCGCACCTGGCGAAGCTGTGGTTCGCCACCTTGTTGCGGGACGGCTTTGCCCTCACCGCCGCCGGAAACACCGGCAGCTTCGCCGGGATCGGCGCTGAAGCCCTACGGGGCCTGTTCAGCGGCATGGACCTGAATCAGGAGATTGAGCCCGCGGTGCAGCATGTCATGGCCGGGTTCTCCAGCCTCGCGCTGCACCCTGATGTCGTCGCCGGCGTCACGGCCCTGCACGGGGCCGGATACCGCCTCGTCACGCTGACCAACGGCTCCACTCAGGTGGCAGAGAAACTCTTCACCGACGCCGGAATCCGGGACAGCTTCGACGTGCTGCTCTCGGTGGAGGAAGCCTCCGCCTGGAAACCCGGCCGGCCCTCCTACGAGTACGCGGCCTCCGCGTGCGGTACCCGGCCGGAGGAGATGCTCTTGGTCGCGGTCCATCCCTGGGACATTCACGGCGCGGCCCGCGCGGGCCTGGCCAC
>NZ_JBHUYA010000011.1:0-77137 GCF_042668995.1 Arthrobacter sp. NPDC057259
AACACAAGCCGCTGACGGCCTCCCCGATGCACCCGGGTCTCGTGCGCTCGCAGATGTGTAGCCGCGACCGCCTCCAGCTTCCACGCCCGGCCCGGCCGCACCGGCCTGCGAGCCAGAACAAAGGACCCGTATGACTACCCCAGCCACGCCCGCCCTCGAGGTGGACGGCCTCGGCCTGCAGATCGGCGGCGCCCGCATCCTCCAGGCCGTCGGCTTCACCGTCAACGCCGGCGAGATGATCGGCGTGATCGGCCCCAACGGCGCCGGCAAAACCACCCTCTTCAACCTGATCTCCGGCGTGCTGCGCCCCACCGCGGGCAGCATTGCCCTGAACGGACGGCCGATCACCAACGAGCCGATCCACCGCCGGGCCAGGGCGGGGCTGGGCCGGACCTTCCAGACCTCCAACCTCTTTCCCCGGCTCTCCGTCCTGGAGAACGTCCGGCTCGCCGCGCAGGCCAAACTCGGCGGAAGCCTGAACATCCTGCGCTTCCCCGGTTCCTCGGACGAGGCCACCCGGATCGCCCTGGGCACCATCGCCGAGGTTGGACTCAGCGGCCAGCTCACGACGGCGGCCGGGGACCTCTCGCACGGCGAGAAGCGCAAGGTGGAGATCGCCGTGCTGCTGGCGACGGATCCCGCCGTCGTCCTCCTCGATGAGCCGATGGCCGGGGTGGCGTCGGGGGACGTCCCGTCCCTCACCGCCATCATCCGGGGGATGCACCGGGACCGCGGCTGCACGGTCATGATGGTCGAGCACCACATGGACGTGGTGCTGGGCCTGGTGGACCGGGTGGCCGTGATGCACCACGGCAGCCTGCTGGCCCTGGACAGCCCCGACGCCGTCATGGCCAACCCCACCGTGCAAAGCGCCTACCTCGGAGAACCAGTATGAGCCCCGCCGCGGACCCCCGCCCCGAAACCCCGGGCGCCGCCCCAGGCCCCGTCACGCCGATCCTCACCGTGGACCGCCTCAGCGCCAGGATCGCCGGCCAGCAGGTGGTGGAGGACGTCTCGTTCTCCGTCCCGGCCGCCGGGATCACCGCGCTGCTGGGCCGCAACGGCGTCGGCAAGACCAGCACCATCAAGGCCATCATCGGCCTGATCGACCGCTCCGGGGCGGTCACGCTCGACGGCGAACGGATCGACAAGGACCCCACCTACCGGATCATCCAGCGCGGCGTCGGCTACGTCCCCGAGGACCGCGAGGTGTTCTCCAAGCTCACCGTCGCCGAGAACCTGCGCCTGGCCGAACGCGACGCCGCGCCGCGCCGCCAGCTGGTCGAGGAGCTCTTCCCGGACCTGCTGGCCCGTGCCGGCCAGATGGCCGGGACGCTCTCCGGCGGCCAGCAGCAGATGGTCTCGCTGGCCCGCGCCCTGCTGAACACGAACAAGGTCCTGCTGGTCGACGAACCCACCAAGGGCCTGGCCCCCAAGATCGTCGGCGAGGTCGCCGAGACCCTGGCCGAGGCCGCCCGGACCGTGCCGATCCTGCTGGTGGAACAGAACCTGCAGGTGGTCCGCCAGCTCGCCGGGGACGCCGTCGTCCTCTCCGGCGGCCGCGTGGTCCACACCGGGCCGGCACAGGAGTTCCTCGACGACGCCGCCCTGATCCAGCGCCACCTCGGCGTCTCCAACGACCCGCACCCGGGTGCGGACCAGGCCTCCCACGCTGCCGTGAAAGGCGCCGCCCAGTGAGTACCGTCATCCTCTTGCTCTTCACCGGCCTCGGCCTCGGGGCGCTGTACTTCCTCGTCGCCGCCGGCCTGTCCCTGATCTATGGCCTGATGGGCGTGCTCAACTTCGCCCACGGGGCTTTCCTGACCCTCGGCGCCTTCACCGGCTGGGAGATCGCCCGCCGCGCCGGGTCCGACAACTGGGGGATCTTCCTGGTCTCCCTGCTCATCGGCGCCGCCGCCGGCGCCGCGTTCGCGGCCTTCACCGAGTTCGTCCTGATCCGGCGCCTCTACCAGCGCCACATCGAACAGGTCCTGGTCACCCTTGGCCTCTCGCTGGCCACCGTCGCCCTGTTCGACGGCATCTGGGGGACCGACCCGGTCTTCATCCAGGGGCCTGCCTGGTTCAAGGACACCACCGACATCCTGGGCGCCCGCGTCCCCAACGACCGGTTCGTCTGCATCCTCGCGGCGGTCCTGGTGCTGCTGGCCCTGGTCTTCTTCCTGAAGAAGACCCGCTACGGCATGATCATCCGCGCCGGCGTCGAGAACCGCTCCATGGTCACCGCCCTGGGCATCGACGTCCGCAAGGCGTTCACCCTGGTCTTCACCATCGGCGGTGCCGCGGCCGGACTGGGCGGCGTCCTCGCCTCGCACTACTTCGGCTACGTCTCACCGATGCTCGGCGGCTCGCTGCTGATCTTCGCCTTCATCGTCACGGTGATCGGCGGGCTCGGCTCGCTGACCGGCGCGGCCATCGCCGCCGTCGCCGTCGCCGTCCTCCAGCAGTTCGCCAACTTCTACCTCGGCGGCACCGGCGACTTCGTCGTGGTGCTGGCCCTCGGCGTCGTACTGCTCGTCCGCCCCACCGGCCTGCTTGGGAGAACCGCATGACCACCACCGGCAGCAACACCGAGACCACCACCGACGACGGCGCCGACACCGGCACCGGAGCAGTCCGCCGGTCCCGCCGCCAGGGCGCCACCCACGACGACGGCGCACGCACCGCGGACACGCCCGGCGCCGGCCGCGGCAGGGGAGGCCGCCCCGTCACCGGCCGCCGGATTGCCGGCTGGGCCGCGGGCCTGGCCGGGGTACTGCTCCTGGTCCTCCTGCCGCTGCTCAACCTGTCCCTGCCCGGGATCCTGCCCGGTCCCAGCTACACCCCGGGATCGCTGCAGCTGCTGGCCATGAGCATGCTGATGGCCGCGGCCGCGCTGACCTACCACCTGCTCCTCGGCGTCGCGGGGCTGCTCTCCTTCGGCCACGCCCTCTATTTCGGCGCCGGCGTCTACGGGCTCGCGATCATCCTGAAGAACCTGGAGATTCCGCTGCTGCCGGCCATGGGGCTGACCCTGCTGATCGTGATCGTGCTGGCGCATGTGGTGGGCAGCATCAGCCTCCGCGTCGGCGGCATCCCGTTCGCCATGGTCACCCTCGCCTTCGCCCAGGCCGGCTCGGTGATCGTCGGCCGCAACCCGGACGGCCGGACCGGCGGCGACGAGGGCCTGACCCTGCGCACGGACAACCTGCCCGAGGCCCTGGTGGGCGTGGTGAACACCCGGAACCTCTACTGGCTGGCGCTGGCCGTGCTGGTGGTTGTCTTCATCATCGTCACCTGGGTGCAGTCCTCCCGGGCCGGCCACACCGCCGCCGCGGTCCGCGAGAACGAACTCCGTGTCCGCGTCCTGGGCCTGCAGCCGTACCTGGTGAAGCTGCTGATCTTCGTGGTCTCCGCGATCCTCGTGGGTGTGATTGGCATGGTGTTCCTGCTGCTGCAAAGCGGCGCGGTGCCCCGGGCCATCTCCTCGGACCTGACCATCACCCTGCTGGTCATGGTGGTACTCGGCGGCGTGGGCTCACGCTGGGGCGCCGTGATCGGCGGCGTCTTCTACACCATCCTGGACCAGCGGCTCACCGCGCTGGCCAACTCCGAGGCCGTCAAGGGCCTTCCGGACATCCTGCGGGTACCGTTGTCTGAACCGCTGTTCATCCTCGGCACGCTGTTCATCCTGGTGGTGCTCTTCCTCCCGGGCGGCATCGCCGGGACCGCGGAGCGGCTGGCGCAACGGCGCCGCGGCCGGGCCGGCAACGGCACCACCGAGACGCCGCGGGAAATTCTGGAGGACGCAGCATGACCACCGACACGGCTTCCGCCGCGGTCCACATCGCAGGCCCTGTTCGCGGGGACGGGCTCCACACCCTGGGCCGCTGGACCACCGACCGCAGCCACGCCACCCCGCACCGGGTCGCGATCGATGACCGGGGCTGCGCCCTGACCTACCTCGAACTGGAGCGCCGCGCCGCGGCCCTGGCCGAGGGGTTCCGCGAAGCCGGGTACCGGGTGGGGGACCGGGTGGCGAGCCTCACCGGCAACAGCACCGACCACGTGGTGGCGTTCTTCGCCTGCGCCAAGGCCGGCCTGGTGCTGGTGCCCCTGTCCTGGCGGCTCTCGCCCCGGGAACTGGCCGTGCAGCTGGAACTCGCCGAACCGCACCTGCTGCTCGTCGAGGCGGACCTGGACTCCCTGGGCGCCGCCGCCTGCGCCCTGCTGGCGCACCGGCCACGGACCGCGGCGCTGGGTCCGGGCGGGGTGGAGAAGTCCGTCCCGCCGCCTACCCGGGTCACCCCGGCGCCGGCCGAGCTGCCGCGGCAGTCCGTGCAGGACGACGACGCCCTGCTGATGATCTTCACCTCCGGCACCGAGGGGCCCAGCAAGGCCGCCGTGCTGACCCACGCCAACTGCTTCTGGAACAACCTCTCGCTCTCCCGCACCCTGGACATGGGCAGCAGTGACGTGGTCCTGGCCGTCCTCCCTCAGTTCCACGTGGGCGGCTGGAACATCCAGCCGCTGCTGGCCTGGTGGGTGGGGGCCACGGTGGTGCTGGAGCGCGGCTTCGATCCCGGCCGGGTGCTGCAGCTGATCGACGAACGCGGCGTCACCATGCTGATGGGCGTGCCCACCCAGTACCTGATGCTGGCCGAGCACCCCGACTTCGCCGCCGCGGAACTCGGCGGCCTCCGGCACGCCGTCGTCGGCGGGGCGCCCATGCCCGCGCCACTGCTGCGGATCTGGCACCGCAAGGGGGTGGCGCTGAGCCAGGGCTACGGCCTTACCGAGGCGTCCCCAAACGTGCTCTGCCTGCCCAACCAGGACGCCGAGCGGATGGTCGGCTACTCCGGCAAGCCCTACCCGCACGTCGAGGTGGCGGTCGCCGATCCCACCACCGGGGAGATCCTCGACGGCGCGGCCGCCGGCGAGCTCCTGGTGGGTGGCCCCGGCGTCTTCGCCGGCTACTTCCGCGACCCGGCCGCGACGGCGGCGGTCCTCGCCGGCGGCTGGCTGCACACCGGTGACCTGGTCGAGCGCGACGCCGACGGGTACATCAAGGTGGTGGACCGGCTCAAGGACATCTACATCTCCGGCGGCGAGAACGTCTCGCCCTCCGAGGTGGAGGCCGTCCTCCTGGCCCACCCGGCGGTGGCGCAGGCCGCCGTCGTCGGCGTTGAAGATCCCCGCTGGGGCGAGACCGGGCAGGCGTTCGTGGTGGTCCGGCCCGGGATGGCCACCGACGAGCAGGACCTGCTGGACCACTGCGCCGGCCAGCTGGCCCGCTTTAAGGTCCCGTCGCGGGTGGAACTGGTCGCCGGGCTGCCGCGCACGGCGCTGAACAAGGTGCTGCGCGCCCGGCTCCGGCAGGATCTCGCCGCCCGTCACTCGGACGGCGCCACCCCGACCACCGCATCAACCACCACTGCATCGACCCCCGGAGGCCGGCGATGAGCACCGCACCCCGCACCGCCCGCGGCACCCGCACTCGCGCCAAGCTGCTCGAGGCCGCCGAGGCCGTGTTCGCCTCGGTGGGCTACCACGACGCCTCGATCGTCAAGATCACCGAGGCCGCCGGCGTCGGACTCGGCACCTTCTACCTCTACTTCGACGGGAAGCAGACGATTTTCGACGAGGTGGTGGAGGACCTCAACCGCCGGGTCCGGCACGCCATGACCGACGCCGCCCGCAGCGCCGGTAACCGGATCGACGCCGAACGGGCCGGCTTCCGGGCGTTCTTCCGCTTCACCGCCGAGCACCCCGCGCTGTACCGGATCATCCGCCAGGCCGAGTTCGTCTCGCCCGGCGCCCTCCGCCTGCACTACACCCGGATCGTCAACGGCTACATCGAGGGTCTGAAGTCAGCCCAGCTCGCGGGGGAGGTCCGGGACATGGACCCCACCGTCGCGGCCTGGGCGTTGATGGGCATCGGCGAGCTGATCGGCATGCGCTGGGTGCTCTGGGACGAGGAAGGCGCCGAACCGGCCGCCGGCGCCAGGCCCGAGATTCCCGAGCACGTCTTCGAGGAAATGATGCAGTTCATCGAACGCGGGCTGGCCCCGAACCCCGGCCTTCCCGCCCCCACTACCGCCGCGAACCCCACCCCGCCCCAGGAAGGGACGAACCCATGACCCAGACCACCAGCCAGCAGACCTACCGGACCGTCGAGGTCCCCGTGCGCGGCGGCACCATGCACACCGCCATCTGGGGCCCGGAGGACAGCTCCGACGCCCCGACCATCCTGGCCGTCCACGGCGTCACCGCCTCGCACAAGTGCTGGGCGTACCTGGCCGAGGCGCTGCCCGACGTGCGGATCATCGCCCCGGACCTGCGCGGCCGCGGCCGCAGCAACGCCCTGCCCGCCCCGTACGGCATGACCTCGCACGCGGAGGACCTCACCGCTGTGCTGGCCGAACTCGCCCCCGGCCCCGTCGTCGTGGTGGGCCACTCCATGGGCGGCTTCGCCTCCGTGGTCCTCTCGGACCTGTCCCCGGAGCGGGTCCGGTCCCTGGTGCTGGTGGACGGCGGCCTGCCGCTGCAGGTCCCTGAGGGGCTCTCCGACGCCGAGATCGTCTCCTCCATCCTGGGCCCGGCGGCGGAGCGGCTCAACGCCACCTTCACCAGCCGCGAGGTCTACCGCTCCTTCTGGCGCAAGCACCCGGCCTTCGCCTCCGACTGGGGCCCGTTCGTGGACGACTACGTGGACTACGACCTCACCGGCGAGGCCCCGGAACTGAAGCCGGCCACACGGTACGAGGCGATGGCGGAGGACACCGCGGACCTGCACCGGGGCTCCTCGCTGCTGAAGGCGCTGGCGGACCTCACGGTGTCGACCCAGGTGCTGCGGGCGCCGCGCGGGCTGCTCAACGAACCCGCCGGCTTGTACGCGCCGGGCTACCTCGAGACCTGGGCGGAGAAGCTGCCGTCCCTGCAGGTCCGGGATGTCCCGGACGTGAACCACTACACAATCATCATGGGCGAGCGCGGCGCGGCCGCCGTGGCGGACACCGTCCGGGCCGCCCTCGCGGGGGAGTAGTTTCCCGGCGGGTTCCTAGCCGCCGGCGAACGGCGGCAGGACGTCGACGACGTCGTCCGGGGCCAGCGCCGTGGCGCGGTCCCGGACGGCCACCTCGTTGAGCAGGAAGCTTGAACGGGACAGCAACCGGGCCAGCGGGGGAGTGCCGGCGGGCGGGACCGGACGTTCGACGGCGAGCACGGCTTCGAGCAGGCCGGCGACGTCGGCGCCCTCGGGCAGCTGGAAAGTTTCCTCGTCGACGCCGGCGGCGGCGCGCGCGGCAGCGAAGTAACGGACGATCACGGGTTGGTCAGCCTCCGATGGCGCTCATGCTGCGGTCCGGCTGGACGAAGTCGGGGGCGTCGAGGCCCACGTGGTCCATGCCGTGGGCCTTGGGCTTGGCCCACATGGCGTCCTGCCAGCGTTCGGCGAGCTGTTCGTCGGTGGCGCCGCTGCGCAGCAGCCCCAAGAGGTCCGTCTCCTCGTGCGAGAAGAGGCAGCTCATGATCTTGCCCTCGGCGGTGATCCGGGTGCGCCGGCAGTCGGCGCAGAACGGCTCGGTGACCGAGGCGATGATGCCCACGGTGCCCAGGACGGGTCCCTCCGCGGTGTCCGTGCCGGGGACCCGGGCGCGGACCTCGAAGCGTTCGGCCGGGGCGCCGTCGCGTTCCCGCGGGTCGGTGGACAGGACATAGTCCACGGACAGCAGGTCCCGGATCTCGGCGGCGGTGATCATGTTCCGTCGGGTCCAGCCATGGTCGGCGTCCAGGGGCATCTGCTCGATGAAGCGGAGCTCGTAACCGCGGCCCAGTGCCCAGGCCAGCAGGGAGGGAGCCTCGGCGTCGTTGATGCCGCGCATCAGGACAGCGTTCAGCTTCACCGGTCCCAGGCCCGCGGCCCAGGCGGCGTCGACGCCGGCGAGCACCTTGTTCAGGAATGGACGCCGGGTCAGCTGGGTGAAGGTCTCCTCGTGCAGCGAGTCCAGGGAGACGTTGATCCGGGTCAGGCCGGCGTCCTTCAACGCCTGGGCCTTCTTTTCCAGGCCGACGGCGTTGGTGGTCATGGAGATCGGCAGGTCCGGGTGAGCGTGGCGGAGGGAGCTGATGATGTCCAGCAGGTCCGCGCGGACCAGGGGTTCGCCGCCGGTGAGTCGGAGTTCGCGCACGCCCAGGCTGTCCACGCCGATCCTCACAATCCGGACGACCTCCTCGGCGCTCATCACGGCCGCCTTGGACAGCCACTCAAGGCCCTCGGCGGGCATGCAGTAGCTGCAGCGGAGGTTGCACTTGTCCGTCAGCGACAGGCGCATGTCGGTGGCGACGCGGCCGTAGCGGTCCACCAGGCCCGCGGGAAGCCCGGCCGGGCGTCCGGCCGGCTGCGGCGCCTGCGGGTCGGAGCCACCCTCTGCGCGGGGCTGGGGCATGCCAAGCTGAACAGTCATAGTGTCAGGCTACGCCACCTGCGCCGGGGCATCACCGCCCGGCCGGCGCGAATCCATCCAGCGAACGCAGCCGTGAACCCAGCGGGCGAACGCAGCCGTGAACCCGGCCGCGAATCTCCCCGGCGAATCTATGCTGGGAGGATGAATACCCCGCAGCCGGTGGCGCAGCGATCGGGACCGCCCGGGCCGGAAATCGTAGGACCGCGCGTGTCCCGCTGGGCGGCGGCCTCCGGGTTGGCCGCGGTGGGAGCCGGCGTGGCCGCCGGGGAACTCGCGGCCGGGTTGCTGAGCCCCTCGGTCTCTCCCGTGACAGCGGTGGGCGGGGCCGTGATCGACGCCGTCCCGCCCGGCGTCAAGGAGTGGGCCATCTCCCTGTTCGGCACCGCCGACAAACTCGCCCTGCTCACGGGCATGGGGCTGGCGATCGCCGTGCTGGCCGCCGTCGCCGGTGTCCTGGAACTGCGCCGCCGCTTCGCCGGGGCGGCCGTCGTCGCGGTGTTCGGACTGGCCGGACTCGCCGCGGTGCTGGGCCGGCCGGAGGCGGACGGGGCTGCCGTGCCCGCCCCGCTGCTGGCCGCCGCCGTCGCCGTCGTGCTGCTGCGCTGGCTGATCGGCGCCCTCCGTGACTGGCGGACGACGGCGGGGGAGACGCGCGGTGCCACGGCGCCGGAGAGAGCGTTAGAGCCGGAGACGCCGCCGGAGACACTCCCAGCGGCACTGCCGTCCCCGGACACCGGGAAGGAACCGGCCACCCGACGCCGGTTCCTCCGCAGCTTCTCCATCACGGCGGGTGTCGCGGCCCTCGGCGGCGTGCTCGCCGGCACGCTCCGCGGCGCCACCGCCGCCGTCACCGGCTACCGCAGCACCTTGGCGCTTCCCGCCCCCGCCTCGGCCGCCCCGCTCGTTCCCGCCGGCGCGGACCAGCAGCTGCCCGGCCAGGGCCCGCTGGTGACCCCGGCGGACGACTTCTACCGGATCGACACCGCCCTGCGCGTCCCGGTGGTGGATCCCCGGACCTGGAAGCTCACGGTCACCGGGATGGTGGACCGGCCGGTGGAACTCGACTTCCAGGCGCTGCTCGCCAAACCCCTGATCGAACGGCACATCACCATCGCCTGCGTCTCCAACGAGGTGGGCGGGGACCTGATCGGCAACGCCCGGTGGCTGGGCTGGCCGGTCCGCGAGCTGCTGGCACAGGCCGGACCGCAACAGGGCGCGGACATGGTGCTCTCGCGCAGCGTGGACGGCTGGACCGCCGGGTCGCCGTTGGAGGCCCTCACGGACAACCGGGACGCGATCCTGGCTATCGGCATGAACGGTGCCCCGCTGCCGCTGGAACACGGCTTCCCGGTGCGCCTTGTCGTCCCCGGCCTCTACGGCTACGTCTCGGCCACCAAGTGGCTCACCGAGCTGAAGGTCACCCGCTTCGCCGCCGACGAGGGCTACTGGACCCCGCGCGGCTGGAGCGAGCGCGGGCCGATCAAGACGTCGTCACGGATCGACGTGCCCCGCGCGGGCCGGAAGGTCCCGGCCGGGACGGTGACCTTCGGTGGGGTTGCCTGGGCCCAGCACCGGGGGATCCGCGCCGTGGAGGTGCGGGTGAACCGCGGCGACTGGAAGGCCGCCGAGCTGGCCCCCGGCATCTCCGCTGACACCTGGCGGCAATGGAGACTGGCCCTGCCGCTGGGGCCGGGCAGCTACGAGGTGCAGGTCCGCGCCACGGACGCCACGGGAGCCGTCCAGGTGGAGGCACAGGCCCCCGTCGCGCCGGACGGAGCCACCGGATACCACACGGTTACAGTTGACGTGACCTCCTAACCGGAGCGCCGCCAGACCCCTGCCACACCAGAACCCCAGTCCGCCGAGAAACCCAGCCCGCCGAGCCGAAGGACACGCACCCATGCACTCCCGACCCCAGCCCGCCGCGGCGGGACCGGCCAGCGTCGAGGCGCACCGGGACAAGGTCCGCGCGCTGCTGGCAGGCCTCGCCGTCCGCACCGACACCGTGCCGCTGGCCGACGCGCTGGGCCGCGGACTGGCCCGCGACATCATCGCGCCGCTGGACCTCCCGCCGTTCGCCAACTCCCAAATGGACGGATACGCCGTGCGCAGCGCGGACCTGGCCGAGGGCGGCACCGAGCTGCGCGTCACCGACCCGGTGCCCGCGGGCGCCCAACCCGCCGCCCTGGCCGCCGGGACCGCGGCCCCGATCATGACCGGGGCAATGATCCCGCCGGGTGCGGACGCCGTCGTACCGATCGAAGCGGCCGAGCCGGACGTCTTCCCCGAACCCGGCAGCCCCGCCACCGTCCGGCTGCCCGCCACGGCCACGGGAACCTACGTCCGCGCCGCCGGCAGCGACATCGCCGCCGGGACCCGGGCGCTGGCCGCCGGCACCTACCTGGGCCCCGGGCAGCTGGGACTGCTCGCCGCCCTGGGCCTCGCCGAGGCGCCGGTGCACGCCGCCCCGACGGTGCTGCTGGTCACCACCGGCGACGAGGTGGTGGCCCCGGGCACGCCGCTGGAGGCCGGCAAGATCTACGACGCCAACTCCACCCTGCTCGACTCCGGGCTGCGGCAGGCCGGCCTGGCCGTCACCCGCGCCGGCATCACCGCGGACGACCCGGCCGCCCTCGAGCGGCTGCTCCGCGCCCACGCGCCCGCGGTGGACCTCATCATCACCACCGGCGGCGTCAGCAAGGGCGCCTACGAGGTGGTCCGGCAGGCCCTGGAGGGCCACGGCGTCGAATTCGGCTCCGTCGCCATGCAGCCGGGCGGACCCCAGGGGCTGGGCACCTTCGACGGCGTCCCGGTGCTGTGCTTCCCCGGCAACCCGGTCAGCTGCCTGGTCTCCTTCGAGATGTTCCTCCGTCCCGTCCTCACCGGGCTGCTCGGCAGTCCCGCACCCCGGACCGCCGTCCGCGCCCGGCTGGCCGCGCCGCTGACCTCGCCCGCGGCCAAAGACCAGGTCCGGCGGGGCACCCTTACCCCGGATGGCACCGTGCACCTGGAGGGCGGCCCCGGCTCACACCTGGTGCACGCCCTGGCCCTCTCCAACGCCCTGGTGCACGTCCCGGCCGGTACCGCGGAGCTCGCCGCCGGCGATGAGGTGGAAGTATGGGTGCTGTGAACGACGCAGAACTCTCCCCGCCCGCGCTGACACATCTCCGCCGGGACGGCACCGCCCAGATGGTCGATGTCTCCACCAAGGCCGAGACCACCCGCGAGGCCACCGCCACCGCCACCGTGCACAGCACCGCTGAGGTCCTCTCGCTCCTGGGGTCCGGGGACCTGCCCAAGGGCGACGCGCTCGCCGTCGCCCGGGTCGCCGGCATCATGGCCGCCAAGAAGACGCCGGAGCTGATCCCGCTGTGCCACCCGCTGCCCATCAGCAAGGTCACGGTGGACTTCGAGCTCGGCACGGACACCGTCACCGTCTTCGCCACCGTGAAGACCCGCGGCGTGACCGGGGTGGAGATGGAGGCCCTCACCGCGGTCTCCGTCGCCGCCCTGAGCGTCTACGACATGATCAAGGCCGTCGACAAGCACGCCGTGCTCAACGACATCAAGGTCCTGGCCAAGAGCGGCGGCAAGAGCGGGGACTGGACCCTGTGAGCAGCCACGAATCCCACCAGCACCCCGAACCCCACACCCACGGGGAACCCCATACCCACGGCGAGGTGACCGGCCGGAAGGCGGGGATCGTGATCGCCTCCACCCGCGCCGCCGCCGGAGTCTACGAGGACCTCACCGGCCCCGTCATCGCGGACTGGCTGACCGAACACGGCTTCGAGACCTACCCGGCAATGGTGGTCCCCGACGGCGAACCGGTCGGTGCCGCCCTGCGCGCCCTGCTCAGCCAGCGCCCCTCGGTGATCATCACCAGCGGGGGCACCGGCCTCAGCCCCACCGACTCCACCCCGGAACAGACCCTCCCGCTGCTGGACCGCGAGATCCCCGGCATCATGGAGGGGCTGCGGGCCGTCGGCGCCGCCAAGACACCCACCGCGCTGCTCAGCCGCGGCCACGCCGGCGCCGCGGGCACCACCTTCATCGTCAACCTGCCCGGATCGCCCAAGGGCGTGATGGACGGCCTTGGCGTCCTCGACCCGATCCTCGGCCACCTCTGCGACCAGCTGGAAGGCACCCATGGGCACTGACGCCACCAACCCCAACGCCACCACAACCGACAGCACCACTTCTGACAGCACCGCGTCCGACGGCGCCGTCGGCGGCGCCACGTTCGACATCGTCCACGCCGTCCTCAGCGCCGAGCCCATCTCCGTCGACCAGGCCATCGCCGCCGTGGAGTCGGACACGGCCGGCGCCGTCGTCAGCTTCAGCGGCGTCGTCCGCAACCACGACGGCGGCAAGCCGGTGGACCGGCTGAGCTACAGCGCGCACCCCACCGCCCACCAGGTGATGGCCGACGTCGTCGCCGGGCTCGTCGCCGAACACGCCGCCGCCGGCACGGAGTCCAAGCCGGTCCGGATCTGGGCCGCGCACCGCACGGGCATGCTGGAGATCGGCGACCCGGCCCTGGTCTGCGCCGTCTCCGCCGCGCACCGCGGGCAGGCCTTCGCCGTCTGCGCCGAACTGGTGGACCGGATCAAGGAACAGGTGCCGATCTGGAAGGAACAGTTCTTCAGCGACGGCACCGTCGAATGGGTAGGCGCGGGGGAGTAGCACCTCCGGCGGCCTGTGCCCGCCGACGCCCGCAGCCAGCCGCCCGCGGCGCGTGCCCCGTTACGCGGGGCCGGTCCGGGCGGTAACGGTTCAGGCCGGCCAGCGCCCCGGCGGTAGGGTTGAGCGCATGACCGAACAACTCGCCGTCGCCGTCCTTGGCGCCAACGGACGCATGGGCGCGGAGGCCGTCAAGGCCATCGACGCCGCCGAAGACCTCACCCTCGTTGCCGCCCTCGGCCGGGGCGATTCCCTCGAAACCCTCACGGAGGCCGGCGCACAGATCGTCGTCGACCTGACCGTTCCCGAGAGCACCGAGGCGAACGTCCGCTTCGCCGTCGACCACGGGATGCACGCCGTCGTCGGCACCACCGGCTGGGACGCCGGGCGCCTGGACCGGCTCACCGCCCTCCTCGCCGGCCGGCCGGAGACCGGGGTGCTGATCGCCCCAAACTTCGCGCTGGGCTCCGTCCTGGCCTCCGCCTTCGCCGCCAAGGCCTCCCGCTACTTCGAATCGGTCGAGATTATCGAACTTCACCACCCGGACAAGGTGGACGCCCCCTCCGGCACCGCCGTGCGCACGGCCCAGCTCATCGCCGCCGAGCGCGACGCCGCCGGCGTGGCCCCCAGCCCCGACGCCACCACCAGCGAGCGCCCCGGCGCCCGCGGCTGCGACGTCGACGGCGTCCGGGTCCACAGCGTCCGGCTCCGCGGCCTGGTGGCCCACCAGGAGGTCCTGCTCGGCGGCCCCGGCGAGCAGCTGACCTTCCGCCACGACTCGTTCGATCGCGCCTCCTTCATGCCCGGCGTGCTGCTGGGTGTCCGCAACGTCGCGGCGCACCCGGGCCTCACCGTGGGCCTGGACGGCTACCTGGACCTGGGCCTCTGATGGCGAACGTCCTGGCCGCCTTCAAGGCAAACCGCACCAAGATCTGGGTGGGCGCGGTGACGCTCCTGCTCGTCTTCTACCTGGTGGTCTCGCTGCAGCGCTCGGTGCTGCTGCTCGGCGACCCCAACCTGGTGGCCAAGGCGCTGGGCCTGGCCTACCTGCTGCTGCCCATCGTCGGGGCCTGGGCACTGGTGCGGGAACTGCTCTTCGGCGCCCGCACCGAACGCCTGGCCAAGATCCTCGAGGCCGAGGGCGGCCTGCCGGAGGACACCCTGCCGCGCACCCCCGCCGGGCGGATCATCCGCGAGGCCGCCGACGCCGAATTTGAGAAGTACCGCGTCGAGGCGGAAGCCGCGCCGGAGGACTGGCGGTCCTGGTTCCGGCTCAGCTGCGCCTACGACGCCGCCGGCGACCGGAAGCGCGCCCGCGCGGCCATGCGCGACGCCGTCCGCCTGAACCGCGACGGCGGGAACGCCGGGGGACGCCCCGCCTAGCGGCCCGCGAGGGTTCGGCCCCGGCCCAGCAGGTTCGCGCCGTGGCCGGCCCACTCCAGCGGCCCGCGCCAGGACAGCGTCGCGAAGATCCAGCCCAGCGCCAGGACCGCCAGCGCCTGCGCCCAGAAGACGCCGTCGGGACTCCACCCGGACGGCAGCGGGTGGCCATGCAGGGACGCCATGACACACACGTGCGCCGAGTACAGGCTGAGCGTCATCGCACCGGCGCCGCGCAGGGGGCGGAGCAGGTCCAGCTCCACCCAGTCCGCCAGCCGGGCCAGCAGCAGGCAGGCCCCCAGCACCGCCGCCGCGACCCCGGAGGTGTGCAGCAGGTCCAGGCTGGTGCCCGAGTGCGGGGCCGCGGTGGCCAGCCACCAGCCGGAGCCCGACTGGTCCACGCCGGCGAGGTTGACCTGCAACAGGGACGCCAGCGGATAGTCGGGGTCACCGATCGCCGCCTGCAACGCCGCCCGGCCGCCCCGGTCCTCCATCAGCACCCCGCCGAACCACTTCGCGAAGACGGCGGCGGCCGTCCCGGCGGCCACCAGGCTGACCTGCAGACCGACCCGGCCCAAAGGCAGCCGGCCGAGCGCAAGTCCGATCAACAGGTACGTCAGCCACTGCACCACCGGGTAGTAGCCGGTGAGCAACAGGTCGCCGGCCACCCGGGCAGGCTCCGCGAGATCCGCCCAGCCGGGGTTGTGCCCCAGTTGCAGCGGCGGCTCCGGTGCCAGCAGCCACGGGCGCAGCAGGTAGGCGAGCACCGGGCTGGCCAGCAGCCACCCGGCGGCGAACGCGAACAGGCGCCCCGGCCGCAGCCCGAGGAAGGGCAGGATGCAGAGGAACAGGACGGCGTAATGCACCAGAATGACGGCGATGTTCACCTCGAGGGCCCCCACGCTGAGCCCGACGGCGGCCACCACCAGGGCGCGCAGGGCCACCCCGCGCCGTGCCGCCCAGAGCTCGCGCCCGGCGTAGGGCCGCTCCTTGCCGGTGGACAGCGCCAGTCCCACCCCGGCCAGGACCGCGAACAACGCCGCCGCCCGGCCCGAGAACGCCAGGCCCACCCAGGTGGGGGTGAGTGCCGCGTCGGCCTCGAAGGTGGGCAGGACGTGGGTGGCCATCATCCCCAGCAACGCCAGGCCCCGGGCGGCGTCGACGCCGGTCAGGCGGGGCGTCCGGGGCGTCCCGCCGGCGGTCCTGGAACGGGCAGCGGTACCGCGGGAGGTCATGCCTCGATCGTCTCACGAGGGCCGGTCACGACCCTTGTGTTCGAATATATGTTCGAATAAGATGAGCGGCATGAACCATCCACCAGAACCACAGCCGGCCGGGTTCGGGCCGTCCTCCGGGGTCCTCAAAGCCATGAGCCCCGGCGTCGTCGATTTCCTGTTCCGCCGATTGGTGGCCGGGGAGGCCGCGGAGGACCTCAGCTGGCACAACGAGGGAACCGCCCTGTCCGCCCAGCAACCCGGGGCCGAACTGGCACGCCGGCTCGCCGAGACCGACGTCGAGGCGCTCACGCCGATCGAGCTCTTCCACTACGTCCGCGCGGCGCAGCGGCTGGCCGCCTGGGCGGGGTCGCTGCGGGAGCAGGCGGTGGGCCGCTACTGCGCAGCGCCCGGCACAGCGGGCGGCGCCGCAGCGGGTGCCGCGCCGGGTGCCGCGCCCGAACGGGGATGATGCGCGTCACGTTGCCGTTATTGTTCTAACACTGCGGGGACAAGGTAACGTTTTTGCCATGGCTGACTCTGACATTCGCTCGTACACGTTTGGAACCCTCGTGACCGCCATGGTCACGCCGTTCACGAACGATGGTGACGTCGATTATCAGAAGTCCGCCGAACTGGCCTCCAAGCTCGTCGACGACGGCAACGACGCCCTCGTCATCTCCGGCACCACCGGCGAGACCTCCACCCTGGAGGACGACGAAAAGGAAAAGCTGTTCCGCGTCATCGTCGAGGCGGTGGGGGACCGGGCCAAGGTCATCGCCGGTACCGGCACCAACCACACCTCGCACTCGATCGAGATGGCCAAGCGGGCCGCCAAGGCCGGCGCCCACGGCCAGCTGATCGTCACCCCGTATTACAACAAGCCCAGCCAGGCCGGCATCCAGGCGCACATCGAGGCTGTCGCCGACGCGGCGGACCTGCCCGTCATGGTCTACGACATCCCCGGCCGCGCCGGCGTCCCGATCCTTCCCGAGACCATGATCCGGTTGGCGGACCACTCCCGGATCGTCGCTCTCAAGGACGCCAAGGCCGACTTCGCTGCCGTTACCAAGGTGCTGGCCAACACGGACCTTGACGTCTACTCCGGCGACGACGGCCTCACCCTGCCCTGGATGGCCGCCGGCGCCGTCGGGCTCGTCAGTGTTTCCGCGCACGTCGCGACCCGGCAGTTCCGGGCCATGATCGACGCCGCGCTTGCGGGCGACTTCGCCACCGCCCGCACCCTACATTTCGAACTGGACCCCGTGGTCCGTGCAGTGATGACCCACATTCAGGGCGCTGTAGCTGCGAAGCAAGTTCTCAAGTGGCAGGGAGTCCTGCCCAACTCGGTTGTCCGTTTGCCCCTCGTGGAGCCGGGCGAAGCCGAGATCGAAACAATCCGCGAGGACTTGGCGGAGGCCGGGCTCGTCTACGCCTGATCCGGCCCCGCGCCGCATCACGCCCCGACCTGCCATGCCCCGCCTGGAAAGTAGTGCACTATGACCCAAACCGCCCTCCCCGGCCTCGTCACGCCGCCGAAACTGGCCGCCAATACCCTGCGGATCGTCCCGCTGGGCGGCCTCGGCGAGATCGGCCGCAACATGACGGTCTTCGAAATCGGCGGCAAGCTGCTGATCGTTGATTGCGGCGTCCTCTTCCCCGAGGAGACCCAGCCCGGCGTCGACCTGATCCTCCCGGACTTCTCCTACATCGAGAAGCGCCTCGACGACGTCGTCGCCGTCATCCTCACCCACGGCCACGAGGACCACATCGGCGCCGTCCCGTACCTGCTGCGCCTGCGCAACGACATCCCCCTCGTCGGCTCGCAGCTGACCCTGGCGCTGATCGAGGCCAAGCTGCAGGAACACCGGATCAAGCCGACCACCATGATCGTCAACGAGGGCCAGGTCGAGAAGTTCGGCCCCTTCGAGTGCGAGTTCGTGGCCGTCAACCACTCCATCCCGGACGCCCTCGCGGTCTTCCTGCGCACCGCCGGCGGCACCGTGCTGCACACCGGTGACTTCAAGATGGACCAGCTGCCCCTCGACGGCCGCATCACCGACCTGCGCCACTTCGCAAAGCTCGGCGAGGAAGGCGTGGACCTGTTCCTCTCGGACTCCACCAACGCCGACGTTCCCGGCTTCACCACCGCGGAAAAGGAGATCGGCCCCACCCTGGACCGCCTCTTCGGCCAGGCGTCCAAGCGCATCATCGTCGCCTCCTTCTCCTCGCACGTGCACCGCGTCCAGCAGGTGCTCGACGCCGCGGCCAACCACAACCGCAAGGTCGCCTTCGTCGGCCGGTCCATGGTCCGCAACATGGCCATCGCCGCCAAGCTCGGCTACCTTGAGGTGCCCGCCGGCATCCTGGTGGACATCAAGAACATCGACAACCTGCCGGACAACCGCGTGGTGCTGATGTCCACCGGTTCCCAGGGCGAGCCGATGGCCGCGTTGTCCCGCATGGCCAACGGCGACCACCGCGTCGTCGTCGGCCAGGGCGACACCGTCATCCTGGCCTCCAGCCTGATCCCGGGTAACGAGAACGCCGTCTTCCGCATCATCAACGGCCTGCTCAAGCTCGGCGCGGACGTGATCCACAAGGGCAACGCCAAGGTGCACGTCTCCGGCCACGCCGCCGCAGGCGAGCTGCTCTACTGCTACAACATCCTCGAGCCGCTCAACGCCATGCCGGTGCACGGCGAGACCCGGCACCTGATCGCCAACGGCAAGATCGCCCTGGATTCCGGCGTGCCGGAGGAGAGCATCCTGTTGGCGGACAACGGCACCGTGATCGACCTGCGCGACCACGAGGCGGACATCGTCGGCCAGGTCGAGGTCGGCTTCGTCTACGTCGACGGCTCCAGCGTCGGCGAGGTCACCGAGGCGGACCTCAAGGACCGCCAGACGCTCGGCGACGAGGGCTTCATCTCGATCGTCACCGTCATCCACCGCGCCACCGGCAAGGTCGTCTCCGGCCCGGAGATCCACGCCCGCGGCGTCGCGGAGGACGACTCGGTCTTCGACGAGATCATCCCGAAGATCAACGTCGCGCTCGAGGACGCCGTCAAGAACCGCGACCACACCACGCAGCAGCTGCAGCAGGTCGTCCGCCGGGTTATCGGTACCTGGGTCAACCGCAAGCTGCGGCGCAAGCCGATGATCATCCCGGTGGTCCTCGAGGCGTAGGCCCCGGCAGCACCAGCAGCACCCGAACGGCTCCTCCCTCCGGTTCCGCCTCCGCGCGGCCCGGCCGGGGGAGCCGTCCGGCGTTAACCGGCCCCGCCGCGCCGTGAAGCCGCCAAGAGCGGGGGAACGCCGTGAGCCAGCCGGGCCGGGGAGCGCCAACATGGCCCGCTCCGCCCCGGAAATCCGGGGCATCCGGCCGGTCCTCGGGTACCGTGGCAGGTATGGCGACACGAACTACTTCCGCGCCTAGAGGCAACTCAAGCGGCAGCCCGAGGGGCAAATCAGGCACATCTTCGGCCAAAGGCTCCAGCGCAGCCGCGTCCAAATCCCGCACGCAGGGGACGGCCCGCACCCGGCAGATGGCCGCCGTCGAGCCGCACCAGCCCTGGCTGGTCCGCGTCGTCGCTGGCGCCTGGCTCGGCGTCGGGCACGTCCTGGGCGCCGGGATCCGCCGCATCGGCTCCGACGTCAGCGACCTCCACCCCGAGGACCGCCGCGACGGCGCCGCCCTGTTCAACCTGGTCCTCGGCGTTTTCGTGGCAACCTTCGCCTGGTGGGGCTTCCGCGGCTGGCTCCCGGACCTGGTCTACGGGATCGTTAACGGCACGTTCGGCTGGATGGCCCTGCTCCTGCCGCTGATGCTGTTCGTCTGCGCCTTCCGGCTCTTCCGCCAGCCGGTGGACGGCCGCGGCAACAACCGCGTCGGTATCGGCTTCCTCATCATGACCTTCGCCGGCTGCGGCCTCGCACACATCATCGGCGGCCAGCCCGGCGTCGCCGAGGGCTTCGACGGCCTCCGCCGCGCCGGCGGCATGCTCGGCTACCTCGCCGCCGCGCCGCTGGCCACCATCCACCCCGCCGTCCCGGTGGCCCTCTACAGCCTGCTCGCGTTCACCTCCCTGCTGATCGTCACGGCCACACCGTTCGGCGCCATTCCCTCCCGGATACGCGGCGCCTACGAACACCTCATGGGCATCGATCTCCGGGACGAGCCGGAGACCAACGCCCACGACCGCAGCTACCTCTACGAGAACGACGCCCCCGCGCCGAAGAAGAAGCGCAAGCGGCTCTTCGGCAAGGACCAGGACGCCGCCGACGCCCGCCTCGAGGGCTACGTCGGCGACGAGGCCTTCGAGCACGCCGTCGTCGACGACGAACCCGACGACGCCCACGACGACGGCGGCCGTCGCGGCCGGAAGGCACCCGCCGTCGCGCCCGGCGTGCGCCGGCCCACCCAGGCCGAGATCGCCGTCGAGAAGATCAAGGCCGCCCAGGGCCTGGGCGCCGCGGCGGACGGCGCCACTCCGGAGAACGCCACCGAAGCGATCCCGCAAATCACCCCCGGCATGATCGCCGCCGGGTCCGTCACCGCGGGCGCCGCCGCCGCGCCCAAGGTCCCGGCCAACCCCGTCGCCCCCGCACCGCAGCCCACCCCGATCCCGCAGCGGACCGAGCAGCTCTCCCTCGCCGGGGACGTCACCTACACGCTGCCGGCCTCGGACTTCCTGACCCCGGGCTCCATCCCCAAGGAGCGCACGGAGGCCAACGACGCCGTCGTCGCCGCCCTGACCGACACCCTGACCCAGTTCAACGTGGACGCCACCGTGACCGGCTTCAGCCGCGGCCCCACCGTTACCCGGTACGAGATCGAACTCTCGCCCGGCACCAAGGTCGAACGCGTCACGGCCCTGTCCAAGAACATCTCCTACGCGGTGGCCAGCTCCGACGTCCGGATCCTCAGCCCCATCCCGGGCAAGTCCGCGATCGGCATCGAGATCCCCAACACGGACCGCGAGACCGTCTCCCTGGGCGATGTCCTCCGCAGCCAGAACGCCCGCCGCACGGACCACCCGATGGTGATGGGCGTCGGCAAGGACGTCGAGGGCGGCTACGTCGTGGCCAACCTCGCCAAGATGCCCCACTTGCTCGTGGCCGGTGCCACCGGTGCCGGTAAGTCCTCGTTCGTGAACTCGATGATCACCTCGATCCTGATGCGCGCCACCCCGGACGAGGTGCGCATGGTTATGGTGGACCCCAAGCGCGTGGAACTGACCGCCTACGAGGGCGTCCCGCACCTGATCACCCCCATCATCACCAACCCCAAGAAGGCCGCCGAGGCGCTGCAGTGGGTGGTCCGCGAGATGGACGCCCGCTACGACGACCTGGCCAACTACGGCTTCAAGCACATTGACGACTTCAACAAGGCCGTCCGCGCCGGGAAGGTCCACCCGCCCGTGGACTCCAAGCGCGTCATCCGCCCTTACCCGTACCTGCTGGTGATCGTGGACGAGCTCGCCGACCTGATGATGGTCGCCCCGCGCGACGTCGAAGACTCGATCGTACGCATCACCCAGCTGGCCCGCGCCGCCGGCATCCACCTGGTGCTCGCCACGCAGCGGCCCTCGGTGGACGTCGTCACCGGCCTGATCAAGGCCAACGTCCCGTCCCGGATGGCGTTCGCCACCTCCTCGGTCACCGACTCCCGCGTCGTCCTCGACCAGCCCGGCGCGGAGAAGCTGATCGGCCAGGGCGACGCCCTCTTCCTGCCCATGGGCGCCTCCAAGGCCATGCGCGTCCAGGGCGCCTGGGTCACCGAATCCGAGATCCACAAGGTGGTCGAGCACGTCAAGGGCCAGCTGCAGGCCGTCTACCGCGAGGACGTCGCCCCCGAGGCGGAAAAGAAGCAGATCGACGACGACATCGGAGACGACCTCGAGGTGCTGCTGCAGGCCACCGAACTGGTGGTCACCACGCAGTTCGGCTCCACTTCGATGCTGCAGCGCAAGCTCCGCGTCGGCTTCGCCAAGGCCGGCCGGCTCATGGACCTGCTCGAATCCAGGGGAGTGGTGGGACCCTCCGAGGGTTCCAAGGCCCGCGACGTGCTGGTCAAGCCGGACGACCTCGCGGCCGTGCTGGCGGCCATGAAGGGCCAGGAGGCCCCGGCCGCGGCCGACTCGCAGACCGCCGCGCTGAGCGACAACGCCAACGCCAACATCGCCCAGGGCGGCTACGCCGAGGACCTCGTGGCGGCGGACCTGGACAACCGCGCCCAAAGCGTCGACTACTATGACGGCGCGGACGGCGGCGAGGACGAGGGCTCCGAGGACGCCTGGTCGCTCACCGGCCGGTAACCGGTGCAGACGGTAGCCTAAGAGAGTGACTAGCGCCGAGAACAACCCCGGGTCCGCCCCGCAGATCTGGAACCTGCCCAACATCCTGACGATGCTGCGGATCGCGCTGGTGCCCTTCTTCATCTGGTGCCTCGTTGCGGATGCCCCGGGCCTGCACGCCGGCAACGGGCCGTGGCGCTGGGCCGCCGTCGCCGTCTTCGCCGTCGCCATCTATACGGATAAGCTCGACGGCGACATCGCCCGCAGCCGCGGCCTGGTCACCGACTTCGGTAAGATCGCGGACCCCATCGCGGACAAGCTGCTGATCGGTTCGGCCCTGGTGATGCTCTCCCTGCTGGGCGAACTGCCCTGGTGGGTGACCGCCCTGATCCTGATCCGCGAGTGGGGCATCACCGCACTGCGTTTCTTCGTTATCCGCTACGGCGTGATCCCCGCCTCCCGCGGCGGCAAGCTCAAGACCGTCGTGCAGACCGCGGCGATCTTCCTCTACGTCGTCCCGCTCGCCGCGATCGCCCCGTGGCTGGGCGTGCTGGGCTTCATCGTGATGCTCGCGGCCCTCGCCATCACGGTCTGGACCGGCGCCGAGTACGTCATCGAGGCCATGAAGCTCCGCGCCCGCGGCATCAAGGCGCAGCAGCAGAAGATCCAGGAGGGCGCCCCGTGACCGGCCCGGAAGCCCACCCGACGCTGCACCCGGGAGCCCACCCGAACCTGCACCGCCTCGCCGGCGAGGCCGTGCAACGGTCCGTGGCCGCCGGCCTGACGGTAGCCACAGCCGAGTCCCTCACGGCCGGCATGGTCGCCGCCGTCCTCGCCGACACGCCCGGCGCATCCGCGATGCTCCGCGGCGGCGTGGTCGCCTACGCCAACGAGGTCAAGGCCGCGGTGCTCGGTGTCCCGGAGGTCCTCCTCGAGACGGCCGGATCGGTCGACGGGGACGTGGCCGCCGCCATGGCCGCGGGCGCCCGCCGCGCGTGCGGCGCCGACGTCGGCGTCTCCACCACCGGCGTCGCCGGCCCCGACGCCCACGACGGCAAACCCGTGGGCACCGTCTTCATCGGCGTCGCCACCGCGGAGGGCGCGGCGTCGTACCCCTACCGTTTCGAGGGCAGCCGTCAAGAGATCCGGGCGCTCTCCTGCGGCGCCGCACTCGAACGGCTGCTCGACGCCGTCGGCGGTGCTACCGGACCGTAAAGTAACGGGGAACAAAACGTGATTTCGAATAGTTGTTACATTGTGTCGCCACCGAAGAAGGGCGGCGCATAGGATGAAGTCACCGAGACGTTCGCACCGAAACGGCGAACCGACCAACGAGGGAGCAAGGCGATACAGATGGTAAAGCAGCCCGTATCCGTAAACGGCGTTGTCCGCTGGAAGGATGTGGGCCTCGCCGATCAGGCTAAGAGCGAACAGAAGGAGCGCAAGATGGTTGTACTTCGTCACGAAATTGGCGACGTCCTGCGCGACGTCCGCCAGCGTCAGGGCCGTACCCTCCGCGAAGTCTCGCACAGTGCCCGAGTATCCCTGGGCTACCTGAGCGAAGTGGAGCGCGGCCAGAAGGAAGCCTCCTCGGAGCTGCTCTCCTCGATCTGCACGGCCCTCGATGTCCCGCTTTCCAGCATGCTCCGCGAGGTCAGCGACCGTGTGGCCGTGGCCGAGGGCGTGGCAGTGCCGGACACCGTTCCGCAGGAATTCTCCCAGCGGTACGGCCGTGATTTGGACAGTGAACTGAACGACGAACTGGGAACCGGACTGCTCTCGGGCGCCCGCTAAACCCAGCGTCACCCAAAGCATAAAAAAGGTCCCCGGCGGTGTGCCGGGGACCTTTTGCGTGTCGCCGCAGGTCTCTTAGAGGTCTTCGTCGCGCGGGAAGCCATCCCGTTCGTAGCTGGCATTGAGCCGGGCCATGTACCCGGCGAAGGCCGCCAGGTCCCCGGCGGGCCACTCCGCCAGCCGGTCCCGGAACACCTCGCGCCGGGCGTCCTGCACCAGGTGCATCTTCTCCTCGCCCAGGGCCGTCAGGCTGATCGCCTGCGCCCGGCCGTCCAGCGGGTCCGCGGCCTTGGACACCAGGCCGAGGCCCTCCAGGAACGCCACCTGGCGGCTGACCGACGGCTTGCCCACGCCCAGCCATGCCGCCAGCTCGGTCAGGCGGATCGGCCCCCGGGCCCGAAGCACCGAGAGCAGGCCGTACGCGGCGGGTTCCATATCCGGGTGCACCTCGCGGGAGAGCCGCTGCGAGACGGAACGGGCGCGCCGCCACAGCAGGCTCAGCTGGTGTTCCACCTCGGCGATGGACTCGTCGGGGGAGGCCGCGCCGGCCCCGGAACCCTGCTCCGGCGTGGTCGCGGCGTGGTCAATGGTGCTCATAGCAACCATTCTAGGGTCCGCCCCGCGCTCGGCTTCCGTGAGAGACTTGTGCGGTGCGAATCAGCGACTTCTGGCGGCTCATGGACGACGAGTTCGGTGCCGGCTACTCCCGCGTCCTCAGCAGTTCCCTGGTTCTGGCCGGCGTGGGAGGACGCACCGCGGACCAGGCGCTGAGCGCCGGCATCCCTCCCAAACAGGTGTGGCTGGCCATGTGTGACGTCCAGGACGTGCCTGCGGAGCGCCGGCTCGGCCGCGACATCAAACCCGGCGACCAGGGCCCGCTGAACTAAACCACGGCGACGTCGGCCCGGGAACCGGTCCGGTGAACCATGCCCGGACCGTGGGCGCCTGGCCTCCCGCGGTGCCTGACACGCCGGGGGATTGTTCGAATATCTGTTCGGGTCGGGCTATGCTTTTTTCAAAGCGTTTTCCACATACGCGACGACGGCGGCAACTTTGTCAGTGGCTGCCCCTAACGTCGGTGATGACAGCAACGGCCGTGACGGCCACTCTCCAATGAGAAAGTTTTTGAGGTGTGAATCATGGCCGCAGCCCCGGATCGCCAGAAGGCGCTCGACGCAGCACTCGCCCAGATTGACAAGCAGTTCGGCAAGGGCTCGGTCATGCGCCTGGGCGACGAAGTCCGCGCCCCCATCGAGGTCATTCCCACCGGCTCCATCGCCCTGGATGTCGCCCTTGGCATTGGCGGCCTGCCCCGTGGCCGCGTCGTAGAGATCTACGGCCCCGAATCCTCCGGTAAGACCACCGTGGCGCTGCACGCCGTCGCCAACGCCCAGCGCCAGGGCGGCATCGCGGCCTTCATCGATGCCGAACACGCCCTGGACCCGGAATACGCTGCCAAGCTGGGCGTGGACACGGACGCGCTGCTCGTCTCGCAGCCTGACACCGGTGAGCAGGCCCTGGAAATCATGGACATGCTGGTGGGTTCCGGCTCGCTGGACATCGTCGTGATCGACTCCGTCGCCGCGCTGGTGCCCCGCGCCGAAATCGAAGGCGACATGGGCGACAGCCACGTCGGCCTGCAGGCCCGCCTGATGAGCCAGGCCCTGCGTAAGATCACCGGCCGGTTGAGCCAGACCAAGACCACCGCCATTTTCATCAACCAGCTCCGCGAGAAGATCGGTGTCTTCTTCGGCTCCCCGGAAACCACCACCGGTGGTAAGGCGCTGAAGTTCTACGCCTCTATCCGCATCGACGTCCGCCGGATCCAGACCCTCAAGGAGGGCGCGGACTCGGTCGGCAACCGGACCAAGGCCAAGATCGTCAAGAACAAGATGGCCCCGCCCTTCAAGATCGCCGAATTCGACATCATCTACGGCCAGGGCATCTCCCGCGAGGGCGGCATCATCGACATGGGTGTCGAGCACGGCCTGATCAAGAAGTCCGGTTCCTGGTTCACCTACGACGGTGACCAGCTGGGCCAGGGCATGGAGAACTCCCGCCGCTTCCTCCGTGACAACCCGGAGCTGGCAGCGGAGCTGGAGCGCCTGATCAAGGAAAAGCTCGGCGTCGGCGTCAAGGCAGCCGACGCGGAAGAGTCGCCGAAGCTGAAGGCCGTTGACGGGTTCTAAGCCACGGGCTTCTCAACGACCGGCGCCGGAGCTGGACGCCGACGCGGACCCCGCGTCGGTGGCCCGCACCATCATCCTGCGCCAGCTGACCGGCTCCGCCAAGAGCCGGCACCAGCTCGAGCGCAAACTCGCCGAGCGGAACATTCCCGAGGATGTGGCCGAGGCCGTGCTGGACCGCTTCGAGGCGGTCCGGCTGGTGGACGACGCGGAATTCGCCCGGATGTGGGTCAGGAGCCGCTCGGAAAACCGGAAGCTCGCCAGGGGAGCCCTGCGCCGGGAACTGGCCGAGAAGGGCGTCGCGGAGGACGCGGCGGCCGAGGCGCTCGCCCAGGTGACCGACGAGCAGGAAGACGCGGCCGCCCGGCAACTGGTGGAGCGGAAGCTGCGGTCCCTGCGCGGCCTCGAGGACCGGGCGGAACGGGACAAGGCCGTCCGGCGTCTGGCATCCATGCTCGCCCGGAAGGGCTACCAGCCGGGACAGGCCTTCCGGATCGTCAACGAGGTCATCGACGCATCGCTGCAGGACGGCGGCGCGGGCGACGTGCCGCCCTTGGATGACTGAGCTTGGCCCTGGATTAGTCCGGCCCTAGGACGCCACTCGTCGTGTCTCGTCATCGGCATCCCTGACGCCCTCCCACAGCCGGTCCAGGGACAGCCCGAGAGCCTCGGCCAACGCAGCGATCGTCGGAAACGCCGGGGTGGCGATCCGGCCGGTCTCGATCTTGCGCAGGGTCTCGGGGGAGACCCCGGCGGCCAGGGCCACGTCCAGCATCGACCGGTCGCCGCGGGCCTCGCGTAGCAGCGTGCCCAGGCGCTGGCCGCGGCGGACCTCGTCCGGGGAGAGCGGGAGTCTGACCATGGGAACTAGTGTACCGGGATAATATGGCCGGTATAGTTATTGGATGATCGAGATTCTCAACGCCGCCGAACTGGACCGGGCCCGCGGGTCCGGTGCCCTCGTCGCAGGCATCCTGCAGACCGTCAAGAGCCGCACCACCGTCGGCACCAACCTGCTGGACATTGATCGTTGGACCAAGGACCTCATCGCCGCTGCCGGCGCCGAATCCTGCTACGTCGACTACGCGCCCTCCTTCGGCCGCGGACCGTTCGGCCACTACATCTGCACGGCCGTGAACGACGCCGTCCTGCACGGATTGCCCCACGACTACCGCCTGGCCGACGGCGACCTGCTCACCCTGGACCTCGCCGTCTCCAGGAACGGCATCGCCGCTGACTCTGCCATCAGCTTCCTCGTCGGCGACACGCGTCCCGCCGCGAGCGTCGCGATGATCGAGACCACCGAACGCGCCCTGGCCGCCGGCATCGCGGCGGCGAAGCCGGGCGCCCGGATCGGTGACCTCTCTGCCGCCATCGGCGACGTCCTCACCGCGGCAGGCTACCCGGTCAACACCGAATTCGGCGGCCACGGCATCGGCTCCACCATGCACCAGGACCCGCATGTGCCCAACACCGGCCGACCCGGCCGCGGTTTCACGCTCCGGCCGGGCCTGCTGCTCGCGCTGGAGCCCTGGGTCATGGAGGACACGGCCACCCTGGTCACCGACGCCGACGGCTGGACACTCCGCAGCGCCACCGGCTGCCGGACCGCCCACAGCGAACACACCATCGCCATCACGGAGGACGGGGCCGAGATCCTCACCCTCGCTCCGCCCGCGTAGTCCGCGCCCCGGGCGGAGCCGGTACCCTTAACGGGTGAGTTTGACCATTCCCTCCCCAGCCGACAGCCCCTCGACGCACGCCGATTCCTCGGCGTCGGATGCGGCGGCGTCCGCGCCCGCCCGCACGTACCAGGTGCGCACCTTCGGGTGCCAGATGAACGTGCACGACTCCGAGCGTATGTCTGGCCTGCTGGAGGCCGCCGGCTACGTCCGCTCCGAGGGGGAACTGGCCGACGTCGTGGTCTTCAACACCTGCGCCGTGCGGGAGAACGCGGACAACAAGCTCTACGGCAACCTTGGCATCCTTCGCCCGGTCAAGGATGCGAACCCGGGCATGCAGATCGCCGTCGGCGGCTGCCTGGCACAAAAGGACCGCGAGACCATCCTCAAGAAAGCGCCGTGGGTCGATGCGGTGTTCGGCACCCACAATGTCGGCGCGCTGCCGGCCCTGCTGGACCGGGCCCGCCACAACGACGAGGCACAGCTGGAAATCCTCGAATCCCTCGACGTCTTCCCCTCCACGCTGCCCACCAAGCGCGACTCGGTGTACGCCGGCTGGGTCTCCATCTCCGTCGGCTGCAACAACACCTGCACCTTCTGCATCGTCCCGGCCCTGCGCGGCAAGGAAAAGGACCGCCGCCCCGGCGACATCCTCGCCGAAATCCAGGCCCTCGTGGACGACGGCGCCATCGAGGTCACCCTGCTGGGCCAGAACGTGAACTCCTACGGCGTCGAATTCGGCGACCGCCAGGCCTTCTCCAAGCTGCTGCGCGCCTGCGGGGAGATCCCCGGACTGGAGCGGGTCCGGTTCACCAGCCCGCACCCCGCCGCCTTTACCGACGACGTCATCGAGGCGATGGCGGAGACCCCCAACGTCATGCCGCAGCTGCACATGCCGCTGCAGTCCGGCTCGGACAAGGTACTCAAGGACATGAAGCGCTCCTACCGCTCCACGAAGTTCCTGGGCATTCTCGACAAGGTCCGGGACAAGATCCCGCACGCCGCGATCTCCACCGACATCATCGTCGGCTTCCCCGGGGAGACCGAGGAAGACTTCCAGGCCACCCTGGACGTCGTGGAACGCTCCCGCTTCGCCACCGCCTTTACCTTCCAGTACTCCAAGCGGCCCGGCACCCCGGCCGCCGACCTGCCCGAACAGCTGCCCAAGGCCGTGGTCCAGGAACGCTTCGAACGGCTCACCGCCCTGCAGGACAGGATCGCCGCCGAGGAAAACGCCCGCCAGGTGGGCCGCCGGGTCGAGGTCATGGTCACCGCCCAGCAGGGCCGGAAGGCGGGGGAGACCCACCGGCTCTCGGGCCGCGCCCAGGACCAGCGCCTGGTGCACTTCTCCGTGCCGGACGGCGCCGAAACCCCCCGCCCCGGCGACCTCGTCACCGTGACCGTCACCGGGGCCGCATCCTTCCACCTCATCGCCGACCCCGCGTCGCTTGAGGACTACCAGCTGCGCCGCTCCCGCGCCGGCGACGCCTGGGACCGGTCCCAGGCCGACTCATGCGGTGCACCCGCCCCCGCCGCGGCGGGCGGCGGCAAGGCCGGGGTGTCCCTCGGCATGCCCGCGCTGCCCGTGCGCGGCCGCTGACGCCGTGACCGGAGCCGAACTGTCCGCCGCGCCGCCGCCGGTGATCGCCGTCGTCGGCCCCACCGGCTCGGGGAAATCCGATCTGGCCGTCGCCCTCGCGCTGGCGCTTGACGGCGAGGTGGTCAACGCGGACGCCATGCAGTTCTACCGCGGCATGGACATCGGTACCGCCAAGATCACCGACGCCGAGCGGCGAGGCGTCCCGCACCACCTGCTCGACATCATGGACGTCACCGAGGAAGCCAGCGTCTCGGACTTCCAGCGGCAGGCCCGGGAGGCCATCGACGGCATCCACGCCCGCGGGAAACGCGCCATCCTCGCCGGCGGGTCCGGGCTCTACGTCCGGGCCGCCCTGGACGTCCTGGACTTCCCCGGCACCGACCCGGCCGTCCGGGCCCGTCTCGAGGCCGAGGAGGCGGCGAAAGGCCTGGCCCCGCTCCGGGCCCGGCTGGAGCAGGTGGACCCGGTCTCGGCCGGGCGCCTGGGCGACGCCCGGCGGGTCATCCGTGCCCTCGAGGTGTACGAACTGACCGGCCGGCCCTTCAGCTCCTTCATGCCGGACCGCACCTACCACCGCCCGGCCGTCCAAATCGGCCTCCAGGTGGACCGGGAGCAGCTGCGCGAGCGCCTCGCCGCCCGCGTGCACGCCATGGTGGACCGCGGCCTGCTCGAGGAGGTGCGCCGGCTGGACGCCGAGGGCCTGCGCCGCGGAAAGACCGCCTCCCGCGCCCTCGGCTACGCCCAGTTCCTCAAGGTTCTCGACGGCGAATCCGACATCGCGCACGCCGCCGAGGACACCATCGCCGCCACCCGGAAGTTTGCCCGCCGCCAGCTCACCTGGTTCCGCGCCGACCCGCGGATCGCCTGGCTCGACTGGCAGGCCCCGGACCTCGTGGCGAAGGCAACGCAGCTGGCGTTGGTCCCGGCGGGAGGCGGCCCGGTAGCCTTGGACCATGGATGACACTCTCGCCGGAACCGCCGCCTCGACGGCCCACGCCGCCGACACCACAGCACTGGCCGGGCTCGCCTTCTCCAAGGGCCATGGCACCGGCAACGACTTCGTCCTGATCGCGGACCCGCACGGGGCCCTGGAAGTGACCGCCGAGCAGGTCGCGGCCCTCTGTGACCGGCACCGCGGCATCGGCGGCGACGGGCTGATCCGCGCCGTCCCCTCCCGGTTCCTGCCCGAGGGCGCCGAGCTGCTCGCGCAGCACCCGGAGGCGGAGTGGTTCATGGACTACCGCAACGGTGACGGATCGCTCTCCGAAATGTGCGGCAACGGCGTCCGGGTCTTCGTCCACTTCCTGGTCCAGCAGGGCCTCGTGGACCTGCCCGCCGGGGAATCCCTCGTGATCGGCACCCGCGCCGGTATCAAGACCGTCGTCCGCACCGCCTCCGGCTACTCCGTGGACATGGGTCCCTGGGAATTCATCTTCCCCGGCGAAGCCACGGCCCGGGCCATGGACTCCCTCGTCAGCGCCCACGGCCTCGACGTTGCCCGCCCGGCCCTCTCGGTCAGCATGGGCAACCCGCACACCGTCGTCGCCCTCGCCGAGCAGGCAGAACTGGACGCCACCGAACTGTTCACCGCACCGCGCGTCGACCCGGAGCCGCCACACGGAACCAACGTCGAGTTCGTCGTCCCCGCCGAGCCGCTGGTCCACGACGGCATCGGCGCCATCAGCATGCGCGTCCACGAACGCGGCGTGGGCGAGACCCTCTCCTGCGGCACCGGCGCGTGCGCGGCCGCCGTCGCGATCCGGCACTGGGCCGGTCAGGGCGCGCCGGACGCCTGGAACGTCACGGTGCCCGGCGGCGTCGTCGGCGTGAAGTTCTTCGTCGCCCCCGACGGCCACGAGCACGTCGAGCTCAGCGGCCCGGCCGTGATCGTCGCTAGCGGGACGCTTTCCTGACCCGAAGGATCCGGAACGACTTCGAGGTGCTCTCCCGGGTCACCGTGAAGCTGCTGTCGAGCTCCGTGCCCAGCCAGCGCTGCAGCGAATCCGAGCCGAGGTTCTTCTGCACCACCAGCCACGCCGACCCGCCCGGCGCCAGCCGCGGCAGCCAGAGCAGCAGCAGGGAATGCAGCTCGTCCTTACCGATCCGGATGGGCGGGTTGGACCAGATGGTGTCGAAGCGCAGCTCCGGGTCCACCTCGCCGGGGGTGCTGGCCGTGACGTTCTCCAGGCCCAGCAGTGCCGCGTTTTCGTTGGTCAGAGCCACGCAGCGCTCGTTGACGTCCACGGCGTAGACGTGGGCGTGCGGGGCCTTCAGCGCCATCGTCAGCGCGATCGGACCCCAGCCGCAGCCGATGTCCAGCAGGTTCCCCTGCGGGGCCGGGGCCGGGACATCCGCCAGCAGCACCGCGGTGCCCTTGTCGACGCCGTCGGGACTGAAGATTCCGCTGGAGGTCTGCAGCTGTCGCGGCGTGCCGGCCAGTTCCACGGCGAGGGGCTTGCGGGTGAACGGCCCGGCCGGCTGGGCGCTGAAATAGTGTGCAGACTCCATAACGTGCCAGAGTAGTTGGCCGTCCGCGGGCTTGGGAAACCGGAAAGGTGCGCTCTGGTAAACTTGGAGGCATGTTCCTGATCTTCGAATAGCCGGCCACCAGGCAACCGGCACAGGCGCCCGCCTCAACGGGTGATCCGCCCTCCAGCGACGCAGGCCCCGCCCTCCGCTGGACCCCTCCGGCCGCGGCGACCCGCGGCCTGTTCCGGCACTCATTCCAGCAACGCCGGAAACTCCACGCCTCGAAGATCCCACCGCACGGCCCCGCCGTCACCCGCGGAACCGACCGGCGTGCAGCACCGCCCGTGAGGAAACCTTTCCAGGACCCACGGACCCCACCCGCCGCTCCGCCGAGGAGCCCGCCCGTCCGCGGCACCGCCGCCGCAGGACAGCCAGGAGGCACGGATGACCCCACATCGTCAGCCCAGCGCGAATTCCGCAGCGCACCGCACCGATCAGCATTATTCTGAAATGGCAGACCCTTCAAAGGAGACCATGACCAGTCAGCCCAACACCGGACCCGATTCAGCAGCCCAGGACATGAGTCCTGCCGAGATCCAGGCTGTGATCGACCGGATTCTTTCCAAGGATTCCCCCGCCCGGGACACCGGCGCCGCCGACGCGGACACCGCCGAACCCCGCGCGGTCCTGGGCCGGGCCCAGGCCATCTCCGGCCTGGCCACCGAGCACGGCAGCTACGACGGCGACCAGCAGGACCTCGAAGAGCGCCGCGCCCTGCGCCGCACCGCCGGGCTCTCCACCGAACTCGAAGACGTCACCGAGGTCGAATACCGGCAGCTCCGGCTGGAGCGCGTGGTGCTGGCCGGCCTCTGGTCCGAGGGCACCCTGGCCGACGCCGAGAACTCCCTCCGCGAACTCGCCGCGCTGGCCGAGACGGCCGGCTCCGAGGTGCTGGACGGGCTGGTCCAGCGCCGGGCAAAGCCGGACCCGGGAACCTTCCTGGGCTCGGGCAAGGCCCAGGAGCTCAAGGACATCGTGATGTCCACCGGTGCGGACACCGTGGTGGTCGACGCCGAACTGGCGCCCTCCCAGCGGCGTGCGCTCGAGGACATCGTCAAGGTCAAGGTGATCGACCGGACCGCGCTGATCCTGGACATCTTCGCCCAGCACGCCAAGAGCCGCGAGGGCAAGGCCCAGGTGGAACTGGCCCAGCTCGAGTACCTGCTTCCCCGCCTCCGCGGCTGGGGCGAGTCGATGTCCCGCCAGGCCGGTGGCCAGGTGGGCGGCGCCGGCGCCGGCATGGGCTCCCGTGGCCCCGGTGAGACGAAGATCGAACTGGACCGTCGGCGGATCCGCACCCGGATGGCCAAGCTGCGCCGCGAAATCGCGGCCATGAAGCCGGCGCGTGAGACCAAGCGGGCCAACCGCCGTCGTAACGCCGTCCCGTCCGTCGCGATCGCCGGCTACACCAACGCCGGGAAGTCCTCGCTGCTGAACCGGCTGACCGACGCCGGCGTGCTGGTGGAGAACGCCCTGTTCGCCACCCTGGACCCCACCGTGCGCAAGGCCGAGACCTCCGACGGCCTGGGTTACACCCTGGCCGACACCGTGGGCTTCGTCCGCTCGCTGCCCACGCAGCTGGTGGAGGCGTTCCGGTCCACCCTGGAGGAGGTCGCCGACTCGGATCTGATCCTGCACGTGGTGGACGTCTCGCACCCGGACCCCGAGGGCCAGATCGCGGCCGTCCGGTCCGTCTTCAGCGAGGTCGACGCCCGCAAGGTGCCCGAGATCATCGTCCTGAACAAGGCCGACGCCGCGGACCCGTTCGTGGTGGAGCGCCTGAAGCAGCGCGAACCGCGCCACGTGGTGGTCTCCGCCCGCACCGGCGAGGGCATCCCCGAGCTGCTGCGGGCCGTCAGCGAAGGCATCCCGCGGCCCAGCGTGAAGCTGGAACTGATGATCCCGTACAGCCGCGGCGACGTGCTCAGCAAGCTGCACGAGACCGAGGCGGAGATCGTCAGCCTGGACCACGAGGAGACCGGCACGCGCGCCGTCGTCATGGTGCGCGAAGGCCTGGCGGCCGAGCTGGATCCCTTCGTCCGCAATGACTGAACCGGCCGTGGCGGAAGCGGACAGCGACGCACGCCCGGCCCCCAGCGGCGCCACCGGCGAGGAGCTCGTGATCGAGCTCCTCGACCGGGCGGTCGCCGCGATGGGCGGGCAGAGCCGTGACGGCCAGCACGAAATGGCCCGCCAGGTGGCCCGCGCCATCGACACAGGCGACCACCTGCTGGTCCAGGCCGGCACCGGCACCGGAAAGTCCCTGGCGTACCTGATCCCGCTGATCGCCCACTCGCTGGACAGCGACAAGCCCACCCTGGTCTCCACGGCCACCCTGGCCCTGCAGACCCAGATCGTCGGCCGGGACCTGCCGCGACTGCTCAAGGCCATCACCCCTGCCCTGAAGCGGCCCGTCAAGATCGCCCTGGTCAAGGGCCGGTCCAACTACGTGTGCCGGCACAAGCTCGAGGGTGGGTTCCCGTCCGAGGAACCCGCCGAGGGCCAGCTCTTCTCCCTGGGTGAGGACACCTCGGTCCCGCACTTCGCCGCCGCCATGGGCGGCCCCTCCTCGCAGCTGGGCCGGGAAGTGGTCCGCCTCCGGGAATGGGCCGAGGACACGGCCACCGGCGACCGCGACGAACTGCTCCCCGGCGTGACCGACCGCGCCTGGCGGCAGGTGTCCGTCACCGCCATGGAATGCCTCGGCGCGCAGAAGTGCCCGTCGGCCGCCGAATGCTTCAGCGAACTGGCGCGCCAGGACGCGGCGGACGCCGACGTCGTGGTCACCAACCACGCCATGTTGGCCGTGAGCGCCTTCGAGGGCCTGGCCGTGCTGCCCGAATACGACGTCGTCGTCGTGGACGAGGCGCACGAACTCCAGGACCGGGTCACCGGGGCCGTCTCCGGCCAGCTCTCCGTGGCCATGGTCCACGCCGCCGCCTCGGGCGCCCGCAAGCACACCGGCATCACCGTGGACGCGCTGAACAACGCCGCCGCGAACCTTGAGCTCGCCGTTGCGGGGGTGCCCGGCGGACTGATGCCCAATGGCCTGAACAGCGAACAGCTCGACTGCGTGGACCAGCTCCGGGACGCCTGCCGTGCGGCGCTCTCCGACTCCAAGGGAGACGGCTCCACCACGGCCGACGGCGGCCGGCAGCTGGCGCGCTCCCGGCTGATGGTGATCCTGGAGCTCTGCGAACGCCTGCTCGCGGCCCGCGAGAACCGCGAGGTGGTGTGGTTCTCGCGGCAGAGCACCTTCGACCCGCAGCAGGGCTACTCGCAGCCGGATGATTCGGCGCCCGTGCTGATCAACATCGCCCCGCTCAGCGTGGCCGGGCGGCTGCGGGAGGGCCTGTTCGCGGACCACACCGTGGTGCTGACCTCGGCCACCCTCGCCATCGGCTCGGCCTTCGAACCGGCCGCGGGGGGCCTGGGCCTGGTGGGCCCCGGCGCCCCGAGCTGGACCGGCGTCGACGTCGGGTCGCCGTTCGAATACCCCAAGCAGGGCATCCTCTACGTCGCCAAGCACCTGCCCAAACCGGGCCGGGGGACCGCGCCCGAGGCCCTGGACGAGCTCGAGAAGCTGATCCGCGCCTCCGGCGGCGGCGCGCTCTGCCTCTTCTCCTCCCGGCGCGCCGCGGAGGAGGCCGCCGACGCGCTCCGGCCGCGGCTGGGCCTGAGCATCCTCTGCCAGGGCGAATCCACCATGACCGCGCTGGTCAAGCAGTTCGCGGACGAACCGGACACCTGCCTCTTCGGCACCATGTCCCTGTGGCAGGGCGTTGACGTGCCCGGCAACTCCTGCCGGCTGGTGGTGATCGACCGGATCCCGTTCCCGCGGCCGGACGATCCGCTGATGACGGCCCGCTCCCGGGCCGTGGCGCAGGCCGGGGGCAACGGCTTCATGAGCGTCTCGGCCACGCACGCGGCGATCCGGCTGGCGCAGGGCGCGGGCCGGCTGATCCGTTCGACGTCGGACCGCGGCGTGGTGGCGGTGCTGGACTCACGGCTGTCCACCGAGCGTTACGGCGGCTTCCTCCGGGCCGCGCTGCCGCCGTTCTGGGCCACGACGGACCCGGCGGTGGCCGTGGCGTCGCTGGAGCGGCTCGCGAAAGAAGCCGCGCAGGGGTCGTAGGCCCCCGGGGCAGGGACGTTTTGGCGGGGTTTGGCGGCGCTCAGGCCTCGGCGTCCGGGCGGGGTGGGGGGCCTCAGGTCCGGGCGTTCAGCGCGTTCAGCCGGTCCCTGGCCGGCGGCGTTGCCCGCGCTACAGGGAGCGGAGGACCGAGACGACCTTGCCCATGATGACGGCGTGGTCGCCCAGGATCGGTTCGTACTGGGTGTTCTGCGGCAGCAGCCAGGTGTGGCCGTCGCGCTGCCGGAACGTCTTGACCGTGGCTTCGTCATCGAGGAGGGCGGCCACGATGTCGCCGTTGACGGCGTCGTTCTGCCGGCGCACGACCACCCAGTCCCCGTCGCAGATCGCGGCGTCGATCATGGAGTCACCCGCGACCTTGAGCATGAACAGCTCACCGTGGCCCACGAGCTGGCGCGGCAGGGGGAGGACGTCCTCCACCACCTGGTCGGCCAGGATCGGGCCACCGGCGGCGATCCGGCCCACAAACGGGACCATCGCCGTGTCCGTGGCGCTGGCCAGTTCCGACACCGCGAGTCCGCCGACGGCCTTCAGCCCGCGGGGCTGTTCGACGCCGGAAATCGGGGTGGATCCCTCGTCCAGGGTCAGCGGCATCAGGACTTCCATGGCGCGGGGACGCTTGGGGTCCCGGCGCAGGTAGCCCAGCTTCTCCAGCTGGGAGAGCTGGTGGGTCACACTGGAGAGGCTGGCCAGCCCCACCGTGTCCCCGATCTCGCGCATTGACGGCGGATAGCCGTTGTTCGTCACGGACCGCTGGATGGTTTCGAGGATCTTCTTCTGACGGACGGTGAGGCTCTTGGGCGCCCGGGCAGGCTGGGCGCCGCGCCGGGTTGCCCTCCCGCCGGTGGCTTGTGCTGCCATGGTCGCCGTGCCTTCCGTTCGTGGTGCGGATCCGTGGCCGGCGGACCGAGTGAAGCGGCCCGATTGCTGCGAATCCTAAAAATGTCAGTGCCTGCCGTTTGACTGCTCTTGATCACCGCTGGCGGGTGTTCGACAGGTTTCAGACTGCAGGTGCGGAGTGCGGGTCCCTCGAGGGACCGGTTCCGTGCTTCAAAAATAGGTCAGCCGCCGGTGTTTTTCAAACATTTGTTCTAGCGAGTCTCGACAGAGTTCGTTCATAGGTGCTAAAAAGAGAACAGCAAGATTCGAAGATGTGTTCGAAGATTGCGAGTGGAGAACCACGGCCGGTTTCGGCTTTGTGTTCGAAGCGAATGATGGTTCAGCCGGTTGGCGGCAGGTACGAGGAGTACGCCGGGCGGCAACGACAAGTCCAGGAGGGCTCAGTTCATGTCAGCAAGAAGCGCTTTCGCCGGTTCGCAGTTTTCCGACGCCGGAAGGCCGGCACTGTATCTCGTGCCGGATACCGCCACGGCCTTCTCCGGGGCGGTAGCTCCGTTCGCGGCCCCGGCCGACGCTTACGCGACCGCCGGGAGCGCGTCAGCTGTACGCCGGGCCCACTCATCGGCCCAGGCTCCCTTGCGGCTGACCCGGCGGGGACGCTTCGTCTTCTTCGGACTGCCCCTGATCCTGCTCGCGGCCCTGCTGCTGTCCCTGGCAGGCTTCCTGACCGCGCCGGCGAAGGCCGCCGATTCCCCGGCATCGCTGGCGACCACCCCGACGGTCACCGTGACCGTGCAGCCCGGGGAGTCCCTGTGGACCATCGCCGGCACCGTCGACCCGAAACGGGATCCGCGGGACGTGGTCGCCGAGATCGTGCAGCTGAACAACCTCGACGCCGCACCGGTCCTGCCCGGCCAGCAGCTCTTCGTTCCGACCCCCTGAGCTGAATCCCCCGGGACGGAGCGTCCGCCGACCTCGGGATGGCCATTCGCCGGCCGCGGGATGGGCCTTCGTTGGTCACGGTTTCGGGCCAGACAGTCCTCTCACTTAAACTGGGGACGTGACTGACCAGCTTGAGCGACTCAACCGACTTCCCCTCCGGACCAACCTGCGGGGCCTGCGCCCCTACGGTGCTCCCCAGCTGGACGTTCCGATTCTCCTGAACGTCAACGAGAACACCCATGGCGTCCCCGCCGACGTGCGGGCAGCGATCGCGGAGGCCGTCACCGAGGCGGCCGCCGGGCTCAACCGCTATCCGGACCGGGAGTTCACCGAACTCCGCGGGGCGCTGGCCGAATACCTTGGCCACGGGCTGGACGCCACGAACATCTGGGCCGCCAACGGTTCCAATGAGGTGCTGCAGCAGATTCTCCAGGCCTTCGGCGGTCCAGGCCGCAACGCCCTCGGTTTCCCTCCCACGTACTCCATGTACCCGCTGCTCGCTGCCGGAACGGACACCGGCTACGTCGCCGGCGTCCGCGGTGAGGGCTACAGCCTGACCGCCGAGTCCGCCGCCCGGCAGGTCCGCGAGCTGCAGCCGAACATCGTCTTCCTCTGCTCGCCCAACAACCCCACCGGCACGGGCCTTGGCCTTGATGTCGTCGAAGCCGTCTACGAGGCGGGGGAGGCCAGCCAGGCCATCATCATCGTCGACGAGGCGTACCACGAGTTCGCCCACGAGGGCACCCCGAGCGCCCTGACCCTGCTGCCGGGCCGGGAACGGCTGATCGTCTCCCGCACCATGAGCAAGGCCTTCGCCCTCGCCGGTGCCAGGATCGGCTATATGGCCGCGGCGCCCGAGGTCACCGACGCGCTGCGCCTGGTGCGCCTGCCGTACCACCTCTCCGCCATCACCCAGGCCACCGCACTCGCCGCCCTCCGGCACCGCGAGGCACTGATGGCCGACGTCGAGGACATCAAGCGGCAGCGCGATCGGATCGTCACCGAGCTGACCCGAATGGGCCTTACCCCGGCGTCGTCGGACTCGAACTACGTCTTCTTCGGCGGGCTCACGGACCCGCACCGGGTCTGGCAGGAACTACTCGACGCCGGCGTTCTGGTCCGCGACGTCGGCATCCCCGGCCATCTCCGGGTCACCGCCGGAACCGAGGCGGAGACCACCGCCTTCCTGGAGGCCCTTGAACGGATCCTCACCGCCCACCGCGGCTGAGCCCGCGTCCACCCCCACCTTCCGCACCGCCGGGTCAGCCCCGCCGGCCCCGCGCGACCGCCCCTGCGACCGCCGGGCGTCCCGGGCGTGCCGGGCCCTAGACTTGATCCAGGACCCGCGCGCCGCCGTCACAGGCCGGGCGACCGCCACCTAGCCAAAAGGACACCCATATGAGCACCACCGGATCAGCCGCTGCCCAGGCCCGGACCGCCCGCCTGGAACGGACCACCAGCGAATCCTCCGTCCTGGTCGAGATCGACCTGGACGGCACCGGCGTCTCGGACATCAGCACCTCGGTGCCGTTCTACGACCACATGCTGACCGCCCTGAGCAAGCACTCGCTGATCGACATGACCGTCAAGGCCACCGGTGACACCCACATCGACGTGCACCACACCGTCGAAGATGTCGCCATCACCTTCGGCGAGGTCCTCAAGACCGCACTGGGCACCAAGGCCGGGATCCGCCGCTTCGGCGAGGCCACCGTGCCCCTCGACGAGGCCCTCGCACACGCCGTCGTGGACGTCTCCGGCCGTCCCTACCTGGTCCACGCCGGCGAACCCGCCGGGCAGGAATACCACCTGATCGGCGGCCACTTCACCGGCTCGCTGACCCGCCACGTCTTCGAGGCCATCACGCTGCACGCCGGAATCTGCCTGCACATGAACGTCACCGCCGGCCGCGACCCGCACCACATCGTCGAGGCCCAGTTCAAGGCGTTCGCCCGGGCGCTCCGTGCCGCCGTCGAGCCGGACCCCCGCGTCGAGGGCATTCCCTCCACCAAGGGCGCACTGTGACCGGGAAGGTGCTGCGCGACGGCGCCATCATCGATCCGGAGGCCGGCCGCAAGCCCGCCTCCCCGGAGGGCAAGCCCACCGTCACCGTCCTGGACTACGGCTCCGGCAACGTCCGCTCCGCCGTGCGCGCCCTCGAGCGCGCCGGCGCCGAGGTCATCCTCAGCTCCAAGCCCGAGGACGTCCTCAACGCCGACGGCCTGGTGGTCCCCGGCGTCGGCGCCTTCGAAACCGTCATGAACGAACTGAAGGCCGTCGATGCCATCCGGATGATCGGCCGCCGCGTCGCCGGCGGCCGGCCGGTGCTGGCCATCTGCGTCGGCCTCCAGGTCCTCTTCGAGGCCGGCGTGGAGCACGGCACGGTCGCCGAAGGCATGGGGGAGTGGCCAGGCAAGGTCGAGCTGCTGCCCGCCGACGTCGTCCCGCACATGGGCTGGAACACCGTCGACGTGCCGGAGGGCTCGCTGCTGTTCGACGGGGTGGAGAAGGAACGCTTCTACTTCGTGCACTCCTACGGCGTCCAGCACTGGGACTTCGACGTGATCCAGCCGCGGATGGCAGCACCGCTGGTGACCTGGTCCGAACACGGCGCCCCGTTCATCGCGGCGGTGGAGAACGGCCCGCTCTGCGCCACTCAGTTCCACCCGGAGAAGTCCGGGGACGCGGGCGCCCGCCTGCTGCGCAACTGGGTCGGGAGCCTGCGCCCCGCCCGCAACGCCGGCACAGGCACCACTGCGGAAGCCCCGGCAACCCCGGAAGCGACCGCCTGAATGTGGTCCCTGGTACTGATGGGCCTCGCCGGGCTGCTGGTGGGCGGAGCGCTCTCCTTCCGCCAGCAGAAAAGCCCGCTCTGGGTCCAGATCGTCTTCTACATTCTGGCCGGCATGTCCCTGCTGGCCGCCTACCTGCTGACCCTGCCCGGCGCCTGACGCCCCGCGCCGCCCCCGCCACCTACCTTGTGAGGACTTCACGATGACCACCGAAAACCCGCTGCCGATCCTGGAACTGCTCCCCGCCGTCGACGTCGTCAATGGCCAGGCCGTGCGCCTGGTCCAGGGCGAGGCCGGCAGCGAAACAAGCTACGGCACCCCCCTCGAAGCGGCCCTGAACTGGCAGGAACAGGGCGCCGAGTGGGTCCACCTGGTGGACTTGGACGCTGCCTTCGGCCGCGGTTCGAACGCGGAGCTGTTGCGCGAGGTGGTCGGCCGGCTGGACATCAAGGTGGAACTCTCCGGTGGCCTGCGCGACGACGAATCCCTCGAACGCGCCCTGGACCTCGGCGTCGGCCGCGTCAACCTCGGCACCGCCGCGCTGGAGAACCCGGAGTGGACCGACCGGGTGATCGAACGCTTCGGCGACAAGATCGCCGTCGGCCTCGACGTGCGCGGCACCACCCTGGCCGGCCGCGGCTGGACCAAGGAGGGCGGCGACCTCTGGGAGGTCCTCGGCCGCCTCGAGGAGGCCGGCTGCGCCCGCTACGTCGTCACCGACGTCACCAAGGACGGCACCCTGCAAGGCCCCAACGTGGAGCTGCTGCGCCAGATGGTCGAGAAGACCGGCAAGCCCGTCGTCGCCTCCGGCGGCATCTCCAGCCTCGAGGACCTCAAGGTCCTCCGCTCCCTGGTCCCGCTCGGGGTCGAGGGCGCGATCATTGGCAAGGCGCTCTACAACGGCAACTTCACCCTGCCCGAGGCACTCGACGTCGCCGGCCGCCGCTAGGCCGGTCCCTTCATGCCGCAGGAAACAGTGCCGCAGGAACCCCAGCCCGGCCACCGCGCCCTCCCCGGCCACATCGCCGCCGCCCTCGCCGGCGCCGGGGGAGCGACGGACTCCGCCGGGCAGCCCTGGGCAGGACGCAGCCTGGCCGGCGACGGAGCGACCATCCATAACTTCGAGGACGACGACGGCGCGGCCGACGCCGGCTACCTCGCCGCCGTCGCGGCCCTCGCGGCAGGCACCGGGGACGAAGCCGGTGTCGTCGCGGCCCTCGCCACGGCCCGGGTCTTCGTGCCGATCGTCGCCAGCCTCGCGGAGGAGGGCGACGCCGTGGCCGGGGCCCACGGGACCGGGCTGCACGGGGACAAGCAGGCCGACATGGCGCTGGTGACCCTCAAGGCGCCGGACGGCCGCACCGCCCTGCCGGTCTTCACCTCCGCGGAGAACCTCACCGCCTGGCACCCCGAGGCCCGCCCGGTGGCCGTCTACGCCGCCCGCGCCGCGCTCTCCGCCGTCGCCGAGCATGCCGAACTGCTGGTCCTGGACCCCGGCTCGGCCGCCACGTTCGTGGTGCGCCGCCCGGCCGTATGGGCGCTGGCCAAGCAGCACGGCTGGGTCCCCAGCTACCGGGACCAGGCGGTGGCCGACGCCGTCGCCGCCTCCGCGGCCGGGGTAAGGGCGCTGCGCCGGGTCGAACTGCGCCCCGGCGGGGGAGTGGCCTCGGCGCAGGCCGACGGGACGCAGCTGCCCGGCGGCGGTGCCGGGCCGGAACTGCGCGTGGTGCTGTACCTTGAAGACGGGCTCAGTGCCGCCGAGGTGCAATCCCTGGTGGCCGGCCTGAACGAGGACTGGGCCCGGAATGAAGCTTTCGCCGAGCGGGTTGACTCGATCGAAATCAAGCTGCAGCGCGCAGCACCCTGACCGGCGGCCCGCCTCTCCCGCGGTGCCGGTCACGGGCCGCGCCACCGAGAGAAATGCAAGGCAAAGGAACGCCGTCCCGTGAACTTCGCGCTTTACCGTGAGCTGCTGGCAGTGCGGCCCATCAGGAACCTACTGATTGTCGGGATGGTGGCCCGCATCCCGCACTCGGCCGCGGGCGTGCTCCTGACCCTGCACATCGTCCTCACCCTGGGCCAGGGCTACGCCGCGGCCGGGACCGCCGCCGCCGTCATGACCATCGGCATCGCCGTCGGCGCCCCGTGGCGCGGCCGCCGGGTGGATACCGTGGGCCTGCGCCGGGCACTGATCCCGTCCGTCCTCTCGGAGACGGTGATCTGGACCATCGCCCCGCACGTCAGCTACCAGTTGCTGTTGCCGCTGGTGTTCGTCGGCGGCCTCTTGACCCTGCCGATCTTCAGCGTGGTCCGGCAGTCCCTGGGCATCCTGGCCACCGGGGACCAGCGCCGCACCGCGTTCGCCCTGGACGCCATTAGCACCGAACTGGTCTTCATGATCGGTCCGGCCGCCGGCGCGATCGTCGCCACCGCCGGCTACTCCGTGCTGGGCCTCGGCATCGTGGGCGTCGCCACCTCACTGTCCGGGCTCTTCCTGATGTGGATGAACCCGCCCACGCGGTCCGTCGCCACCGACGCCGAGCCCGAGGCCGCCTTCGAGGCGGATCAGCAGCAGGGCGCCGAGGCCGCCGTCGTCGCGGCCGCCCCCGCGCACCTGCAGGAGGCAGCGGCGGAACTGGCTCCCCTCGCCGCCGCCGAGCACCGCCGTCAGGATCGGCTGGGACTGCGGCACAAGGTGCGGCACAACTTCGCCTGGTTCACTGCCTCGGTCGCCGCAGTCTTCGCCGTCGCCGCCGGCTCCGGCATGGTCCTCAGCGGCACCGACGTCGGCATCGTCGCCGCCTTGCAGACCGGCGGCCACCAGGCCGAGATCGGCATCGTCTTTCTGTTCTGGTGCGCCGCCTCGGTGATCGGCGGCGTGGTCTACGGCGCCATGCACCGGCCCGTTTCCCCGGTGCTCCTGCTGCTCGGCATGTCCGCCCTGACCCTGCCGATGGCGTTCGCCCACGACACCTGGGCCCTGGCGTTCCTGTCCCTGCTGCCGGGCGTGCTCTGCGCCCCGGTACTCTCCGCCGCCTCGGAGAAGGTGGCCGACCTGGTTGACGAGGAACGACGTGGCGAGGCGATGGGCTGGTACGGCTCGGCCCTGACCGGCGGTGTGGCGCTCGGCGCTCCGCTGGCCGGGCTCTTCATCGACGGCGTGGGCGCCGGGGCGGGCTTCGTCTCGGTCGGCGCGGCCGGGGTGCTGCTCTGCCTCGTGGGTCTGGTGCTCCAGCGCCGGCGCAGGCGCCGGCTCGCCGCCGTCTGACGAGGGCCCAGTGCCTCCCGGCCTTAACGACGACGGCGGGCGGACCGCACTGGTCCGCCCGCCGTCGTCGTTACCGCCGTGTGTTTGTGGTCAGTTGACCGCGCCGGTGTACTTCTCGCCCGGGCCCTTGCCGGGCGCGTCCGGAATGACGGACTCCTCGCGGAAGGCCAGCTGCAGGGAGCGCAGGCCGTCGCGCAACGGTCCGGCGTGCTGGGAGCCGATCTCCGGTGCCGCCGCGGTGACCAGGCCCGCCAGTGCGGTGATGAGCTTGCGGGCCTCGTCGAGGTCCTTGAGTTCTTCGGCATTGTCCTCGGCGGCGAGGCCGAGCTTCACGGCGGCGGCACTCATCAGGTGCACGGCGGCGGTGGTGATGACCTCGATCGCGGGGACCTCGGAAATGTCGCGGATCTGCTGGGAGACGTCCGCCTGCTCGCCCGCCGGCTGGAAGACGTGCGAATTACGTTCTGGTGTACTCATGCTGGTAAGCTTGTCACAGACCGACTGGATGTCGTTATTTTGCCGGAGTCGCACAGATTCCAGTGAAGACGGCGTCCAGTTTGCAAGCGGAGATCTCTCCCACCCGCGTCAGCCGCGCGAATTCCTTCGGGAGTCAAGGTTGCCGGGTACCTGGTCGGGCGCTTGACCCACGCACTGCGTGCCGGACAAGCGCATGTTGCCCCACAGGGCGGCAGTTCCGATCTTCGAGGCCTTCGATTGCTACCGGCAATGGGAGGCCTTCTTCTTTTGCCGGAGAAGTACCCCCACGATCACAGGAGCTTTAACATTAGCGAGCCAAGAATCAATGAGCGTATCCGCGTCCCCGAGGTGCGGTTGGTCGGCCCTGCAGGTGAACAGGTAGGAGTCGTCCGTATTGAGGATGCCCTGCGTCTGGCTGCCGAGGCTGATCTGGATCTCGTTGAAGTTGCACCGCAGGCCAAGCCTCCGGTGTGCAAGCTGATGGACTTCGGCAAGTACAAGTACGAAGCCGCCGTCAAGGCACGCGAGGCCCGGAAGAATCAGACCAACACGGTGCTGAAGGAAATCCGTTTCCGCCTCAAGATCGACAAGCACGACTACGAGACCAAGCGTGGACACGCGCTGCGGTTCCTCGGCGCCGGCGACAAGGTCAAGGCCATGATCCAGTTCCGCGGCCGTGAGCAGCAGCGCCCCGAGATGGGCATCCGTCTGCTGCAGCGTTTCGCCGAGGACGTCGCCGAGGTGGGCGTGGTGGAATCCAGCCCCCGCATCGACGGCCGCAACATGGTCATGGTGGTCGGCCCGCTCAAGAACAAGGCCGAAGCCAAGGCGGAAGCCCGCCGCGCCACCCAGCGCGCCGAGGCTAAGGCCGAGAATGAGGCCAAGGCGGCGCGGGTCAACACCAACGGCGGCGAAGCCCCCCTGACGCAGTCCCTCGCGGACCTGCTGCCGGAGGGCTACCAGGTTCGGACCGAGGCTGCGGAACCCGTAGAGGCACCCGCTGCCGAGGCGCCGGCCGCCGCTCCGAAGGCCGAGGCCCCCAAGGCTGAGACCCCGAAGGCTGCGGCTGCGAAGGCGGAGGCCCCGAAGGCTGAAGCTCCCAAGGCTGCGGCTCCGAAGACGGAGGCCCCGAAGGCGGAAGCTCCCAAGGCCGCGGCTCCGAAGGCACCCGCTCCGAAGGCTGCGGCACCCAAGGCTCCGGCCGCGAAGCCGGCCGCCGAGGCATCCGCCGCGAAGCCCGCTCCGAAGCCTGTTGCCACGCCCAAGCCGGTAGCACGGCCCGCGGCTCCCAAGCCGGCGGCACGGCCCGCGGCCCCCAAGGCCGCGCCGAAGCCTGGCAGCAAGAAGACCAACTGATTCACGGCCGCCGGACCGCAAGGTCCGGTGGCAGTCAACCAGCACGCCGCCCCGAGGGGCGGCTGCCCGAAAGACTGCAGACCCGTTCTGCGGATACGTAAGGAGATCGGTTCCCATGCCGAAGATGAAGACCCACAGCGGTGCTAAGAAGCGCTTCAAGCTGACCGGTAGCGGCAAGCTGCGCCGCCAGCAGGCCAACCGCCGCCACTACCTCGAGCACAAGTCCTCCAGGCTGACACGCCGCCTCGCCGGCGACAAGATCGTCTTCAAGGGCGACGCCAAGGTCATCCGGAAGATGCTCGGCATCTAAGTTCCAAGTACCCGGACCGATTGCCGCCGGCAACGGTCCACCTACCACTAAGGCTTCTCAGGCCAGCCGGGATTTCCGGCAGTAGACGCTTGGGATCAGATTTTGAAGGAGTACGCACGTGGCACGTGTGAAGAGGGCGGTAAACGCCCACAAGAAGCGCCGGGTTGTTCTTGAACGCGCAAAGGGTTACCGCGGTCAGCGTTCGCGCCTGTACCGCAAGGCCAAGGAACAGCTGCTGCACTCGTTCGTGTACAGCTACGGCGACCGCAAGAAGAAGAAGGGCGACTTCCGCCGCCTGTGGATCCAGCGCATCAACGCTGCATCCCGCGCCAACGGCCTGACCTACAACCGCCTGATCCAGGGCCTGAAGGCCGCTGAGGTCGAGGTTGACCGCCGCATGCTGGCCGAGCTGGCCGTCTCCGACGCCACCGCCTTCGCCGCGCTGGTCCAGGTCGCCAAGGACTCGCTGCCCGCCGACACCTCCGCGCCGGCCGTGCAGGCCGAGGCTGCCGCCGCCCCCAAGGCTGCGAAGAAGCCGGCTGCCAAGAAGACCGCCGCCGAGAAGGCTGCCAAGTAATACCGGAGCTCCGCTCCGGGCCTCGCGGCTCAGTTCAGGAACCGCTCTTCGGAGCAACTAAGGTTCTTATATGAACGAAACCGGGCGCCCGCACGCTGAACCACTGTCCAATCCCCGAGCCGATCGGGTCAGGAAGGTGGCGCAGCTTGCCGGGCGCCCGGCGCGTTTAAAGCGCCGGGAGTTCCTGGCCGAAGGCCCGCAGGCGGTCCGCGAGGCCCTGACCCTGCACCAGCAGCGGCTCGCCGACGGCAGGGACGGCGTCGTCCTTGAGGTCTATGCCAGCGAGGACTGCCTGGACCGGCACCCGGAACTCGAAACCCTCGCGGAGGGCACACGGGCGTTCCTCGCCACCGATGAGGTTCTGGCGGCCATGGCGGACACGGTCACCCCGCAGGGCATCCTGGCCGTCTGCCGCTTCCTCGACGTCGAACTGGCCGACGTCCTCGATGCCGGACCCCGCCTCCTGGCCGTCCTGTGCGAGGTCCGGGACCCCGGCAACGCCGGTACTGTGCTTCGTGCCGCCGACGCCGCCGGAGCGGACGCCGTCATTCTCAGCTCCTCCAGCGTGGACATTTACAACCCCAAGGCGGTGCGGTCCACCGCGGGCTCGATCTTCCACCTCCCTGTGGTCCTCGGCGCAGACATCGCCGAGACCGTCGCAGCCTGCACGGCACGCGGCATCGGAGTCCTCGCAGCGGATGGCTACGGACAGCTGAACCTGGACCGGCTGCAGGACGAGTGCGCCGCCCGGCGGCTCGGCGGCGCGGACACGGGATCGGACTACGACCTGGCCCACCCCACCGCCTGGCTGTTCGGCAACGAGGCCCAGGGCCTGTCCGAGGAACAACTGGCGCTGGCCGGCCATCGGGTAGCGGTGCCTGTCTACGGGTCGGCGGAGAGCCTCAACCTCGGGACCGCCGCCACCGTCTGCCTGTACGCGAGTGCGCGCTCCCAGCGCGCCGCCGGCTGACGAGACGTCTTCTAACTCCCACGACGCGAACAAACGACGGCGGGGGCCCACCGTGTGGTGGGCCCCCGCCGTCGTATGTGTCCCGCGGGGCTCAGTGGCCCGGGCGGGGGATGAGAATTACGTAGTCCGGTTCCGACCGGTGATGGCGCCGTAGATTCCGGCGACGACGAGGCCGCCGACGATGGCCAGGATCCAGGAGCCGAGGTTCCAGAATTCCATCTTGCCGCCGCCGAAGAGCAGGTCGCCGATCCAGCCGCCGACAATGGCACCAACCACACCGAGAACGAGGCTGGTGACCCAGCCGCCGCCAACCCGGCCAGGCATGATTGCCTTAACGATTGCACCTACAATGAGTCCGAGAATGATCCAGCCTAGAAAGCCCATGTCTCCTCCTACATATTCGTCGGCATTCACCTTAGGAATCCCGATTATGGCTTCAAGCTAACACACGGCCCACGGCCTGTCAGCAGTCCCACCCTCAATCGTTATGTGCCCTCTTTGGCCCCGCCGGCACGCGGAATCCGGGTCCCTCCCGGTACGGTTGACCCCTGGAGTCCGGGGCCTCGAAAACGCCCGGCGGCACCGATCATTTGTCTAAAGGAGAACGGCCCGTGGCTGCTAACGGCGGTACCAAGGCGATTGTGGCGGCGCTGACCGCCAACCTCACGATCGCCGTCCTGAAATTCGTCGCCTTCCTCCTGACGATGTCCTCGTCGATGCTGGCGGAGGCGATCCACTCCGTCGCCGACTCCGGCAACCAGCTGCTGCTGCTCCTGGGCGGCAAGCGCGCCACCAAGCAGGCCAGCCCGGAGCACCCCTTCGGCTACGAACGGGAACGCTACATCTACGCCTTCATCGTCGCCATCGTGCTCTTCAGCGTCGGCGGCCTGTTCGCGCTGTACGAGGCGTGGGGCAAGCTGCAGCACCCGCACGGCATCGAGGGCGGGTTGTGGTGGGTTCCGCTGGCCGTTCTCCTCGGCGCCATCATCGCGGAGTCGTTCTCCTTCCGTACGGCCATCCGCGAGTCCAACCCCCTGCGCGGCAACCAGAGCTGGATCCGCTTCATCCGCAACGCCAAGCAGCCCGAGTTGCCCGTGATCCTGCTGGAGGACTTCGGTGCGCTGCTCGGCCTGTTCTTCGCCCTCCTGGGGGTGGGGCTGACCCTCATCACCGGCAACGGCATCTGGGACGCCCTGGGCACCGGCATGATCGGACTGCTGTTGGTGGCGATCGCCGCGGTTCTGGCGATCGAAACCAAGTCGCTGCTGCTGGGCGAGTCGGCCACGAAGGCGGATGTCGCGAAGATCCGCGGCGCGATCGAGTCAGATGGCACCGGCATCATCCACCTCAAGACCATGCACCTGGGACCCGAGGAACTCCTGGTCGCGGCGAAGATCAGCGTCGGCGCGGCCGACTCCGGCCGTGAGATTGCTGCCGCGATCGACGCCGCCGAGGCCCGGATCCGCGATGCAGTCCCCACCGCCCGGATGATCTACCTGGAACCGGACCTGCAGCGCGGCGCGGCCGTTTAGGCCGCACCGCACCACCGAATCACCGGTCCGGGCCGCCGGCAGGCCGCCGGGAGGGAGCGGGGCCGGGACTCGGTCGCGGTTACCGGACCAGCGGCCTCCGGCGTTCCACGGCTCCGCTGAGGACGGCGACGCCGAGGCCCAGCAAGGCCAGCACGGCACCGACCAGGGCGGGGGCCACGTAGCCCCAGCCCCAGGCGATGACCAGGCCGCCGAGGAAGGCGCCGAGGGCGTTGGCCACGTTCAGGGCGGCGTGGTTCAGCGAGGAGGCAAGCGACGGCGCGTCGGGGGAGGCGTCCAGCAAACGGGTCTGCAGCGCCGGGACCAGCATGGAACCCGCGCCGCCGACGACGAAGACCATCAGGTACGCGGACCACGGCCAGTGCACCGCCACGGCGTACACCACCAGGGCCACGGCGACGCCGGGGAGTACCCAGTAGATGGTGCCCATGACGGACTTGTCGGCGATGCGTCCCCCGACAATGTTGCCCACCACCATGCCGACACCGTATAGCGCGACGACCAGGGGCAGCCATTCAGCCGGGATCCCGGCGACGTCGGTCATCGTGTGGGCGATATAGGTGTAGGTCGCGAAGAAGCCGCCGAAGCCCACGACGCCGATCAGCACCGCCAGCCAGACCTGCAGCCGCTTGAGGGATGCGAGTTCCCGGCGGATGCTCGCGTCAGCGTGGGGTGCTTGGTACGGGACAAACTTCCACAGCATTGCCATGGTGGCGATCCCGATGATGCCGACCAGGAGGAACAGCAGCCGCCAGCCGAAGTTCTGGCCCAGCCAGGTGCCGAACGGGACGCCGATGACGTTGGAGACCGTCAGGCCGGCCATCACCATCGAAATGGCCCAGCCGCGGCGGGTGGGGGCAACCAGCGAGGACGCGATCACCGCGGCGACGCCGAAGAACGCGCCGTGCGGCAGGCCGGCCGCGAAGCGGGACACCAGCATGGTGCCGTAATCGGGGGCGATGACCGAGCTGAGGTTCGCGAGGCTGAAGAACAGCATGAGGCCCAGGGCCAGATACTTGCGGGGGAGCTTCGCGCCGACGGCGGCGAGCAGCGGGGCGCCGACCACGACGCCGAGCGCATAGGCGGAGATCAGGTGCCCGGCCTCCGGGGTGCTGATGCCCAGACCGTGCTCGACCTCCTTGAGCAGGCCCATCATCGTGAATTCCGTGGTGCCGATGCCGAAGCCGCCCATGGCCAGCGAAATGATGGCGAGGGTCAGGTTGTAGGAACCGGTCCGGGGTGTGGTGGGGGCGTCGTTAGTTAAAGTCATCCATCTGCTTTTCGATCAGTGAGTGGTCAGTGCCCGGCCGTGGCCGTGGATCAGGGGTTTGCGCAGTTCCGTGTGTGCCAACGCGTGGCGGGCGGCCCGCTATTCCGGATCCGGACTGCGCGGCCGTTCCATTCTCTCCCGGGGCGGGGGTGCGGCGGCACCTAGACTGGGGTCGTGACTGAACTCATCAACGTCGTCGGCGGTGCGATCGTCGATTCCCTGGCCCGGCCCCGGACCCTGCTGGTGGCGAGGCGGACCGCGCCGCCCCGTTTCGCGGGCATGTGGGAGTTCCCCGGCGGCAAGGTGGACCCGGGGGAGACGTCGGAGCAGGCGCTGCACCGGGAACTGTCCGAGGAGCTCGGTGTTCGGGTGGTACTGGGACCTGAATTACCCGCACCCGGGCCGGAAGGCTGGCCGTTAAACCCGACGGCGGTGATGCGGGTTTGGTTCGCCGAACTCGACGGCGGGACCCCGCAGCCGCTGCAGGACCACGACGAACTCCTTTGGGTGCCCCTGGCCGACCCGGAACAGGTGCTGGCGCTGCCTTGGATCCCCGCGGACCTGCCGATCGTCGAGGCGCTCCTCGCGGCCGTCGCCGCGCAGGCCTCAACGCACTAGCCTCAACCAACTAGCCGCGACCCGCCAGGCCCAGCTCGCCAACCCCAACTCGCAAGACCTACCCTCTATCCGCAGCCCGGACGCCGCCCTACATGGGTAACCGGACCTCAGAACAGCGTGGGCTGGGCGGCCACCGGTTCGGCGGCCGACTCCCCGGTACCGGAGTGATCGCCGCTGCCCGCGGTGCCCCGTCCATGCCTGATGCGCGCCGAGCCCGGCAGGCTGCCCGCCGGGTACCGGGCCTCCTCGTCGCGCGGGTCCTGGTCGATGTCCTCGTGACTGAAACCCGTGGAGCCGATGAAGCCGTGGCGGGCCTTGAAGAAACGGACCCGGCCGGCCAGCCAGGCGCGGTATTCCTTGGACGCGTAGGACCCGCCGCCGTACAGCCGGCGGTACTTTCCGGCGAGTTGGGGGTGTTCCCTGGCGATCCACTGCATGAACCATTCCCGGGTCCCGGGCTTTAGGTACAGGGCCCCGGCGCTGACTCCCGTGGCCCCGGCCGCCGCCAGCGAACCGAAAAGGGAGTCGAGGGCCTCATCCGAGTCGGACAACCACGGCAGGATCGGCATGGCCATCACGCCGCAGGGCAGGCCGGCCTCGCGCAGCCGGGAAATCAGCTTTAACCGGGCCCGGGGACCGGGTGTTCCGGGTTCCACCGCCTCGGACAACTGCTCGTCCGTCATGGCCAGGGAAATGCCCACGCCCACCGGTACCTGGGTGGCCGCGTGTTTCAGCAGCGGAATGTCGCGGGCCAGCAGGGTTCCCTTGGTGAGGATGGAGAGGGGCGTGCCGGAATCGGCAAGGGCGCGAATGATGCCGGGCATCAACTGGTAGCGGCCCTCGGCGCGCTGGTAGGGGTCCGTGTTGGTGCCCAAAGCCACCTGGTGCCGTTGCCACGACGGTTTCGCCAGCTCACGGCGCAGCACCTCCGCCGCGTTGACCTTGACCACCACCTGGCTGTCGAAGTCCAAGCCGGCGTCGAAGTCGAGATAGGTGTGGGTCTTCCGCGCGAAGCAGTAGACGCATGCATGGCTGCAGCCGCGGTAGGGGTTGATGGTCCATTCGAAGGGCATCCGGGAACCGGCGGCCACCTTGTTGAGCACCGATTTGGCGGTGACCTCGTGGAAGGTGACCCCGGCAAACTCCGGGGTGGTGACGGAACGGACCAGGCCCGCCAGCGGCAGCAGCGCCGGTGCGGGCAGCGGGGCCGTCTGGCCGTCGGGGGCCTGCGTCCCGGTCCTGGGCGTCTCTGCATTGAGTGCCTCTGCATCGACTGCTTGTGCATTGAGTGCCTGTGCGTCCCACCTCATGACCTCATTCGAATATATGTTCGATCATAAGTCAAGGCTGCCCGTCCCGTCTCACCCCGTGCCGGGCAAGCACCGACCCGGCTGCGCCGGCCGGCCGGCACCACCGGTCACTGTCCCTCCGGGGCCGCCGAGACGATTGCTAGGCTGGCCCCATGATCCTCCTGACTGGCTTTGAACCCTTCGGCGGCGAAACGACCAACCCCTCCTGGACGGCGGTGCGGCATGCGGCCGGCGTGCTGCGGGCCGAGGGCCTGGAGGTGGCCACCGTGGAACTGCCGTGCGTCTTCGGCGATTCGCTGGCGGCACTGGACGCGGCGCTCCGGGAGCACCGCCCGGACCTGGTGGTATGTGCCGGGCAGGCGGGCGGCCGGACCGGCATCTCCCTTGAGCGGGTCGCCATCAACTGTGACGATGCGCGGATCCCGGACAACGCCGGGAACGCGCCGGTGGACGAACCCGTCCTCCCGGATGCCCCCGCCGCCTACTTCGGCACCCTGCCGGTCAAGGCCGCGCTGCAGGAACTGCGCCGCCGCGGAATTCCCTCCGAGGTGTCGCAGACGGCGGGAACCTACGTCTGCAACCACGTCTTCTTCGGCCTGATGCACGCCCTCCGCGACGAGCCCGGCATCCGCGGCGGATTCGTTCACGTTCCCTTCGGCCCGGATCAGGTGCAGCCCGGAAGCGGCGCGGCCTCCCTGCCGCTGGAGCAGATGGGGGAGGCGCTCGCCGTCGTCGTCCGGACGTCCCTGGCGACCACCACCGACCTCAAGCTGGCCGCCGGCGCCATCCACTGACGCGGAGGAACCACACCTGATATCGCGCTGCGGCTTCTCAGTCGAGAAGCTCCCAGACGACGCCGACGGCGGCGGTGACCGAGGCGCTGCCTGCCTCCACCGCGACGGGCTGGGCCGCGGCCGTGCGCTGCAGCGGCACCGGCGGCAGCGCGGGCGGGGACGCCGGATTCTCGGTCACAGAGAGGACCTTGCCCAGCCGCGCCCCTGCCAGGGCGGCGAACTGCCCGGCCCGCGTCAGCGCGTCCTCCCAGGCCATCTCCCGGGCCTCGGACTCGAGGGCGGCCGGATCCGCGAAGCCGAGGTCGATCCCGTGCAGCCGGGCGTCGTCGGCCCCGGCCCGCACCGCGTCGGCGACGACTGCCGCGGAACCGGCCAGGTCGCGGAGCCGGACCCGGAGCGTCCCGGTCGCCAGGTAGCCCGTCACGCGCTGGCCCTGGCCCTCCTGCCAGGTGACCTCGGCGCGCAGGGACAGGCCGGTGCTGGTGATGTCCCGATCCGTCACGCCGTGGCCCCGCAGTGCATCCGTGATGGCGGTCGCGGCGGCACCGGCGTCGCGGTAGGCAGCCTCCACGCCCGGGCGGCGGGACTCGACGCCGATCGAGAGGGTCAGCAGGTCCGGCGCGGACTCGGCGGTGCCGGTGCCCGTCACGGACAGGGTCCTGGGGGAGTCGGTCATGGTGGTCTCACTTTCCGCCGTCGCGGCCTGAGAGGCCGCGGTTGTTGGGTTCGTCGCGGAGGTCGGGGGAACGCCGCCATCCGCGGGGCCGCGCGTGGACGTGTTCCGGGTAGCCGCCGGCGCCCAGGCCCGCGTGCCGTTCGAAGGGGTTGGCCGTGCCGGGGTTTCCGGCACGCCACAGGGACCAGCCGGCCGCGGCGAAGTACAGGGGAAGGAACGGGATTCCGCAGCACAGCGCGTACTGGGTGCTGTGCCGTTCCTCGTGGCCCAGCAGCCCGGGGAAGCCCGCCCCGTCAGGGAAGCAAGGGGAAGGGGAGGACGAAGAAGAGGAGGATGACGAAGGGCAGGAAGGCGGGGGAGATTCGCCGCCGAAGACCCGGTCCGCGTCGGCCCGAAACAGCACGACATTGCCCACCGTGAATGCCGCCGCGTAGGGCAGTTTCCACCGGTAGCCCGCGGCGAGGATCAGGCCGCGCGGTCCGGACGCCACATGGCAGCGGGCACCCGCGGCCAGCAGCAGGCCCAGCAGGGTGCTGCCGTTGAGCACGTTGGCCAGCTGCCGCAGCCTCGCTCCGGTCCCCATGGGGCCATGCTAGACCCCGGCCGGGGCTCCGGCGCCGTCAACTAGACTGGTTCAGACACCACCCGACTCGTAGCGAAGAACAGTAGATGACTGACACCTTGCCGGGCGCCGCCGTCCCGAACCCTCTGGATGAAGCCGCCATCAACGCCGCCGTAGAGCAGGCCGTCGCCGCCATTGCCGCGGCCTCCACCCTCGAAGAGCTCAAGGCCGCCCGCCTTGCGCACACGGGCGAGAAGTCCGCCCTGAGCCTGGCCAATCGCGAAATCGGCGGCCTGCCCAAGGATCAGAAGGCCGCCGCCGGCAAGCTGATGGGAGCCTCCCGCGGACGGGTCAACAAGGCGCTCGCGGACCGCACTGCGGAACTCGAGGCCGAGAACGACGCCCGCATCCTGGTCGAGGAGACCGTCGACGTCACGGCCGCCCCGCGCCGTCGTCGTGCCGGTGCCCGCCACCCGCTCTCTACCCTCCAGGACCGCGTCGCTGACATCTTCGTCGGCATGGGCTGGGAGATCGCCGAGGGCCCCGAGGTTGAATCCGAGTGGTTCAACTTCGACGCGCTGAACTTCAAGCCGGACCACCCGGCCCGCGAAATGCAGGACACCTTCTTCGTAGAGCCGCCCGAGGCCCACCTGCTGATGCGCACCCACACCTCCCCGGTGCAGGTCCGCTCCATGCTCGAGCGCGAGGTCCCGATCTACGTCCTCTGCCCCGGCAAGGTGTTCCGCACCGACGAACTGGACGCCACCCACACCCCGGTGTTCCACCAGTTCGAGGGCCTCGCCATCGACAAGAAGCTGTCCATGGCGGACCTGCGCGGCACCCTGGAACACTTCGCCCGGCAGATGTTCGGCGACGAGGCCCAGATCCGGCTGCGCCCGAACTACTTCCCGTTCACCGAGCCCTCCGCCGAGCTGGACATCTGGCACCCCGGCGCCAAGGGCGGCCCCCGCTGGATCGAGTGGGGCGGCTGCGGCATGGTCAACCCGAACGTGCTCCGCGCGGCCGGCATCGACCCGGACGTCTATTCAGGATTTGCCTTCGGCATGGGCATCGAGCGGACCCTCATGTTCCGCAACGAGGTCGGCGACATGCGCGACATGATCGAAGGCGATGTACGTTTCAGCGAGCACTTCGGGATGGAGATCTAACAGTGCGTATCCCCCTTTCCTGGCTGCGTGAATTCGCGGCCGTTCCTGCCGGTGCGAGCGCCGAGGACGTCATGGCCGACCTCGTGAAGGTCGGCTTCGAAGAAGAGGCCGTGCACCGGCCCACCGACACCCTGCAGGGTCCCATCGTCGTCGGCCAGGTGCTGTCTCTGGTCAAGGAACCCCAGTCCAACGGCAAGACCATCAACTGGTGCCAGGTCCGCGTGGTCCCCGAGGGTCAGCAGCAGACCCTCACCGGCGAGGGCATCGACCCCTCCGGCGTGCAGGGCATCATCTGCGGCGCGCACAACTTCGTCGAGGGCGACAAGGTGGTGGTCACCCTTCCGGGCGCCGTGCTGCCCGGCGACTTCCGCATCTCCGCGCGCAAAACCTACGGCCACCTCTCCGCCGGCATGATCGCCTCCGTGCGGGAACTCGGCATCGGCGATGACCACGACGGCATCCTGGTGCTCTCCCGCATCGGGCTTGACCCGGAAATCGGCACCGACGCGATGGAACTGCTCGGCCTCTACGACCAGGCCGCGGAAATCAACGTCACCCCGGACCGGGGCTACGCGTTCTCGATCCGCGGCGTGGCCCGTGAATACGCCCACGCCACCGGAACGCCGTTCACGGACCCGGCGTCGAAGGTCACCGCCCCGGCGGAACTTTCCGGCGGCTTCGACATCAAGCTCAACGACGACGCCCCGATCTACGGAAATGCCGGCTGCGACCGGTTCGTGGCCCGCACCGTCCGCGGTGTCGACGCCACGAAGCCGACCCCGCCGTGGATGGTCTCCCGGCTGCGGCTCGCCGGCATCCGGTCCATCTCGCTGCCGGTGGACATCTCCAACTACGTGATGCTCGAGCTGGGTCAGCCCACGCACTGCTACGACCTGGACACCCTCACCGGCGGCATCGTCGTCCGCCGCGCGGCCCAGGGCGAGAAGATCACCACCCTCGACGACAAGGAGCGCACGCTCGACGCCGAGGACCTGCTGATCACGGACGGTTCCGGCGCGATCGGCATCGCCGGCGTGATGGGCGGCGCGGCGACCGAGGTCTCCGACGCCACCACCAACATCCTGGTCGAGTCCGCACACTTCGACGAGGTCTCGATCGCCCGGTCCCGCCGCCGCCACAAGCTCCCGTCAGAGGCGTCCAAGCGCTTCGAGCGCGGCGTCGACTGGTACGTCGCCCCGGTGGCCGCCCAGCGCGTGGTCGACCTGCTGGTGGAGCTCGCCGGCGGAACGGCCGACGCCGAGGGCACCGACGTCGGCACTGCGCCGGACGCCGTCACCGTGGACCTCCCGGCAACCTTCGCCTCGGAGCGGATCGGCATCGACTTCACCGAGGAGCAGATCCTCACCTCGCTCCGGGACCTGGGCGCCGACGTCCGCACCACCGACGCCGGGTACGCCGTCACGGCCCCGAGCTGGCGGACGGACCTGGAGACCAAGGAAGACCTGTCCGAGGAAATCGCGCGGCTGGTGGGTTACGACAAGATCCCCGCCACGCTGCCGGTGGCCCCGCCGGGCCGCGGCCTGACCCGCGTGCAGCAGCAGCGCCGCCGCCTGGTCCAGGCCCTCGCCGACGCCGGCCTCACCGAGGTGCTGGCCTACCCGTTCGTCTCCAAGGCCGCCAACGACACCTTCGGCACCCCGGTTGCCGGGGCGGACCGGAAGGCGCTCAAGCTGGCCAACCCGATCAGCGAGGAGCAGGGCTTCCTGCGCACCTCGATCCTGCCCGGCCTGATCGAGGTGGCGAAGCGGAACCACTCCCGCGGCTTCCGTGACCTGGCTCTCTTCGAGACCGGCCTGGTCTTCCTGCCGGGGGAGACCCTCGGCACCGCCTCGATCCCGCCGCTGGGCGCCCGCCCCGCCGAGGAGGTCCTCGACGGACTGTTCGACGGCGTCCCGGACCAGCCGCTGCACCTGGCGGCCGTGCTGACCGGCCACGACAGCCCGGCCGCCCCGGCCCATACCCCGCGTGCCTGGGACTACGCCGACGCGCTGGACATTGCCCGGCTGGCCGGCGACGTGCTCGGCGTCGAACTGGTCGTCAGCCAGGGCAGCCACCAGGCATTCCACCCCGGCCGGGCCGCGCAGCTGGCGCTGCGCACCGGCGAGGTGATCGGCTACGCCGGCGAACTGCACCCCAAGCTGCTCGCGGCGCACGACATGCCCGCCCGCTCGGTGGCGCTGGAACTGAACGCGGACGCCCTGTTCGAGGCGGCCGCCGACGTGATCGTCGCCCGGCCCATCTCCGGCTACCCGGTGGCCACCCAGGACGTCGCCCTCGTGGTGGCGGCGGATGTGCCCGCCGGGGACGTGCTGGAGGCGCTTCGCGAGGGCGCCGGCGATCTGCTGGAAGAGGTGTCCCTGTTCGACGTCTACGCCGGTAAGGGCATCGAGAACGGCAAGAAGTCCCTGGCCTTCAACCTGCGCTTCCGCGCAGACGACCGCACCCTGACCGCGGACGAGGCCTCGGCCGCCCGTGATCTGGCCGTGGCCGCCGCACACGAACGCTTCGGCGCCGTCCAGCGGTAACAGGGCGCAGCTCTAAAGGGGTCCAGGGCTAACAGGATCCGTCGGTACGAACCGGCACCACGAAAAAGCTCCCCGCAACCTGCCGGTTGCGGGGAGCTTTTCTCGTTGCGGACGTGACGCTGGGCGTTATGGGACCAGCAGGACCTTGCCGGTAGTGCGCCGATGTTCCAGGTCCGTGTGCGCGGACGCCGCGTCGGCCAGGTCGTACTTCGCGCCGATCCGCACCTTGAGGCTGCCGTCGGCGACGGCGGCGAAGAGCTCGTCCGAGCGCCAACGGCGTTCCTTCGCGTCCCGCAGGTAGTGGACGATGGTGGGCCGGGTGAGGTAGAGCGAGCCGCCGGAGTTCAGCCGCTGCGGATCCACCGCCGGTACCGGGCCGGAGGCGGCGCCGAAGAGCACCAGGGTGCCGCGGACCCTGAGCGCCGCGAGCGAATCGTCGAAGGTGTCCTTGCCGACGCCGTCGTACACCACGTGCACGCCTTCGCCGTTGGTGAGTTCCCGCACCTTAGCCCCGAACCCCTCGTACCGCAGCACATGGTCTGCGCCGGCTTCGCGGGCCAGGGCCTCCTTCTCGTCGGTGGAAACGGTCGTGATGACCCGCGCGCCCTTGGCCTTGAGCAGCTGGATCAGCAGCAGGCCCACGCCGCCGGCGCCGGCGTGCAGCAACACCGTCTGGCCGGCCTTCACCTCGAAGGTCGAGTTGATCAGGTAGTGCGCGGTGATGCCCTGGAGCGGCAGGGCGGCGGCGGTGAAATCGTCGACGCCGGCGGGCACCGGCAGCGCCTTGTCCGCGTCCACCAGCGCGTACCCGGCGTAGCAGGCTACGCCCTCGGCGGTGGCAACGCGGTCGCCCGCGGAGAAGCCGGTCACGCCGTCGCCGGTTTCCTCGACGGTGCCGGAGGCCTCGGAGCCGGGGATGAAGGGGTAGTCCACCTTGTAGACGCCGCCGCGCTTGTAGGTGTCGATGAAGTTCACCCCGACCGCGGCGACCTTGATCAGCAGCTGGCCGGGGCCGGGGACGGGCCGGTCGATGGGGGAGAGCTCAAGGACTTCCGGGCCGCCGGCCTGCCGGGCGACAATAGCGTGCGTCATGTGACTCCTTCGTGTGGGCCGTCCGGGCAGGGCGGTCCGTGCCCGGGGTGCTGTGACCATCCTAGGGACCGGCCCGGGCTCCGCCCAGCATCCATGACGGGGCAGACGGCACGGTAGGGTCCAGACGTCAGCTCGGGGCGTGCATAAATATCGGCAGCGATGCATAGTCTTGCTGTATGCTGGGGGCTATGACTATTTCTGTTGCCGTCTCCGGGGCTAGCGGTTACGCCGGCGGCGAGGTGCTCAGGCTGCTTGCCGGCCACCCGGACGTCACCATCGGGGCTATCACGGCGCACAGCAACGCCGGTTCCAGACTAGGCGAACTCCAGCCGCATCTCCATGGTTTGGCGGACCGGATCCTCGAAGACACCACGGTGGAGAACCTCGCCGGGCACGACGTCGTCTTCCTCGCCCTGCCGCACGGCGCCTCCGCCGCGATCGCAGCGCAGCTGCCCGCGGGCACGGTCGTAATCGACGCCGGCGCCGACCATCGGCTCCAGGACGCGGCGGCATGGGAAAAGTTCTACGGCTCCCCGCACGCCGGCACCTGGCCCTACGGCCTGCCCGAACTGCCGGGCCAGCGGGAGGCCCTGCGCGGCGCGACCCGCATCGCCGTGCCCGGCTGCTACCCGACGTCGGCGCTGCTGGCGTTGACGCCCGGCTTCAGCAACCACTTGCTGGCGGCCGACGACGTCGTCATCGTCGCCGCCTCCGGAACCTCCGGAGCCGGCAAGGCCGCCAAGGTGAACCTGATCGGCTCCGAGGTCATGGGCTCCATGAGCCCCTACGGCGTCGGCGGCGGCCACCGCCACACCCCCGAGATCGAGCAGGGCCTCTCCAACGCGCTGAACGCCCCCGTGACGGTGTCCTTCACGCCCACCCTCGCGCCGATGAGCCGGGGCATCCTCACCACCGCCACCGCCAAAGTGCGGCCGGGCGTCACGGCCGAGGAACTGCGCCGGGCCTGGGCCGCGGCCTACGACGAGGAGCCCTTCGTCCACCTGCTGCCCGAGGGCCAGTGGCCCACCACCAAGTCCGTCCAGGGCTCCAACCACGCCGCGATGCAGCTGGCCTTCGACGAGCGGATCGGCCGCGTGATCGTTACCTGCGCGATCGACAACCTCACCAAGGGCACCGCCGGCGGCGCCGTCCAGTCCATGAACATCGCCCTTGGCCTGGCGGAAACCGCCGGCCTCAACCTGCAGGGAGTCGCACCGTGAGCATCACCGCACCGAAGGGTTTCCGCGCCGCCGGCGTCAAGGCCGGCCTCAAGGCATCCGGTAACCCCGACCTGGCCCTGGTGGTCAACGACGGCCCGGCCAAGGCCGCCGCTGCGGTCTTCACCTCCAACCGCGTCGCCGCCGCCCCCGTGCACTGGTCCCGCGAGGTCATCAAGGACGGCCGCGTCGACGCCGTCATCCTCAACTCCGGCGGCGCCAACGCCTGCACCGGCCCGCAGGGCTTCCAGAACACCCACACCACCGCCGAAAAGACCGCCGAGGCCCTCGGCGCCTCGGCGACGGACGTTTTCGTCTGCTCCACCGGCCTGATCGGCGAACAGCTGCCGATGGACAAGCTGGTCCCCGCGATCGGCACCGCCGCCGCCGAATTGAGCGCCGACGGCGGCCCGGCCGCCGCCACCGCCATCATGACCACCGACTCGGTCTCCAAGCAGGCACTCTTCACCGGCACCGACGCGGAAGGCCGGGAGTTCACCATCGGCGGCATGGCCAAGGGCGCCGGCATGCTGGCCCCGGGCCTGGCCACCATGCTCGTGGTCCTCACCACCGACGCCGAGGTCCAGCCCGAACTGCTCGACGTCGTGCTGCGCGATGCCACCCGCGTCACCTTCGACCGCACGGACTCGGACGGCTGCATGTCCACCAACGACACCGTGGTGCTGCTGGCCTCCGGCGCCTCTCGCGCCGTCCCCTCCGCCGCGGCGTTCGGCGCCGGCCTGACCCGGGTCTGCGCGGACCTCGCCCGCCAGCTCATCGGCGACGCCGAGGGCTCCAGCCACGACATCGCCATCCGCACCTTCAACGCCGCGACCGAACGCGACGCCGAGGTGGTCAGCCGCGCCGTCGCCCGCTCCAACCTCTTCAAGACCGCGATCTTCGGCAAGGACCCCAACTGGGGCCGCGTGCTCTCCGCCGTCGGCACCACGGACGCCGCCTTCGAACCGGACCAGCTCAACGTCGCGATGAACGGCGTGCAGATCTGCCGCAACGGCAGCATCGGCGAGGACCGCTCCCTGGTGGACCTGGAACCGCGCGAGGTCCTGGTCGAGATCGACCTGCAGGCCGGTGAGGCCGAGGCCACCATCTGGACCAACGACCTGACCCACGACTACGTCCACGAGAACAGCGCCTACTCCAGCTGACCGGCCGCCGGACACCACCCGACGAACACCCCACCACCCGGAAGGGACCACCGACCATGAGCACCGAAGCCCGCGAGACCACCTCCATGGCGGACGCGCAGGACAAGGCCGGCACGCTGATCGAGGCGCTGCCCTGGATCCAGCGCTTCGCCGGCACCACCATGGTGATCAAATACGGCGGCAACGCTATGGTCAACGACGAGCTGCGCCGCGCCTTCGCCGAGGACGTGGTCTTCCTGCACCACGTCGGCATCCACCCCGTGGTGGTGCACGGCGGGGGCCCGCAGATCAACGCCATGCTCGGCCGGCTCGGGATCGAATCCGAGTTCAAGGGCGGGCTGCGCGTCACCACGCCCGAGGCCATGGACGTGGTCCGGATGGTCCTCACCGGCCAGGTGGGCCGGGAACTGGTGGGCCTGATCAACTCCCACGGCCCCTACGCCGTCGGCATGTCCGGCGAGGACGGCGGCCTGCTGCAGGCCGTCCGGACCGGCACCGTGGTCGACGGCGAGGACGTGGACCTGGGCCTGGTGGGCGAGGTCGTCGGCGTGAACCCCGAGGGCATCCTGGACATCATCGCCGCGGGCCGGATTCCCGTGATCTCCACCGTTGCCCCCGAAATCGAGGAGGACGGCTCCACCACCGGGCAGGTCCTGAACGTCAACGCGGACACCGCGGCCGCGGCCGTCGCCTCCGCCCTGGGCGCCTCCAAGCTGGTCATCCTGACCGACGTCGAGGGCCTCTACGCGAACTGGCCGGACAAGTCCTCGCTGATCTCCTCGCTGACCGCCTCCGAGCTGCGCGGGATGCTGCCGCGCCTGGAGTCCGGCATGATCCCGAAGATGGCGGCCTGCCTGAAGGCGGTCGACGACGGCGTCGAACGCGCCCACATCGTCGACGGCCGGCTGGCCCACTCGATGCTCCTGGAAACCTTTACGACCGCCGGCATCGGCACCCAGGTCGTCCCCGATGAGGAAAACAAATGACCCAGCGTGAAACTCCACCGTCCATGGACCTCGAGCACTCGGCAGTGGGGGAGCTCGTCGCTTCGCACGCCAGCGGTGCGCAGTGGCTCTCGCGCTACTCGTCCTCGCTGCTGGGCGTCTTCGGGGCGCCCCAGCGGGTGCTGGTGCGCGGCGCGGGCTGCCTGGTCTGGGACGCCGACGGCAGGGAATACCTGGACCTGCTCGGCGGCATCGCCGTCAACGCCCTCGGCCACGCCCACCCCTTCGTCACCTCGGTGATCTCCAGCCAGCTCTCCACCCTGGGCCACGTCTCCAACTTCTTCACCAGCCCCACCCAGGTGGCCCTGGCCGAGAAGCTGCTGGAGATCGCCAAGGCCCCCGCCGGGTCCAAGGTCTTCTTCGCGAACTCCGGCACCGAGGCCGTGGAGGCCGCGTTCAAGCTCGCCCGCCGCAACACGGGCGCCGGCCCGGACAATGGAGAGGCCCCGCGCACCAAGATCATCGCGCTGGAGGGCGCCTTCCACGGCCGGACCATGGGCGCGCTGGCGCTGACCTACAAGGAGGCCTACCGGGCCCCCTTCGCGCCCCTGCCCGGCGGCGTCGTCCACGTCCCGTTCGGCGACATCGACGCCCTGCTGGCCGAGATCGACGGCACCACGGCCGCCGTCATCCTCGAACCCATCCAGGGTGAGGCCGGCGTCCGGCCCCTGCCGGCCGGCTACCTCAAGGCCGCCCGCGAGGCCACCAGCGCCGCCGGCGCGCTGCTGATCCTGGACGAGGTCCAGACCGGCATCGGCCGGACCGGGAAGTGGCTGGCCAGCGAGGACGCCGGGATTGTGCCCGACGCCGTGACCCTCGCCAAGGGACTCGGCGGCGGCTTCCCGATCGGGGCCCTTATCACCTACGGCCCGGAGGTCTCGGCGCTGCTCACCGCCGGCCAACACGGCACCACCTTTGGCGGAAACCCCGTGGCCACGGCGGCCGCCCTGGCCACCCTGCACGTGCTGGAGAACCAGCAGGTGCTCGCCCACGTCCGGGAGGTGGGGGAGCGCCTGCGCGCCGGCCTCGCCGGGATCGACGGCGTCATCGAGGTCCGCGGCGAAGGGCTGCTCATCGGCTTCGACCTCGACGCCGATGTCGCTCCCGCCGTCGTCGCCGCCGCCCTGGACGCCGGGTTCATCATCAACAGCCCCGGCCCGCACACCATCCGCCTGGCCCCGCCGCTGATCCTTACCGAGGCGCAGGCGGACAGCTTCCTGGCCGCACTGCCGGCCCTCCTCCAGACCGCAAAGGACGCCCAGTGACCGAAACTGCCATGTCGAAGCCGAAGACCCGCCACTTCCTCAAGGACACGGACCTGACCCCGGCCGAGCAGGCCGAGGTGCTGGACCTGGCCGTCCGGATGAAGGCCGCCCCGTACAACGTGCAGCCCTACGCCGCCGAGGCCAGCGGCCGGAAGACCGTCGCCGTCATCTTCGACAAGACCTCCACCCGTACCCGGGTTTCCTTCGCCACCGGCGTCGCGGACATGGGCGGCAACGCGTTGATCATCAACCCCGGCGAGGCCCAGATCGGCCACAAGGAATCCGTCGAGGACACCGCAAAGGTTCTCGAACGCATGGTCTCCACGATCGTATGGCGCACCGGCGCGCACCAGGGACTGGTCGCCATGGCCGCGAACTCCGCCGTCCCCGTCATCAACGCCCTGTGCGATGACTACCACCCGTGCCAGCTCCTGGCCGACCTGCTGACCATCAAGGAGCACAAGGGGTCCCTCGCCGGCCTGACCATGAGCTACCTCGGCGACGCGGCCAACAACATGGCCAACTCCTACCTGCTGGCCGGCGTCACCGCCGGCATGCACGTTCGGATCAGCGGCCCGGAGGGCTACCTGCCGGCGCCGGAGATCGTCGCCGCCGCCGAGGAACGCGCCGCCGGGACCGGCGGCTCCGTTCTCATCACGGCCGACGCCGCCGAGGCCCTGCGCGGCGCCGACGTCGTCGCCACCGACACCTGGGTCTCCATGGGCCAGGAGGACGAGAAGGAAGCCCGGATGCAGCTGTTCCGGGACTACTCCGTCGACGAGGACGCCATGACCCTTGCCGCGCCCGACGCCGTCGTGCTGCACTGCCTGCCCGCCTACCGCGGCTACGAGATCTCCGCCGGCGTGATCGACGGCCCGCAGTCAGTGGTCTGGGACGAGGCCGAAAACCGGCTGCATGCGCAGAAGGCCCTGATGGCCTGGCTGATGCACCGTTCCGGCCTCGCCGTCGTCGAGGGCCTGGCACCGGTCGACGGGGCGGACTGATGTCCGTCCAGCCCGCCGCGCAGGGCGCCAGCCCGGCCACCAAGACGGCCCGCCAGGCCCGGATCGCCGCGATCCTGACCGGCGAATCCGTCCGCTCCCAGGCCGAGCTAGCGGCCCTGCTGGCGGACGACGGCGTGCAGGTCACCCAGGCCACCCTGTCCCGGGACCTGGTGGAACTCGGCGCCGTCCGGGTCCGCGGCAAGGAAGGTGTCCTGGTCTACGCGGTCCCCGGCGAGGGCGGCGAACGCGGCGCCAAGAGTGGCGTTACCCAGGAAATCCTGGACGCGCGCCTCGCCCGGCTCTGCGGCGAACTGCTGGTCACCGCCGAGGCCTCCGGAAACCTCGTGGTGCTCCGGACCCCGCCGGGAGCCGCGAACTTCCTCGCCCTGGCGATCGACCACTCGGTGATGCCGTCCATCCTGGGTACCATCGCCGGCGACGACACCGTCCTGCTGGTCACCCGCGACCCGGCCGGCGGGGCCGACGTCGCCGCCCGCTTCCTCGCCATGGCCGACGAAACCGGCCAATAGACCGGCCGTCCGTGGCGCACACTTGTACCAACGACCCAACAGAATTCCCCAACATAAGGAGCATTTGAAGTGACTGAGCGTATTGTGCTGGCCTACTCCGGTGGCCTCGATACTTCCGTGGCCATCGGCTGGATCGGTGAAGCGACCGGCGCCGAGGTCATCGCCGTGGCGGTCGACGTCGGACAGGGCGGCGAGTCGCTGGAGACCATTCGCCAGCGCGCCCTCGGCTGCGGCGCCGTCGAGGCCTACGTGGCCGACGCCTCCGACGAGTTCGCCAACGAATACTGCATGCCCACCCTCAAGGCCAACGCCCTGTACCAGGGCCACTACCCGTTGGTCTCCGCGATCTCCCGCCCGGTGATCGTCAAGCACCTGGTCAAGGCCGCCCGCGAATTCGGCGCCACCACGGTGGCCCACGGCTGCACCGGCAAGGGCAACGACCAGGTCCGCTTCGAGGTCGGCATCCAGACCCTCGGCCCCGACCTGAAGTGCATCGCCCCGGTCCGCGACCTGGCGCTCACCCGCGACAAGGCCATCGCCTTCGCCGAGGAAAAGGGCCTGCCCATCGAGACCACCAAGAAGAACCCGTACTCGATCGACCAGAACGTCTGGGGCCGCGCCGTCGAGACCGGCTACCTCGAGGACATCTGGAACGGTCCCACCAAGGACATCTACGACTACACCGCCACCCCGGAGTTCCCCCCGGCCCCGGACGAGGTCATCATCTCCTTCGACGCCGGCATCCCGGTCGCGATCGACGGCGTCAAGGTCACCCCGCTGCAGGCCATCCAGGAACTGAACCGCCGCGCCGGCGCCCAGGGCGTGGGCCGCATCGACGTCGTCGAGGACCGCCTCGTCGGCATCAAGTCCCGCGAAATCTACGAGGCCCCCGGCGCCATGGCGCTGATCACCGCGCACAAGCACCTCGAAGACGTCACGATCGAGCGCGAGCAGGCCCGCTTCAAGGCCACTGTCGGCCAGCGCTGGTCCGAGCTGGTCTACGACGGCCAGTGGTTCTCCCCGCTCAAGCGCTCCCTGGACGCCTTCATCGAGGACACCCAGAAGTACGTCTCCGGCGACATCCGCATGACCCTGCACGGCGGCCAGGCCGTCGTCACCGGCCGCCGCTCGGACACCTCGCTGTACGACTTCGACCTCGCCACCTACGACACCGGCGACACCTTCGACCAGTCCATGGCGCGCGGCTTCATCGAGCTGTGGGGCATGTCCGCCAAGGTCGCCTCCGGCCGCGACATCCGCGTCGCCGGAAAGTAGCCCCTGTGGCTGAGCAAAAGTCGGAAGCCACGAACACCGGCGCGCTGTGGGGCGGCCGGTTCGCCGGCGGCCCCGCGGACGCCCTCGCCGCGCTGAGCAAGTCCACGCACTTCGACTGGCGGCTGGCCCGCTACGACATCGCCGGGTCCAAGGCGCACGCCCGCGTGCTGCACAAGGCCGGGCTGCTCGACGACGGCGAGCTGGCCGGCATGCTGGACGCCCTGGACCGGCTGGACGCGGACGTCGCCTCCGGCGCGTACACCCCGGCCGAATCCGACGAGGACGTGCACGGTTCGCTCGAACGCGGCCTGATCGAGCGGGCCGGGCCCCAGCTGGGCGGCAAGCTTCGCGCCGGCCGGTCCCGCAACGACCAGGTGGCCACCCTGGGCCGGATGTTCCTGCGCGACCACGCCCGGATCATCGCCCGCGGCGTGCTCGCCACGATCGACGCGCTGGTGGACCAGGCCAAGGCCCACCACGGCGTGGCGATGCCGGGACGGACGCACCTCCAGCACGCCCAGCCGGTGCTGCTCAGCCACCACCTGCTGGCCCACGCCTGGGCGCTGCTGCGCGACGTGCAGCGGCTCGCCGACTGGGACAAACGCGCCGGCGTGTCGCCCTACGGCTCCGGCGCCTTGGCCGGGTCCTCGCTGGGCCTGGATCCTGAGGCCGTCGCCGCGGACCTGGGCTTCTTCTCCGCGGCGCACAACTCGATCGATGGCACCGCAGCGCGCGACGTTTTCGCCGAGTTCGCCTGGGTCTCCGCCATGATCGGGGTGGACCTGTCCCGGGTCTCGGAGGAAGTGATCCTCTGGGCCACCAAGGAGTTCTCCTTCGTGACCCTGGATGATTCCTACTCCACCGGCTCCTCGATCATGCCGCAGAAGAAGAACCCGGACGTGGCCGAGCTGGCCCGCGGCAAGGCCGGCCGCCTGATCGGCGACCTGACCGGGCTGCTGGCCACCCTTAAGGGCCTGCCGCTGGCGTACAACCGGGACCTGCAGGAGGACAAGGAACCGGTCTTCGACGCCGCCGACACCCTGGAGCTGCTGCTCCCGGCCGTCTCCGGCATGATCGCGACCCTGACGTTCAACACCGAGCGGATGGAGTCCCTGGCACCCCAGGGCTTCGCGCTGGCCACAGACATCGCCGAATGGCTGGTCCGCCAGGGCGTGCCGTTCCGCGAGGCGCACGAGCTCTCCGGTGCCGCCGTCAAGCAGGCCGAAAGCCGCGGCGTCGAACTCTGGGACCTGACCGACGAGGAATACGCGGCCATCTCGGAGCACCTCACGCCGGAGGTCCGCACGGTCCTGTCCACGGAGGGGTCGCTGAACAGCCGCAACTCCCAGGGCGGCACCGCCCCGGCCGCCGTCGAACGCCAGCTGCAGGCGCTCGAGGCCGAGCTGGAAGGCGTGCGCGCCTACGCCGGCTAGCCCCTCCGGACGCTCCCTCACTTCTGGCAGCGTTTCCACCGACGCTCCTGCACCCGTTGCAGGAGCGTCGGTGGATTTCCTGCCAAAGGTGAGGGAGCGTTCTGCGTTGGCCGCTGGAGTTTCCCGCTCTAGCATGACGGCATGAGCGAATCCTTCCGGCGCATGCTGCGCGCCCTGCCAGACTTCCCGGCCGAGCTTCCCGACTTTGATCCGGAGCTGGTCCCGGAGGACCCGGAGCAGCTGTTCCGGCAGTGGTTCGACGAGGCCCTGGCCGCCGGGGTGCCGCAGCCCAATGCCTGCAGCCTGGCCACCGCCGACGCGCAGGGCCGCCCCTCGGCCAGAATGCTGATCCTCAAGGACATCGACGACGCCGGCTGGCACTTCGCCACCTCCCGCGAGTCCCGCAAGGGCCGGGAACTTGCCGCCAACCCCAACGCGGCGCTGAACTTCTTCTGGCAGCCGCTCGGCCGGCAGGTCCGCGTTGCCGGCGAGGTCCATGAGCTTTCCGCCGAGGCCTCCGCCGCCGACTGGGACGCCCGGCCCGGTGCCGACGGCAGCACCAACCCTGCCTGGCAGCTGTACGCGCTACGGCCCAGGGAGCTGGAATTCTGGCAGGCCCGCCATGACCGGCGGCATATCCGGCACCGCTACGGCCCGTTCTAACCGCCGCGAATCCCGTCCGCGGCGCAGTACCCCGGTTAATCCGGATTAATCAAAGTGCTCCGTTAGGATGGGCGCCATGACTTCCATCACCCCCGAAAACCTTCTGGCAGAACTTCGCCGCGCCGCCGACGTCGTGACCGGAGTCGCCGCCGGGCTGGACGACGCCGCGGTGGCCGCGCCGTCGGAACTGCCCGGCTGGACCCGCGGCCATGTCCTGGCCCACATCAACGGGATTGCCAACGCCATGGCCCGGCAGGTGGAGCACGCCACCCGCGGGGAACGCGTCGAGCTTTACGACGGCGGCTTCGAAGGCCGCAACCGGGCCATTGAACTGGCCGCCGGCCACGGCGCGGACCAGCACCGCGCCGCCGTTGGCGCGGCCATCGACCGGGCGCTGGCCACTTTCGGTTCTCTCGACGAGGCGGGCTGGCGGGCGCCCATCACGTTCCGGGACGGCGTCGTCCTCGACGGCGGCCTGGCGCTCTGGCGCGAGCTGACCATCCACGCCACGGACCTTGGGACGGGCCGCGGCCCGGAGACCTGGAGCCGGCCGTTCTGCGAGCACCTCTTCGACTTCCTGGCCGCGCGGGTGCCCGAGGGGCAGCGGTTCGTGCTGCAGCCGCTCGGCCTGCCCTCCGTCGCCATCGGCGCGCCGGGCGGCCGCTCCACCGCCATCAACGGGATGCTGACCGACATCGCGGCCTGGCTGGCCGGGCGAACCGCCACCCTGGGCAGCCTGCGCGCCACCGCGGCGGCCGACGGCGTCGACCTTCCGGCCCTGCTGCCCTGGCCGGCGGGAGTCCCCGTCACTAAGTAGCAGGCAGGGTACGGGGCACCTAACCCCGGGGCGCCTGCCCGGCCTCGCGTGCCAGCAGGCTTTCCTTGACGGGCAGGCCCCAGCGGAAGCCCCCCAGGGTCCCGTCGGTGCGGATGACCCGGTGGCAGGGGACGAAGAGCGCGGCGGCATTGAACGCGCAGGCGCTGGCCGCGGCCCGGACCGCCTTGGCGTTGCCAGCGAGTTCCGCGTACTCGGTGTAGGTCACCGGGTGTCCGGCGGCGACGGTCCGGAGCATGTCCCAGGCGTGGGCGCGGAACGGGCCCGATTTCTGCAGTACCGGCACCGCCATGGCAGCCTCCGGGCTGCCGGCGTAGAACTCCTCGACCGCCGCCGAGATCGCGCCCAGGCCGGACACATCCTGGTATTCGGTGGGCCGCAGCGTCGGGTGGATCTGGCCGGTCAGGGCGCCCGCTTCCGCCGTCCAGCCCGAGGCCAGGACGGCGCCGTCGCGGGCGATGATGGTGAAGGGACCGTCCGGGGTGGACAGGGTCAGGAGCTGGGCCGTCATGTCGTTGCTTTCTTTCGTGGCTTGGTGGAGGTTCGAGCTGCGGCCTGCGCCGCTGCCGCCGCGCGCCAGAGGTGCATGGTGGCATAGGAACGCCACGGGCTGACCTCGCTGAAATCGGGGGACAGGGTGGGGGAGCCCGGGACGGAGCCGGAGCCGGTGCCGGTGCCGGGGTCGGGCGAGGACCCTGCCACGGAACCGGCGGCCGCGGCGAGCGACCGGACGCCGTTGCGGACGGCGGCGTCGTTGGCCAGGAACACGTCCGGGGCGCCGAGCACGCGCATGGACACGTACCCCACCGTCCAGGGGCCGACGCCGGCCAGCGGCAGGAGCTTCGAGCGCAGGCTCTCCGGGCTGTCGCCGTAGCCGAAGTCCAGGCTGCCGTCCGCCATGGCCGCGGCGGCCCCGAGAATCGAGTCGATCCGCCGCCGTGGTCCGCGCAGCAGCTCCCGGCCGCCCCCGGCGATCTCCGCCGCGGTGGGAAACATCCGGTCCAGCCCGTCCCCGGGGACTGTGCTGTCCTGCCCGCAGGCGGACAGCTGGGACAGGGCGGTGCGGGCCGCCGCGACGGTGATCTGCTGGCCGATCATGGCGCGGACCAGCAGTTCCTGCGGATCGATCGCGCCCGGCATCCGCATCCCCGGCGCCTCGGCCACCGAGCCCCGCAGCCGGGGGTCCGCCCCCAGGGCGGAGTCGATCGCCGACGGGTCCGCGTCGAGATCCAGCAGCCGGCGGACACGGCTGAGCAGAGCCGGCAGGTCCCGCAGGTCCACCGCCCCGATGGTGAGCCGGAGCGGCCGGCCCCGCTCCTCCGCGGCGTACTCCACCCGGAACCGGGCGTCCCCGTGGGCCAGCCGCAGGGTGCGGGCGTAGGACCGGTCCGTGCCCTCCTCGATCCCAGGGAGGGCACGGACGGCCAGGAAACCGAAAACCCCGGGGTCGAACGGCGCCCGGTACGGCAGGCTCAGGGTCAGGGCCGTCGAGCCCGGTGCCGGGCGGGCCGGACCGTGATGGCGGGCGGTGGCGCGCAGCGCCGACGGCGTCATGGCGAACACCTCCGCGATGGTGTCGTTGAACTGCCGGACGCTGCTGAAACCGGCGGCGAACGCGACGTCGGTGGCCTTCATCGGCGTCGAGACCAGCAGCGTCCTGGCCGTCTGCGCGCGGCTGGCCCGGGCCAGGGCCAGCGGGCCGGCGCCGAGTTCGTGGCTGAGGATCCGGTTCAGCTGCCGGGCCGAGTAGCCCAGCCGGGCGGCGAGGCCCTCGACGCCGTCCCGGTCGATCACGCCGTCGTTGATCAGCCGCATCGCGCGGGCGGCGACGTCGGTGCGCACGTTCCAGGCCGGGGTGCCCGGGACCGCCTCGGGCAGGCAGCGCTTGCAGGCGCGGTAGCCCGCCTCGTGGGCGGCCGCGGACGTCTCGTAGAAGGTGACGTTGCCAGCCTTGGGCGTCCGGGCAGGGCACGATGGACGGCAGTAGATGCCCGTGGTGCGGACCGCCGTGTAGAACTGCCCGTCGAACCGGGTGTCCCGCGCGTCGATCGCCCTGTAGCGCTGCCAAAAATCCATTCCTCCATCCTGCCAGCCGCCGGACGGCCAAGCTAGCGGAAATCGGACACGGGCGTGAGGCCTCCCGGCAGTGTCCGGCCGGGGCCGTCCGGCAGACCCGGCGCGGGGACGTGTTTGCTACGGTCTGAGCATGGACTCCTCGCTGACGCCCGCGGCCGTGCGCGCCCTGTTGTCCGGGGACGCCCGGACCGTCGCGCCGCTGCTGCTCGGCGCCGTCCTGACCCACGAGAGCCATGCCGGGCACGTGGCCGTTCGGATCACTGAGGTGGAGGCCTACCTCGGCCCGGAGGACTCACTCCACCCGGACCCGGGTTCGCACACGTTCCGGGGACAGACCCGGCGCAACGCCCCGATGTTCGGCCCGGCCGGTCACCTCTACGTCTACTTCACCTACGGCATGCACCACTGCACGAACATCGTCTGCGGCCCCGAGGGCACGGCGTCCGCCCTGCTGCTGCGCGCCGGCGAGGTGGTTACGGGGGAGGAGCTGGCCCGCTCGCGGCGGCCGACGTCGAAGAGCCCCGCGGACCTGGCCAGCGGACCCGCCCGGCTCGCCACGGCGCTGGGACTGACGACGGCGGACAGCGGCCGGGACGCGCTGGCCGAGCCCTTCCGTCTCGAACTGCCCGCCGGTCCGGCCGCGGGCATCAGCTCCGGGCCGCGCGTCGGCGTCTCCGGGGCGGGCGGCACCAGCGACTATCCGTGGCGGTTCTGGCTCAGCGGGGACCCGACCGTGTCCCGCTACAAGGCCGCGAAACCCCGGCCCCGCGGCTCGGCTACCGGCCGGTAGAATTATTCGGTGAATTCCATCGAGCAGCACACCAGTACGTCCACCGGCGCCAGCGCAACCGGCACCACCGCGTCCGGCCCCGCCGTCGACGGCACGACCGAGACCGGCCCCGCCGTCGAACACCTGATCGACAGCCTCTGCGCCACCGTGCCGGACTATCCCAAGCCCGGCATCACCTTCAAGGACCTGACCCCCGTCTTTGCCGACCCCGCCGCGTTCAAGGCTGTCGTCGACGCCCTGGTCCGGCCCTTCGTCGGCACCTTCGACGCCGTCGCCGGGGTCGAAGCCCGCGGATTCCTGCTGGCCGCCGCCGCCGCGTACGCCACCGACACCGGCGTCATCACCGTCCGCAAGGCCGGGAAACTGCCCCGCGCCGTGGTGTCGGAGGACTACGCGCTGGAATACGGCACCGCCACCCTCGAACTGCACACCACCGACCTTGCACCGGGCAGCCGTGTCCTCATCCTGGATGACGTGCTGGCCACCGGGGGGACCCTTGGCGCCGCGGCGCGGCTGTTCGAACGCTGCGGCATCACCGTCGCTGGCGTCGGCGTCGTGATGGAGCTCGAGGACCTGGCCGGCCGGGCCGCGCTGGGACAGCAGCAGATCCACTCCCTGCTGCGGCTCTAGCCACGCCGCAGGGGGAGCCGCCCGGGTCACTGGACGGGCGCGGCCGCGTCGGTAGAATGCCTGCAAAGTCCGGCCGGAAGAAAACCGACATATTTCGGGAGAGATTGCCGAAATTGCCGTAGAATGGTTGGTCTGTCTTTTTCGATAGGGGAACGTTCCATGCACGACGCTGATTTGGCCCACGAGCGCGACTACGTGGCCGGCCTGTACGCCCGGTTGGATGAACTGCGGGCGGAAAAGCGGGCCCAGCTGGCCCAGGTCCGGCGTGCGGGCGCCGTCGGCACCATGCAGAACGTCTCCGAGCGCGACGCGTTCGCCGCCCTGTACGAGGACCGCCTCGCCCAGCTTGACGCCGTCGACGACCGGCTGGTCTTCGGCCGCCTCGACCTCGACTCCGGCGAGGAGCAGTACATCGGCCGCATCGGCCTCACCACCGAGGACCTGCAGCGGCTGATGGTCGACTGGCGTGCCCCCGAGGCCGGCCACTTCTACCAGGCCACCGCGTTCGACCGGCAGGGCGTCCGCCGCCGACGGCACCTGATCCTGCAGGGCCGGGAGGTCAAAGCGATCGAGGATGACGTCCTCGACGCCGACATGCTCGCCGACGACGACTCGCTCCAGGGGGAGGGCGCGCTGCTCGCGGCGCTGAACTCCAAGCGCACCGGCCGGATGTCCGACATCGTCAGCACCATCCAGTCCGAGCAGGACCGCATCATCCGCTCCTCGATCTCGGGCGCCCTCGTGGTCCAGGGCGGTCCCGGCACCGGCAAGACCGCAGTCGCCCTCCACCGCGCCGCCTACCTGCTCTATACGCACCGGGACCGGCTGAAGACCGCAGGCGTGCTGCTGGTCGGCCCGTCGTCGTCGTTCATGAACTACATCGAACGCGTGCTGCCCTCCCTGGGCGAGACCGGCGTCGTGATGGCGAGCCTGGGCCGGCTGATGCCCGGCATCCACGCCGTCGCGGAGGAGGATTCCGACGTCGCCGCGCTCAAGGGCCGCCTGGACATGGCCGGGGTGATCGCGAACGCGGTCGCCAACCGGCAGCGGATCGTCCCCGCCAACCGCACCCTCGAGGTGGACGGCCGAAAGCTCGTGCTCACCCCGCGGCAGGTCCGCCGGGCCCGGGACAAGGCCCGCGCCACCGGCAAGCCGCACAACGAGGCGCGCGTGACGTTCGTCAAAATCCTGCTGCGCGAGCTGACCGAGCAGATGACCGAGCTGGTCGAAGCCGGCAGCATCGGCAACAACGCGGACCGCTCATACCTGGCCGAGGACGTCCGCTCCGCCCGCGACGTGCGCGTGGCCCTGAACCTGTGCTGGATGCCGATGACGCCGGAGAAGCTCGTCAGCGAACTCTTCTCCAAGCCCGCCATCCTCGAGGCCTGCGCCCCCAACCTCACCGCTGAGGAGCGGGCCCTGCTGCTCCGCCCCGCGGACGCGCCCTGGACCGAGGCCGACGTGCCGCTGCTGGACGAGGCCGCCGAGCTCCTCGGCGAACTCGACCCGGCGGCCGGACGCGGACTGGCCCAGCAGGAGCACGACCGGGCCCGGGACCTGGCCAACGCCAAGCAGACCCTGGTCAACATGGAGGCGGCCGGCGTGGACGCCCTGTTCACCGCCGAGGAGCTGGCCGACCAGAACCAGGAACGCGAGGCCCGGCTCACCGCGGCCGAGCGCGCCACCACCGACCGCACGTGGGCCTTCGGGCACATCGTGGTGGACGAGGCGCAGGAACTCTCGCCCATGCAGTGGCGGCTGCTGGTCCGCCGCTGCCCGCTGAAGTCCTTCACGATCGTCGGCGACATCGCCCAGACCAGCTCCGTCGCCGGGGCCAAGTCCTGGCAGAGCGCACTGGCACCCCTGTTCGGGGAGCGCTGGCAGCTCGAGGAGCTCACGGTCAACTACCGCACCCCGGCCCAGATCGCCGAGGCCGCGGCCAGGATGGCCAACGCCGCCGGTCTGGTCGTATCCGCGCCCAAGGCCGTCCGCGAGGGCCGCTGGGCCCCCGTGATTGACCAGGTCGCCCCGGGTGCCGTGGTGGAGCGGCTGGTAGAGGTCCTGCCCGAGGAGATCGACGCCCTCGAAGGCGGCCTGCTGGCGGTTATCGCCGACGGCGCGCTGCTCGGCGAGGCGACGGCGGCGCTCCGGTCCGTCTACGGCCGCCGGATCGGCACCGGGGCGGGCAGCTACGAGCAGGACATCGTGGTGATCAGCCCCCGTGAGGCCAAGGGCCTGGAGTTCGACGGTGTCGTGGTGCTGGAGCCCTCGGCGATGCTCAACCACGAGCACGGCCGGGTAGGGGACCTCTACGTCGCCATGACCCGGCCCACGCAGCGGCTGCGGCTGATCGCCGCCGCCGGGGTTCCCGCCGGTATCGAGGAGTAGGCAGGGGCGCGCCCCTGCTACCTTTGATTCCGTGTCCCAGCAAATTGATCTTCAGTCCCAGCAGAACGACCCGGGTTTCGCCAACATCTGGCAGGAGCTCACCTGGCGCGGCCTCGTCCACGTCTCGACCGACGAGACTGAGCTGGAGAAGCTCCTCGCCGGCGATCCGATTACGTACTACTGCGGCTTCGATCCCACCGCGCCAAGCCTGCACCTGGGGAACCTGGTCCAGCTGCTGGTGATGCGCCGGCTCCAGCTGGCCGGACACAAGCCGCTGGGCCTGGTGGGCGGCTCCACCGGCCTGATCGGCGACCCGCGGCAGACCGCGGAACGGGTGCTCAACACCCCGGAAACCGTCGCCGAATGGGTCGGCCGGCTGCAGGGCCAGGTGCAGCGCTTCCTCAGCTTCGAGGGGGAGAACGCCGCCCGGATGGTGAACAACCTCGACTGGACCGCGCCCTTGAGCGCGATCGACTTCCTCCGCGGCATCGGCAAGCACTTCCGCGTCGGCACGATGATCAAGAAGGACATCGTCGCCACCCGGCTGAACTCGGAAGAGGGCATCAGCTACACCGAGTTCAGCTACCAGATCCTGCAGGGCATGGACTACCTCCAACTGTTCCGCGACTACGGCTGCATGCTGCAGACCGGCGGCTCGGACCAGTGGGGCAACCTCACCAGCGGCACGGAACTGATCCGCAAGGTGGAGGGCAAGCACGTCCACGCCCTCGGCACGCCGCTGATCACCAACTCCGACGGCACCAAATTCGGTAAGAGCGAGGGCAACGCCATCTGGCTGGATGCGGAGATGTGCAGCCCGTACGCCTTCTACCAGTTCTGGCTCAACACGGCCGACGCCGACGTCGCCGCACGGCTCAAGGTCTTCACATTCCTCAGCCGCGCCGAGATCGAGGCGCTGGAGGCTTCCGTGGCCGAGCGTCCGTTCGCCCGGGAGGGCCAGCGGAAGCTCGCCTACGAGGTGACCTCCCTGGTGCACGGCGTCGAGGCGACCGAAAAGGTCATCGCCGCCTCCGCCGCCGTCTTCGGCGGCGGCGAGCTGGCCGGGCTCGACGCCGACACCCTGCGCGCGGCGACGGCCGAACTCCCGTCCGCCACCGTGCCGGCCTCGAGCCTGGGCATCATCGACCTGCTGGTCGCCACCGGACTGGCCGAGAGCAAGTCGGCGGCCCGGCGCACCGTGGGGGAGGGCGGCGCCTACGTGAACAACGTCAAGGTCACCGATCCCGATGCCGTGGTGTCCGACGCCGAACTGCTCCACGGCCGCTACCTGCTGCTGCGCCGCGGCAAGAAGAACCTCGCCACGGTGGAGGTTTCCCGCTAACCGCTACGGCCGCCGGTTGCTCCTGCACGCTCCTCTCCAGACGTCCATCCCCCGCGGGATTTGCACGTCCGGAGGGGAGCGTGTAGTGTTTTCTGAGTCGCCGCCGCTGAGTGGTGACCAACCCCCAACATTGAGAAGCAATTCTTCCGGCGCTGGACGCTGGGAATCGAAATTGCTCCTCTTTTGCTGGGCGGATTCACTTTTACAGTTGAATTCCGGATGAAAATACGGATTTGCAAAGTAGAAATGAATGAAATAAGCTGTAAACATCGCAGCGAAGAAATGCGAAACAAAAGAAATTGTTTCAAAAAGTATTCGAATGCTTCTGTTGTTTGAGAACTCAATAGTGTGCCAAGTTTGTTGATACCGATTGTTTTATTGATTGGTTGAAATTGCCGAATCGTGCCGCCCCTGTGGTG
>NZ_JBHUYA010000012.1:0-24350 GCF_042668995.1 Arthrobacter sp. NPDC057259
GGCGCACCGGGAACCCGGTGCGCCGTCGGCGTTTATCGCCTCAGGTGCCTAGCCCAGCAGGGACAGGGCCTTGCTGAAGGTGGCGGAGGGACGCATCACGGCAGAGGCCTTGGCCTCGTCCGGGCGGTAGTAGCCGCCGAGGTCCACCGGGGAACCCTGGACGGCCAGCAGCTCGCCGACAATGGCTGCCTCGTCTGTGCTGAGGGTCTTGGAGACCTCGGCGAACGCCTGGGCGAGTTCCGCGTCGTCGCTCTGGCGTGCCAGCTCGTCGGCCCAGAACTTGGCCAGGTAGAAGTGGCTGCCGCGGTTGTCCAGCTCGCCGGCCTTGCGCTTCGGGGACTTGTCCTCGAGCAGGAAGGTGCCGGTGGCGCGGTCCAGGGTGTCCGCGAGGATCTGGGCGCGGGCATTGCCCGTGGTGGTGGCCAGGTGCTCGAAGCTCACGGCCAGGGCCAGGAACTCGCCCAGGCTGTCCCAGCGCAGGTGGTTTTCCTTGAGCAGCTGCTGGACGTGCTTCGGGGCGGAACCGCCGGCGCCGGTCTCGAACAGGCCGCCGCCGTTGATCAGCGGAACGATCGAGAGCATCTTGGCGCTGGTGCCCAGTTCGAGGATCGGGAACAGGTCCGTGAGGTAGTCACGGAGCACGTTGCCGGTGACGGAGATGGTGTCCTCGCCCTTGCGGATGCGCTCCAGGGTGAAGGCGGTGGCCTCCTCCGGGGACATGATCTCGATCTGCAGGCCCTCGGTGTCGTGGTCCTTGAGGTATTCCTCGACCTTGGCGATCATCCGGGCGTCGTGCGCGCGGGTCTTATCCAGCCAGAACACGGCCGGGGTCGCGGAGGCCCGGGCGCGGGTGACGGCCAGCTTGACCCAGTCGCGGATCGGCACGTCCTTGGTCTGGCAGGCACGCCAGATGTCGCCCGGGGAGACCTGGTGTTCGATCAGGACGGTGCCCTCGTCGTCGACCACCTGGACGGTGCCGGCGGCGGTGATCTCGAAGGTCTTGTCGTGGCTGCCGTACTCCTCGGCGGCCTGGGCCATCAGGCCGACGTTCGGAACGGTGCCCATGGTGGTGGGGTCGAAGGCGCCGTGGGCGCGGCAGTCATCGATGACCACCTGGTAAATGCCGGCGTAGCTGCTGTCCGGCAGGACGGCGAGGGTGTCCGCCTCCTGGCCGTCGCGGCCCCACATGTGGCCGGAGCTACGGATCATGGCCGGCATGGAGGCGTCCACGATCACGTCGGAGGGGACGTGCAGGTTGGTGATGCCCTTGTCGGAGTCGACCATGGCCAGCTCGGGGCCCTCGTTGAGGCCCTTGGTGATGGCGGCCTCGACGTCGCCGCGGATCTCCTCGGGGAGGTCCTCCAGGCCGTTGAGGATGGAGGCCAAGCCGTTGTTGGGGCTGAGGCCGGCGGCGGCGATCTGCTCGCCATAGGTGGCGAAGAGGTCGGCGAAGTAGGCCTTGACCACGTGGCCGAAGATGATCGGGTCGGAGACCTTCATCATGGTGGCCTTGAGGTGAGCGGAGAAGAGCACGCCCTCTTCCTTGGCGCGGGCCACCTGGGCCTTGAGGAACTCGTCCAGGGCGGCGGCGCGCATCACGGTGCCGTCGATGACCTCGCCGGCCAGGACCGGGAAGGCACGCTTGAGGACCTTGACGGTGCCGTCTTCCTTGACCAGCTGGATCTTGAGGTTGGTATCGGCCGGGATCACCACGGACTTCTCGTTGGAGCGGAAGTCGTCGGCCTCCATGTGGGCCACGTTGGTCTTGGATTCAGGGGTCCAGGCACCCATGCTGTGCGGGTTCTGGCGCGCGTAGTTCTTCACCGACAGCGGCGCGCGGCGGTCCGAGTTGCCCTCGCGCAGCACCGGGTTCACGGCGGAGCCCTTGATCTTGTCGTACCGGGAGCGGATGTCCGTCTCCTCGTCCGACGCCGGGTTGTCCGGGTAGTCCGGGAGGGCGTAGCCCTGGCCCTGGAGCTCGGCGATGGCGGCCTTCAGCTGCGGCACGGAGGCGCTGATGTTCGGCAGCTTGATGATGTTGGCTTCAGGCTTCTTGGCGAGTTCGCCGAGTTCGGCGAGCGCGTCGCCGATGCGCTGGTCCTCGGTGAGGTAGTCGCCGAAGACGGCGATGATGCGGCCGGCAAGCGAAATGTCGCGGGTCTCTACCTCCACACCGGCCGTCGAGGCGTAGGCCTCAATGATCGGCAAGAACGAATAGGTAGCCAGCATCGGCGCTTCGTCGGTGTGGGTATAGATAATCTTGGCCATGCTTGGGCGTCTCCCTGAAAGTCTGCGGAAATCTTTGTTATCTCAACGGCTCTAACTTACCCGAGGTGGCGGCCTCGGCGCTTGTTCGGGACGGCCGGCGGCGGCCAGGTGAAGCGGGCACGACGGCGGCTAGCGGTCGAAAAGCGATATGACAAGTTTTGACAACATGCTTTACAGGTTCGTCATAGTGCCGTAGGTTCGATGCCATCACCGCGGCCCGTCCCCGAGGGCCGCACCGCACCCGCACGCAAAAGGATCCCCATGCGCACACGCAAATCCCTGGGCACCAGCCTGCTCAGCCTCTCCGCCGCAGCCCTGCTCGCCGTCGTCGCCGCCGGCAGCGCCACCGCCTCTCCCGGCGGTGCCGGACGCGCGCCCTCGGGCACTCCGGACGTGGCCAGCCACACCGTGACCGAGGCCGCCGGCGCGGACTACTGGACGCCCGAACGGATGCGCAACGCGATCCCCGGCGACGTGCTGGCCACTAAGGCCGTGAACCGCGGTGCCGCGAAGGCCGATGCGGGCAAGCCCGTTGAGGTGGGTGCGCCGGCGAAGGTGGAGGGAACCACCCCGACGCTGCAGTCCAAGCAGGTCCAGAGAAAGGCCAACGCCAGCGAGAACCCCGTCCCGCACATCGGCAAGGTCTTCTTCACCCTGGCCGGCGCCAACTACGTCTGCTCCGGCAACTCGGTGACCTCGGCGAACAAGAGCACGGTGTCCACCGCCGGACACTGCGTCAACGAGGGCCCGGGCGCCTTCGCCACCAACTTCACCTTCGTCCCGGCCTACCTCAACGGCTCGGCACCCTACGGGAAGTGGACGGCCAAGGCCCTCTACACCCCCACCCAGTGGAGCTCCGGCGGCGACATGACCTACGACACCGGCTTCGCCGTGATGAACACCCTCAACGGGAAGACCCTCTCCGACGTGGTCGGCGCCTCCGGTGTGCAGTTCAACGCCGCCCGCGGCCTGAGCTACAAGTCCTTCGGCTACCCGGCCGCCGCCCCGTTCAACGGCGAATCGCTCAAGAGCTGCAGCGGCACCGCCAAGAACGATCCCTACAACCCGCAGTTCAACACCCAGGGCATCCCGTGCAACATGACCGGCGGCTCCTCCGGCGGTCCGTGGTTCATCGGCACCAGCTCCTCCGGCTACCAGAACTCGATCAACAGCTACGGCTACGGCAGCAACTCCACCACCATGTACGGCCCCTACTGGGGCTCGGTCATCCAGCAGGCTTACAGCACCGCCGCCGCGTCCTAAGCACCAGTTCCCCAACTATCCGCGCCCTAGGGAAAGGAAAAGACAGGGCAACGCGGGGTTCCAGCACCGGCCATCCCCCTCGACAGGCCGGCACCGGGGCCCCGCGTTCCCGCGTCCGGCGTCGTTCCCCGGCATAACAAACAGCGGCCGTGCCCTTCCCGTCGGGGAAGGGCACGGCCGCTGTTCTTATGCCGGGTCTTATCCAGGGTCCAGGGCCGCCCGGTCTCCCGGGCGGGAATTCCTAGTGGAAGAAGTGGCGGGCGCCGGTGAAGTACATCGTGATGCCGGCGGCGTTGGCCGCGGCGATGACTTCCTCGTCCCGGACGGAGCCGCCGGGCTGGACGACGGCGCGGACGCCGGCGTCGATCAGGATCTGCAGTCCGTCGGCGAACGGGAAGAACGCGTCCGACGCCGCGACGGCACCGCGGGCCCGCTCCGGGGCGTTGGTGGCATCGGCATTGGACGCCCCGCCGGCGCCGTCGACATCCGACTCCACGGAGACGCCCAGGGTGTTGGCCCGTTCGACGGCGAGGCGGCAGGAGTCGAGCCGGTTGACCTGTCCCATGCCGATGCCCACGGCGGCGCCGTCGGCGGCCAGCAGGATGGCGTTGGACTTGGCCGCGCGGCATGCGGTCCAGGCGAAGGCGAGATCGGCGAGGGTCCTCTCGTCGGCGGCCTCACCGGCGGCGAGGGTCCAGTTGGCGGGGTTGTCTCCGTCGGCGTCGACCTTGTCCGTGGCCTGGACCAGCATGCCGCCGGAGACCTGGCGGAACTCGGTGGGGTAGCGGCCGTAGCCCTCGGGCAGGGTCAGCAGGCGGATGTTCTTCTTCTTGGAGAGGATTTCCACCGCCTCATCCTCGAAGCCTGGGGCGATGACAACCTCGGTGAAGATGCCGGCCACGGTCCGGGCCATGCCCGCGGTGACGGTGCGGTTGGCCGCGATCACGCCGCCAAAGGCGGAGACCGGGTCGCAGGCGTGGGCCTTGGCGTGGGCGTCGGCGATCGGGTCCGCGGCGTCGGCGGAGCCCACGGCCACGCCGCACGGGTTGGCGTGCTTGATGACCGCGACGGCGGGCTGGTCGAAGTCGAACGCGGCGCGCAGGGCGGCGTCGGCGTCGACGAAGTTGTTGTAGCTCATGGCCTTGCCGTGCAGCTGGTCGGCCTGCGCGATGCCGGCCGGGGCGGCCTTATCCACGTAGAGGGCGGCCTGCTGGTGCGGGTTCTCGCCGTAGCGCAGCACCTCGGAGCGTTCCAGCGCCAGGCCGGCGTACGCGGGCCAGTCGATGACGCCGTCGCCGTCCTCGTCCAGGAACTGGCTGGCGGTCCAGGTGGCGACGGCGGTGTCGTACGCCGCGGTGTGCGCGAAGGCCTTCGCGGCCAGCCGGCGGCGGGTCTTCAGGTCGAAGCCGCCGGCGGCGGCGGCTTCCACGACCGAACCGTAGGCGGCCGGGTCAACCACGATCGTGACGGCGGCGTGGTTCTTCGCGGCCGAGCGCACCATGGCGGGGCCTCCGATGTCGATCTGCTCGACGACGTCGTCCTGCGCGGCACCGGACTTCACGGTCTCCACGAACGGGTAGAGGTTCACGACGACGAGGTCGAACGGCTCGATCGCCATGTCCTCGAGGGTCTTCATGTGGGCGGGAACGCGGCGGTCGGCGAGGATGCCGCCGTGGACGCGCGGGTGCAGCGTCTTGACCCGGCCGTCGAGCATTTCCGGGGAGCCGGTGACTTCTTCGACTTCCTGCACGGGGATCCCGGCGGCCGCGATCTTCTTGGCGGTGGAACCGGTGGAGACGATCCGGACGCCGGCGTTGTGCAGGCCCTGGGCGAGCTCCTCCAGGCCGGTCTTGTCGTAGACCGAGATGAGGGCCCGGCGAATGGGGACACGGTCGATGGACACACGCTCATGCTGCGTAAAGCTCACAAAAGTCTCCGTCTTATATCGCGGCGCGGCCGCGGCGGGTGGGGATGCGGCCAGTTTATCGCGTTGCCCCCGGCTTCCTTGTCCCGGGGCCGCCGCCCGGGCCGAGTGTGAAGCGCCCCGCGCGCCGGGGCCGGCCACCTCCCCGGCCGTCGGTCCGGGCACGTAGAGTTCTTGCAGGAGGCCAGATATGAACACATACACCACGGTGCCCAGCGGCGAACAGGTGGTCCAGGAACTGCCGTGGCGGTGGAAGGTCCAGGGCCGGATTTTCCTGATCGGCGGGCTGGGTTTCATGTTCGACGCATGGGACGTCACGCTCAACGGCATCCTCATCCCGCTGCTGTCCAAGCACTGGTCGCTCGGCCCGGGGGACGCCGCCTGGATCGGTACCTCCAACCTCATCGGCATGGCCCTCGGCGCCTTCGTCTGGGGCACCATCGCGGACACCATCGGCCGGAAGAAGGCCTTCTCGGCCACGCTGCTGATCTTCTCCATCTTCACGGTGCTCGGCGCCCTCTCCCCCGACTTCACTTGGTTCGTGGTGTTCCGCTTCCTGGCCGGGTTCGGCCTGGGCGGCTGCATCCCGGTGGACTACGCGCTGGTGGGTGAGTTCACGCCGCGGAAGCAGCGCGGCAGGGTCCTCACCGCGATGGACGGCTGGTGGCCGGTGGGGGCCGCGCTGTGCGGCTTCGTCTCCGCCGGGCTGGTGGCAGCGTTCGCGGATTGGCGCCTGACCATGCTGATCATGGTGCTGCCTGCGCTGCTGGTGGTCTGGGTCCGCCGCAGCGTCCCGGAGTCGCCGCTGTTCCTGATCCGGAAGGGCCGCCGCGAGGAGGCGGCCGCCGTGATCGATTCCCTGGTGGCGGCCACCGGCGGGCAGGCCCGGGCGTACAGCCTGCCCGAGCCGCAGGACGTCCCCCGGCTCTCCGCCGGCAGCGCCTGGACCCAGCTGCGGGCGCTGTGGCGCTACGACTGGAAGATCACCACCGCGGCCTGGGCCCTGTTCTTCTCGATCCTGCTGGTCTACTACCTGTCCCTGACCTGGATGCCGCGGATCCTGATCGGCGCCGGATTTGAGGAGTACAAGGCGTTCCTGACCACGGCCTCGATGGCCGCCGTCGGGCTGCTGGGCGTGGTGGTGGCGGCCCTGCTGGTGGAGCGGACGGGACGCAAATGGATCCTGGCGGTCACCGGCCCGCTCTCGGCCCTCATCCTGGTGGTGGTCGCCGTCGTCGTGGACATCCCCACCGCCGCCGTGTTCTGGCTGCTGCTCTTCGGCTTCGTGGTGCAGGTGGCCATCCCCGTGCTGTACGCCTACGTCTCCGAGCTGTACCCGACCGAGTTGCGCGGCACCGGCTTCGGCTGGGCCTCGACCTTCTCCCGGGTGGGTGCCGGCTTCGGGCCGCTGCTGTTCGCGGCGGTGCTCTGGCCGCAGCTGGGCCTGGCCACCTCGTTCGCCCTGGCCGGCGGGCTGGTGCTGGTCTCGGTGCTGTGGATGGCGTTCTTCGCCCCGGAGACCAAGCAGCGCCGGCTGGACTGACGCCCACCCCTAGCACGCCGAATGCCCTATCACTTGCGGTTGCCATTCCTCCTCGGAAGCAACCGTAAGTGATAGGGCATTCCTCGTGGCGTCCTACTGGATGCAGGTCACGTAGACCGTGAGCGCCGTCCCCCTGGACTGGGTTACCGTCCAGCCGTTGGCGCCGGAGGGCTGGCTGGACAGTACCTGATTCCCGCTGGTGGCGATGGAGGAGAATCCTCCGCCGACGGCGACCTTCCCGGCCGGGCACGTCGCCGTTACCGAGGTGGCCGTCGTTCCGCTGGCCGTCGTCACGCTGACGCTGGTGGACGCCGCGGCGCCGGTCGGGCCGGCGGGACCCGTAGCGCCGGTGGCTCCGGTGGCACCCATGTCGCCGGTGGCTCCCTTCTCGCCCGGGGCGCCCTGCGGACCCGCTGCTCCCGTGGCGCCGGTCGCCCCGGTGTCGCCCTGGGGGCCGACGGCGCCGGCGTCACCCTTATCCCCTTTGTCGCCCTGGGGACCTTGGGGACCCATCGGGCCGGTCTCACCCTGCAGGCCGGTGGCGCCCGTGGCACCGGGGTCCCCCTTCTCACCCTGCTGACCCGTGGCGCCGGTGTCGCCCTTATCACCCTGCGCACCGGTGGCGCCCGTGTCGCCCTTGTCCCCCTTGGCACCGACGGCACCGGTCTCCCCGGTATCCCCCTTCTCGCCCTGTGGACCGACGGCGCCGGGGTCGCCCTTTGCCCCCTGGAGACCTTGGATGCCCTGGTCGCCCTTGTCGCCCTGGACGCCGGGCAAACCCTGGATGCCCTGGGCGCCGGCCGGGCCCATCGGTCCCGCCGGTCCGGCCACGCCTTGAATGCCCTGGACATTCCACGTGATCGGGGTTTCCTTCTTGGGGTCGCAGCTCTGCCCTGCGGCAAGGACCCGGAGCTGGCCGCCGTTATTGACGTTGTAGCAGCCGTTGATCTCGCCGCTGCCGGACGTTGTCGTCACGGCATAGGCGGCAGAAACGGCACCCGTTCCGAGAACGAGCGCCGCGGTGAAGCCAAGGACTTTGGGACTGGTTGTAGCAAAGCTGAAGCGTGACAAGAGGACCCCCAGAGACGGAAGAAGCGGATGAGACGGCGTCAGCCTACGGTCCGGTAGGCACCGAAAACCGGGTCGTCAGTACTCGTCTTTACCCTTCCGCTACCCGTCTTTTTCGCGGTGTACTCGTTCTTGCGCACCGCGCTACTTGGCCTCGAAAGGCCGACGGCGCCGCCGGGACTGCCGCCTTCTCTACCCCCTCAGACGCCGAATGCACTATCACTTGCGGTTGCCATTCCGGTCCGTTGGCAACCACACGCGATAGGGCATTTGTATCTGTGGGGGCGTTACTTCCCGGCGGCGGCGAGGTCGCGGAGGGTGGACACCAGCAGGCGCCGTTCCACGGTCTTGATCCGCTCGTGCAGGGTCTCCTCGGTGTCCCTGTCCTCCACGGTGACTGCCTCCTGGGCGATGATCGGGCCGGTGTCCACGCCGGCGTCGGCCCAGTGCACCGTGCAGCCGGTGACCTTGACCCCGTACGCGAGGGCGTCGCGGACCCCGTGCGCGCCGGGGAAGGCAGGCAGCAGCGCGGGGTGGGTGTTGAGGTATTTGCCGTCGAACGCGGCGATGAAGTCGGCGCTGACGATCCGCATGAACCCGGAGGAGACGACGACGTCGGGCCGGTAGGCGGCGACGGCCTCGGCCAGGGCCGCGTTCCAGGCCGCTCGGTCCGGGTAGGCCTTGAAGTCCACCACGAAGGTGGGGATCCCCGCGGCGGCCGAGCGCTCCACCCCGTAGGTCCCGGGACGGTCCGCGCCGACCGCGGCGAGCTCCACGTCCAGGGCACCGGCCCGGACGGCGTCGATGACGGCCTGCAGGTTCGAACCGGTGCCGGAAACAAGGACTACGATGCGCATTGACTTAGCTTAGGCGGCCGCTCGCGTACGCTGGAAACCATGAGTTTTCCCCAGGGCGGTAAGGCCGAGTCGCGGCTGCGAACATTGAACCTCTTCCGCGCTTTCATCGTCGTGGTCCTGGGCTCGTTCTTCGTCTTCCAACTCGACGTCGCCTACCTGTGGCTGGCCGCGCTGCTCACCCTCTGCGCGGTGGTGCTCGGCGTCGTCCTGCTGGTCCGGGCCCTGAAACTCCGGGAGTCCCGGATGGTGCTTTTCGGGACGATCTCCGGGCTGGTGGTCTCCACCGTGATGGTGCTGATGCTGCTGGTCAGTTCGGTGTTCTTCACCCAGATCCGCGATTACCAGCAGTGCGCGCGGCATGCCCTGACCGAGCAGGCGGCCTCCACCTGCCGGGTGACATTGGAGAAATCCCTGCCGGCCCCGCTCCGCTAGGACACCCGCGTCCGGGCTCAGTTGCTCCGGGCGGACGAGGACGAAGAGGCGGTCGACGCCGAGAGGTCAGCTTCCTGCAGCCGCTGCCGGCGTTCCAGCCACGGCCCCGCGGCGTAGCCGATGACGACGCCGGCGCCCACCTCGGAGGCGACGAACAGCGCCGTCACCACCGGGTCCGGCCCGATGTCCGTCAGCCGCCCGATCCCGGCAGAACCGCGGGCCAGCCACGCCAGCCCGGCCGCGAGCGCCCCGGCCACGACGCCGATCAGCGCGCCGAGGACCAGCGTGGAGAAGGTGGCGGTGAACCAGCGGGCCTTGACCTTGATGGAGAGCCATTCGTCGAAGTGGTTCTCCCCCTCGCGCAGGAACCACCAGCCGGCCAGGGCTCCGGCCAGGACGGGGACCACCAGCGCCACGAGGGCGTAGTCCAGCGGGCCGGAGGGCAGCGCGGCGAACACGGGGATGGACGGCAGCGGCCCGACGGCGGTGGCCAGCGGCCCGGCCTGGGAGCCGATACCGAGGGCGAAGCCTGCCCCGGAGGCCCACGCGAGGGCGAAGACCACCATGTTGGGAAGGTAGCCCAGCTGCGCGATGGTCAGGGCAGCCCCGCCCACCGGCCCGGCATTCAGGCCCTCGTAGACGTCGATGATCAGGTTCCAGTGGATCAGCAGGTCCACGGCCAGCAGCGCCGCGGCCATCGCCAGGGTGGCCATCACGGCGACGAACCCGGCCTTGATGGCGGAGCCCAGGTAGGAACCGGCCCAGCGAGAGTGCTGGCTGGTGCGGCTGATCCAGGCCACGGCGTCGACGCCGATCAGCCGGCTCCAGGAGCCGGCCTCGCGGCGCGCGCCCACGACCATGCCGAGGGCGTAGGGAATCAGCGGGACGGCGGAGGCGGCCCAGAGGCTCACCCCCACCTCGGCGGTGCGGCAGAGGAAGCCGGTGGCGAACCCGAACGCGGCGTAGGTCAGCCAGGACCCGACGAGTGCCTGCCAGAGCTGGTCCGTGTAGGAGGCCCGGGCCAGCCGGCGGCCGGCCCGCCAGGCGAGCAGGAACGGGATGAGGGTCAGGCCCAGCGGGATCAGGGTGAGGGTGCCGGAGTCCGGGCGGGCGGCGGCGTCGGCACCGACCCCGTTCAGCAGCAGCGGGACGCCGTGGATCAGCAGCCAGGCCTGCCCGGCCAGGCGGGCCAGGAACTCGAAACCGCTCTCGCGGAAACCGTCGCCGGCCCAGACGGCCACGATCGGCGCGATCACCACCAGCGCGGAGATCACCGCGGCCTGTGCGGACTCGAGTGCCCCCTGCAGCCACAACGGCATCGGAAGGCCACGGTCCCCGGTCTGATCAGCGCGCAGTTTCATCGTGATCCATCGTGCCACGCGGCGGCCTCCGAGCCGGGGTCCGACAGGCGTCGGGGCCGGATTCCCGGCGCTTTTTTGGCCCCGCCGCCGTAAAATTGAACTGTCCGCAATCAGTGGTTGGAGGCAGAAAATGACTACCGCATCCCCACATGCACACGGCGTCCATTTCGGACGGACAGACGTCCAGAACGTCGGCATGGGTGTGGGTATTGTCCTCATGGTCGTGGGTGTCCTGGGATTCATTCCGGGCATCACCACGCATTACGGCGAACTCCGGTTCCTGGGACCGGATTCGAATGCCATGTTCCTGAACCTGTTCCAGGTGTCGATGCTGCTGAACATCGTGCAGTTCGCGATCGGCGGGACCGGATACGTCATGTCCCGCAACAGCATGGGGGCCCGGAATTACCTGATGGGATTTGGCCTGTTGTACATCATCTTCGCCGTCTACGGGCTGATCGTGGGCGTCGGCTCGGCGGCCAATTTCCTGGCTTTCAACACCATGGATAACTGGACCCACATGGTGCTGGGCGTGGCGATGATTGGCGCCGGCTGGCTGCTCTCACGGCACCTGGCCGAAGACGCAGATACCCGGTAAACCACCACCGGGAAAGGGAGCCGCGAATGAGGAGCGAGTTCAACTAATCCGATAAGTCGTAGTACCCGCTGGTGCGGGCCCGGGCAGCGTCCCGAAGCCCGCACCAGCCTTCTTTTGCCCAAATGCTGGACTTACCCGGCGCCGTCACCCCAGACTGGCCTGACGCACCGTCGCGAAAGGTTGGCCATGCCTGATCTCACGTCCCTCATCCCGTTCTTCGCCGTCGTCGCTGGGGTGATCGTCGTCGTCGCCCTCGTCTGGGTGGCGGTGAAGCTGATGTGGAAGGTGGCGGAGCCGAATGAGGCGCTCATCATCTCCGGGCTGACCCGGGGAACGCTGGAAACCCGGGACGGCATGGACTTCAAGATCGTGACCGGCAAGGGCGCTCTGGTGGTGCCCGGCCTGCAGACGGTCCGGGCGCTCTCGCTGACCCTGAACGAGACCGAACTGAAGGTCTCCTGCGTGACCTCCCAGGGCATCCAGGTGATCGTCGAGGGCGTGGTGATCTACAAGATCGGCGACGCACCGCCCTTCATCGCCAACGCGGCCCGCCGCTTCCTCGGCCAGCAGCCGAAGATGCAGAGCCAGGTCTACAACGTCTTCGAGGGCCACCTGCGCTCGATCATCGGCAGCATGACCGTGGAGGAGATCATCCGCGAGCGGGACAAGCTGGGCTCCCAGGTCCGCAGCGCCAGCGGCGTGGAGATGGAGAAGCTGGGCCTGGTGGTGGACTCGCTGCAGATCAAGGACTTGCAGGATCCCACCGGCTACATCCAGAACATCGCCAAGCCGCACATCGCCCAGGTCAAGATGGAGGCCCGTATCGCCGAGGCCACCCGCAACCGGGAGGCCGCGGAGCGGGAGGCCGAGGCCGCCGCCCAGATCGCGGACGCCCAGAGCCTCTCCGCCATCAAGCAGTCTGAGGCGCAGGCCAACGCCGAACGCGCCCGCGCCAACGCCGCCCAGGCCGGGCCGCTGGCGGACGCCACCGCCCGGCAACAGGTGGTGGTGCAGGAGACCGAGGTGGCCAAGCTGGAGGCGGACCGGGAGGAACAGAAGCTGCAGACCACCGTCCGCAAACCCGCGGACGCGAAGGCCTACGCCAAACGGACCGAGGCGGAGGGCCAGAAGTCCGCGGACATCAGCGCCGCCGAGGCCCTGGCCCGCCGCACCGAACTCGAGGCCCAGGCCAACGCCCGGCGCACCGAGCTGCAGGCGCAGGCCAACGCCAACGCCGCGGCCGCCGCCGCAGGCGCCACCCGGGTGACCGGCGAGGCGGAGGCAGCGGCCACGAAGGCCCGCGGTGACGCGGCGGCGTCGGCCATCAAGGCCAAGGCCCTCGCCGAGGCGGACGGCATCAAGGCCCGGGGCGAGGCCTTGGGCACCAACCAGGACGCGGTCATCTCCCAGCAGCTCGCGGAGAACATGCCCGGCATTGTCGCCGCGGCCGCGGAGCCGTTCGCGCACGTGGGGCAGCTGACGGTGCTCAACGGCGGCGAAGGCCTGAACCGGATGGTCGGTGGCATCCTCGCCCAGGTGGGCGACTACCTCCCCGCACTGCGGAGCTCGCTGAAGAACGGCCGCGACGGCGCCCGGGCGGACGGCACCCGGGCGGACGGTACACCGGGACCGCAGGGCCGCACCGCCCCGAAGCAGCCGACGCCGGGCAGCTAGGAACGCAGTATGCCCAGGAACGTCGACCGGAGCCTCACCGGCCGGATCGGCCGGGTCTCCGGCCGGGTAGGCCCGGGGACGCTCGGTGAGGTGATGCTGCCTTTCCGCGGCGGCATCAGCGCCTTCCACGCCCACCCCTTCGACAAGGTCAGCAGCTTCGCGGTGGGCGAGGAGGTCCTGGTGATCTACTACGAGCCTCCCCAGACGGTCTACGTGGACGAACTCCCCGACGTGCTCCGCGGCGGCAGCCGGCCCTGATCCCCGCCTGTTAACCCAGTCTTCCCCCGCACGCCACACCCGCCACCCCGGGCCGTCAGCCGCGGCACCCACGGTGGAGGGGTGAGGATCGCACTCGTCGCCGAATCATTCCTGCCCCAGATGAACGGGGTCACCCACTCCATCCTGCGGGTCCTGGAGCATCTCCAGGCCCGCGGCGACGAGGTGCTGGTGATCTGCCCCTCCGGCCAGGACACCGGCGTCCCGGACGAGGTCTACGGGGCCCGGATCCACCGGCTCCCCGCGCTCCCCCTGGCCGGCTACACCAACGTTCGGGTGGCGATGGGAGGCGTGGCCCGGGTCAAGCGAATCCTTGCCGGCTACGCGCCCGACGTCGTCCACCTCGCCTCCCCGTTCGTACTGGGCTGGCGGGCGGTGCAGGCGGCACACCAGCTCGGCATCCCCACCGTGGCCATCTACCAGACCGAGGTCCCCGGCTACGCGGCCCGCTACGGCGTCCCCTACCTGGAGAACTGGGCGTGGAACCGGGTGGAGCAGATCCACCTGCTGGCCACCCGGACCCTGGTTCCCTCGACCTTCGCGCTGCAGCAGTTCCGCGGGCGCGGCATCCCCAGGGTCAGCATGTGGCGCCGGGGCGTGGACACCGCACGGTTCCACCCGGCCAAGCGCGACGACGGCTGGCGGGCGGCCGCCGCCCCGACCGGTGAGCGCATCATCGGCTACGTGGGCCGGCTCGCGGCCGAAAAGCAGGTGGAGGACCTGGCAGTGCTGGCGGACCTCCCCGGCACCCGGCTGGTGATCGTGGGCGACGGCCCGCAGCGGGCCGCCCTCGAGGCGGCGCTGCCGGGCGCCCTGTTCACCGGGTTCCTGGGCGGCGAGGACCTCGCCCGGACCGTGGCATCCTTCGATCTGTTCGTCCACCCCGGCGAATTCGAAACCTTCTGCCAGACCATCCAGGAGGCCATGGCGTCCGGCGTGCCGGTGGTCGCCACCGGCCGCGGCGGCCCGCTGGACCTGGTGGAGAACTCCCGCACCGGTTGGCTGTTCGAGCCAGGGGACCTCGCCGGGCTGCGCGCACGGGTGGCGGACCTGGCCGGCGACGGCGCCAAGCGCCGGGCCTTCGCGGAGGCCGCCCACGCGGCGGTCCAGGGCCGGACCTGGCACGCCCTCGGCGAGGAACTCGTCACGCATTACCGCGAGGTCTCCACCGGCGCACCGGCACCCGCCGACGCCGCCTCCACCACCCGCCCCGGAAGAGGAGCAACCCTGTGAAAATTTCCGTGATCGGCTGCGGCTACCTCGGCGCCGTGCACGCCGCCACCCTTGCCTCGATGGGCCACAGCGTGGTGGGGATCGACGTCGACGCCGCAAAGGTCGCCCAGCTGGACCGCGGCACCGCGCCCTTCCACGAGCCGGGGCTGGACGAGCTGCTGCGCGACGGGCGGGCCAACGGCCGGCTCACGTTCTCCACCAGCTTCGCCGACGCCGCCGGGGCGCAGCTGCACTTCCTCTGCGTCGGCACCCCGCAGTCGAAGACCTCCGACGGCGCCGACCTCAGCTACCTGATCGCCGCCACCGAGGCCCTGCTGCCGTTCCTCGCCCCGGGGTCCGCCGTCGTCGGCAAGTCCACCGTCCCGGTGGGCACCGTGGAGATGCTGGGGTGCGTAATGGCGGGCCGGCCGGACGTGCTGCTGGGCTGGAACCCCGAGTTCCTGCGCCAGGGCACCGCGGTCAAGGACTCCCTGGTCCCGGACCGGCTGGTGTACGGCGTCCCCGGCGGCGCGGACGCGGCGGAGCAGCCGGACAGCGCAGCGGCCGCCGTCACCGCGGCCCTGGACGCGGTTTACGCCCCGCTGCTGACGGCCGGGATCCCCCGGCTGGTCTGCACCTTCGCCACGGCCGAGCTGATCAAGTCCGCCGCCAACGCCTACCTGGCCACGAAGCTGAGCTTCATCAACGCCATGGCGGAGCTCTGCGAGGCCGCCGGCGGGGACGTCACCGAGCTGGGCGCCGCGATGGGCCTGGACCCGCGGATCGGCGGCCGGTACCTGCACGCGGGCCTGGGCTTCGGCGGCGGCTGCCTGCCCAAGGACATCCGCTCGCTCCGCGTCCAGGCCCGGGAGCTGGGCGTGGACTCGGTGGACGACTGGATGGCCACGGTGGACGGGATTAACCGCAACCAGCGCTCCCGCACGCTGGCCGCGGCCCGGGAGCTGTGCGGCGGCAGCCTGGCCGGACGCCGGGTCACGGTGCTCGGGGCGGCGTTCAAACCGGACACCGACGACATCCGGGATTCCCCCGCCCTGGACGTCGCCCGACGGCTCGCCGACGACGGCGCCCACGTCACCGTCACCGACCCAGCGGCCGTCAACAACGCCTGGCTGCACCACCCGCAGCTGCGCTTCGAGGCCGGCACGGACGCGGCCCTCGACGGCGCCGAGCTGGTGCTGCTGCTGACCGAATGGGAGCAGTACCGGACCCTGGACCCCCGTGCCGCCGGGGACCGGGTCCGCCGCCGGGTCCTGCTGGATGCCAGGAACGCGCTCGACGCCGGGGCCTGGACCGCGGCCGGCTGGACCGTGCGGGGCCTCGGCCGTGCCGGGGCCGGGTCTGCACACGGCGCCGCGCTGCCCCGCTGACGGCCGGGACCGTCGTCGGCCCCTATGATCACTGAGGGGAGGAACTACTTTGCACCAACGTCGGTCTCACAGTCGCGCGGTCTCGGCCGCATGACCATTTCAACGCGCTCCGAGGAGGACGCCCGGCTCCGCGAGGCCATGTCGCTGCTCGCGGCCACCCTCGAATCGACGGCGGACGGGATCCTGGTGGTCAGCGGCGACGGCCGGATCAGCTCCGTCAACAACCAGTTCCTCTCCATGTGGGGCGTCCCCCGGGCCCTGGTGGACACCGGCGATGACGAGGCCGTGATGGGCTTCGTCCTGGGCCAGCTCTCGGACCCGCAGGCATTCCTGGCCAAGGTCACCGCCCTCTACGCGGACCCCGAGGCCGAGAGCCACGACGTGCTGTCTTTCCGCGACGGCCGGACCTTCGAACGCTACTCACGCCCGCAGAAGGTGGGCGACCGGGTGGCCGGCCGGGTCTGGAGCTTCCGCGACGTCAGCCAGGCACGCCGCGACCAGGAACGCATCACCCAGGCCATGGCGGACCTCGCCGCGCAGGCCGGCCAGCTGCGCTCCCTGGCCTTCAATGATCCGCTGACCGGGCTTTCCAACCGCCAGCTCTTCAACGACCAGCTGGCCCACGCCCTCGCCGGCCCATGCGGCACGGCCGTCGACGTGCTGCTCCTTGACCTGGACGACTTCAAGGAAGTCAACGACATCCACGGCCACCACGCCGGGGACCAGATGCTGATCGAGGTGGGGCGCCGGCTCCGCGCCTGCGTCCGCCCCTCCGACGTTGTAGCACGGCTGGGCGGCGACGAGTTCGTGGTGCTGATGGTGGGATCGCTCGACGCCGACGCCGCGGCGGCCCGGATCGTCGAGTCGCTGAAGGAGCCGCTCTGGGTGGACGGGTCCATGCTGCGGCCCAGCCTCAGCCTGGGCCTGGCCTCGATCAGCGCCGATGCCTACGACGCCTCCGAACTGCTGCGCCGGGCGGACATCGCCATGTACGCGGCGAAGGCGGCCGGCAAGAACCGCTACCTGCGCTTCCAGCCGGAGATGATGACCGCGCTGCTGGAACGTGCGGACCTCGAGGCCGGGCTGCGCGCCGCCGTCGAACGCGGCGAAATCACCGTCCACTACCAGCCGATTGTCGCCTCCCGCCTCGGCCGCGTGGTCAAGGTCGAGGCGCTGGCCCGCTGGGAGCGCAATGGGGTCCTGGTGCCGCCGCAGCAGTTCATCCCCGCCGCCGAACGCAGCGGCCTGGTGGTGGAGATCGGCACCGAGGTGCTGCTGCGCGGCTGCACGGAACTGCAGCCCTGGCTGGCCGCGGACCCGGCCCGGTCCCTGGCGGTGAATGTCTCCGGCGTGCAGTTGCAGCAGGGCAACGTCCCGGAGCTACTGCTCTCCACCGCCGCCGCGTGCGGGGTGGACCCGCGGCAGCTGGTGGTGGAGGTGACCGAGAGTGTCTTCTTCGACGACGACTGCCAGGTCCACCGCCAGCTGGTGGAGCTGCGCGGCGCCGGCGTCCGGGTGGCCCTGGACGACTTCGGCACCGGCTACTCCTCCCTGGGCCGGTTGCAGGACCTGCCCGTGGACACCCTGAAGATCGACAAGTCCTTCGTCCAGATGATCCGCACCGGCACCGAGCACCTGCCCATCCTCAACTGCATGATCAGCATGGCCCACGGCCTGGGCCTGACCGTCACCGCGGAGGGCGTCGAGACGCTGCAGCAGGCCCGGTACCTGGTGGAACGGGGCTGCGATTCGCTGCAGGGCTACATGCTCTCCACCCCGCAGCCGGCGGCGAACCTGCCCGCGGCGCTGGCCCTAGCGGAGGCCGCCGCGGCCGCCCTGCGCGGCGACACCGCGGCCCGGAGCTCCCCGTTACTGTGATTTGGCTCTCATGGCCCTATGATGCTTGAAAGTTGTTGGCCACCGCGCGGCCGGCGGCACTTGACATCAAAAGCCTGGGGGCTGGCATCACCGTGGAACAAGGACTCGCAGAGACCCTGCTGACGCAGGGTCCGGACGCGCTGCTGCTGCTGACCACCTCGGGGATGATCTCCTACGTCAATCCCGCCGCCGAACGGCTCTTCGGCTACGAGGCCTGCGACCTCGTGGGCGAGGAACACACCCGTCTCCTGGCCAAGGACGACCGCGGCGGATTCCTGCGCATCCTCGGCCGGCTGGGCGGCGACAGCACCTTCGGCATCAAGCCGTTCTCCGGGACCGGGCTGCACCGCAACGGGAGCGAGATCCAGTTGGAGCTCACGTGTTCACTGGTCAGCACCGGGACCCGGACCTCTCTGGCCGTGGCGGTCCGGGAAACCACCTACCGGGACACCGACGCCGGGCGGCGGCACGCCATTTCCATGCTGGACGCGACACTGGAGACGACGGCGGACGGCATCGTGGTGGTCTCCAACTCAGGGCAGATCACCGGCGTCAACGAACAGTACCTGAGCCTCTGGGGCATGCCGCGGGAGATCCTGGCCGAGAACGACGCCTACGCGCTGGTGAAGTTCATCGCCACGAAACTGCAGCACCCGGACTGCTTCAAGGCCAAGGTGGCCGAACTCTACGCCAACCATGAGCTGCACAGCCAGGACGTGCTGGAATTCCAGGACGGCCGCACGGTGGAGCTGGACTCGCGCCCGCAGACGGTGGCCGGCGAGGTGGTGGGACGGATCTGGAACTTCCGGGACGTCACGTCCAGGACTGTGGCGGAGGACCAGGCCCGGCGGGCGCTGGAGGAACTGGCCCAGCAGGCGGACCAGCTTAAGGCCCTGGCCTTCCAGGACCCGCTGACGGGCCTGGCCAACCGCATGCTTTTCAACGAGCGGGCCTCCGCCGCGCTGGACTCCCCCGGCTCCGTGGCCGTGCTGCTGCTGGACCTGGACGACTTCAAGGAAGTCAACGACATCCTGGGCCACCACGCGGGCGACCAGATGCTGGTCGAGATCTCCCGCCGGCTGCAGAACTGCGTGGGCCCGCACGGGACGGTGGCCCGCCTGGGCGGGGACGAATTCGTGGTGCTGCTGGAAGGCTGCGGGGACTCCGACGCCGTCGCGCAGCGGATCGTGAAGACCCTCAACGCCCCGGTCACGATCGAGGGCGCGCTGCTGCGACCCAGCCTGAGCCTGGGCGTGGCCAAGCGCGGCGAGGACAAAGTGTCCTCCGCCGAACTCCTGCGCCGGGCCGACGTCGCCATGTACGCGGCGAAGGAGGCCGGCAAAAACTGCTACGTGCACTTCCAGCCGGAGATGCTGGCCACCCTGATGGAACGCACCCAGCTAACCGCGGGGCTGCGCCAGGCGGTGGAACTGGGCCAGATCAAGGTGTTCTTCCAGCCGGTGGTCTCCGCCAACCGGCGTGAGGTGGTGCAGTTCGAGGCGCTGGCCCGCTGGGAGCGCGACGGCGTCATCATGGCACCGGACACTTTCATCCAGACCGCAGAACGCAGCGGCCTGATCCGGGACATCGGAGCGGAGGTGCTGCGGCAGAGCTGCGCCGAACTGCAGCCCTGGCTGGCCGAGGATCCGGGCCGGACCCTGGCCGTCAACGTCTCCGGGGTGCAGCTGCAGCACAAGGACTTCGCCGAACGGGTGCTGGACATCGCCGCTTGGAACAACGTGGACCCGCACCAGCTGGTCTTGGAGGTCACCGAGAGCGTCTTCTTCGACCCGGCCTCGCACGTGATCGCCCAGCTCAGCCACCTCCGCGCCGCCGGCATCCGCGTGGCACTGGACGACTTCGGCACCGGCTACTCCTCGCTGGGGCGGCTGCAGGAACTGCCGGTGGACGCGGTGAAGATCGACAAGTCGTTCGTCTCCATGCTCCGCACCGGCGAAGAGCGGCTGCCCATCCTGACCTCCATGATCCACATGGCGCACAGCCTGGGCCTGCGGGTCACCGCAGAAGGCATCGAGACGCCCGCCCAGGGCCGGTACCTGATCGAGCACGAGTGCGACGCCCTGCAGGGCTACCTGTTCTCCCGGCCCGCGCCCGGGGTGCAGCGCGGGGCGGCGCTGGCACAGTCTGTGGAGGCCATCGAGGCGCTGCTGGAACCGCTCGTCGCGTACTAAGGACGGCCCGCCACGGCCCCTTGTCCGGTACTCCGGACGACACATTAGGGGGCTTTGGAAATAAGTGCCGCGGCGCGGGGCTGGTATGCCGGCTGGCGCATATGATGGGGCGGATATTCATCGAATCACTTGCTTCCGGGGGGACAGCACCACTATGGACTCAGCATTCGCACACACCGTGTTGGACCACATCCCGGACGCGTTGCTGCTGCTTGCCCCCGACGGCTCCGTCACCTTCCTGAACCGCGCCGCGGAGCGGCTCTTCGGCTACCCCCGGGCCCAGTTGCTGGGCGCGGATTACAGCCTGTTGCTGGCCGAGGCGGCCCGTGAGGGCCTGCACGCCACCGTGTCCGGGGTGCTCGGCGCAGCGCACGACGGCGGCGCCACGGCTGGCGCCAACGGTACGGCCCCGGTGTTCGCCGGCGCGGGCCGCCGGGCTGACGCCTCCGAGTTCCCGGTGGAAATCACCTGCGCCGCGCTTCCCGGCGGCGGCCCGGCCGCCGTCGCACTCTCCGCCCGCGCCGCCGCACCGCGCGCGACCACGGCACGGCCCGCACCGCTGGCGCCGGGCCAGGCCGCTGCCGGCCGCCCTGGCACTCTGGAGTCCCAGCTGGTGCCCGGTACCACCGGGGTCCTGCCCCGGCTCACGCCGGTGGAACATGATGACCAACTGAAAGCCGCCGTTCTCCGCGACACCCTGACCGGCCTGCCCAACGGCACCTTGTTCAACGAGCGCCTGGCCGCGGCACTGCGCCGCGAGGACTCCGTGGACGTCGTGATCATCAACGTGGACGACTTCCGCACCTACAACGACATGCTGGGCCGCTCCGCCGCGGACGAACTGCTGGTTGAGGTCGCCAGCCGGCTGCGGAACTGCATCCGACCGCACGACACCGTGGCCCGCCTCGGCGGCGACGAGTTCGTTGTGCTGCTCACGGACTGCCACAGCATCTCCGCGGTGGCCAAGCGGATCTCCGACTCCCTGTACGCCCCGGCACGGATCGGCGGGTCCACGGTCCGGCCGGCGGCGAGCATGGGCCTGGCGTCCCGGACGGCGCAGACGCAGGACGGGGCGGAGCTGCTGCGGCAGGCCGACTCGGCCCTGAGCGCGGCGAAGGCCGCCGGGAAGAACACCTGGCTGGAGTTCCGGCCGGAGATGCTCGCGACGCCCACGCACCAGTCCGGCGGCGAGACCGGGCTGCGCCAGGCGGTGGAGTTGGGCCAGATCTCGGTGCACTACCAGCCGGTGGTCTCCCCCGGCCTCGGCGCTGTGGTCCAGTTCGAGGCGTTTGCCCGCTGGGAGCGGCACGGCAAGCTGGTGCCGCCCAACCAGTTCCTGCCGGTGGCCGAACAAAGCGGCCTGATCCGGGAGATCGGGGACGAGGTGATGCGCCGCGCCTGCGCCGAGATCCGCCCGTGGCTGGCCGGCGACGCCGCCTACAGCGTGGCCGTGAACGTGTCAGGCCTGCAGTTCCAGCAGCGCGACTTCGCCGGCGATGTGCTCGGCATTGCCGCGTCCACCGGGGTGAATCCGCGCCAGCTGATGCTTGAGCTGACCGAGAGCGTGTTCTTCGACGCCGACTCGGACGTCATCCGCCAGCTGCACCAGCTGCGCGGGGCGGGCGTGCGGATCGCCATGGACGACTTCGGCACCGGCTACTCCTCGCTGGGCCGGCTCCGGGAGCTGCCGCTGGACCAGGTCAAGATCGACCGGTCCTTCGTGGCCATGATCAAGACCGGCAAGGAACACCTGCCGTTCTTCCGGACCATGATCAACGCCGCCCAGGCCCTGGGCCTGAAGGTCACGGCAGAGGGCATCGAGACTCCCGCGCAGGCCAAGTACCTGATGGGCCTCGGATGCGACGCGCTGCAGGGCTACCTGTTCGCCAAGCCGGCACCGGCCAGTGACCTGGCCGGCACCATGGGCAGCGCCCTGGACGCCATCGACACCGTCGAGGCGGCCGGGTAGAGCTCCCCGCAACCCGAGAGTACGTACGCTCCTCCCCAGTTACACCTCCGGGAGTTGCTCCGCTGACGTTCGCCGCCGCGGATTTGTCCGGGCGGGGCAGGCAGAGCAAACCGGTAACTGGGGAGGAGCATACGGCCCCGCCGGTTGCATTAGGCCGATCGGGCCACCATGGCCTCGCTGCGGTCCCATAGCTGCCGCGCCAGCGCGCCGTCGTACGCCAGCTTGTTGGCCTTGGAGAGTCCCCGCTTGGCGTAGTACCCGCCGGAGGTCCAGTCCGTGCCCGGGGTGCCGTTGGCCAGCCAGACGAGGGTGTCCGCGCCCTGCTCCGGGGTCAGCATGAAGCGCTTCAGGAAGCTCGTGTACGCCACGCGCATAGGGCTGGTGGACTCGGCCGCGAAGTTGGTGGCGACCCCTCCCGGGTGGAACGCCGCCGTCGAGATCCCGGCCTCGTGGTAGCGGCGGTGCAGTTCGCTGGTGAAGAGGATGTTGGCGAGCTTGGCGTTGCCGTAGGCCCGGTTGGTCGAATACTTGCGCGCCGCGTCCAGGTCGTCGATGTCGAAGCGGGCGAAGATTGAGTTGGCCACGCTGGAGGTGTTTATGACCTTGGTGCGGCTGGCGGTGAGCACGTCCAGCAGCTCCGTGGTGAGCAGGAACGGCGCCAGGTGGTTGACCTGGAAGGTCTTCTCGTGGCCGTCCACGGTGAGCTGCCGGTTGCCCATGATGCCGCCGGCGTTGTTGGCCAGCACGTCGATCCGCGGGTACTTCTCCTTCAGCTCCGCCGCGAGCCGGCGGACCTGGGCCAGCTCGGCAAAGTCGGCCACGAAGTGGTCGGCACCTATTTCCCCGGCGATCTGCGCCGTTTTCGCGGCGGAACGCCCCACGACGACGACGTTCTCGCCTTGCGCCGCCAGGGTCCGGGCCGCGGACGCGCCGATCCCGTCGCTGGCGCCGGTGATGATGATGGTCCGTGCACTCAAGGTGGCCTCCCGTGGCTGCTGATCGCTGGTGTTACTCAAGGGTAGTCAACGCGCGGGGCTTCTGGGCTGTTCCTTTGACTGTTCCCGGGCAGGTAGTCCGGGCGGTGGATCCAAGAGGTCCGCCGTGCGGGGCAAGTAGTCGGTACGCCTGACGTAGGGCCGATCCGCTCATAGCCTGAAGGCTAGTGGGAGTACCGGGCCCGCCCGGACACGAGAGAAGGGATCATCGTGCGCTCAGCCCTCACATTGCTCGGTCTGACTGGGGGGACACCGGTCGTCAGGGCAAACCGTCACCGGCAGCTGTCTGTCGCTGCCCTCACCCTGGAGAGGGTGATCCCATGAAGCACCGCTCAGTCCCCTGGATCGTCTGTTTGGTCGCCGCCGCGGTGCTCTCCAGTAGTGCCCTGCCCACCGCCGCGCCGGGTCCGGCCGCGGCTCCGCCGCCGGAGGTCTCCAGCGACGCCGGAGCGAACGCGCCCGCGCCCATGAGCGGCGCGCTCGGCGGCGGACCGGACGCGCCCCAGGCCGTCGGCGCGGCGCCGGCCGTGGTGCCGCCCGCCCCCGCAGCCATCAAGGCTCCCGCGGCGGACTCCATGGCCGCTCCGGCGGTAGCCGCTCCCCCTCCCCCGAATCCGGTGGGTGTGCCCGGGAGCTGGAACCTGGTCTTCAACGACGACTTCAACTCCCTGAACACCGCGGCCTGGACGCCGTACTGGTTCGATGACTGCGACCTCAAGTCGGTCAAGAACAATGTGAAGACCTGTTCCAGCAACGTCCGGATCGCCAACGGAGAGGCCGTACTGCAGCTTAGCGACGTCTCCTCGGGGGCGCTGCTCTCCACCAACCCCAACGACGGCGTGGCCGGGCACACCGGCTTCCAGTTCACCACCGGTTACGCGGAGGCCCGCATCTTCTTCCCGGGCACCTGTGAGACCAGCATCAGGAACTGGGGCGCCTGGTGGACCGCCGGCCAGGCCTATCCCTCTACCGGGGAGATCGACATCGCCGAACCGCTCGCCGGGGACATGTGGAGCGTGTACCACTCCGCGGCGTGGAAGAAGAGCCGGATCGTTCCCGGGTGCTGGGCCGGCGGCTATCACACGTACGGGGTACTGCGTAAGCCGGGTGCCAACGAGGTGTACTACGACGGCGTACTGGTCCACTCCTACGCCACCAGCGACAACGTCAGCCCGCACTACCTGCTGCTGAACATCGGGGTGTGGCGCGGTGCCAAGATTCTCGGTGAGGCCGGGGCCATGAGGGTGGACTATGTCCGGGTGTGGGAGTAGCCGGCGTTTCCGTCTGAGCCCTGTATGGGTGGTTAAAGTGGGAGAGCCTCCAACCTGGTGGTTGGAGGCTCTCGACCTGAATTATGTCCGGCGGTGACCTACTCTCCCACACCCTCCCGGGTGCAGTACCATCGGCGCTGTGGGTCTTAGCTTCCGGGTTCGGAATGGGACCGGGCGTTTC
>NZ_JBHUYA010000013.1:0-5007 GCF_042668995.1 Arthrobacter sp. NPDC057259
TGCGCGCGCAGCGGATAGGGACCGAACTGTCTCACGACGTTCTAAACCCAGCTCGCGTACCGCTTTAATGGGCGAACAGCCCAACCCTTGGGACCTACTCCAGCCCCAGGATGCGACGAGCCGACATCGAGGTGCCAAACCATGCCGTCGATATGGACTCTTGGGCAAGATCAGCCTGTTATCCCCGAGGTACCTTTTATCCGTTGAGCGACGGCCATTCCACAATGTACCGCCGGATCACTAGTCCCGACTTTCGTCCCTGCTCGAGATGTCTCTCTCACAGTCAAGCTCCCTTGTGCACTTACACTCGACACCTGATTGCCAACCAGGCTGAGGGAACCTTTGGGCGCCTCCGTTACTTTTTAGGAGGCAACCGCCCCAGTTAAACTACCCATCAGGCACTGTCCCTGACCCGGATTACGGGCCGAAGTTAGATGTCCAAAGTGACCAGAGTGGTATTTCAACGATGACTCCACCCGAACTGGCGTCCGGGCTTCAACGTCTCCCACCTATCCTACACAAGCCACTCCGAACACCAATACCAAACTATAGTAAAGGTCTCGGGGTCTTTCCGTCCTGCTGCGCGTAACGAGCATCTTTACTCGTACTGCAATTTCGCCGAGTTTATGGTTGAGACAGCGGGGAAGTCGTTACTCCATTCGTGCAGGTCGGAACTTACCCGACAAGGAATTTCGCTACCTTAGGATGGTTATAGTTACCACCGCCGTTTACTGGGGCTTAAATTCTCAGCTTCGCCTTGCGGCTAACCGGTCCTCTTAACCTTCCAGCACCGGGCAGGAGTCAGTCCGTATACATCGTCTTGCGACTTCGCACGGACCTGTGTTTTTAGTAAACAGTCGCTTCCCCCTGGTCTCTGCGGCCCCGCCACGCTCCGGACAGCAAGTGTCCATCACGATAGGGGCCCCCCTTCTCCCGAAGTTACGGGGGCATTTTGCCGAGTTCCTTAACCATAATTCTCTCGATCGCCTTAGTATTCTCTACCTGATCACCTGTGTCGGTTTGGGGTACGGGCGGCTAAAACCTCGCGTCGATGCTTTTCTCGGCAGCATAGGATCACCGGATCCCCCCATACGGGGGTCCCATCGGGTCTCAGGCATCATGAACAGCGGATTTGCCTACCGTTCGCCCTACATCCTTAGACCGGGGCAACCATCGCCCGGCCCGGCTACCTTCCTGCGTCACACCTGTTAATACGCTTGCCTCCCAGGATCAGGTCCCGCGCTCCACCAAAACCCTTCACCCACAAGGGGTGTCGGGCAGGTCTCGGGCGGTTAGTATCCCCTGTTCAACATGGGCGGTTTTTCGCCGGTACGGGAATATCAACCCGTTGTCCATCGACTACGCCTGTCGGCCTCGCCTTAGGTCCCGACTTACCCAGGGCAGATTAGCTTGACCCTGGAACCCTTGATCATTCGGCGGACGGGTTTCTCACCCGTCTTTCGCTACTCATGCCTGCATTCTCACTCGTGTAGGCTCCACCGCTGGTTTACACCGCGACTTCACTGCCCACACGACGCTCCCCTACCCATCCAGACGCCTGAACCACAAGGGCTTAGCAAAAATCTGAATGCCACAACTTCGGCGGTGTACTTGAGCCCCGCTACATTGTCGGCGCGGAATCACTTGACCAGTGAGCTATTACGCACTCTTTTAAGGATGGCTGCTTCTAAGCCAACCTCCTGGTTGTCTTCGCAACTCCACATCCTTTCCCACTTAGCACACGCTTAGGGGCCTTAGTTGGTGGTCTGGGCTGTTTCCCTCTCGACTATGAAGCTTATCCCCCACAGTCTCACTGCTGCGCTCTCACTTACCGGCATTCGGAGTTTGGCTGACGTCAGTAACCTTGTAGGGCCCATTAGCCATCCAGTAGCTCTACCTCCGATAAGAAACACGCAACGCTGCACCTAAATGCATTTCGGGGAGAACCAGCTATCACGAAGTTTGATTGGCCTTTCACCCCTACCCACAGCTCATCCCCTCCATTTTCAACTGAAGTGGGTTCGGTCCTCCACGACGTCTTACCGTCGCTTCAACCTGGCCATGGGTAGATCACTTCGCTTCGGGTCTAGATCACGCCACTGCAACGCCCTATTCAGACTCGCTTTCGCTACGGCTTCCCCACACGGGTTAACCTCGCGACGTAACACTAACTCGCAGGCTCATTCTTCAAAAGGCACGCCGTCACAACTACAAGGCTGCTCCGACGGATTGTAAGCACACGGTTTCAGGTACTGTTTCACTCCCCTCCCGGGGTACTTTTCACCTTTCCCTCACGGTACTGGTCCGCTATCGGTCATTAGGGAGTATTTAGGCTTATCAGGTGGTCCTGACAGATTCGCACGGGATTTCTCGGGCCCCGTGCTACTTGGGATACTCTCCAGGCGGCGTGACAAACATTTCGGTTACGGGGCTCACACCCTCTCTGGCCGGCCTTTCAAGACCGTTCACCTATGCCCACGCTCTCACCCCACTGTCCCGGCAGAGACAGAACGGAAAGTCCCACAACCCCGACCATGCAACGCCCGCCGGCTATCACACATGGAACGGTTTAGCCTGATCCGCGTTCGCTCGCCACTACTAACGGAATCACTATTGTTTTCTCTTCCTGCGGGTACTGAGATGTTTCACTTCCCCGCGTTCCCTCCACGCACCCTATGTGTTCAGATGCGGGTCACCAGGCAACTCGCGCCCCTGGCGGGGTTTCCCCATTCGGACACCCTGGGATCACAGTCCGGTTATCGACTCCCCCAGGCTTATCGCAGATTCCTACGTCCTTCTTCGGCTCCTAATGCCAAGGCATCCACCGTGTGCTCTTAAAAACTTGACCACAAAAGATCAAGGAGTAATTTCGAGAGAACCACAGAAACCAACCACACCACAACAACACCACCCACAAGGGGTGACACCATCGAGCGCAGCCAGATCCAGGTTCATATTCTTGGAAATTGCTTCTTATAAAAGATGCTCGCGTCCACTATGTAGTTCTCAAACAACAACCCCGTACCACACACCCCACACACCAACCCCTTGACCCGAAGGCAAGAAGGTCAACAGCGTCCAGGGCGTCGCAGCCAGGAAACCAGAAACACACAAAACCCACACCCCGCACCCACCCCCCACAAAGAAGGGACAGACACGGACCATGGTCCTGTTGTCTCAGGACCCAACAGTGTGCCAAACACTACCCACCAGAACCCCCACCACAGCGTTCCACAACCCCCTCAAAAGAGAATCCGTACTAACCACCGGTGAAAAACCCGACAGGCACCTATTCATTGATATTCCACCCATGAGCACCCGCCGCAGAACCTGCGTCTGCGCAACGGGCCTACTCCTGACAACACCACCACACCAGTACTTAGACCAGGCGGGGTTGTTGTAGGCGCTCCTTAGAAAGGAGGTGATCCAGCCGCACCTTCCGGTACGGCTACCTTGTTACGACTTAGTCCCAATCGCCAGTCCCACCTTCGACAGCTCCCTCCCACAAGGGGTTAGGCCACCGGCTTCGGGTGTTACCAACTTTCGTGACTTGACGGGCGGTGTGTACAAGGCCCGGGAACGTATTCACCGCAGCGTTGCTGATCTGCGATTACTAGCGACTCCGACTTCATGGGGTCGAGTTGCAGACCCCAATCCGAACTGAGACCGGCTTTTTGGGATTAGCTCCACCTCACAGTATCGCAACCCTTTGTACCGGCCATTGTAGCATGCGTGAAGCCCAAGACATAAGGGGCATGATGATTTGACGTCGTCCCCACCTTCCTCCGAGTTGACCCCGGCAGTCTCCCATGAGTCCCCGCCATAACGCGCTGGCAACATGGAACGAGGGTTGCGCTCGTTGCGGGACTTAACCCAACATCTCACGACACGAGCTGACGACAACCATGCACCACCTGTAAACCGGCCACAAGTGGGGGACCTGTTTCCAGGTCTTACCGGTTCATGTCAAGCCTTGGTAAGGTTCTTCGCGTTGCATCGAATTAATCCGCATGCTCCGCCGCTTGTGCGGGCCCCCGTCAATTCCTTTGAGTTTTAGCCTTGCGGCCGTACTCCCCAGGCGGGGCACTTAATGCGTTAGCTACGGCGCGGAAAACGTGGAATGTCCCCCACACCTAGTGCCCAACGTTTACGGCATGGACTACCAGGGTATCTAATCCTGTTCGCTCCCCATGCTTTCGCTCCTCAGCGTCAGTTAATGCCCAGAGACCTGCCTTCGCCATCGGTGTTCCTCCTGATATCTGCGCATTTCACCGCTACACCAGGAATTCCAGTCTCCCCTACATCACTCTAGTCTGCCCGTACCCACCGCAGATCCGGAGTTGAGCCCCGGACTTTCACGGCAGACGCGACAAACCGCCTACGAGCTCTTTACGCCCAATAATTCCGGATAACGCTTGCGCCCTACGTATTACCGCGGCTGCTGGCACGTAGTTAGCCGGCGCTTCTTCTGCAGGTACCGTCACTTTCGCTTCTTCCCTACTGAAAGAGGTTTACAACCCGAAGGCCGTCATCCCTCACGCGGCGTCGCTGCATCAGGCTTCCGCCCATTGTGCAATATTCCCCACTGCTGCCTCCCGTAGGAGTCTGGGCCGTGTCTCAGTCCCAGTGTGGCCGGTCACCCTCTCAGGCCGGCTACCCGTCGTCGCCTTGGTGAGCCATTACCTCACCAACAAGCTGATAGGCCGCGAGTCCATCCAAAACCACAAAAGCTTTCCACCCCCCACCATGCGATGAGGAGTCATATCCGGTATTAGACCCAGTTTCCCAGGCTTATCCCAGAGTTAAGGGCAGGTTACTCACGTGTTACTCACCCGTTCGCCACTAATCCCCGATGCAAGCACCGGATCATCGTTCGACTTGCATGTGTTAAGCACGCCGCCAGCGTTCATCCTGAGCCAGGATCAAACTCTCCGTTGAAAACAAACAGACACAACCAACAACCCCGGGAAAACGGGATACGAAGGCTGCACAAAATTTGAAACCAGC
>NZ_JBHUYA010000014.1:0-3582 GCF_042668995.1 Arthrobacter sp. NPDC057259
GCTGCTGGGCGGGGTGGGTCCCTCGGTGGGGGGGGGGGGGGGGGGGGTTTGATGGGGTGCGGTGTGGGTGTGGCGGGGGGGGGGGGGGGGGGGGGGGGGGTTTTATTCCCGGCCCGCGCGCGCGCCCGCCGCTGGCTACTTCTTCTCCGGCGGGGCGACGGTGTCGCCCGGCACGGCCTTGATCAGCTGCGGGGTCCAGGCGCCGTCCTTCTGGACGAGCTTGGCCTGGTACATGTCCTGGATCAGGGCGTGGTCCGAGGCACGGACCGTTTCCTTGCCCTTGGGGCCGTCGAAGCTATAGCCCTCGAGGGCCTTGACCATGGCGTCGGGGTCGGTGCCGCCGCCCTGCTTGATGGCCTGGACGATCAGCTGGCCGGCGACGAAGCCGTCCGGGGTGAAGAGGTCGGCCTTGCCGCCGGCCTTCTCGACGCCGGCGATCATCTTCTTCTCGACGTCGGTGCCTGAGGCGCCCGGGAAGTAGTGGTTGAGGAAGCTGATCTTGGAGCTCGCCGGGCCGTAGGCGTTGAAGCTGGAGGCGTCGCCGAGGCCGGTGACCACCGGGGCGGAGTCGAAGACGCCCTGCTGGCTCAGGGCCTGCCACATGGTGCCGGTGGTGGCGCCGGCCCAGGCGACGAAGACCAGGTCTGCCTTGGCGTCCAGCAGCTGGCGCGCGAACGGCGTCAGTTCCTGGTTCTCCGGGACCAGCACGGAGCTGACGTTGGCGCCCTTGGCCCCGAGCACGGCCTTGACCGCGGCGACGTTGCCCTGGCCGAAGGCGTTGTCCTGGGCGAAGACGACGACCTTCTTGCCCTTGGTGTCGATGAACGTGCCCGCGGTGGCGACGTCCTGCAGGCTCTGCCGGCCGGAGCGGAAGGTGTACTTGTTGACGCCCTGGATCGCGTCGGTGGCGGCGGGGCCGGAGATGTAGAGGACCTTGTTCTGCTGGGCCTGTTCGGCGAGCTTGACGGCGATGCCGGAGGAGGCGGTGCCGCCGATGATCTTGTAGCCCTTGCCGATCATGTCCTTGGCGGCCGCGACCGCTTTGTCCGGGTCGCCGGCGTCGTCGGTGTAGGTCAGGTTGATCTTGGCGCCGTTGACCTCGCCGCTGCCGCCGGTGGCGTAGTCGATGCCGGCCTGCAGGCCCTGGTAGTAGGTGGCGCCGTAGGCCGCCAGGGCCCCGGTCTTGGAGTAGATGATGCCGACGTTGACGGGCTCGGCGGCCTTGCCGGAGCCCGCGGGGGCTGCCGAGCCGGCGGTGGGCGCGCAGGCGCTCAGGGCCAGGCCGGAGGCCATCACGGCTGCCATCAGGAACTTCTTTGTGTCCTTCACGGGATGCCTTTCGGTGAAAATCCGAGGAGTGGGGGCAGGGGAGATCTGAGTCCAACCTGAAAGGTGATTCAGATTACAGTCAATCTATGGCGCGGGTCACAGACTGTCAACGGATTCCGGCGCAGACTGTGCAACGAAATGGCAACGAAGTTGCCTCTCCCCCGCCGCCGACGGCGCCTCATGGGCACCACGGCTCTTTACTCCCGGTGCGGCCCGCGTGAAGATGATCCCGGGGCCGCAGCGCGGTCCCGGGGAAAGACAGGGAAGGACCGAAAAGGAGCGGGGTGCGTGCGGCATGAACCGACGGTTGACGGGCGCCACGCTCGGCGCCCTGGCTGATTTCCTGGGGCGCTGGAGCGGCACCACCCGCTGGGAGGCCACCGCGTGGGGTCCGGCAAGGAGCGCGGCGGCGGAGGTGGAGTTCGCGCGGGCGGCGGGTGGGCTGGCGGTCACGGTGGCGTTCCGGCACGCCGAGGCCGACGGCCGCGTCGCCACCGTCACGGGGGTGCTCACCGAGGATCCGCGCCACCCCGGGGCGCTCCTATACGAAATTCACGGTGCACGCGCCGGCGTCGTAGGCCTGCCCTTGGAGGGGCGCGCACCGGACGCGCCGGCGCGGGCCGCCTGGCACGACGGCGTGCTGACCATCGAGCGGCGCAGCGCCCGGGGCACGGCCCGGCACACGCTGCAGGTGCGCGATGGCGAGCTCATCCACTCCGCCGGGCTGCGGCTGGGAGCCGCCGGGGAGTTCACCCCGTTCATGACGACGGTGTGCCGTCGGGTCCGGGCGGCGGCGCCGGTTTAGAGCCCGAAGGTCTCGGTTTCCTCGAAGGGTCCCACCACGGTGACGGTCCGCGGGGCGGCGGCGAGTTCGCGGGCGAGTTCCTGGACCTCGGCGGCGGTGACGGCCTGGATCTGCCGCAGGGTCTCGTCGATGTCCTGGTATTCGCCGGAGACCAGTTCGGCCCGGCCCAGGCGGGACATCCGCGAACCGGTGTCCTCCAGCGCCAGGACGATCCCGCCGCTGAGCTGGCCCACGGCCTTGCGCAGCTCCTCCTCGGTGATGCCGCCCTCGGCGAGCTTGTCCAGCTCGGCGCCCAGCAGGTCCAGCACCTGGCGGACCTTCGTGGGGGTGCAGCCGGCGTACATGCCGAAGTACCCGGCGTCGGCGTAGGAGGAGGCGAAGGAGTAGGTCGAGTAGACCAGGCCGCGCTTCTCGCGGACCTCCTGGAACAGGCGGGAGGACATGCCGCCGCCGAGGACGGCGTTGAGGACGCTCATGACGAAGCGGCGGTCATCGGTGGCCACCAGCGAGGGGCAGCCCACGATAATGTTGGCCTGCTCCACGGGGCGCTTGACCACGTGCAGGCCGGCGGTGCCGGTGATCACGGCGCGTTCGGTCGCGCGGCGCTGCACCGGGGCGGCGTCGGCCTCGAGGTCCCAGCCGGCGGTCTCCAGGGCGTCCACCACGAGGCGGCAGACGACGTCGTGGTCCAGTCCCCCGGCGGCGGTGATGACGAGCTCGTCCGGGCGGTAGTAGCGCCGGTAGTGGTCCCAGACCGAATCCCGGGCAACGGCGCGGATGGCCTCGGGAGTGCCCCCGATGGGGCGGCCCAGCGGGTGGGAGCCGAGGACCGCGGCGACAAAGTGCTCGTGGGCGACGTCGGTGGGGTCGTCGCTGTCCATCGCGATCTCCTCGAGGATGACGTCGCGTTCCTGCTCCATCTCCTGCGGGTCGAGGACGGCGCCGGTGATCATGTCGGCGATGACGTCGATCGCCATCGGCAGGTCCGTGTCGAGGACGCGGGCGAAGTAGCAGGTGCTTTCCTTGGCGGTGGCCGCGTTGGATTCGCCGCCCACCTCGTCGAAGGCGGAGGCGATCTCCAGGGCGGTGCGCTTCCGGGTGCCCTTGAAAAGGAGGTGTTCCAGGAAGTGGGTGGAGCCGTGCTGGCCGGGGGCCTCGTCCCGGGATCCGACGCCGACCCAGAAACCGATCGTGGCGGAGCGCTGGCCGGGCATCGCCTCGGTCAGCACCCGGACGCCGCCGGGGAGCACCGAACGCCGCACCTCCGAACCGCCGTCGGCCCCGTGGATCAGGGTGTCGGCGTGCTGGTTCTGCTCGAGCGGCAGCGGGACGAGAGTCATTAAGGCCTTTCAAAAAACCGTGCTGGAAGGGTGCCAAATCTGCCTGCCATCCTACCCGCGGCGGCGGCAGTTAACGGCAGCGGGGCCGGTGGACGAATCCACCGGCCC
>NZ_JBHUYA010000015.1:0-3198 GCF_042668995.1 Arthrobacter sp. NPDC057259
CAATTTCAACCAATCAATAAAACAATCGGTATCAACAAACTTGGCACACTATTGAGTTCTCAAACAACAGACACACCCGGCACCACCACAACCCCTCAAGGGATCGTGACTCGCTCCGGAGCAACTTTTCAAACTTACCCGATGTCTTTCTCCGAAGCAAATTCGATTTTCTCGAAACAGACTCAGGAGATGCATCAGCCCCGGCCAGAAATAGTGGTCATTAGAATGTCCAAGATTTTGGTCTTGTAGTTTTTTGGGGGTTTGGCCGCCTTCGGTTCCCGGCCTCTCGGCTGGTCTCCCTCGCGGCGACTTAGAAAACAATACACCCCGGTGGGCGCGTCTGCAAACCCGGACTGAAGGACCCTCCCTGGCCGGAGCAAACCCCGGAAACCCGCGGACTTTTGGCCCTTGCAGGGCCCCAGCGGGGCCCTTGAAAGCCCAGTCGACGTGAAAGAGCTTCCTGTATGCTGCGTCACTCCTAGGCCCGCTGCGTCTACCATCGGGGGTGTGAGGGCAGAACGCCGGCGCCAGGATACAAGGACCCCGGATGCGCGTGTGCCCGCTCCCCCCGGACCCGGCCTGAATCGCCACGAGGTGGCGGACCGCGTGGAGCGGGGTCTGGACAACAAAGTGCAGGACCGGTCCAGCCGCACTCTCTGGGAGATCTTCAAAGCCAACGTCCTCACGCTCTTCAATGCCATCGTCGGGGGCAGCTTCCTGATCCTGCTGCTGCTCGGCCGGTGGCAGGACGCGCTGTTCGGTCTCGCGGCCGCCGGCAACGCGGTGATCGGCGTCGTGCAGGAGTTCCGTGCCAAGCGGTCCCTGGACCGGCTGGCAATCCTCGATGCTCCACAGGCACGGGTCCTCCGTGATGGCCTGCCGTTAGAGATTCCCACCGCGGAGGTGGTGCGGGATGATGTCCTGATCCTCCGGGCCGGCGACCAGGTGACCGCCGATGCGGAGGTGATTGAGTCCTCCGGGCTCGAGGCGGACGAATCCCTGCTGACGGGTGAGTCCGACCCCGTGGACAAGGCCACCGGGTCTGAGGTGTTGTCTGGGTCCCTGGTGGTTGCCGGCCGGGGCCATGCCCGGGTGGTGCGGGTAGGGGCGGAATCGTTCTCCAGCCGGATCACCGCCGATGCGCGGCGTTTTTCCCTGGTGCAGTCCGAGATCCGCAACAGCCTGAACCGTGTCCTCCGCTGGATCGCCTGGGGCATCCTGCCTGTGGCCGTACTCGTGGCGGCCGGGGAGCTGCAGGCCCGGGGCGGTTGGCAGTCTGTGACCGTCGACGGGGCATGGGTACCCGCCGTCGTCGGCGTGATCGCCAGCGTCATCGCCATGGTCCCCTTGGGTCTCGTGCTGCTGACCAGCGTGGCCTTCGCCGTAGGTGGTCTCCGCCTGGCCGCGCACAAGGTTCTGATCCAGGAGCTCGCCGCCGTCGAGGGATTGGCGAGGGTGGATGTCCTCTGCCTGGACAAGACCGGCACCCTCACCGAAGGCGGCCTCAGGTTCGACGCCCTCCACCAGTTGCTGCCGGAACCGCCGCCGGGTTGGGAGCACGCGCTGGGCTGGTTCGCCTCCGAACCGGAGGCTAATGCGACCGCGCGCAGCATGGAGCTCGCCTTCGAGGACGACGGCGGCTTCCGCTCCGTGTCCTACGTCCCGTTCTCTTCCGCCCGCAAGTGGAGCGGCGCCACGTTCGACGCCGGCACCGGCAACACCTCGACCTGGGTCCTTGGCGCCCCCGACGTCCTCCTCGCCCCAGGTAGCGGGGCAGGTGAACAGCCGGCCGGGAAGCCTGCGTCGGCGGGGGACGCCCCGGACACCGCGGCCGCCGCCCTCCACCGGGCTGGGGACCTCGCCGCCGGCGGGCTCCGTACCCTCCTCCTCGCCCAGGCATCCGCCCTGCCCCGGCAGGGAACGGACGACGGCGCGCTGCCGGCAGCCGTGCGCCCCGTGGCGCTGCTGACCTTCCGGGAACAGCCCCGGCCAGAGGCCGCAACCACCTTGGAGTACTTCCGGGCGGAGGGCGTGACGGTGAAGATCATCTCCGGCGACGAGCCCGGAACGGTTGCCGCCATAGCCCGCCGGGTGGGGCTGACGGTTCCGCACGGCGTGGATGCCCGGACCCTGCCGGAGGATCCGGAACGGCTCGCGGAGGTGATGGAGGCAAACACGGTGTTCGGCAGGGTCAGCCCCCACCAGAAGCGGGACATGGTGGCCGCCCTCCAGCGGAACGGGCACACGGTCGCCATGACCGGGGACGGCGTCAACGATGCCCTCGCCCTGAAGACCGCGGACCTTGGCATTGCCGTAAACTCGGCGTCGCCGGCCACCAAGGCCGTGGCCCGTTTGGTGCTCATGGACGGCCGCTTCGACCGGCTGCCAGAGGTGGTAGCCGAGGGCCGGCGCGTCATTGCCAACATCGAACGCGTCTCCAGCCTGTTCCTCAGCAAGACGGCCTACGCCGCGGCTATCGCCTCGAGCTTCGCGCTGCTGCAGTGGCCCTTCCCGTTCCTGCCCCGCCAGCTGTCCTTCACCGACGGACTCACCATCGGGATCCCCGCCTTCTTCCTGGCCCTGATGCCCAACGCCCGCCGCTACCGTGCCGGCTTCCTCCGGCGTTCGCTGTGGTTCTCCGTGCCGGCGGGGCTGATCGTCACCGCCTCGCTGATTGCGGTCACGGCGGCATCGACGACGGCGGGCCCGGCGCCTAGCGCGGAGGACCTTCGCTCGGCGGCAGTCCTGACCCTGTCCATCGTTGGACTGTGGATCCTGAGCGCCGTGGCACGGCCGCTGAACGCCGGCCGGCTGGGTGTGCTCGCGGCGATGGCCATCGCGCTGGTTGTCCTGCTGGGAGTGCCGCTGGCCCAGGACTTCTTCATTCTCGGCTGGCCGCCGCAGCCGCTGCTGCTGGCCGCGCTGGGGTCGGGTCTGGGTGGCGGGGTGTTGGTCGAGGTCCTGGCATGGCTGCACCGGCGCCGGTTCAATGACAGCCCGCGCGAGGCACAAGCCAAGGCGGAAACCGCGAAGGAATGACTGGGGTGGTGGTTAAAGTGGGAGAGCCTCCAACCTGGTGGTTGGAGGCTCTCGACCTAATGGTTGTCCGGCGGTGACCTACTCTCCCACACCCTCCCGGGTGCAGTACCATCGGCGCTGTGGGTCTTAGCTTCCGGGTTCGGAATGGGACCGGGCGTT
>NZ_JBHUYA010000016.1:0-2260 GCF_042668995.1 Arthrobacter sp. NPDC057259
CTCTTGAATGTATCCTGAGTACGGCGGAACACGTGAAATTCCGTCGGAATCCGGGAGGACCATCTCCCAAGGCTAAATACTCCCTAGTGACCGATAGTGAACCAGTACCGTGAGGGAAAGGTGAAAAGCACCCCGGAAGGGGAGTGAAAGAGATCCTGAAACCGTGTGCCTACAAGTAGTCAGAGCCCGTTAACGGGTGATGGCGTGCCTTTTGTAGAATGAACCGGCGAGTTACGATCCCGTGCAAGGTTAAGCAGAAGATGCGGAGCCGCAGCGAAAGCGAGTCTGAATAGGGCGAATTGAGTACGTGGTCGTAGACCCGAAACCAGGTGATCTACCCATGTCCAGGGTGAAGTTCAGGTAACACTGAATGGAGGCCCGAACCCACGCACGTTGAAAAGTGCGGGGATGAGGTGTGGGTAGGGGTGAAATGCCAATCGAACCTGGAGATAGCTGGTTCTCTCCGAAATAGCTTTAGGGCTAGCCTCAAGGTAAGAGTCTTGGAGGTAGAGCACTGATTGGACTAGGGGCCCCTACCGGGTTACCGAATTCAGTCAAACTCCGAATGCCGATGACTTATCCTTGGGAGTCAGACTGCGAGTGATAAGATCCGTAGTCGAAAGGGAAACAGCCCAGACCGCCAGCTAAGGTCCCAAAGTATACGTTAAGTGGAAAAGGATGTGGAGTTGCTTAGACAACCAGGATGTTGGCTTAGAAGCAGCCACCATTTAAAGAGTGCGTAATAGCTCACTGGTCGAGTGACTCTGCGCCGAAAATGTACCGGGGCTAAACGTATCACCGAAGCTGCGGACTGTTCTTCGAACAGTGGTAGGAGAGCGTTCTAAGGGCTGTGAAGCAAGACCGGAAGGACTTGTGGAGCGCTTAGAAGTGAGAATGCCGGTATGAGTAGCGAAAGAGGGGTGAGAATCCCCTCCACCGAATGCCTAAGGTTTCCTGAGGAAGGCTCGTCCGCTCAGGGTTAGTCGGGACCTAAGCCGAGGCCGAAAGGCGTAGGCGATGGACAACAGGTTGATATTCCTGTACCACCTCCTCACCATTTGAGCAATGGGGGGACGCAGGAGGATAGGGTAAGCGCGGTATTGGATATCCGCGTCCAAGCAGTTAGGCTGGGAAATAGGCAAATCCGTTTCCCGTGAAGGCTGAGCTGTGATGGCGAGCGAATTATAGTAGCGAAGTTCCTGATTCCACACTGCCAAGAAAAGCCTCTAGCGAGGTGAGAGGTGCCCGTACCGCAAACCGACACAGGTAGGCGAGGAGAGAATCCTAAGGTGATCGAGAGAACTCTCGTTAAGGAACTCGGCAAAATGACCCCGTAACTTCGGGAGAAGGGGTGCTCTGTTAGGGTGCAAGCCCGAGAGAGCCGCAGTGAATAGGCCCAGGCGACTGTTTAGCAAAAACACAGGTCTCTGCGAAGCCGTAAGGCGAAGTATAGGGGCTGACGCCTGCCCGGTGCTGGAAGGTTAAGAGGAGCGCTTAGCGTAAGCGAAGGTGCGAATTGAAGCCCCAGTAAACGGCGGCCGTAACTATAACGGTCCTAAGGTAGCGAAATTCCTTGTCGGGTAAGTTCCGACCCGCACGAAAGGCGCAACGATCTGGGCACTGTCTCAACGAGAGACTCGGTGAAATTATAGTACCTGTGAAGATGCAGGTTACCCGCGACAGGACGGAAAGACCCCGTGGAGCTTTACTGCAGCCTGATATTGAATGTTGGTACAGCTTGTACAGGATAGGTAGGAGCCTTGGAAACCGGAGCGCCAGCTTCGGTGGAGGCATCGGTGGGATACTACCCTGGCTGTATTGACCTTCTAACCCGCCGCCCTTATCGGGCGGGGAGACAGTGTCAGGTGGGCAGTTTGACTGGGGCGGTCGCCTCCTAAAAGGTAACGGAGGCGCCCAAAGGTTCCCTCAGAATGGTTGGAAATCATTCGCAGAGTGTAAAGGCACAAGGGAGCTTGACTGCGAGACCTACAAGTCGAGCAGGGACGAAAGTCGGGCTTAGTGATCCGGTGGTTCCGCATGGAAGGGCCATCGCTCAACGGATAAAAGCTACCCCGGGGATAACAGGCTTATCTCCCCCAAGAGTCCACATCGACGGGGAGGTTTGGCACCTCGATGTCGGCTCATCGCATCCTGGGGCTGTAGTCGGTCCCAAGGGTTGGGCTGTTCGCCCATTAAAGCGGTACGCGAGCTGGGTTTAGAACGTCGTGAGACAGTTCGGTCCCTATCCGCTGCGCGCGCA
>NZ_JBHUYA010000017.1:0-1883 GCF_042668995.1 Arthrobacter sp. NPDC057259
TCCCGCAAACCACAGGTAATGTCCGACGTCTTGGACCCCAACGCCGCGGCAGAAGAAGAAGTGGTTGCCGAAATCGCCGCACTCGCCGCCGCAGGCACGGCTTCGATGGTGACGCCGGCGGCGTCGTTGCTGATCCAGTCAATGGAAACCCGGGTCCCGGCGTAAGTGGTAAAGGTTTGACCGGCCTGCCAGGCGTGGTGGGTGCTGTAGTAGCCGGCGAATGGCGTGGAGTCTGGCATGAGGATCAGGGAACCGGCCCCGATCTGCTGGACGATCTTGACCCCCCGGTTGCCGTTGACGGCCGTAGCGGTGTCATAACCGACGGGCAGGCGGAGTTCCAGGTAATAGACCTCGCCGCTTATAGGATCCGTGAATTTCAGTGCCCGGTTCGCCGCTGTGCCCGCCCAGGCGGTCAGGGTGTAGCTTTGGCTTCCGCCGGCCGTCCCGATATTGCGAATCTCGTCGCCTCGCCCAAAGCCGCCAAAATCCCACAGGGTGGAGCTAATCGTCGGTTGGCTGATTTGCGATGCGCCCATGAGGTCCATCGTGTCGCCGTATTCGCGGATGCTGCAGCTGCTGTCGGTGAACGATCCGTCCGGATTCGAGCCAGTGTCCTGCGCACCGCTGCCGCACTCCAAGCTGTTGGCGTGCATCAGGCCCAGGACGTGGCCGAACTCGTGCGTGAGGACACTCTTGGTCAACGACGCCGGAAGCGGCATGATGACTTTGCCGCTGGTTCCGTTATAGCTCCAGCCAGCCCCGAAGGCACCAGAGGAAAGCGTCGGAGTCGAGACGAACACCACGAGGGCCTGGTAGGAGCTCGGTGCCCATCCAAGCTCGTTCGTGATGGTGTTCATCATGTCGGAATAGCTTTGCTTCGATGAAGCGCTGCGGCTGTTGAACGTCTCCGTGGTGGCCACGGACATCGAGAGCCGGTTGTTGGACATGGTTCGCCAGTAGTCACTCGTCGTCTGGACCGCGGCAATGGCGCTGTCCATCGAGATGTTTGCCTTCACATCGGTGAGCTGGACCGTCACCAGTCGAATCTTGATGTCGCCGGTCCGGGACATCGAGTAGGCCTCGGTGCTCAGGCGGCGGGGAGCGACGCCTTTGCTTCCCTCGGCGGGAGGCGTTTCAAAGATGTGGGCCGACGTCGGCACGCCGCCCGTCTGTTCGGTAACCGGCGGCGTCGTCGTCATTGGCACGGCCGACGGCGACGGCGAGGAGGGTGCAGGTTGTGTGGGCGCAGCGGTGGGAGACGGCGACGCCGGGACAGAATTCGTGGGCGTTGGCGAGGTCGGGACCGGCGTCGGCGTGACCTCGCTGGCGAGCGAGGACGCAGTGGCCGTCGCATAGGCAGGCGTGACTGCGGTGACGGAGACCGCTGAAAGGAGCACGGCACTGAGAACCGTTGCCATCATCCGTGTGGGATTCATTTTTTCCTTCATGAAACGCGGTGCCTCGAGCCGTGCTGCGAGATTCCCCGCGGAGGGACCGGGAAGCGAAAGTAGTTTAGGGAGTGCTAGCGGGCCGATCGGGCCAAAATGGCCGAACCTGCGGACTATTTAGGCGTACACGCCGTGTTCTGGGCCAATGCTGCGTCTTTCCTGCGGCGTCCGGGTGCCGGCCGGCCCCGGGCTAGCCGATGTAGGCGCCGCGGGTTGTGGTCCATGTGATTTTTCCGTTTTGGTAGGTCTGGGTGCAGGTGTCTTGGGTGGTGGTGCAGGTTTGGGGGGTGGTGGGGTAGCCGAGGCGTCCGGTTTCATAGCCGTTGGCGGCCCAGAGGGTGCGGATGGGTCCGGTGGGGCTGATTTGGGCGCCGGTGGTGGGGGACCAGATGATGGCGCCGTTTTGGTAGTTCTGGTAGCAGCCGCTGTCTTTTA